>NZ_LAPT01000001.1 GCF_003194385.1 Pokkaliibacter plantistimulans
TCGGCGGCCTCGATAACGTTTATCAACAGCCTGCTAAGGCTAAGATCGATTTAAATAGTGGAGTGTCTTTGGGCTGCAGGGCACCAGAGCACTGCGGCTCTGGTGGTTGCGGTTAATGAAGTTACTACCGTGGGAAATGTTGTTTACAAATCTGATATGCCTGAGGGGTTAAACGATCATCGGATTGCGGTGAATTGCGGATACGCCTTCCATACCGTTCCAATAGTCTTCCCTGCCTGCGCGCCACCCGGTCATCCAGTTAGCCCTTTGGTCTAACTTGGTAAACTGGCATATATCTCTGGATTTGCCAGCAAGACCGGCCTGATAACCGCGTGAAAACATACGGTTGGACGTGTCGCGTTTCTGTCTTTTCATATCCGTGTGACCTCATTTTCAGGTTGACAGCAGGGCGATATGAACATCGCGATGCACAGCGCTTGAACAGCGGTAAAAAGCGCTGTCATCGTTTTTTAGCAGCTTTGTAAAATCGTTGTCGAATAAATATGCGTTATAAAAAGCCTGTCCGTTATGATTTCAGTCGTTGTTTGACCCTGATTGTTCAATAATATCAATCGCTTGAGATGGTTTTTTCAAATTGCTGCCAGATATGTCAGATCACGATTTTTTTTCATAATTGCGCTGCTCAGGCTCTGAGTTGATCAGCCGAAGGGAATATCAAACGGTTTCTTGGTGACGACGCCTTCGTCCAGTATCATTGTCAGTCCGGCGTGAACCGCCGAAGTGGGTCGCGATAATCCGCTGTAGAAGCCAGTTTGCCAATCTGCGATCCGCATCTGTTTTCATCTGTACTCTGGATACGAGTCTTTACATGTCAGAACACAAATACCTTGTTACCTGTCCGAAAGGGCTGGAGTTGCTGCTTGAGAATGAGTTATTGGAGCTGGGCGGCACCTCAGTCAAACAGACCGTCGCCGGGGTGTTCTGTCACGGAGAGATTGAGCTGGGATATCGCATCTGCCTGTGGTCTCGTCTGGCCAACCGTGTGCTGTTGATTCTTAATGAATGGGATGCAAGCAGTGCCGATGAACTGTATCAGGGTGTCAAATCTGTCAACTGGATGGAGCATATGGCAGCTGATGGGACGCTGGCCGTTGATTTCAACGGTCGTGCAGAAGATATCCGTCATAGCCATTTTGGTGCACTAAAAGTGAAGGATGCCATTGTCGATCAGTTACGTGATCTGACAGGCAAGCGCCCTAGCGTTGATGCGCAGGCACCTGATCTGCGTGTGTCCGCCAGTTTGTTCAAACATCGTGCAACAGTATCTATCGACCTTTCCGGAGATAGCCTCCATCGCCGTGGCTATCGGCAGGAAAGTGGCGCTGCGCCGTTAAAAGAGAACCTTGCCGCTGCCATCCTGATGCGTTCCGGATGGTCTGAGCTGGGTCAGAAAGGCAGTCGTTTAATCGATCCGATGTGTGGCTCTGGCACCCTATTGGTAGAAGCGGCATTGATGGCTCTGGACATTGCCCCCGGCCTCGCACGCTGGCGATATGGCTTCAATAACTGGAAGCAACATCAGGCCGCGTTGTGGCAGCAGCTGCGGAAAGAGGCTACCGAGCGTAAGGAAGCAGGACTGCTGCGGGGCTGTGCAGAAATTCGTGGTTACGATGAGGACCCGCGAGTGATTAACGTGGCCGAGGCCAATATTGCCCGTGCTGGTTTGGAGAAGTGGGTACGTGTCTCCGTGCGTGAAGTGGGGCAACTGGTCAAGCCTAGCCATGTCAGTGACGATCTTCCTGGGCTGTTAGTCTGCAACCCCCCGTACGGTGAGCGTCTCAGTGATGTTCCTGTGCTGGTACATCTCTATCGTTCACTTGGCGACCGCCTGATCGATCAGTTTAAAGGGTGGTATGCGGGCGTATTCACCGGCAATCCCGATCTCTGCAAACAGATGCGGTTGCGTTCAACCAAGCAATACAAGTTTTTCAATGGTGCGATTCCTTGTGAACTCGTGCTGTTTGACATATCTGAACCTTATATTTTTACCTCCCCATCTAAAGCCAAAGTAGAGACGTCAGCTGCAGCGGTCGAGGACCTTTCCGAAGGCGCAGCGATGTTTGCTAACCGGGTTCGCAAGAACCTCAAGGCGATGAGCAAATGGGTTGAGCGCAACAAGATTGATGCGTATCGCCTCTATGATGCCGATATGCCCGAGTATGCGGTGGCGGTGGATGTGTATCGTGACTGGTTACACGTGCAGGAATATGCGCCGCCCAAGTCAGTAGATGCGAAAAAGGCACAACGACGCCTGGAGGAGGTGATAACGGCGCTGCCTGTGGTTACCGGTGTTGCTCCGGAGCGGATTGTTCTCAAGCAGCGTCAGCGCCAGTCTGGTACGAATCAATATCAGCGCCTTGGGCAACAAGGTGAGTTGCTGGAGGTGATTGAATCAGGCTGCAAGTTGTTGGTGAACTTGCACGATTATCTGGATACCGGGCTGTTTCTTGACCACCGGCCAACGCGTACGCAGCTGCAGTCGATCAGTAAAGGTAAGCGATTCCTGAATCTGTTCTGCTATACCGCCACTGCCACTGTGCATGCTGCGAAGGGCGGTGCGCGCTCCACGACCAGTGTGGACATGTCCAAAACCTATCTGGAGTGGGGCAGAAAAAACATGGCACTGAATGGTTTTGGTGAGCGCTTCCATCACTTTATTCAGGATGACTGTTTTAACTGGCTGAAGCAGTGCAAGGATCAGTTTGATGTCATCTTCATGGATCCACCGTCCTTTTCTAACTCCAAGCGTATGCTCGATGTGCTGGATGTCCAGCGTGATCATGTACGGCTGATTCGTGAAGCTGTGCGATTGCTGTCTGATGATGGGGTGTTGCTGTTCTCCAATAATCTGCGGACTTTCAAGATGGATTATGAGTCACTGGCGAATCTGCAGATCAAAGATGTTACCAAGGCGTCACTGGACCCGGATTTTGCTCGCAATGAGAAAATTCACCAGTGTTTTGAAATCAGAAAAGCGCACTAGTTGGGCGCTCCTGGCATCCAGCCATTGAATTATCCTCTTACATGATTTGATAGCATCTGCAGTAGCAGATGCTATCGCAAATATATCTCCTGCCTATGTCTTCTATACCTGTACGCTCAGAGCGTTCAGATACCTGCCTGATTATTCTAGCCACGTTTTGAGCGTCATCTTGCCGTCTTGGCTGAAACTGTCTGATTCACAGACGCTTTTACCGTATCACAGCAGAAAGTGTCGACACATTTGCTGTCTGCTATCTCTTTAATCGCTCCGATTACCATCTTGGCTCAGCCTAAAAAATCTATAGGCTATTAGCAGACTTCAGGTTTTATAGGGTTTTGGCTTAACTTTGATCCTGCTGACGCGCAAAGTGTAAGCAGATGCTACTTTCGTTTAATGTCGACAATTTGACCTTTTCAGCAGTTGACCCCAAAAATTCAGGAGTATAGAGTTGCCGGACTGAACATTGTCGACAATCTGAGAATGTGTATGGCGAAGATTATCGAGCTTGAGCCTATAAAGATTGAAGCCCGCACCCTGGCAGATCGCGTATCTGAACAAATTGCGACGGCTATCGTCAAAGGTGAGCTACCACCGGGATACAAGATTAGCGAGCCTGAGCTGGCCCGGCAGTACGGTATCAGTCGTGGTCCGTTACGAGAGGCCATTCGCCGTCTTGAAGGTTTGCGCTTGTTGGTGCGTATACCGCATATCGGTGCCAGAGTGGTGTCATTGTCGACAAAAGAGTTGCTGGAAATCTATTACATCCGTGAAGCAATGGAAGGAATGGCGGCTCGCCTTGCTGCCGAGAACATGACGGACGCTGAAATCGCCAGCCTGAGGCAGCTGATTGAGCATCACGAGACCAGCCCCGATCTGCTGGAGAATCGGTCCTACTTTCAGAAGGAAGGCGATCTGGACTTCCATTATCGTATCGTTCAGGGCAGTAAAAACACCAAGCTGATTGAGTTGCTCGGTGGTGAGCTTTATCACCTGGTGCGTATGTATCGCTATCAGTTCAGTGCCGCCAGTAACCGGCCACGGCAGGCCTTGTTTGAGCATCGCAACATTGTTGAAGCCATAGCTCAGCGTGATGGTGAGCTGGCTGAGATTCTGATGCGTCGTCATGTCAGCAATTCAAGAAAGAATGTTGAGCAGCGCTTGCAAGAGCAGCAGCTGCAAGAGTCCCAGTAATAACAATGATCTTCAGTAACTACCCACAGCGGGAAGGTCAACAACAGGTAGGACAAAGATGAGCAATTCCAGTACATCCAGATTGTCTGCCGGTCAGCGTTTTCGTGCTGCACTGGAGAACAACAAGCCTTTACAAATTGTCGGCACCATCAATGCCTATTGCGCCATGATGGCTGAGCGCGTAGGCCATCAGGCGGTCTATTTGTCTGGTGGTGGTGTGGCAAATGCTTCTTACGGTCTGCCTGATCTGGGTATGACATCCATGAATGATGTGCTGGAAGACGTCAGGCGTATTACTGCTGCTGTGCAGACACCGCTAATGGTCGACATCGATACCGGTTGGGGGGGGGCGTTCAATATTTCCCGCACCATCAAGGAAATGGAACGTGCCGGTGCCGCCGCCGTTCATATCGAGGATCAGGTAGCACAAAAACGCTGTGGTCATCGTCCTAACAAGGAAATTGTCAGCCAGGAAGAGATGGTAGACCGGATCAAGGCAGCGGTGGATGCTCGCCAGGATGACAGCTTCTTTATCATGGCGAGAACGGATGCCTTCCAGAAAGATGGCTTGAATGCTGCGATCGACAGGGCACGAGCCTGTCTGGAGGCCGGTGCTGATGGCATTTTCGCTGAGGCGGTACACACGCTGGAAGACTATCGAGCCTTCTCCGATGGATTAGGTGGTGCCCACTTGCTCGCCAACATTACTGAGTTTGGCGCAACGCCTCTGTTCAACAAGGACGAGCTGGCAGCGCATGGTGCCACCATGGTGCTCTATCCGTTATCCGCATTCCGGGCAATGAATCTGGCGGCGCTGAAGGTGTATCAGAATCTTCTGGAGAAAGGGGATCAGAAGGATGTCGTTGATCTGATGCAGACCCGGATGGAACTGTACGACTTTCTCAACTATCACAGTTTCGAGCAGAAGCTCGATGCGCTCTTTGCCCAGGGTAAAAATAAGTAGATCGATATAACAACAACTAATGCATCTGCGGGGCTGCTCTGCAGCAGCCCGGATGTCCTCACAGCCGGCCGAGACCGGACATGATGATAAGGAGAAACTCCATGGCTGAAGCGAAACAACTGAGTGGGGCTGGCTTGCGTGGTCAGGTGGCGGGTGATACTGCCTTGTGCACCGTCGGCAAGACGGGGGCGGGCTTGACCTATCGTGGTTACGACATGGCTGAGCTGGCTGATAAGGCAGAGTTTGAAGAGGTCGCCTACTTACTGTTGTACGGCAAACTGCCCAACCGGGCCGAGTTATCCGCGTATAAAAGTAAGCTGAAAAGCCTGCGTGCATTGCCCGCAGCATTAAAGTCGGTGCTTGAGTTGATTCCCGCTGATGCACATCCTATGGATGTCATGCGTACAGGCTGCTCGATGCTGGGCAACCTGGAGACAGAACATGACTTCTCCGGACAGCATGATAGTGTTGATCGCATGCTGGCCGTATTTCCCTCGATAATCAATTACTGGTACCGCTTCAGTCATGAGGGTATCCGTATCGAAACAGCGACCGACGATGACTCTATTGCCGCTCACTTCCTGCACTTGTTACATGGTAAGAAGCCTTCGGAGCTGCATGTCAAAGTCATGCACGCATCGCTGATTCTTTATGCAGAGCATGAATTCAATGCCTCTACCTTTGCAGCGAGAGTCTGTGCGTCGACCCTGTCCGATATACATTCCTGTATCACTGCGGCTATTGGCACGTTGCGTGGCCCATTGCATGGTGGTGCCAACGAAGCTGCGATGGAAATGATTCAGGACTGGGCCTCCCCAGATCAGGCGGAACAGGCGCTGCTCGGTAAACTGGAACGAAAAGAGAAGGTGATGGGTTTTGGTCATGCCATCTATCGTGAGAGTGATCCACGCAACGCAATCATCAAAAAATGGTCCGGGCAATTGGCAGAAGAGGTGGGGGACAAGGTGTTGTATCCAGTCTCTGTGCGCTGCGAAGAAGTGATGTGGCGTGAGAAAAAGCTATTCTGTAATGCCGATTTTTTCCATGCTTCGGCTTACCACTTCATGGGTATTCCAACCAAGCTCTTCACTCCTATTTTCGTATGTTCGCGTCTGACGGGGTGGGCTGCACATGTGATGGAACAGCGTGCCAACAATCGTATTATTCGGCCCAGTGCAAACTATACGGGCCCAGAAGCAGAAGCATGGGTAGATATTGATAAGCGCGATTAACGCGCTGAACCTCAGGTTTACTACAGAATGGCAGGCATAGAATCCTGCCATATTTACATTTGTCAGGTGCGCTCGTGCATCTGGTGTGCAGTTAGCCGTATGCGGACGCTTTGAACCTCATAGGCATACACGGAGAGTAGCTATAGGGGAGACAGGGATATACAGAAAGAGACAAGAAAACCCGCATGCGGCGGGCTTTACAAGGGATTTTGTAGACAGATATAGACAGGGATAAACAGTAGTCTGGTCGGAGAAACAGGATTCGAACCTGCGACCCCTGCCTCCCGAAGGCAGTGCTCTACCAAGCTGAGCTACTCTCCGATCTGATACCAAGAAGTGATGATCTGCCCAAGTATATTCATCCGCTCTTGCATTGCAAGATAACCTGTTGTTTGAAAAAGTGTTTGTTTGACTTTTTCCGTTACTTGAAGGATAGCCATAAGTCTGGTCATTTTAAGGGGTAGGGTTACCTAAGGTGATCCGGGATATTACCGTCAAAAGGCGTCGCAGGATGCATTACGCCAATGGCTCTTATTGCCTGAGTGTCCATCAGGTTCCTATAAGAGTTGGGTCAGAATACGGGATGTTCTGTCACTCTGACGTCATTCTTCCAATCAACTCTTCCTAAGCGCGATCTGAAGGTGGTTGTCCCTACTTTGTTGTGTCTAATATGGTTTTAACGGTTTTCTGAGTAGTTTTTCAATTAGTGAACAGCTGTTCTGAGCCGCTTCCGAAACTAGAAAGAAAAGGTGGTTAGTGTGCGACGTAACAAGAAGATTCAGCATTTTGTAGAAATCGCTACCATGCTAACTGAAGAAGGTGTACTGACTCTCCATGCGTCTCTGGTTATTGCTTATCTGATGGAGCATGAACAGGCGCTGATGAGGGAAATGATCGCTCATACAGACTTGTCCCGTCGCGGACTGGAGAAGATTCTGGCCAACCTCGCCAGTAAAGGACTCGCTGAAAAAGTTCAGATAGAGGAAACCATTCCCGAGGGTAATACTTCAGGAAGGGGAGACAGGATTGCTTGGCGTTTGAGCAGTACTTTCAAAGGTCAGCTGGGATATCGAATAAATCTGATGAAGTAGTCAGTCACATCATGGCTCGGTGTGAGTCACCACGGGGCGTACCGGGGTTTACAGGCACGGGACAGGCTGTATAGTAGCCCCGGCAAACGACGCTACCGGAGAGGTTTGAAGACGTGACGGCGAGAGGCGACGAAACAGAAAAAGGCCAGACTAAGCAAGGTTTTCTGGCACTGGTATCCAGGCTTTGCTTTGGTGATGAAGCATGTCCTGTACGCTTTATGTACAAGACGGTTCCCGCGCATTTGAATGACACCGGCTGGCGCATGTACTCGGGTTACGAGGACGAAGAAATGCTGCATGACGCCGATGCTATGGTGGTCTACCCCATTGATGCCCTGTGTTCTCGGGATGAGTCACTTGCCGATCTGCTGGAATATAACGCAGGAACAGTCTGGGAGCGGGCTCCTGGCAGTGACTGGCAGCGTGTGCATGACTACAAAATTCCCAGCGATCATGTCGAAGTTTGGATTTCTAACGATATCGTCGAGGCTGCCAGTAAGCTTGCAGATGAAGATGAATCGAAGCCTGTTGCCTGACTTGACTGTAAAGAGCATGAAGGTGCTTCCTGACAGTTTCTAGCCTGCGCTGAATGAATGTGTCAGCGAAATGTGAACCCAGCTCCTGCTGGGTTTGCTGTTTTTATATCCAGTAAAATTTGTGATTTACTAAAAGATGTGTATATTTGTCCAGTAGTTGGAGGTCAGATATGCAACAGACTCAATTGCCATCAATGGAAGTCCCTCAAGGTCTGGTCATGGTAAAACGTGCCAGAAAGTCATCAATGCGCCCAGCTGGTATCTGGAGCCTTAAGCCAGCCCAGTTGATGTTGCCTGTTTTTAGCAGCGTGGGTGTGGACGAAGAGTCAGGGGAAGAGGAGCAGAGCTTCGACTTGTCTGGCTATCTGAAAAGAGACCGCCATGATTTCGTCTATGAAGCCTTTGAGCGTTGCTTGCCATCTGGCATCGGCTACGGTGATGTACTGATACTGAACGGCCGCATGCAGGCTCAGAGAGGGGATCTCGTGCTAGTTCACTTTGAGGATGACGTCAGCCTCAAACGACTGGAGTATGAAGAGGGGCGACCCTGGCTGTGGGTAGATGATCCGGAATCTGTGGGGACGCCGATTGAGGATGGTCAGTCATTCCAGATTCTGGGTGTCGTGACGCGCGTGATACATGCTCTTAAGTAGTTGCTGGTTGTGTTGTCAGTGATAGTGCGAACCCTGGCTGAACAGGGCTCGCAACCGTTAGCCTTAGCAGGCTGTTGAAAATCTATCTGCGTTGCCGAATACCGCGTCAAAAACAGGCTCAAAATGCTCATTTAGCTCACTAAACTCCGCTTTTTCGCCTGTTTCTTGTGCCCTCGGGGTATTTCCTTGTCTCGGCGGCCTCGATAACGTTTTTCAACAACCTGTTAGAACGATGAGCTAACGACTACTGCGTCACATATTTGGATAGTTGGGGCCGCCTGAACCTTCTGGTGGCACCCAGTCGATGTTCTGCGATGGATCCTTGATGTCACACGTCTTGCAGTGCACGCAGTTCTGAGCGTTGATCTGCAGGCGCTTCCCTCCATCATCTTGCTCAACGACCTCATACACCCCTGCAGGGCAGTATCGCTGTGCTGGTTCTGCAAAACGCGGCAGGTTGATGCTGATGGGGATGGCTGGGTCTTTCAGGCGCAAGTGGCAAGGCTGATCTTCTTCGTGATTGGTATTGGACAGAAAGACCGATGACAATTTGTCGAAACTCAGTTTGCCGTCAGGCTTGGGGTAGCTGATGGGAGTGAATTCGGCAGCTGGCTTTAGCTGGGCGTAGTCTTCGGTTTCATCTTTCAGTGTCAGCGGGATTTTTCCGTTGAAAATGTTCTGATCGATAAAGTTGAAAGCGCCACCCAGATAGGTGCCGAATTTATGCAGTGCGGGTCCGAAGTTGCGTGCGCGATAGAGTTCATCGTAAACCCAGCTGGCCTTGAAGTTCTCGGTATATTCGGTCAGCTCGCGGCTTCCTTCATCACCCTGTGCCAGTGCTGTAAATAACGTCTCAGCGGCGACCATGCCGGATTTCATGGCTGTATGTACGCCCTTGATTTTGGCGAAGTTCAACGTGCCTGCATCACAGCCTACCAGCAGCCCACCCGGGAAGGTCATTTTCGGCAAACTATTGAAGCCACCTTTGGTAATGGCACGGGCACCATAGGCTACCCGCTTACCACCTTCCAGATGCTTACTCAGGATAGGGTGATGCTTGCAGCGCTGAAACTCATCAAAGGGGCTCAGGTAGGGGTTGCTGTAGCTGAGGTCCGTAATCAGACCGACAACCACCTGATTGTTTTCCAGGTGATAGAGGAAGGAGCCTCCTGCTGCTCCATTTTCCTCCAGTGGCCAGCCTGCTGTGTGGACAACCAGGCCTGGCCGGCTCTTGGCAGGGTCGATATCCCATAATTCTTTGATACCGATGCCATAGTGTTGAGGCGTTGCGTCACGATCCAGAGCGAACTGCTTGATCAAGCGTTTGCCCAGATGCCCTCGACAGCCTTCGGCAAAGACGGTGTATTTGGCGCGTAGCTCCATGCCAGGCATGTAGCCATCTTTCTCCGTGCCGTCAGCAGCGATGCCCATATCACCTGTAATGATGCCTTTGACGACGCCGTCTTCAATGATGAGCTCCTGCGCAGCAAAGCCCGGGAAGATTTCCACGCCCAGTTCTTCCGCCTGGGTCGCCAGCCAACGGGTGAGGTTGCCAAGGCTGATGATGTAATTGCCATGGTTGGTCATGGTGCTGGGTATGACGGCATGTGGTGTCTTTACCGATTTCTCTGCATCGCGGAGAAAGTAGACTTCATCATCACTAACGGGGGTGGTAAGTGGAGCGCCTTTGGCTTGCCAGTCGGGGAAGAGTTCATTCAGTGCTCTGGGTTCAAGCACTGCGCCAGAGAGAATATGGGCACCGACTTCTGAGCCTTTCTCTACCAGACATACACTCAGAGTCTGCTCTTTCTCATTGGCTAACTGCATCAGGCGGCATGCAGTTGAGAGCCCAGAGGGCCCAGCACCAATGATGACAACATCAAACTCCATTGATTCACGTTCCACGGTTCACCCTCCGGTTCTTTTTATTCATTGCTCGTGACTGATGTAGCTTGTGCAGCTTATGCGCCGCACACTTTTAAAGTTTGCCCGAGACTACCTTCCGCACCCTGAGCAGGCAATAACATAATGGTGCGAGGCTTCTGACAAAATCGTTTAAAAAACAGTGCTTAGATGCTCTGGACAGCGCTGTAGCTGGTATCGCTGTATTTCTCATACAGACTAGTACTCGCCATCTATAGCTGACGTTATGCGTCAGATCGGCATGCGCTGCTGTTTGCCTTAGCCAGCAGCATTGGTTCAGTTGCCTCTCAGCAGTCAGGCAAGTCTGTCGCAATAGCGCCGTATCGCTGTCAAGTAATCTTTTAGGCTGCCTTGCTATAATAAAAAGCAGGGTCACCTTTCCAGGTATTCCGCTCTTACGGAGGCTTCAACGGGTCGTAAGGTCAAGTACTTTTACATCAATTTTATTCAAGAAAAGTGCTTGACTTCTGTATTTATCCACCACAAAAGCGGGTGTGTTAATTTCTGATCACTTTGAAGAGTATATTCAACTCTCAGTCGCCAAGTGTTGCAAGAAATTGCTGTCTAAGCTATTTGGTTTTCTAAATATCTGATTTATATAGGCTTAAAAACTGATCAAAAAATGATCAGTTTGTTGGTGCTGCCATGAACTCGGGCTTTAAATGACGTATTCATAACTCTTTCCACAAGGTTATCCACATTATCTTTGGATAACCTGCTGCAGCCTAGAGTTCATGGGCCTTGAGCCTGGGTCAGGTTAGTTTCTGCTTTTCTTTGTCTAGTCCTGAAATAGGTCTACACCTGATCAGATAGGTCGGTCGACCATGCAGCGCCCGATGCACCACATTGGGCGTTTTGTTTTCAGGGCCATATGCAGCCGTTCCATATAGTAAATCTGCACAGCCTCATCAATCATATTCCTCGCCTGCTACAGATGGTCAGGGCTATGCAGCAAGAGCTCGGACTTGAGAATGCCTTACCGCTCCTTGCTTATAGGTGAGTTCGCCTTTTCGATCTGATCAACGAGCGCTAATTTAAAAGCCAGTGAGTAGTCTCGTTGACTGCGCTTCACACCCTGTACCATCGAATTCTCCGTCAAGGCGGGATGGAAGGTGTAAGCCTTATTCAGGACGGGATACGGAAATAAAAAAGGCCGATGACAGGACCGGCCAAAGGGAATCACACGCAGACATGCCAAACCTGTTTGCGAGTGAAGTCGTTCATTGATGGCGTGAGGCGTGAGTTGCTCACGTCGTGAGCTGCGAGTTAACGCCAGTTCTCCAGAATATCGACCAGCACACTGAGGAAGGTGTTGGTCTGATAGCCATCCAGCGCGCGGTGATCTATGGTCAGAGTTACGTAACACATAGGGCGGATCACCATGGTGTCGACACCGTCCACTTCTTTGACCACCACCCGTTTCTGCATCTTGCCAATACCGAGAATCGCCGTTTGTGGCTGATTGATGATGATCGGCGTGGCGACCAGCGAACCGCTGACACCATGGTTGGAAATGGTAAAGGTGCCACCTTTCATGTCTGCCGGTTTCAGGCTGCCCTCGTAGGCGGCCTGGGTCAGCTGCTGCAGACGCCGGGCAATCCCCAGCAGGTTCAGATCCTGTGCCTGCCGGATAACCGGCACCACCAGACCGTCATTACCCAGTGCCGTACCGACGCCGATATTACAGTCATGGAACAGTTCCAGCCCGTGAGGGTGAAACTGGCTGTTGACCTCGGGCACCTGCTGCAACGCCTTGACGGCCGCGGCGACAAAGTAGGGGGTGAAGCTCAGCTTGACGTCCTGTCGGGCAAACTCGTCTTTATTGGCGGCGCGGTGACGCTGAATCGCTGTCATGTCCAGCTCGAAAATACTGGTGACGTGCGGTGCGGTATGTAACAGGCTGTCGACCATATGTTCCGCGATGCGTTTGCGCATTGGTGTATGCGGGCGCAGGCTGGAGGCATTGCCGGTCGCGGCAGGCTGCTCCAGCGCAGCATGGGTTGCCGTGCTCTGTGGTGCCGTTTGCTGAACGGGCTGAGTCAGGGCAGGCATGGTCTGCTGCGGTGTGCTGGCGGCTGCAGACGGCTTAGTCTGTGCGCTGCTCAGGTAGTTCAGTACGTCACTCTTGGTGATCCGCCCCCCTTTGCCGGAACCGGACAGCTGATGCAGATCGAGCTGGTGCTGCTTGGCCAGCCTGCGCACGGCCGGGCTGAGCAGCGGGGGGCGGGTCGACGGCTCCACTGCGCTGGCGGCCAGCGTATCTGCCGCAGCGGGTTGTGCTGTCGTCGGCGCTTGTGCAGCGAAGTCGTCCGCGTGCTGATCACTGAGAATGGCCAGAATGCTTTCCATGGTGACTTCTGCACCGGCATCCAGCAGTAGCTGATCCACAAAACCGTCAGCGGGTGAAGCGACTTCCATGGTGACCTTGTCGGTCTCCAGCTCCACCAGTGGCTGATCTTTCTGCACTTTTTCACCGGGACGCACCAGCCAGTTGAGCAGGGTGGCCGCGGTGCCTTCCAGCTGACCGGCAGGCAGCCTGACGTTAATCATCGAGCCCATCTCACACCTCCACCAGCTGCTGGATGGCAGCGCAAATCATTTCGGGAGTTGGCACCACGGCATTGAGCAACGCCGGATGATGGGGGCTGGGAATGTCTGGCATGGTCAGGCGTCTGACCGGCGCATCCAGATCGAAGAAACAGTCGTTGGCCAGCGTCGCGGCGATTTCAGCGCCGAACCCGGCGGTGAAGTTGTCTTCATGGACGATCAGGCAGCGGCCGGTCTTTTTCACCGATGTCAGCACGGCTTCTTTATCCCAGGGGGACAGGGTGCGCAGGTCCAGTACCTCGACGCTGACGCCACTCATTTCGGCGGCTTTCAGGCAGCGAGGCACCATGCCACCCCAGGTGACCAGTGTCAGCCGCTCGCCCTGCAGCAGGGTGGCGGCCTTGCCAAAGGGAATGACGTACTGATCGCCGGGGTAAGGGCGACGGGCGGAAACATCGTCGAGCAGGTTGCGATGCTCGAAGAAAATGGTCGGGTTGTTATCACGCAGGGCAAAGCGCAGCAGGCCCACCGCATCCGCCGCGTTAGATGGCATGGCCACCTGCCAGCCGATGGCATGGGTCCACTTCACTTCCGCCGTCTGGCTGTGCCAGGGGTCGCCGCACTTGAAGAAGCCGCCGGGAATGCGCACCACCATGGGGGCGGCAAAGCGGTTGTTGGTCCGCCAGCGCAGGGTGCCGCAATCGTTCAGTTGTTCTTCAGCCGGGTCGGCGTATTTGCGGAACTGGATTTCCGGCACCGGCAGCAGTCCCGCCTGAGCCATGCCGAGCGCACGACCGATGATGCCTTCTTCCGACAGGCTGGTATCAAACACCCGATCCTTGCCGTACTTGTCCTGCAGGCCGAGTGTGACTGCATGCACGCCGCCTTTGGGGCCGACATCTTCACCAAACACCACCATGCGTGGATTGACGGACAGCTCGCTGTCCAGTGTGCGGCGAATGGCGGTCACCATATTGATGCGCTGACCTTCTACCGCTGCAATGGTGCTGGCGGCCGGATAACTCAGCTGGAATGGCGCAACACCTCCCTGACGTTGCACTTCGGGGATGCCCTGACTGTCGACTTCAGCGAAGACGTGACGGGTAATCTGGGCAGCCGATGGTTGCGGACGAGCACGCGCAGCGCTCAGGGCTGCCGCCACGTCGGCCTGAGCCTGCTGTTCCAGCTTCTGCCAGTCAGCCTCGGAGAGTGTGTCCGGCACCAGAAAATGTTTGAGTTTGGGCAGGGGGTCGCGGGCCTGTTCAGCTTCGATGCGGGCTTCGCTTTTATAGCTCTGGGTATCCTGCGCAGAGTGCCCGCACAGACGAGGCACGGTCAGGCGGATCAGCGCCGGGGAATGGCCTTCACGTACCCAGTTGACGGCTGACTCAATCAGCTCAGCGGCGCCTTGGGGGTCAGTGCCATCGCCGGAGAAAATACGCAGCTGTTTGAAGGATGCCAGATTGGCTGCGATGTCGGCACCGGGAGTCTGATAGTCGGAGGTAGTGGAGATGCCATAGCCGTTGTCTTCGATGTAGAACAGCATTGGCAGTTTCTGCGTGGTGGCGATGGTCAGGGCTGACCAGAAACCGTTGGTGGCGCAGGAGGCTTCTCCGCCGTGCGCTACGCCAATGCTGCCCTTATAGCGTGAGTCCTTGAGCACAGCCACATGGTAGCGCAGCGCCTGAGCCCAGCCAGCAATGGGCGTGTACTGGGCGCCAACGCCACCGCTCATGGGCAGTCCGCAGGGGCCATCGAGATTGGGGAAGTTATGTACCACGCCAATATCACGACCATCGCTGTAGCCACCGGCTTTCATCAGCGGACCACCAAGGGCGTCTTCTAGGCTCAGGCCCAGCGACAGCATCAGCGGGCGGGAACGGTAATAGCCGCTGACCGCATCGCGGGGGTGTTTGAGCAGCTGGCCAAGAATGATCTGGCTGAGGTCGTGACCACGGGCGGAGAACTGGTACAGCACTTCTTTGGCCGGTACCAGCGTCCCTTCTTCAAGATCATCCAGTGCCCGGGATACCAGTAGCTGATAAGCCACCTGATACCAGTCGATGTGGGCCTGCGGGTGGAGGTCGGACGCAGCCACGCGGGCAGCATTGGATCGCGACATGGGATAACTCCTGCTCATCAAGCACCTCGTGGGCCGGGGTGCTGCTGTTGTTCTTATAAAGGCGTCGTCTATCCAGGCAGGGCGAGGGTGAACGCTAAAGTGTTACGTAAATCCTGCCTTATGTGCGAAAAATTGTATTATGTTGCGGTAGAAATGTGCTTGCTTTTGTAGAGCCGTTGGCGGATAAAACGAAAGGATTTTTGACCGGTCCGTCATTTAAAGAAAAATAATTTAGCGTTGTTGGAATCTCGTCATGTTTGATTCGTATGACCGCCATATTCTGAATCTGTTACAGGAAGATGGCCGTATTACCAACCTGGAGTTAGCTGAACGTGTCGGCTTGTCTTCCGCTGCTGCCTGGCGCAGGGTAAAAGCGCTCGAAGAGGCAGGCGTCATCCGCAAATACACGGCCTTACTGGATGCCAACAAGATTGCTCGTGGTTTGCGGGCGATGCTCTCCGTGTCTCTGGTGCGTCACATGCCTGAGTGTAAACAGGCCTTTGAGGATGCCGTCCGTTCCTATCCTGAAGTGCTGCAGTGCTTTGCGGTGACCGGCAGTGCGGACTTCATGCTGCTGGTCGCGGTGGAAGACATGACGGTCTACGACGCCTTCCTCAACGAAAAGATTTTTACACTGGAAGGGGTGGGGCAGGCACATACCCATTTCGCCCTGCGTGAGATCAAGAACGATACGGTGTTCGCGCTGGACGCCCGTCGGCAGGCGGGTGAGAAGTGATGCTGGCTGCCAGCAGGGGGGACTATGGGCATCAAACAGATAGGTGAAACGATCATTGCGCCACGGCACAGGGCAAGCTGCCATTGTGGCGCCGTGGTGCTTGAGCTGGAACTGCCGGACGGCATCGAGCGGCCGATACGCTGCGATTGCTCCCTCTGCCGCCGCAAAGGCGCCATCATGGGGGCTATCCCCGTCAGTCGGCTGCATGTGCTGCAGGGGCAGGAGGTATTGCGCCTGTATCAGTTCCACAGTCACACCGCGAAGCACTATTTCTGCTCTGTCTGCGGTGTGTATACCCATCATCAGCGACGTTCTGATCCGAACGAGTGTGGTTTCAATATTGGCTGTCTGGAAGGTGTTAACCCTTTCGAGCTGGGAGAGGTACCGGTCGCCAACGGGACTCATCATCCTTCCGACCGTTAAGGGTTGACAGAGTGCGCTCACAACGCCATGGGCGACAGGGATGATGTCGCAAATGGCGATTTAACTCGCCAGCAGGCGTGTTACTCTGCTGCACTGTTTCCCTCTGAATACCACGGATCCATGGAGCCCATCATGAGCCTCAAGGTGTTTTACAGCGCCCTGGCGATTGCCCTGACCTTTATTGCATACCTGCCTTATATCCGCTCCATCCACGATGGCCGCACCAAACCCCATGTATTCAGCTGGATCATCTGGGGGGTGACCACACTGGTGGTGGGGGTGGCGCAGTGGGTCGATAACGGTGGTGCGGGCTCATGGCCGATTGTGATTTCCGGCCTGTTGACCCTTTATGTCGCTGTTCTGGCCTTTACCAAACGCGGTGATTTTTCGGTCAGCCGCAGTGACTGGGTGTATTTCTGGCTGGCGATGTCATCGCTGCCGCTGTGGTATCTCACCGCTGACCCGTTAATTGCGGTCATCATCCTGACGGTGGTGGAGATCTTTGGCTTCATGCCTTCCTTCCGCAAGGCCTACCTGCTGCCCCATGAAGAACGCCTGAGCTTTTTCATGATTCTGGCGATTCGCAACGGCATCTCGTTACTGGCTCTGGAACATTACTCACTGGTGACGATCCTGTTCCCGCTGGTGTCTGGCGGGCTCTGTGTGGCATTTTTTGCGCTGGTGGTAATGCGACGGCGCGAGCTTTCCATGCCGTAGGCACATACAAAACAGCCCGGATAATCCGGGCTGATTTGTTTCTGTCAATCGCCGAACTCAGGCATTGCCTTTGAGCTGTTTGCGATAGGCATGCAGTAAAGGCTCGGTGTAACCATTGGGCTGTGTGCATCCTTTGAACACCAGATCAGACGCTGCCTTGAAGGCAATGCCGTCATAGCCCGGTGCCATGGGCACATAGGCGCTGTCGTCTGCATTCTGCTGATCCACAATGGTGGCCATACGCTGCAGGGTTTCGACCACCTGCGCTTCACTGCAGATACCGTGGCGCAGCCAGTTAGCCATGTGCTGGCTGGAAATACGCAGGGTGGCGCGGTCTTCCATCAGGCCGACATTGTTGATGTCAGGCACTTTCGAGCAGCCTACGCCCTGATCCACCCAGCGCACCACATAACCGAGCAAGCCCTGCGCGTTGTTGTCCAGCTCGGCCTGAATGATGTCGGCACTAAGCTGATAATTGCCCAGCAGGGGTGGGGTGAGGATGTCATCCAGACTGGCCATCGGCCGGCTTTTCAGCTGCTCCTGACGGGCCGCAACAGAGACCTGATGATAATGCGTGGCGTGCAGTGTAGCGGCTGTGGGAGAAGGCACCCAGGCACAGCTGGCGCCTGCTTCAGGATGCGCCTGCTTGCTGGCCAGCATATCTGCCATGCTGTCAGGTTTGGCCCACATGCCTTTGCCGATCTGGGCTTTGCCCTGCAGGCCGCAGGCCAGGCCGACATCGACGTTGCGATTTTCGTAAGCCTTGATCCAGGGTTCAGCCTTGATCAGCTCCTTGGGCAGGAAGGGGCCTGCTTCCATGCTGGTATGAATTTCATCGCCGGTGCGATCAAGGAAGCCGGTATTGATAAACACCAGACGCTCTTTGACGGCGCGGATACATTCCGCCAGATTGGCTGTGGTACGGCGCTCCTCGTCCATCACCCCGACCTTGACGGTATAGGCGGGCAGGCCCAGCGCGTCTTCGACCAGCGAGAACAGATCATTGGTCAGGGCGGCTTCGGCAGGGCCATGCATCTTGGGTTTCACCACGTAGATGCTGCCACTGCGGCTGTTACTCACCCGGCCCAGACCTTTGAGGTCATGCATGGCGCTGGCAACCGTGACCATGGCATCGAGCATGCCTTCGAAAATGTCATTGCCGTCAGCGTCCAGCACGGCATCGGTGGTCATCAGGTGGCCCACATTACGCACCAGCAGCAGGCTGCGACCGTGCAGGGTGAGGGTGGAGCCATCGACGGCGGTGAAGTGACGGTCGCTGTTCATGCGTCGTGTCATGTCCTTGCCACCCTTGCTGAAGGTTTCCTCAAGGTCACCCTTCATCAGTCCCAGCCAGTTGCGGTAGACCAGCACCTTGTCTGCTGCATCGACAGCGGCAACGGAGTCTTCGCAGTCCTGAATGGTGGAGATGGCTGACTCCAGCACGATGTCCTTGATGCCAGCATCACTGAGACGACCAACAGGATTGAGCGGGTCAATCTTCAGCTCGATGTGCAGGCCGTTGTTCTGGAACAGGAAGCTGTTGTCTCCGTAACCGACCCATTGAGTAGGCGTGGCGAGCTGTGTCTGCTGGCCATTCTTCAGGGTGATCAGTAGCTGAGCGGTTCCGCCCGTATCAGTGCGGCTGTAGCTTTTGACATCCGCATGGCTGCCTTCTGCCAGTGGCAGGGCGGTATCAAGGAAGGTGTGGGTCCACTCAATCACGCGGCGGGCGCGGACGGGGTTGAAACCCTGATTACGTTCGCAGCCCTGGCCCTCACCGATAACGTCGGTGCCGTACAGGGCATCGTACAGGCTACCCCAGCGGGCGTTGGCTGCATTGAGGGAAAAGCGGGCATTGCTGAGGGGGACCACCAGTTGCGGGCCAGCAATAGTGGCGATTTCCGCATCTACCTGAGTGGTGCTGATACTGAACGGAGCACCAGCTTCGACCAGATAACCGATGTCCTGCAGAAAGCGGCGGTAGGCTGCCAGATCAAATGGCTGGCCTGAACGAGCCTGCCACCAGGCATCAAGCCTGGCCTGAATATCATCACGCTGTTGCAGCAGATGGCGATTGACCGGACCCAGCGTGGTCACAATGCGCTCCAGCCCTGCCCAGAATTGCTCCTCGCTGACCCCGGTGCCTGGCAGTACTTCTGTGGCGATCAGGTCATCCAAAATAGCAGCGACCTGCAGGCCGCCCCGCTGAACCCGGTTATTCATACTCACCTCATGCTGATTGCCCGGAACCGCTGTCTCGCTACTGCCAGGTCGCGACAGTGAACGACTGGCAAAACAGGGTTTGTGGGCGATGGTTAGAGTCTGTCTGGATAAAATTTGTGCAGGTGCACCATGCATATCTAGACCATGATCTACTTATCGTGCGAGGTGTAAATACGACATTATTGTGAGTTGTGGCGGACTATGGGGGGCAGCACAGAACGATACTGGGCTTCACCTGCCGCTAATCAGTGAAGTGAACAAAGAACGTTCCGGGAAGTGAAGGGAGAGATCAAGGTGCTGGGTGGATTTGTAATTCTGCTGGGATGTCAGCTGATCGGTGAGCTACTGGTGCGCTCACTGGATCTGCCTTTTCCCAGTCCGGTAGTAGGGATGATCCTGCTGCTGATCGGTCTGATGATCTATGGTGAGGTGCCGGAGGGGCTGCGTGTGGTAGCCGAAGGTCTGCTCAGGCATCTGTCGCTGCTGTTTGTGCCGGCTGGGGTAGGTCTGATGGTGCATTTCAAGCTGATTCAGGCGGACTGGCTGAGCATCGCACTGGCTTTGCTGATCAGCTCGGTGCTGACCATTGTGATTGCGGCACTGGTCATGGGGCGGATGATGAGCAAAGACGGGGAGGGCAAGCATGGATCGGCTGACTGATCTCTGGCTGTATCTGGCGGCTAGCCCCCTGTTATGGCTGACGCTAACCCTGATCGTGTTCATGTTTGCTCTGTGGCTGAACCGGCTGGCCAAGGGGTCGCCCTTACTGCACCCAGTGCTGGTTTCCATGGCGATCATCATCAGCATTCTGACCCTGACCGGCATCAGCTATAACCAGTATTTCGAGGGAGCTCAGTTCGTGCACTTCCTGCTTGGGCCGGCGACTGTGGCTCTGGCAGTGCCTCTCTATGATCATCTGGCTAAGGTGCGGGAAATCATGGCCCTGTTGCTGGTCACCTGTGTCAGCGGTGCTCTGGTGGCGGCCATGAGTGCGGCTGGCGTGGCTCTGCTGATGGGCAGCATGCCGGAGACGGTGATGTCGATCATGCCCAAATCCGTGACGTCACCGATAGCCATGGGGATATCGGAAAAGATCGGAGGTTATCCGTCGTTGACCTCTGGTCTGGTGCTGATTACCGGAACGTTAGGGTGCTTTGTTGCTCCTCCTTTGTTCAGGTTGATGAACATTGAAGACCACAAGATAAGAGGCTTTGTACTAGGCGTCTCGTCCCATGGCATTGGCACGGCCCTGGCTTTTGAAATCAGTGCTCTGGCAGGGGCTTTTGCGGGGCTGGCCATCGGCATGACGGGTGTAGTGAGTGCGATTCTTATCCCTCTGATGGCCAGAATGCTGTCGTGACCCTGGCGGGATAAGTGGCCATCGAACTGCAGAGTGCATCGATCTGCAGTTCTGTCCGCTCCTTCTTGCCGTGGTGGCTGATCAGCTGTTCAGGTGAGCATCCATGGCTTCCTGTACTAGCCAGGCTCTGAACTTCTCCGCATTGTGGGAAATACTGTGCTGTGAGGGATAAACCAGATAAAACGCCTCTTGCGTTGCAAATTGTTCTGCAAAGGGAGCAATCAGAAGCTGGCTCTGTAGCAGGTTGCTGATAAGTGATGTCCTGCCGAGAGCAATTCCATGGCCGAGCGAGGCCATCTGCAGTGCCGAAATGAGAGTGTCAAAATGGACATGGCTGGCAATAACGAGGTCGTCATTGCCAGTCTGACTCAGCCAGTATCCCCAGCCTTCCTTGTACCCCGCAACATGCAGCAATGTGTACTCTGCTAACTGCCCGATGTGTGCAGGTGGTGCCTTGCCGTTGACGTTGTGGCCACAGACCGGGACCAGATGATCCCACGTCAGGCGCTCTGATGTCAGTCCTTGCCAGTTACCAAGGCCATGACGGATATCCAGATCAGAGTCCCATTTCCGTTCTTCAATCCAGATACTGCTGGGAAAGTTCAACCGCACATCCGGGTGCAACGCATAAAAGCGATGCAGACGGGGTGCCAGCCAGTGCGTAAAGAACACCAGATTGACTTTGACCGTGACCGCCTTGGCAACGCCCTGCCCGAATATTTCATCGGTGACTGCGGCCAGGCGTTCGATGGCGTCTCGTACAGGTGGGAGATAGGACTTTCCTGCATCCGTTAGCTCGAGCCCACGCGGCAAGCGTTTGAATAAGGTCGCGCCAAGTTGTGTTTCCAGCCCCTTCACTTGCTGGCTGATGGCGGCCTGCGTCAGGTTAAGCTCTGTGGCGGCGAGGGTGAAGTTGAGGTGGCGTGCGGAAGCTTCAAAAGAGCGTAGCCAATTAAGCGGCGGGAGGCGTTTTTTACTCACTTGAATACTCAACTGCTATGGCGGGTGCTGAAAAAATCAAGCGCCATATATCGCAATATGGCTGTGCTCAGGCGTGATTGTGACTGTCATTGACTGGTGCGCAAGGGCTGGATGAAACGAACGGCCGAGAAGCTGCTCATCCTGACACCACTGAGCCGTGTAAGGCCGATCTGACTGCCAGCCAGACTCACTCTCGCGAGTGAGTTTTCTATCTGTCTGGCAGTCAAACTTCAATCTGCTTATTTCATGGTCGGCATGGAGAACTCAACACCCTCGCGAACGCCTGCACTGGGCCAACGCTGTGTAATGGTTTTACGTCGGGTATAGAAACGAACGGCATCGGGTCCATAAGCTGACAGGTCACCAAACAGTGAGCGTTTCCAACCGCCAAAACTGTGGTAAGCCACAGGGACAGGTAGAGGCACGTTGATGCCAACCATACCCACCAGAATATGATCAGAGAAATAACGGGCCGCTTCACCATCACGGGTGAAAATACAGGTGCCGTTACCGTACTCATGGGCATTGATCAGATCCATTGCTTCCTGCATGGTCTTGACCCGAACGACCTGCAACACAGGGCCGAAAATTTCGTTTTTGTAGCTGTGCATTTCTGGAGAAACATGGTCGATCAGGGTGCCGCCGACAAAGAATCCCTGCTCATGACCACAGACCTCAATGTGCCGTCCATCGACGACAACATGGGCTCCCTGCTGCTCGGCGCTATCGATAAATCCCAGTACTTTTTGTTGATGCTCACGGGTTATTACCGGGCCAAAGTCATTGTGGCTGTCAGTATAGGCGCCGACCTTCAGGCTGCTCATAGCCGCCTGCATCCCGGCAATGAGCCTGTCGGCAGTGGCATCGCCCACGGCAACCGCCACAGACAAGGCCATGCAGCGCTCACCCGAGGAACCAAAAGCAGCACCAATCAGCTGATTGACGGTGTTGTCCATGTCGGCATCAGGCATGACGATAGCGTGGTTTTTAGCACCGCCTAATGCCTGGCAACGCTTACCATTGGCAGTGGCCGTTGCGTAGATGTATTCAGCGATCGGGGTTGAGCCAACGAAGCTCACAGCCTGTACTCGTTTGTCGTGCAGCAAGGTGTCCACGGCTTCTTTATCACCGTTGACAAC
This sequence comes from Pokkaliibacter plantistimulans, assembly GCF_003194385.1. Lineage (GTDB taxonomy): Bacteria > Pseudomonadota > Gammaproteobacteria > Pseudomonadales > Balneatricaceae > Pokkaliibacter > Pokkaliibacter plantistimulans. The sequence continues at coordinate 22,843 of NZ_LAPT01000001.1, forward strand.
GTTCATGACGCCGTCCGGCAGCCCGGCTTCTTGCAGCAACTGCGCAATAAACAGTGTAGAAGAAGGGTCGCGCTCTGATGGCTTGAGAACAAAGGTGTTACCGCATACCAGTGCCATGGGGAACATCCACAGCGGCACCATCACAGGGAAATTGAAAGGTGTAATCCCTGCCACGACGCCCAGTGGCTGAAACTCGCTCCAGGAGTCAATGTTGGGGCCGACATGACGGCTGTGCTCGCCTTTGAGCAGTTCAGGGGCACCGCAGGCGTATTCCACATTCTCGATACCACGTTGTAACTCACCCATCGCGTCGTGGCTGATCTTGCCATGCTCTTCGCCGATCAGTTCAGCAATCCTGGTGGCGTTCTGCTCGAGCAGTTCCTTGAAGCGAAACATGATACGAGCGCGTTTGATTGCAGGGGTATTGCGCCAGGCGGGATAGGCCTGATGGGCGGCTGCGATAGCGCTCTCGACGGTCGCGACGGAGGCCAGACTTACCTGTCGCGCGACTGCGCCGGTTGCTGGATTGTAGATGCTTTGCTGGCGCTGGCCTTCGTGCACCATGTGTCCATTGATCAAATGACCCAAGGTTTCCATTGTTATTTTCCTCAAGAGGGGTTGTTGTGCTGATTAATGCGCAGTGAACAGGTACTAACTGCTTCGCTTGTGACTCACCAAAGTTCGCTATAGAGAGCAATGATTTCTTCTGCACTCGGTACACGAGGGTTGTTGCCCGGAGAGCCAGATGCCAGAGCCTGCTCCGCCATGGTGGGCATCAGTTCAAAGAACTTATGCCGATCGATACCGAAGGCTTCGGGGCTTGGCACATGCAACTCACGATTCAGGGCGACCAGTTCATCAAGGAGCTTTTGATTGGCGGTACTGTCATCGTCATTGCTATCAGCAACGCCAATGGCGCGAGCACAGTCAGCGTAGCGATCAGCCGCGGCGGGTATGGAATAGGCGGTCACACGGGGCAGCAGCATGGCGTTGGACAGGCCATGGGGTACATGGAAGAAAGCCCCAATGGGACGGCTCATGCCATGCACGAGCGCTACAGAGGCATTGGAGAAGGCGACACCAGCCAGTGTAGAGCCAAGCATCATCGCCTCACGTGCTGCTGCATTCTTACCGTCGTGATAAGCCTGACGAAGATTAGGGCCGATCAGGCGCATTGCTGCCAGGGCCTGAGCATCGCTGAAGGGATTGGCCTTTTTGCTCACGTAGGCTTCCATGGCATGGGTCAGTGCATCAATACCTGTATCCGCCGTGATTCTGGGTGGCAGGCTCAGAGTGAGCTCGTAGTCCACAAGTGCTGCCATTGGCATAAAGCCAAGACCGACACAGAGCATTTTTTCATCTCTGGTTTCATCGGTAATGATGGTGAACCGGGTGACCTCTGAGCCCGTTCCTGCTGTTGTTGGAATAGCTATGACTGGCAATCCTGCTTCATTGACAATACGGGGGAATTTGTAGTCCCGCATTTCTCCACCAAATTTGGCGAGAATGGCAATTGCTTTGGCACTATCAATAGGACTGCCACCACCTAAAGCAATGATGCTGTCGTAATTACCTGATTTGGCTTTTTCTACACCAGCAAGAATAGATGCCATCGTAGGTTCGGGGACGGTATCTGAAAATACATCAGCTGTAATATCGTGCTCTGCGAGTAGCCTCTCGATATGTGCTGCATATTCAAGTTTAACCATCATATTGTCAGTCACAATAAGAGGTCTGGAACAGTTTAATGAGTGGAGTGTGGATGTTATTTGCTGAATCGCTCCACCACCGATCTGCATAAGGCGCGGAAGAACTATTTGTGATGACATGACCATTCCTTATAAGTGGATACGGCTAGTAGGTATAAGGTGCTGAAAAAGTGCTGGTATTGTCAGGATGGATAAAACCATCCTGACACAACGTTCTTTATGCCGATGTCGTATTGATAGATTCGATTGATACGTCCTGGCTATCGCGTTCAGCTCTTCCGTTTTGAATACTTTCTTTCCTGGTCTGACTGGTTTCTTCGTGTAGCGATTTCAACAAGCCATAGATAGCCAGAAGTAGCACCACTGAGAACGGTAATGCAGCAACAATAGAAGCCGTCTGCAAGGCGCTTAATCCTCCCGCCGCCAACAATACAGCTGCGACGGCACCGACCAGCGCACCCCAGATAATCCGGTAGTGAGAGGGAGGATTTTCATCACCCATACAAACCAGGGTGCAGATAACCAGCGTTGCCGAGTCAGCAGAGGTAACAAAGTAAGTCACTAGCAATACGGTGCAGATACTGGCCATTACAACGGTCATGACATGGCCGATATTCATCAGCTCGATAGTCTTGAATAGCGACATGGTGACATCGCTGTTGACGGCTTCGACGATGCCTCCAGCCCCAAACAGCTGAATATGCATGGCGGTATTGCCAAAAATGGTGATCCAGAAAGCGGCGAGCAGAGTAGGGGCAATCAGCACGCCAATGACAAACTCTCTGATTGTTCTTCCTTTGGAAATTCTGGCGATAAAAATGCCACAGAAGGGTGCCCAGGCAATCCACCAGCCCCAGTAGAAAATGGTCCAGTCACCTTGCCATGCGTCTTTAGGATTGGGATTGACCCAGAAGCCGAGATTGACTGCATGGGTAATGTAATCGCCCAGATTGGTGAAGAAAGCACCGAGCAGATATACCGTAGGGCCAAAAACAATGAAGAGCGCCAGAATAACCACCGTCAGGTGCATATTCCATTCGCTGAGAAGACGAATGCCTTTGTTGACACCTGATAATACTGAGGCCGTTGCAATAGCGGATATCACAACAATCAGAACAATCTGGACTGGAGTAGATACTTCCAGGCCGAAAAGGTAATGCAGTCCGGTGTTCATTTGTTTGGCGCCCAGTCCTAGTGACGTGGCAATTCCAAATACAGTACCAAATACCGAAAGCAAGTCGGCTGCATGGCCAATCGGGCCGTAGATACGCTCACCGAAAATGGGATAGAGACTGGAGCGAATAGAGAGGGGCAATCCTTTACGGTAGGAAAAATAAGCAAGAAGCATCCCGATGACTGCAAATAGTCCCCAGCCATGCAGACCCCAGTGGAAGATGGCAATACGCATCGCAACCTGAGCAGCCTCAACGGTTCCTTTCTGCGCATCAGTAATAAATGGATTTCCCTGAAGATGATAGATTGGCTCGGCAATACTCCAGAATAGGATACCTATTCCAATTCCGGCGCCGAATAACATGGAAAACCAGGAAAAATTACTGAACTCAGGACGGTCCTCATCTTTACCAAGACGAATGCTGCCATAGGGGCTAATGATTAGCCAAAGAGAAAGTATAAGGCAAAAACATATTACACCGATGTAGTACCAGGATAGCTCATTGGCAATGAATGCCTTCATTGAATTGAACAACGATGAGGCATAGGTAGTGTTGATTATGGTAAATAGCACAAATGCCACTATTAGTGCTACCGACCCGTATATCATTGTAGCAGAGTTGTTTTTTGGACTATGACGGCTGATATGAGAGCTCATTTATAGGCCTCCATCAACAAGATATGCGATTGTCTTTGCGCACATAGTGGGTTAGCCGGTAAGTCAGTATAAAAACAGCGCTGGTGAGGATTGCAGCCTCGATTGCTTTTCATGATGTAGGCCTTTTGCTTTCATTTGACCTGGGAGTGGTCAAACGGGTTTGTTTTTATAGGAGGACCTTGTGGCGGAATGGTGGTAGTGCTTTCGCCCTATCTAGTGACCCACCCTCCGTACCAAAGCCATTGTTGGTAGATATCATCCGTTTGGAAAGCAATAAAAAAGTGGTCTTAGGGTTGAAAATAATTATGGCTAGCTTGTCTCTGGGTATGACGATGGCGAGTTTCAGGTGAGTATTGCAATGCCTGAACCGGCTCATTCTGATTACCCTGAGCCCTTTCAATACCGGTTTTTCTACGCTTGCATGCAGTTGAAAAGGACTGCTGTGACCTATCTGTAGCGACAAGTCAGCACGACCTCCCCGGGACTATTATTTTTCTTTGCTTCAGCATACTAGGTAATGAGCTATTTCTTGGTATTTGGTAATAAGCATAGCTATAAAAAAAATGAGGCCTCAGGCGTGTTTTAAATTGCTGGTCAATTTTCTGGTGAGGCTTACTATTGAGCTAAATGTAGGGCTGTATGATTTTTATTTAATCTTTATTAGAAATGCACAATTCGTGGCTTCTTATTTAGGCGGCGTCTTATGAGCCTTCCGAAAAGAAAATAAGAATACAATGCTGCCTATTGAATCGTTGGCAGTATTAATTTGGAAAGGATGAGTCTATATGATTACTCGTAATCATTTACCCTTGGCTGGCGTAAGAGTTGTTGACTTTGGCCAGCAGATCGCGGGTCCGGCTGTGGCAATGGCAATGGCTGATCAGGGCGCTACTGTTATTCATATTGATCCGCCGGAAGGTCCATTCTGGAATGACCCTGCGAATGCGGTATTAAATAGAAATAAGATTTGTATCCGTCTGGATTTGAAGCAGGAAGAAGGATTGACTCAGGCACTGGCATTGATTGCACAGGCTGATGTGGTCATCGAGAGCTTTCGCCCCGGAGTCATGCAGCGACTGGGGATTGATTTCACTGCTCTACGTCAGGAGCGCCCTGAACTGATTACGCTGTCCATGCCAGGTTTTGCCAGCAATGACGCGTTGCGTCGTGACTGGAAAGCTACGGAGGCGGTGGTGGCCGCAACCTCTGGAGTCTTCACCGATATGGGATTCAATCGTGTGCTGATGGGGCTGAATCCCAGCTTTTCACCATTACCTTTGGGTTCTTCTTACGCTATCTCTTTGGGGGCAGCCGCCGTCGCTCTGGCACTATACAGTCGTGAGAAGTCCGGCCGTGGCGACGCCATAGAAGTGCCCATTTCCAGTTCCTTGATGGAAGGGCTCTGCTATAACTCGATAGTTATTGATGAGATGCCCGAGCGATACAGGACAATGCGTGAACAGGAAATCGCCTACCGTAAGGCCAGTAACCTGCCTCTGGATATGTCCTACAGTGATTTGCAGGAGTTTCTCGATCCTTTCTACCGTACTTATGAGTGTGCTGATGGACGCATGTTCTATTGCGTTTGTCCTTCCCATCGCAACCACGCTCGACGTTGTCTGCAGGTGCTTGGCATCTACGATGAGCTGGTGGCAGAAGGCTTGCCTGATGTTAAGAATCTGTACCTGCCAGTGGATCAGTGGGATGGAGAAACGTCCATTGGGGTCTACCCGCTGCCCAAAGGGTGGGCGGATAAGATCGCCGCAAAGATGAAAAAGGCGTTTTTGCTCAAAACGTCTGATGAGTGGGGGCGTATTTTCGGTGAAGGGCAGATTCCGGGTGCACCTCACAAAACGACCGAGGAATGGGTTCAGCTGGAGCACACTAATAGCAGTGGTCTGATCGTCGAAGTGAATGATCCGGAGTATGGCCTCATGAAGCAGCCGGGACCATTGGCCTGGTTAGAGGGGGTAACAGACCCACTGCTGCACCCGCAAGCCCGTACGCTGGCGAGCGTAGATGAGGCGTTCGATGCGTTCAGTGCAGTGGATCGCAGTCTGACGTCAGACTTTGCTGCATTGCGGATGGCAGCTCCAGAGGGAACAAAAGGATGGCTTGACGGGCTTAAAGTACTGGATTTGACCAATGTCATCGCGGGCCCACATTCTGCCGCCTTCCTGACTCGCTTTGGTGCAGAGGTGATCAAACTGGATCCGGTGACACCGCTGTATGATCCATTGATAGGTACCATGTATACCTTCCAATGTGGCATGGGCAAGAAAAGTGCTCTGGTCGACATCACCACGGCACAGGGCAGAGAAGTATTTAACCGGCTTGTCCGTAGTGTTGATCTGGTGGTCATCAACGCGCCAGAGCGGCAAATCAGACAGCTGAAGCTGGACCATGAAACTTTACAGGCTATTAACCCTGGCGTGTTGTTCTGCCGACTCGATTGCCTGGGCGGGCCTGATCGGGGGCCGATGAGCGATTACATTGGCTATGACGACATTATTCAGGCAGTCAGTGGCATCATGAGTCGATTTGGCGGCATAGCCACTCCTGAAGAACATGCCCATATCGGCACGCTTGATGTGAATTGTGGCTTTGCTGCGGGATTTTCTATCGCGTTGGCGCTGTATCTGAAACATAAGACAGGGCAGGTAACCCGTGCCCGTACTTCACTCTCTGCGGTAACGAATATGGCACAGTTGCCCTATGCCTACGATTTCAACGGGCGCGCACCTTTCAATGAACCATCCGGCCGCAATGCATTGGGTAATCACCCACTGTCGCATTTTTATCCGACACAGGATGGTTGGATCTTTATTGATGCTTCGCCTGCTGAACTGGACAAGCTGGAAAGTATTGAAGGAATGAAGGGCATTTCCCTGGCTTCAGACCGGCATGCGTTTTTACAGGCCAGCTTTAAAGCAGCGACGACGAACTATTGGGTGGACGTTTTGCACTCGGCTGATATCGCTGCGGCTGAGCCACTCTCCATGCAGCAGCTGCGTGACAAGTACAGCCGTGTTGCAGACGGTGCGGTAGGTATCGACAAAGGAAGCTACGCCTTCTCTATTTATCCTGATCATCCCAGCGGTCACCGGGTAACTCAGATTGACCATTTTGCTATCCGCCCCAGTGAGGCAAAGATCAGAGCGGTGACTCCGGTTGAACGCTTCGGGCACTCAACTAGAGACGTACTTCTGAGTGTTGGCTACAGCACTGCAGACATTGAGGAAATGGAAGCGTCGGGTATAGCAAGTATGGGATGGTGTGACCGACTACTGCCCAACTAATGATGGATGTCTGATGCTAGCTGCCTGTTGGAACTGATACTGGGATGCAGATGCCGTTCAGGCTGTGTCCTGAATTAATGCCCCGCATTGAGCAAATCACTCCAGACGGCTGCTAGATCTTTGGGCGCTCTCGAATTGAGATGCGCCCTTTTTTATGCTGCAGGATGATCAGCGAACAATAATGATGGGGTTATCACCACCCACTTCATGCAGCTCGCCTGAGCCGGTATAGCCGGGCAGCCCCTGCGGTGCGCCATGGAAGGCCGTGCCGCGGCTGGCGACGAACTGGCCGCGGCAGCCAACATTTTCATCTACCGGAGTGGTCTTCACATAGCCGCTGACGTTGTTGGATGCGCTATTGAAGAAGCCACTGATGACCAGATGACGCTTGCTGGTGAAAATCGGCAGGCTGCCATCGACAAACCACTTGCCCCCTGTGACATTCACTGCACCGTAGAACTCGCCGGTTGTGCTGACGGGGACCTTGAAAGTGAGTGGCTGGGCACTGCGCATAGTAGCTGTTACCCAGCCGTTGCTGACGTTCAGACTTAGGTCATCGGTGAAGCGATCACAGTACGTTCTGACCGTTGAGCCCATGTTCATATGCTGGATATCGGAGCTGATCGTTGACCATGCCTGGCCTTGCCACTGGCCATCGAACTGGCCGGAGCTGTCGCGCATGTCTTCAGCTACCGGTCTGGTCAGCTGTTGCTGGCAACCTGTCAGGGCCAGCACGCTGCCAAAAAGGCAGGCTGTGAGGAGTGAGTGGTGGTAACGCATAGCTATGTCCCTGAAAGGAGTAAGGTCACCCATCGTAAATGCGGTTGCATTACTGTGCGGGTTGAGTGTGGCCATGGTAAATGTCTGGGGATGGTGATGTGTAGTCACAACAACCGATTGCAGAAAGTTTATGGCTTTCTGCCGGAGGCAGGGCTTGATTCACGTCATAAGGTGAGTGTGCATCGCGATGCGAAAACGGCCGGTGAAGTTACCGGCCGTTTTACTCTGATTCTGGGGGAAGTGTCAGTAGGGCGACATGGCGCTGTCACCGGAATAGGGAGGCAGGTCGGGGTATCCGGTGATGGTGCCGTCTTTGGCCATCGCAAAATCTCCTTCGCATCCGGCCTTGTCATTCATCGGCGCGGTGCGGATGGAGCCGTGGGCCATGCTGGTTTTCGGATCAAGAATACCGCTGATGATCACGCGCTTCTGGTAGTCAAAAATGGGCAGGTGGCGGCTTACTCCCAGACTGCCCTGCACAGGTACTGAGGCATAGAAACGGCCTTCGCTGTCCACGGGGACACGGAAGGTGACCGGTTCATTGGCTTTGAAGCTGCCATCGGCCCAGCCTTTGATCACGGATAACTTGAGATCATCGGTAAAGGGAGCGCAGTTGGAGATGGCGCGGTCGTTGAGGCTGGTAGGCGTGACCTGAGGTGTCTTGGTCAACCAGGCTTTACCTTCCCAGTTGCCATCGAATTGTCCGCTGGTATCCCGTTCGGTTGGATTCAATGGGTCGGTCAACGGTGTCGTACAACCGGTCAGACCCGCCGCTGCTAACACTCCAACCAACAGAATAACGTGACGCTGCATGTGTAATCCCTCTATCAACTTGATCATTCCACCCACATGGCGATGCATGGGCTTTCCTGTATCTACCAGTCCTACTCTGTAATTTGAAACGCAAACCCTGCATAGCGTAACAGTGTGCTTACAAGCAAAGCCTATCGTTTCAAAGTGTAGTCAATGACATGCTGAATCGGCACCGAAGATTTGCAACTTTTAGTAAAGCGTGTTTTGCGCTGTGTATATCCGAGGGGTATCCGCAGTGTCACGAACAGGCAGGGGATAGCGGATGGGCAATGAGGTGTGAGGCGTGAGGTGTACCGATTGTCAGACAGCACAACGCCGGCACAGGGCCGGCGTTGTCTATGGATCAACGGAAACTAATCAGTCTTCTTCGTTGCCGTTGAAGTGACTTTCCAGCCACATGGCATTGATGATGCCGAAGCTGCAGGCAAGCAACACGCCGAGGATCCAGGCGAAGTACCACATTTCTAGCTCCTTCTGTCTTATGACAGGGTTGGGATGTCAGTCTCTGGTGTTCAGCACAACTCAGTAGCGGCTGTGGCTGTAGGCCTGAATATCCTTGACGGTGACGGTTCCCCACATTTTCCAGTAACACCACAGGGTGTAGCACAGGATGATCGGTACGAAGATCAGTGCAGCGATCAGCATGATGCCGAGGGTTTTCTCACTGGAGGTGGCATCCCATACGGTCAGGCTGTGGCTGGGCGCCAGGCTGGACGGCATGATGAAGGGGAACAGGGCCAGACCGACCGTCAGCAGTACGCCGATGATAGCCAGGCTGCTGCCCAGGAAGCCGGTCCAGCGACCGCCACGGCTGGCAAAGAAGCTCAGCACCAAGCCTGCGTAGGCAACGATAGGCGCTAACCAGGCCATGGGATTGGCTTTGTAGAAGTCCTGCCAGCCCAGATTGTTCATGGCAACGGTCTTGATCAGCGGGTTACCTGCCTGAGGAGAGCTGGTGATGCTCATGCCCATGATACCCATGGTCAGCCACAGGCCAGCCAGGGTGAAGCAGACGATAACCACCACAGACAGGATGCTTTGTACCTTGCGGCAACGAGCCAGAATGTCACCTTCAGTACGCATGACCAGCCAGCTGGCACCGTGCAGGGTCAGCATGGACAGGCTGATCACACCACACAGCAGGGCGAAGGGGTTCAGCAGCGCCCAGAAACTACCGTGGTAGGACACCCGCAGAAACTCATCCAGATCAAAAGGCACGCCTTGCAGCAGGTTACCGAAGGCTACGCCGAATACCAGTGCAGGCACCAGACTGCCGACGAACAGGCCCCAGTCCCAGGCGTTCCGCCATTGCGGGTTATCCAGCTTGCTGCGGTAGTCGAAGCCGACAGGACGCAGGAACAGGGCGAACAGTACCAGCAGCATGGCCCAGTAGAAGCCAGAGAAAGCAGCTGCGTAGACGGGAGGCCAGGCAGCAAACAAGGCCCCCCCGGCGGTGATCAGCCACACCTGGTTACCGTCCCAGTGCGGGCCAAGGGTATTGATAACCACGCGGCGCTCGCCGTCTGTTCTGCCAACCCAGGGCAGCAGAATGGCGGCACCCATGTCGAAACCGTCAGTCAGGGCAAAGCCGATCAGCAGGACGGCAACCAGTACCCACCAGATCAGTTGTAATTCTTCATAACTTGGCATGGTGTCTCTCCTTACTTAGCGACAGCGCCATGTTGATGTTCGATGCCAGACAGCTCGTGATGATAGCGGCCGGTGTGCAGGCTGCTTGGGCCCTGTTTGGCGAAGCGGATCATCAGGTACATCTCGATAACCAGCAGCACGGTGTAGATGGCGATCATGGTGATCAGGCTGCCAGCTACGTCTGCTGCGGTCAGGCTGGAAGCGGCCAGATGGGTTGGCAGGATTTCACCGATGGCCCAGGGCTGACGACCGTACTCCGCGACAAACCAGCCGGTTTCAGCGGCAATCCAGGGCAGAGGCAGACTGAACACAGCAAATTTGAGCAGCCATTTTTTCTGGTATTCCTGGCGTTTGGCGCAGTAGTAGAAGCTGCACAGGAACAGCACCAGCATCAGGAAGCCGCATGCCACCATGATGCGGAAGCTAAAGAACAGCGGCGCGACTTTGGGGATGGAGTCGATGGCAGCCTGTTTGATCTGGGCATCGGTAGCGTTGACGATATTGTCGGTGTATTGCTGCAGCAGCAGACCGTAGCCGAGGTCAATCTTGACATCATTGAAGGCCGCCACGGTTTCAGCGCTCTTGTCACCGCCACGCAGTTGCTGCAGCAGGGCATAGGCTTTGATGCCGTTACGGATACGCACTTCATGGTCGGCACGCAGTTCGCTGATGCCTTTGATCTGCTCATCCAGCGAGCGGGTAGCGATCAGACCCAAAGCGTAGGGGATCTTGATGGCGTAGTCGGTACGCATTTCCTCTTCGTTGGGGATACCGATCAGGGTGAAGGCTGCCGGGGCTTCATCGGTGTGCCATTCGGCCTCGATAGCCGCCAGTTTGGCTTTCTGAACGTCACCAATTTCGTAACCTGATTCGTCACCCAGAATAATGACAGACAGGGTGGCGGCGGTACCGAAAGCGGCCGCGATGGCGAATGAACGGCGGGCGAAGGCCAGATCACGACCCTTCAGGATGTACCAGGCGCTGATGGCCAGGACGAAAATGGAGCCAGTGACATAACCGGCAGACACGGTGTGGACGAACTTGACCTGGGCAACCGGGTTGAAGATCAGGGCGCCGAAGCTTTCCATCTCCATACGCATGGATTCGAAGTTGAACTCCGCACCCACCGGGTTCTGCATCCAGCCGTTGGCTACCAGAATCCACAGTGCAGACATGTTGGAGCCAATGGCCACCAGCCAGGTTACCAGCAGGTGAGCACGCTTGCTCAGACGTTCCCAGCCAAGGAAGAACATGCCAACGAAGGTGGATTCAAGGAAGAACGCCATCAGGCCTTCAATCGCCAGTGGCGCGCCGAAGATGTCTCCGACGTAGTGAGAGTAGTAGGACCAGTTGGTACCGAACTGAAACTCCATGGTCAGACCGGTAGTTACCCCAAGGGCAAAGTTGATACCAAACAGCTTGCCCCAGAATTTGACCATGTCTTTGTACACTTCCTTGCCGGTCATGACATAGACAGATTCCATGATGGCCAGCAGGAAGGACATACCCAGGGTCAGGGGCACGAACAGGAAGTGATAGAGCGCCGTCATGGCGAACTGTAGTCGTGATAACTCAACGACTGACTCACTGATCATGGTTGGACTCCTCAAGAAGAGTAAGTTGAGATGAAAGGAAAAGCGAAATCGTCATAAGCCGCGGATGGCCTTCAGCTGATAGGGCTGGTTAGTGTCGGCGATGCTGGCGTTCGTTGGCCGGGAGCATGGTGAGGCGATGAACAGACTCCGGGCACGGTTGGTATGGCGAGAGGCCAGCTTTGTTCACGCGGCACAGTCCATGCTGCGCAGCGTGGCAGGGTAAGTTGTCTGGTTATCATGGTTGGCTCCTGATAAACCCGATAGACCTGAGCGAGGAACTGGATAGGCTCTGCGGCAGTGAAAGAGAGCAGTTGCCTGTCAGCTCCGGTTCGTAATGTGGCTTGGTGTCAGGCGGTTTCTCCCAGTCGTCGTCCTGAAGTGTGCTTTCATTCCCGTCAGTTCCGTTTATGCGAACTGCAGCAGGGAAGTCGTCCATCTGAGCTTAGGAAAGCAACGTAATGCTCGCTACATTAGATGATGCTCATTTTGCACTGCTCTCATGGAAGCGCCTTGACGGACATCAACAGAAACAAAGACAACCTGCTGTTTCCGTTCACGAGAGTGGCGAAATTCATTATTCAGGCACCGGCTTGCATATTTATTGAACAATTTGAGGGTGCGTGATGGTGGATCGCCCTGAAAACGCGTTCTGAACACAAGGACAAATCTGAGGCGGGCCGGGGTAGTGCGCCGGGTGGCGATGACTAAAGCGATCTGTTGCTTGTCAGGCAGGCGCAATGGCTGCACCCTTGCTGCTAACTGTTTGTATGGACTCCAGCTGATGATCAGTCTGGAAGAGGCTTTTTAGTGCTGAAGGAGAATGCCCATGCGATCCCACGATATTGACTACCGTATTCTTGGTAACGCCATGCAGTTGCTGGAGATTGAGCTGGATTCGGGTGAAACGGTGATTGCCGAGGCGGGCAATATGACCTTTATGGAAGAAGGTATCCGCTTTGAGACCCGTATGGGGGATGGCTCAGACCCTGATCAGGGATTGTTCGGCAAGTTGTTTTCTGCAGGCAAGCGCTGGATGACCGGTGAGTCGATCTTCATGACCCATTTCACCCATGAAGGCAAAGGCAAGGCTCAGGTGGCCTTCGCTGCCCCTTATCCCGGTTCTATCGAAGCCGTGCATCTGGGAGAGATTGGCGGCGGCTTGATCTGCCAGAAGGATGCCTTCCTTGCTGCAGCACTGGGTACCAGCATTGATGTGGTGTTCAGTCGCCGGCTCGGCGCCGGGTTCTTTGGTGGCGAAGGCTTTATTTTGCAGAAGCTGAAAGGGGATGGTCTGGCATTTATCCACGCGGGTGGCACTCTGGTCCGGCGTCGCCTCAATAATCAGACGCTGCGTGTTGACACCGGCTGTCTGGTGGCGTTCACACCGGGGCTGGACTACGACATTGAGCTGTCTCGCGGATTAAAAACCATGCTGTTTGGTGGTGAAGGGCTATTTTTGACGACCTTGAGCGGAACCGGTGAGGTGTGGCTGCAAAGCCTGCCGTTCTCCCGTCTGGCAGATCGCATCATTGCTCATGCACCCGCGCTGGGTGGTAAAGAGCAGGGTGAAGACTGATCGCTGAGTCAGTGCACCGGGTACTGTTGCCACGTTGAAGGCATGGCAACAGTCCAGCACTTTATTTATCGGTGAATTGCCGGCGGTATTCGCTGGGGGAAACCTGACAGGTTTTCTTGAACAGTTTCCGCAGGGCGCTTTCATCGCTGTAACCACAGCGGTCCACAATCTGTGAGAACTTGAGGCTGGTGGTGGACAGCAGCAATTTGCATTTCTCAATGCGTAGCTGCTGGATATAGCCCTGAGGCGTCTGATTGATCTGCTCCTGAAAGTGACGAATCAGCGTGCGCGTGCTGACCGCCATTTGTTGAGCCACATCTTCCACTTTTACTTCCCGTGAAAGGTTGGCCTGAATCCAGGCTTCAGCGCGGCTGACCAGTGAGTTGGCATTGCCGACCAGACTGCTACCCAGAATATTACGGCTGAGAAAACCATCTGCCGGCGACAGGGGGTAGTCCACGGCCATCTCGCGGGCCACATTGCGGGCGAAGTTGCTGCCGCTAAAGCGTGCGACAACGGACATGCACAAATCCACGAAGCTGGTATTCAACGGTACACAGAGCACGTTGTCGGCCTGAATCCCCATCACTGAGCTGCTGCTGTTGTCCTTGAACATATCCATCAGACGCTGGCGAATGCTGGGCGGCGATGCTTGCCACAACCCCTGCTCACCCAGCAGCTGGCTGCCGCTGTAATTACAGGCGAACAGGCGGAGTTGTGGCAGATTGGCCTGCAACCAGCTGGTCAGACTAGGCCAGCGGCGTAAGGCCTGCCGGGTTTGTTCCTCGTCAGACAGAGGCGTGCCATGAAAGAGTGCGATATCACCGGGTTGGATCAGGCTAAGATCACCGTCAACAGGCAAGGGATAGCCGTTACTACTGTGCACCGAGGCGCCATCCTGAGTGACCAGCTGGACATGGAAGGGCTTTTCCATCTGTGGATCAAGGGACTGGGCCAGCAGATTGGCATGGCTGAAAACGTCGGCAGCGCTCATCAGCACGCCTGCTGAACAACCTTCGTAAGCGATAATGGCGACTCTGCATGTCATGGTCTTTTTATCTCGCGCATATCTGGCTCAGGTTTCTGATGACGGTGCCAACAGTAGCAAAGGACGTTGTCACTGCCATGACACGGAAGTGTAAATGGACGATCAGTTGTGTTGAGTGCCCGCATTCTGACCTGACCTGTCTCTTTCTTTATCACTGCCTGTCGCATTTTGCCCTTTTTTCGTCAGGAATGCCGCTCTCAATTCTACGCATATCAGCGCATAGTGATCATTCTGAAGAGTACGTCGCGTGTAATGCGCTTCGATAACTCGTTGATATGTCAGGAGTGATGGCGTGTTCACTACGCTATCGGGCAGCAAGATTGGAAAGTTACGGAGTTTTTCTATGCGCAAGCGCGTTGTGGTGACAGGTCTGGGTGTTGTCTCTCCCCTTGGTAATGACCTGGAAACTGCCTGGACAGCCTGTCGCAGCGGTCGTTCCGGCATCGGTCTTATCACTCGCTTTGATGCTTCAGACCTTAAAACCCATATCGCCGGAGAAGTGCGGAACTTTGAAATTCCCAGCGTTATTCCGGCTAAAGATGCCAAGAAGATGGATGTGCTGGATCTCTATGCCATCGCTGCAACCCAGCAGGCACTGGATGATGCCGGGCTGAAGATCACTGATGACATCGCCGACGATGTGGGTGTCTCCCTCGGGGTGGGCATCGGTGGCGAAGTAACTCTGGAAAAAAATGTGCTGCTGATGGAAGAGAAAGGGCCAGGGCGCATTTCACCTTTCTTTGTGCCGATGATTCTGCCCAATATGGCGGCAGGCTATGTCTCTCTTACCTTCGGTACGCGTAATTACAATGCGGTGACTCTGTCGGCCTGTGCCTCTTCAAGTCACGCCATCGGCGATGCTTTCCGCCATATTGAGCGCGGTGATGCCAAGGCGATGATTGTCGGTGGATCGGAAGGTGCATTGACCAAACTGTGTATGGGGGGCTTTGCTGCCATGAAAGCGCTGAGTACCCGCAACGATGCACCGGAAAAAGCCAGCCGCCCCTATGATCGTGATCGCGACGGTTTTGTTTTTTCAGAGGGTGCCGCTATCCTGATTCTGGAAGAGCTGGAGTTCGCGCAGGCACGTGGTGCGCGTATCTATTGTGAGCTTGCGGGGTATGGTGTCAGCTCTGATGCTCACCATATCAGTGCGCCGACAGTGGAAGGGCCAGCCCGCTCAATTCGACTGGCGATCAAGGATGCTGGCGCGACGCCTGATCAGCTGGACTACATTAATGCTCATGCGACCTCAACGCCGGTGGGTGACATCAATGAGCTGCGCGCCATTCAGACGGTGCTGCAAGACCACGCCAGCAAGATATCAGTCAGCGCTACCAAGTCCATGACGGGTCACATGTTGGGAGCGGCTGGCGCGATTGAGGCGGTGCTGACGGTGATGGCGATGCAGGACAACTTCGTACCCCCGAGCATCAACATCGATAACCTCGACCCTGATTGTGAGCTGGATGTCACACCTAATGAGGGCCGTGAGCGCTCGATTGATCTGGCACTGTCCAACTCATTTGGCTTCGGCGGCACCAATGCGTCATTGGTGTTCCGTCGCCTCAAAGACGTGTAAGCCTGTCTTCGGTAAACACCACTGTGCCATCGCTGATTCCAGCCAGAACAGCGATGGTGCTCTCAGATTGTGTCTGCGCAGATTGTGTCCGCGCGCTTACAGACGGCAGGCGTTATAACGGTGAAAGACGTATAAGCTGCGCATTGGCGCCATCGGTCAGCAGATAGATCAATCCGTCAGGCCCGACACGTACATCACGCACCCGTTGATGCAGGTTTTGCTGCTGATAGCGATCCTCCTGAATCACCTGATCTTCATTCATCTCCAGTTGCACCAGCAATTGCCCGGCCAGACCGCCGAGCAGCAGGTCGCCTTGCCAGTCATGAAAGGCCTTGCCGCGATAAACCGCCAGACCTGAAGGGGCAATCGACGGCACCCATACCCAGCGCGGAGGTTCGATACCGGGCCGGGAGGTTTCGCTGGTAATGCTCAGGCCGGAATATTCACGCCCGAAAGTCACCAGAGGCCAGCCGTAGTTGGCTCCTTTGACCAGCAGGTTGACTTCGTCACCACCTCGTGGGCCATGCTCATGGGACCACATGCGATCCGTTTTGGGGTCATAAGCCAGCCCCTGAGGGTTGCGATGCCCGTAGGAGTATATTTCCGGTAAGGCGTCTGCCCGGCCAGCAAACGGGTTGTCAGGAGGCACGCTGCCATCGTCGCGCAGGCGTAGTATCTTGCCGGCGTGGTTAGTCAGCAGCTGTGCATTGTGCCGGTCGCCGCGTTCGCCCACGCTCATATAGAGATAGCCATGTTTGTCGAACGCCAGCCGGGAGCCGAAATGGTGGCCGGTGTCTGAGGCCGCTTTGCTGATCAGCAGTTCTGTGACATCGGTGAGGGTATTACCACTCAGGCGACCTCTGGCCAGTGCCGTAGTGAACTGCTTGCCAACCTGTCGGGTGTAGGTGAGATAGAGCCAGTGGTTTGTATTGAAGTCAGGGTGCAGCGCGACATCCAGTAACCCACCCTGACCATGTACTGTACTTGTGGGCAGTCCGCTGATGTGCTGACGCTGACGGGGTTGCAAGTTGACTCGCAGTAAGGCGCCGCCTTTCTCGGTAATCAGCACTTCCTGCCCAGACAGAAAGGCCAAAGACCAGGGCTGGTTGAGCCTTTCCAGCAGAACCTGCTGGGAGAACGAGGTGTTGGCCGTTGCCTTGCAGGACAGCAATAGCAGTAAAGCGGCAGTGAGGACGATGCCTGCAGTCACAGGGTGGCGCAGTGACGCCATCAAAACAGTCGGCTTTCTGATCATTCCCTTTCTCTCTGGTCAATGACGGTGAATCAATGAGTCATGGCACCTAGAGTTCTTGGGAGAGATGTCTCCGATATCAACTGATCAGGTGGAGTAGGGGCTAGCTGTATATCTCTTCGTCGAAGAAGGGGTCGTCCTGAATATCCTGATGGAAAATCGTAATAGCTTCGCCTGTCTCCTCCGACTCACCCCCCGGCAGGATAGCGAGGTTGAACAGGGCTTCCCCTTCATGCACCAGGGGTAGATGGCAGCGGCCTATGATCACGCCGGAACGATGACAGCGAATCTCATGCTCATCTTCACCATAGGGGCTGGAAATCACCCCCAATATATCTCCTTTGCGAACTTCCTTGCCGAGTGGTACCAGCGCACGAAAGATGCCGCTGTCTGCCGCCCGCACCCAGCTGGTGTTTTTGGCTATTAGCGGGGGTACACGGGGTGTGACCATCTTGCCTCTGATCATCTTCAGTGCGCGCATCACATTGAGAATGCCTCGTACTCCGGCACGTATGGCAATTTCATCAAAACGCAGTGCCTCGCCCCCTTCATAAAGCAGCACGGGGACGCCCAGCTCTGATGCCGCATGACGCAGCGAACCATCGCGCACATTGGCATTGAGCATAATAGGAACGCCAAAGGCATTGGCGAGGTGCAGTGTCTGAGCGTCATCCAGATCAGCGCGAATTTGCGGCAGGTTGGAGCGATATCGGGCGCCGGTATGGAGGTCGATACCATGAGTGCAGTGGCTGACGATTTCACTGAGAAAGAGATTGGCCAGGCGGCCTGCCAGAGAGCTCTTTTCGCTTCCCGGAAAGCTGCGGTTCAGATCGCGTCGGTCGGGAAGGTAACGTGAACGGTTAACCAGACCATGGACATTGACGATGGGAATCGCGATGAGAGTGCCGGCAATGTTGTTCAGTGCAGGTTGTTTCAGCAGACGGCGAATGATCTCCACACCGTTCAGCTCATCGCCATGAATGGCTGCGCTGACAAACAGACACGGCCCTGTCCGGCGGCCGTGTACTACCTGAATGGGCATGGCAATCTCTTCGCGGGTGTAGAGCCTTGCCACAGGCAGCGCAATGCTGCTGCGGGTGCCGGGTCTGACTTGCTGACCCCCTAGGGTCAGGATGCTCTGCCTGTCGGTCGAAGAATGCGTTGCCATGTCGCCTCCTGGCGTTGAAGACCCTCATACGTGGCCGTGGTTTGAGGGCACATCAGTGCAACGTGCTGGTCAATACCGCTGTGACGCGGTCAGTCCATGGTGAAAGCAGCCTGCTTACAGCAGGCTGTCCACTTGTGCCATCAGCGCTTGCTTTCGTTGCTCCGTCATAAAGGACGCTTCTATGCCGTTGCGAGCCAGCTGAGCCAGCTGCGGCTTGGTCAAGTCGAGAGCGGATTGGATGGCGAGATAGTTTTCTTCCATATACCCGCCGAAATAGGCTGGGTCATCTGAGTTCACGGTTACACACAGACCCTGGTCCAGTAACTTGCCAATGTTGTGTTCACTCATCTCACTGAACACGCACAGTTTGGTGTTGGACAATGGGCAGACCGTCAGCGGCACACGGGTCTGACGCAGGTGCTCAACTAACGCGGGATCATCCACACAGCGCACACCGTGATCAATGCGAGCCACCTGCAGGTCATTTAGTGCTGTCCAGATGTATTCGGCCGGGCCTTCTTCACCAGCGTGAGCGACGACTTTGAAGCCCAGTTCACGCACCCTGGCGAAAACGCGGGAGAACTTCTCGGGAGGATTACCTTTCTCCGAGGAATCCAGACCAATACCCACAAACAGATCCCGGTAGGGAAGTGCCTGTTCAAGCGTGGCAAAAGCGGCCTCTTCACTCAGATGGCGCAGAAAGCTCAGTATCAGTGCGCTGGTGATGCCCAGTTTGGATTCGCCATCGGCCAGTGCCCGGCTGATACCGCCAATCACATCAGCGAAAGGAATGCCCCGATCTGTATGGGTCTGGGGATCAAAGAAGATCTCGGTGTGTACAACGTTTTGCTGATGGCATTTTTGTAGGTAGGCCCAGGTCAGATCGTAAAAATCCTGTTCCCTGATCAGGACATTGGCGCCCTGATAATAGATGTCGAGAAACGACTGCAGATTAGTGAATTGATAAGCCGCGCGCAGAGACTCGACATCTGCATAGGGCAGTGGAATCTGATTACGCTCAGCCAGTGTGAATAACAGTTCGGGCTCTAGCGATCCTTCGATGTGCAAGTGCAGTTCCACTTTGGGAAGGGCGTGAATAAAGGTCTCCATAGCTGAGCTCCGTCATGGGGAAATCGAAGAATATCAACAGTCTACATCGATGCTTATGCAGCTGTTGTGCCATGGTAACAAGTAATACAAAACGCGCCACGTGGTTTTTATGGCTGTCATACAACCGACGCAGAGCCGTCATAATTTCGCCCATGACTTCCTGTTAATCTCCGGTGGATGGTGGCTATAATGCGCGATTCAAAGCGAAACATGGGTTTTATAGTTCCCTGAACGGGTGGGAGGTGACAAAAATTGTTTTTTGAAGGGTCTGAAAAGAAGGTTGAAGTGGTCGTTAAAGCAGGGGGGCGCTCTCTGCGTGATCTGGGCAAGCCCTTTTGGGAGGTGATTGTCGCGGAGTCACAGGCAACCATTTTGTCCACGCTTTCAAACGAGGTTTGTGATGCGTATCTGTTGTCTGAATCCAGCCTCTTTGTATGGGAAGATCGATTCCTGATGCTGACCTGTGGCACCACTACTCTGGTGAATGCCATTACCAAATTCCTTGAATCCTATGGCCGCGATAACGTGACCATGGTGGTTTTCCAGCGTAAGAACGAATACCAGTCACACTTGCAGAAGACCTGTGTCGAGGATGATATCGAGGCGCTGGAGCAGTTCATTTCAGGTACAGCCTATCGGCTTGGTCATCTCGATGCCCATCACAACTATGTTTACCATCTGAATAATCATTTTGAACCAGATGCTGACGATTTCACCGCTGAGCTGTTGATGTATCACATCAGTGGTCCTGTTGCCGACTATCTGCGGTCGGAAGGACAAACCGCTGAGGGTATTCGTTCACGTTTGCAGCTGTCTGAGTTATTGCCCGGCTTTACCATTGATGACTTCGTGTTTGAGCCTTACGGCTACTCGCTGAATGCCATCAAGGATGGCTACTATGCGACCTTTCACATTACGCCACAGGAGCGCAGCTCCTATGTCAGTTTTGAGACTAATCTGGATGTTGAGCATGAACATGCAGAGCTGTTTGATCGCATACTGGCCATTTTCCAGCCCAAGAGTTATGACGTCATCAGCTTTGATATAACACCAGCACTGACTGTGCCTGATAAGGTGGTGTGTATCAGTCACTATGAACAGCCTCTGGCCTGTGGTTATCAGATGACATTCCGTCATTTTCTGGAAGTGGTAACGGAACCTGCCGTGGCCGAGCGTATCATTTAGTACCCGTTGAATATGGTCGCGGTACATCACAATTAATAAGGCATTAGTTCAAGTTATGCTCCTGAGCTTTTTGTGAGTATCGGGAGCGTTTTGCCTATGGGAGTCTTTCCATGAATGTAGCCAGTAAACTTGAGTCTCTGTTGATTGAGGAGTTTGCTCCCCAGTTTCTGACTATCGACAATGAAAGCCACATGCATAGTGGCCCAGCCACCGAATCTCACTTTAAGGTCACTCTTGTTAGTGCCCGATTTGAGGGGATGCGCGCCGTCGCCCGGCATCAGGCGGTCTATCGTAGCGTCGCTGAGCTTATGCAGAATCCTATCCATGCTCTGGCGCTGCATTTGTTTACCGAGCAGGAGTGGCAGGAAAAAGGGCAGGTCAGTCCCGCATCGCCCACCTGCCGCGGTGGTAGTAAAGCAAGTTGATTCAGGTACTTATGACAAGGTCTTGACGGGTGTCAATTCGTTAACTGCATGGCTGAGGATAATGGTGGTCGAACAATGATACGACCTCAGGAGTCATAACATGCAACAACACGACCTGGTACATGAGTTCCCCGAACTGCGCGAAAAGATCCATGAGCTGAAAACATCGGATGCTCATTTCCTGCGGTTATTCGATGAGTACCACGAAGTGAACCGTCAGGTTGGCAATATGGAAGGAGAGGTGACTCCGGTTGCGACAGCAACTGAAGAGGAGTTCAAACTGAAACGCCTGCGTCTGAAAGATGAGCTGTACGCAATGCTCACTGCTTAAGGCAAAAGCCAGAGAGCATCTGAGTTGGTGCTCTCTGCTTGTTTCTCAAGAGTCATCCCTTTTCAACTTCACATCTTCCTGTCAGAAAACCTCTGTCTGTTACGTTCTGCCTTCTATCCGGTATTGCTACGTAAATACTTCCTGGGCTATTTACCTTGCCCTGAAATTTTCTGCGCTTATTGAAACTGTGCCGAGCTTGTGTGGCTGCAAATAGTGCTTATAAATTCACTATGCTGAAACAAGCTGTTCAAAACTGGCGGTTATATCCTGCTAGAATCTGCGTGCCCTTCAGTACAGACATGACGTGTCTGTAGGAAATGCGAAGTGAGTCCGTCCCTTATCTGATTTACCTGACTTCAAGACAACAGTGAGGCAAGGGGGGAGCAGGGCGGTGGAAGGTCAGCCTGATTTTTCTGTCGGCTTAAATGCTGTCAACCAAGGGATACGTGTTATGGGAAAGATTTTTTTTGTTAGCGCGCTCGTGGCTTCCACGTTGATCATGTCTGGTTGCGCTTCAACGTTGACCGGCGATACCTACAGCCGTAATGAGGCGCGTCAGGTACAGAACGTACAATATGGCACGATCACCAACATGCGGTTTGTGAAAATTGAAGGCAATCAGTCAGGACTGGGTGCTGTTCCCGGTGCGGTAGTCGGTGGTATTGCGGGTAGCGCCATTGGCGGCGGTCGTGGTCAGAGCCTTGCTACTGTTATTGGTGCGGTTGGTGGTGCGATTGCGGGTTCAGCGATCGAGAAGCAGGCAACCACGGCGCAAGGCATCAACATGACCATTCGTATGGACAATGGCCAGTCTATCGCCATCGTTCAGGAAGTAGATCCGAATACACCTCTGAACGTAGGCGATCGTGTGCAGGTACTGACGGGTCAGGACGGTTCTGCTCGCGCGACTCGTATCTGATCAATGCCCTGAGGGGCTGGCAAACAAAAAAGCGAGGAAGATGCCTCGCTTTTTTGTTAGTGCGTTAGCGCTCAGTGACGCTTACCTTTGCCACCTTCGGCCGGTGCGCGGAACAGCAGATAGATGTCTGTGAGGATGTCAGGGATTTCGCTGCAGAACTGTTCGGTCAGTTGTTTGTTCTTGCGGATGGCCTGCATATCGGGATCGTCAAACAGATCGGAGGCAACCATGATGGGGAGCATCAGCTCTGCCACTTCTGCTTCGTGATCGTTGAACCAGGCCGCTTCTTCCAGATAAACGCCTTCAATAAATGCCTGGCACCAGCTGGTCAGCAGGCCATCTTCGTCTTCCAGAGTGAGGTCGCAAGGCAGTTCAACAGGCTCTTCACCTTCCAGCTCCTCCAGAATGCAGGCCAGTTCGCGGTCAAGCAGGCCTTCAACAAATGTTTGCTGTTCTGCACTTTCCCACTTGGGGGCTTCAACGAAAATGCTTTCCATCCATGTGCTTTTGCTGATGGGCTTGGGGCAGATTGCAACGGCAGTTAACAAGGCATGGATACCGATATAGTCCATGGCTTCTTCACTGACAGCAGGTGAAAACAGGAAGTCCTCCAGCTTTTCAAACTCTTCATCGGTCAGGGGGCGGGCATTAAAAGATTGAGTCATTGATATATCCTCAAGAAGACGATCCCATTCTACTCTCTCGAACCCGAATGAGCGATGACAGAGCATTTGGTTTGCAGCATAATGCGCCCCCATGATCGCACAGGCTCGACAGCTATTAAAACGCCTTTACGGCTACGATGATTTCATTGGTTTACAGGAACAGGTGGTGTCATCTGTGCTGTCCGGCCAATCTGCACTGGTATTGATGCCCACTGGTGGTGGTAAGTCGATGTGCTACCAGTTGCCCGCCATGGTGCGTGAAGGTGTGGGGATTGTTATTTCGCCGCTGATTGCCCTGATGCAGGATCAGGTGGAAGGGCTGAAACAGGTAGGGGTTCGCGCAGCCTGTTTTCACAACGGGCTTGATCCCAGTGCCAACAGCGAGATTATCCGGCAGCTGCTCAATAACGAACTCGATCTGCTTTACGTGTCGCCAGAGCGTCTGGTTCTTGGGGGCATGATTGAATTATTTTCCCGCCTCACCATCTCTCTTTTTGCCATTGATGAAGCGCACTGCGTTTCGCAGTGGGGGCATGATTTTCGCCCTGAATATATGCAGCTGGGGCAGCTGGCCAGCCGTTTTCCGACGGTACCGAGACTGGCGCTGACTGCGACCGCCGATGAACAGACCCGAAACGAAATCCGGCAGCAGTTGGGGTTGCTGGATGCGCCGGTATTCCTGAGTAGCTTCGATCGTCCGAATATTCGTTATCGGGTGCTGCCTAAGCAAGGCGCCAAAGAACAGTTGTTGAATTTCATCAAGCGTGAACATCGGCACAATAGTGGCGTGGTTTATTGCCTTTCGCGTAAGCGGGTGGAGGATGTGGCAGCATTTCTGCGGGAAAAAGGGCTGCCTGCCTTGCCTTATCATGCCGGGTTACCTGCCGATATCCGTGAGCAGCATCAGCGCACTTTTATTCAGGCGTCACACTCCATCATCGTTGCCACTGTCGCTTTTGGCATGGGTATCAATAAGCCGGATGTGCGGTTTGTTGCGCATCTCGACCTGCCAAAAAATCTTGAGGCCTATTATCAGGAAACCGGGCGTGCTGGACGCGACGGTCTGCCCGCTGATGCATGGATGGTATACGGGCTGCAGGACGTACTGATGCAGCGCATGCGCATTCAGGAGGCCAATGTGCCTGCCGATGTGCGTCAACGGGACTGGGCTCGTTTAGAGGCGTTGCTGGCGTTTACTGAAGCGTCTGGCTGCCGTCGCCAACTGTTACTGTCGTATTTTGCTGAGACTTCTGAACCTTGTGGCAATTGCGATAATTGCCTTCATCCCCCGCGAACCTGGGATGCCACCGAGGCTGCACGTAAGGCACTCTCTTGTGTCTATCGCACTGGGGGTTATGGAGTGAGCCATCAGATTGATGTGCTGCTTGGCAAGGTGACGGAGAAGGTGCGGAGTGCAAACCATCAGCAACTGTCCACTTTCGGTATTGGTAAAGAGCTGTCGCTCAATCAATGGCGGGCGGTGTATCGGCAGCTATTGGCTGCTGGCTATTTGGAATGGCATGGTGAGGAAGGTGAGGGCTTGCGCTTGCATGAGCGCTGCCGACCTCTACTGAAAGGCGAGCAGTCCATTGCACTGAAACAGGATCAGCCTGCTGCCCAGTGGAAGGAAGAGCGAGAGCGCGGGCAGACAAGACTTCAGGGTGGACAGAAACAGCTCTGGGAGGCATTGCGTCAGGAGCGCAGGCGCCTTGCGGGGGAGAAGGGCATTGCTGCCTTTATGATTTTCCACGATGTCACCCTGATGGAGATGATCGAGCGACTGCCGGCAAGCCTGGATGAAATGGCTAAGCTGCCCGGCGTTGGCAGAGAAAAGTTGAGTGCCTACGGTAAGCTTTTCCTGGATATCATTGATCTTCACCGTAGCGAAGCGGGTGCTACCCGTCTGATTGACGACGACGCTCACGAGACCCTCGCTCTGTTCAGAGTTGGTATGGAACCCAGAATGATTGCACGTCAACGCAATCGCCCGGAAAACCGGATCTACGCGGATCTGGCTGAAGCAATAAGAGCAGGGCAGCTGGCGTTGACGGAGGTGGTTAGCCTGCCCGGATGGCAGGTCAGGGATGTTCAGCGCGAGTTTGTTCGCCTCGAAGCGGATGGGCAGGGCGCCGTATTGAAGCGCGCGTTTGACGCTTTCGGCGGTGCAATTGCCTGGGGCGACTTACGCTGTATCAGAGCATCTGTCGGCAGCCCTGCTGCAACAGAAGATACTTCATTGGCTGGATAGCCCGTCTTGCTTGGTACGGCATTGTTTGGTCTGTTCTGGGGTGGTTTATTGTCAGCGACTTTGCTGCCCGGTGGTTCCGAGCTGGCGTTTGTCGCCTTTCTCAAAACGTTCCCCGAATCTGCTTTTTCTGCCTGGGTGCTGGTGTCTGTAGGTAACAGCATCGGTGGCATCATTACTATGCTGATGGGACGTGGAATAGCACACTGGCACCAAGCCCAGTCATCGATAAGTTATAAATGGTTAAAACGTTTAGAGCGTTATGGCGCGCCATTGCTGTTGCTATCCTGGGCGCCAGTTATTGGGGACGGTCTTTGTCTGGCTGCCGGCTGGTTGCGGCTGCCATGGGCCGCTTCAGTGACCATGATCTGCCTGGGGAAGGCTGCCAGATATGCCCTGCTATGGTGGCTGCTCAGTCAGGTATAGCTTTTGTTACCGGGCGCTTTTCACCTTTCCGCTTATTCGCACACACGTTAGCTTTGCCATCTTCACTGTAGTGATTGGTTTCACCTCTTTATTTGGTTCGACATCGTAAATGTGCATTAAGGAGTTCTACTTGAGTGACAGCCAGGCTCTGACGGATGTCAGTATTGATAGCTTGTTGCGGGTGTTTACGGTGCCCGAGAAAGCAGAGGCGACCTTAAATCAGGTAGATCGTGAACTGTCACTCGACATTGCTGCTTTTCTTAATGCCCGTGTTGTTGCAACCGAGAAGGATCTTGCAGAGATCGAGGCGGAGTTTGCTTCTGCAGTCATACCTGAGGAGCCAGTGCGAGTTGCTCATCACATAGATAACCTGATGGAGAAGCTGGTTGCTCATTCCGTCAATACCTATGCACCCGGCTTTATCGGGCATATGACCTCGGCACTACCCTATTTCATGCTGCCACTCAGCAAGATCATGGTGGCGTTGAATCAGAACGTGGTGAAAACCGAAACTTCCAAAGCATTTACGCCTATGGAGAGGCAGGTGCTGGGCATGATGCATCATCTGGTTTTTGCCAGGGCAGAGGCATTCTATCGACACTGGTTGCACCATGCTGACGGTCAGCTAGGTGCCATGTGCTCTGGTGGCACGGTAGCCAATATCACTGCGTTGTGGGTGGCACGTAACCGCTGTTATGGCCCCAAGCCCGGTTTCGCCGGGATTGCCAAAGCAGGCTGGAGTCAAGCCCTGGCAGCTTATGGGGATCGTGATGCCGTTGTATTGGTTTCTGAGCGTGGCCACTACTCCTTGTCTAAAGCCGCAGATGTGCTCGGTATTGGCCGTGACAACATACGCAGCGTTCCCTGCACAGACAGCGGATCAATTGATATTCAGCAACTGTCAGACATTATTGCCAGCTGTCACGACAGAGGGGAGAGAGTGATCAGCCTGGTTGCGGTGGCAGGTTCGACAGAGACGGGCTGTATTGATGCTCTGGATGAGATGGCGGTGATCGCAGAAAGAGAGGGCATCTGGCTACACGTTGATGCGGCGTGGGGTGGACCGGCGCTGTTTTCTGACAAGCATCGATCACTGCTGAAAGGTATTGAGCGTGCAGACTCCGTCACCATCGATGCGCACAAACAGATGTATGTCCCCATGGGGGTGGGTATGGTGCTGTTCAGGGATCCTGAGTCGCAGTCGAGCATTCGGCATCATGCTAATTACATTATCCGTCAGGGCTCGAAAGACTTGGGTAGCTCAACGCTGGAAGGGTCTCGGCCCGCGATGTCCATGCTGGTTCATGCCGGGTTGCATATCTTTGGGCGTCGTGGATATGGGTTGCTGGTTGAAAACAATATTCAGCGCTGCAAGTATTTTTCTACTCTGATCGATATGGCAGCAGATTTTGAGCTGGTGTCAGTGCCAGTGCTCAATATCCTGACTTATCGTTACGTCCCGGCACCACTGCAGCGCTGGCTAGAGAGCCCTGAAAACGCTGCGTCAGAAGTATCAGTGCGAGTGGAGCTGCTGCTAAATCAGGCTACCCAGATATTGCAACGAGCTCAGCGTGAAAGAGGCCAATATTTTGTCTCTCGCACGAGCTTGCCACATGCTCGCCAGCAAGGACTACTGAAGACGGTATTTCGTGTGGTATTAGCGAATCCTTTGACGACCGATGAGATATTAACGGCGATATTGCAGGAGCAGAGAGAGCTTGCTGCTGGTCCTGCAGTTAAGGTGTTGTGGCAGGAAATTAAACAGCTGAGCGGAGTGGCTCTGATCTAAAACAATGCGTTCGGTTTGGTTTGTTGGCATCGTAACCAGTCGCGCCAGATTTAATGGGGCAATTATCCAAAACCATGGAAAAGAACAGCACAGACAGCCGACAGGTGCGTTAAAATGCTGCCCTGTCGCCACAGTTGCTGTGGTATCCATTCAGCGCACGGTGTACGCCGTCGCATTCAACCTGATGTGAAGAATACGTAAGCATATGAAACCCTTGGTAGGCATCATCATGGGCTCTAAGTCCGACTGGGAAACCATGAGCCATGCAGCAGACATGCTGGAGCAGCTGGGTGTACCTTTCGAGGTGCGCGTCGTATCCGCTCACCGTACACCAGACCTGTTATTCAGCTATGCAGAACAGGCGCGTGAACGCGGGATCGAAGTGATTATCGCAGGCGCAGGCGGTGCAGCCCACTTGCCGGGAATGGTGGCTGCTAAAACCAGCCTGCCCGTGTTGGGTGTGCCAGTGCAGTCCAAAGCGCTGAATGGAATGGACTCTTTGCTGTCTATTGTGCAAATGCCAGCAGGTATTCCGGTAGGAACGCTGGCAATTGGTCGTGCTGGTGCCGCCAACGCAGGACTGATGGCTGCCAGTATTCTGGGTAACAAGTATGAACAGTTCCATCTGGCGCTGGAGGCATTCCGCGCCAAGCAGACTGAAACCGTTTTGTCTCAGCCTGATCCGCGGGAGGCACTGTGAAACTAGGTATACTCGGTGCCGGGCAACTGGCTCGGATGCTGGCGCTGGCTGGTTATCCGCTCGGATTGCGCTTTACTGCGTTTGATCCAGCAAAAGAAGCCTGTGCCAGTGATGTATGTCCTGTCGTCTGTGCTGCCTATGAAGATGAAGCGGCTCTCAAGGCGTTTGCCGAGTCGGTCGATTGCGTCACATTTGAGTTTGAAAATGTGGCGCTCGAAAGCGCACGCTATCTTGAGCAATTCGTGCCGGTATTTCCCTCATCCAGAGCGCTCGAGGCGACACAGGACCGTCTGGATGAAAAGAACATGTTCCGCGGGTTAGGTGTGGAAACGCCGGGGTTTGAACCGATCAATACCAAAGAGGATATCCTGAAGGCGGCGGAGTCCCTGGGCTTGCCGCTGGTTGTGAAAACACGGCGCTTTGGATATGACGGTAAAGGTCAGTTTGTGCTGCGCTCGCTTGATCAGGCTGAGCAGCTGTGGGCTGAGCTTGGTAGCGTGCCTCTCATTGCTGAGGCGTTTGTCCCCTTTGATCGTGAGGTTTCTATTGTTGCTGTCCGCTCGCAACAGGGTGACATGCGTTTCTACCCATTGACAGAAAACGAACATCGCAACGGTATTTTGCACAAGTCTGTACCGCTTGTTGATGATCCGATGACGGCACAGGCTCAGCAGTATGTTGCGACGCTAATGGAGTCGCTGGATTATGTGGGCACGCTGGCGCTTGAACTGTTCCAGGTGGGTGATCGTCTGCTCGCCAATGAGTTTGCACCACGCGTGCACAACTCGGGTCACTGGACAATTGAAGGTGCTGAGACCAGTCAGTTTGAAAATCATGTCCGTGCTGTGGCGGGAATTCCACTGGGCGATACGCGCGCGGTAGAGTTCAGCACTATGATCAATCTGATTGGCGATTTCCCGGATCGTGGTGTAATCCAGAATGTCGATGGTGCTCATTTTCATGACTATGGAAAGTCACCGCGCGCTGGCAGAAAAATTGGCCATATCACTATTACCGCTAATTCCACTGAATTGCTGAGTGAGCGAGTGAGTGCTGTTGTCGACGTAATGAAAGTCTGATTGCATAAATAATGATCGAATAAAAAACCAGGATTAATTCCTGGTTTTTTATTGGTGATTAAATCGCCACTATATTTAATAAATCAGCTTCGTTAAATTCATTTCCGCTGGCATCTAATGGCGGAAATTCGGGGGGGTCAAAGGCTTTATCGCCATCTTCACGGGGAGTGCCGTCCGCTTTAATGTTCTTGAAATCGAACAGATTAATGTCTGTCATGTGTGATGGGACAATGTTGGCCATTGAGCGATAAATGCTCTCAATTCTTCCGGGGAACTGCTTGTCCCAGTTCTGAAGTATTTCCTTGATGGACTGGCGCTGAAGGTTCTCCTGCGAGCCGCAGAGATTGCAGGGGATGATCGGGAACTCCTTAAGCGTGGCGAAGCGAGCGATGTCCTTTTCACGGCAATAGGCGAGGGGGCGGATGACGATATTCTCGCCATCATCGCTTACCAGCTTTGGTGGCATGGCCTTCATTTTTCCGCCGAAGAACATGTTCAGAAACATGGTCTCAATAATGTCGTCTCTATGATGACCTAGGGCCACTTTAGTGCAGTTCAATTCTTTGGCGGTGCGATAAAGAATACCGCGACGCAAACGTGAGCAAAGTGCGCACGTGGTTTTGCCTGCCGGGATCTTTTCTTTGACGATGCTATAAGTGTCTTCTTCAACAATGCGGTGCTCGATACCCAGCCCCTGCAAGTAAGTTGGCAGTACTGTCTCCGGGAAGCCGGGCTGTTTCTGATCAAGATTGACCGCAATCAGCTCATAGTTGACTGAGGAGTAATTTTGCAGGGTAAGCAGCAGATTAAGCAGTGTGTAGCTGTCTTTACCGCCGGACAGGCAGACCATGATACGGTCGCCTTCTTCGATCATATTGAAGTCAGTAATAGCCTGGCCCATGGAACGAAGCAGGCGCTTCTGCAGTTTGTTGAAGTTGGTTGTCTGGGATTTACTGAGTTCCATTAGGAATGTGGCCCGGTGGCAGCAAAAAAGATGAGGCGCATTATACTCAGCTGTCCCGCCGTGTCAGCTGTGATTGGATGTAAAAACAAAAACCACCCGAAGGTGGTTTTTGCTATACGTGATAGGCTTGTGCCTGCCTAGGCAAAACAAGCTTCACTGTCGGTATTACCTCTCGGGATAGTCGCGCTTTTTCTCGCCAAGATAGAGTTGGCGTGGGCGTCCGATACGAGCGATTGGGCTTGAGTGGTGTTCATGCCAGTGAGCAATCCAGCCAATGGTACGTGACAGGGCAAAAATCACTGTAAACATATTGGTAGGGATGCCAATTGCTTTGAGGATGATGCCTGAGTAGAAGTCGACGTTTGGGTACAATTTGCGCTCAACGAAGTAGGGGTCTTCCAGAGCAATCTGCTCCAGGCGCTTGGCGATGCGCAGCAGTGGGTCGTTATCAAGGCCCAGCTCGCCCAGCACTTCATCGCAGGTCTGCTTCATGACTTTGGCGCGTGGGTCAAAGTTCTTATAGACACGGTGACCAAAGCCCATCAGGCGGAACGGATCATCTTTGTCTTTGGCACGTTCGATAAACTCTGGAATGCGTTCTTCGTCACCAATCTGCTCCAGCATGCTCAGTACGGCTTCGTTGGCACCGCCGTGAGCGGGTCCCCACAGTGCTGCAATGCCTGAGGCTACGCAGGCGAAGGGGTTTGCACCAGAAGAGCCAGCCAGACGTACAGTGGAGGTAGATGCATTCTGTTCATGGTCGGCATGCAACAAGAAGATGCGATCCATGGCGTTGGCAAGGATTGGGTTAGGCTTGTATTCCTCGCAAGGAGTGCCAAACATCATATGCAGGAAGTTTTCTGCATAGGTCAGGTCATTACGCGGGAACATGAAAGGCTGGCCAGTGGAGTACTTGTAGCACATGGCTGCCAGTGTAGGCATCTTGGAGATAAGGCGGAACGCCGCAATTTCACGATGCTGAGAGTCGTTGATGTCCAGTGAATCGTGATAGAAAGCTGACAGGGCGCCGACTACGCCACACATGATGGCCATAGGGTGTGCATCGCGACGGAAGCCACGATAGAAGAAGCTTAGCTGTTCGTGCACCATCGTGTGCTTCTTAACGGTGCGAACAAAATGCTCTTTCTCTTCTGCAGAGGGTAGTTCACCGTACATCAGCAGGTAGCAGACTTCCAGATAGTCAGACTTTTCTGCAAGCTGTTCGATGGGGTAGCCACGGTGCAGCAGAATGCCTTTGTCACCATCGATAAAAGTGATCTGCGAGTCACAAGACGCAGTTGACATGAAGCCGGGGTCGTAGGTAAACAGCCCTTTGGCGGTCAGGCCACGAATGTCGACCACGTCGGGTCCCATAGTGCCTGAGTAGACGGGAAGTTCAATAGTCTCGTCTATGCCGTCAACCTTCAGATATGCTTTTTTGTCAGCCATCGGTGGCTCCTGTGAGTGTTAAATGGAATCTGTCACCGGCAGGCTGGCGTTGTTCCGCCGGGCCGGTATGGCTTTGTCTGGACGGCCCTGAGTTGAGGACGGTCCTCACTATATTTGCTAAAACCGCTTTGTCAATTCCTCGGGGATAGCAGACAAAAGCACAAAACAGAGCTCAATGACAAAACGATAACTAGTAATAGCTATTCCTTAACCGATTCTCAATCATGATTTAGTCGCAGTGCGGAATAAAAAATAATAACGGCAATAGTTCGATGCTATGGGAACAGTCTTTTTACCTTTTGCCTAGGCGCGATGCCTCATGGTTCGTTGTCAAGGTTAGGGGTAATGACTATACTGTCGCCCCGAAAGTTTTTGTTTGCGCTTGCAACATTGGTACTTTTCACCAGGTCGGTGAATTAGTGATCAAGGCGTGGGAGTGCAAATAGGAATTTCCCTAAAAGTGCATTGCGCTTCCCTTAATAATCCTACCCTTTTGGGTAGTCATAAGGTGTAGAGAGCCGTGAATAAAAAACGACCAGTCAACCTAGATCTGACGACTATCAAGCAACCCCTTCCGGCTATATCTTCGATACTGCACCGCGTAACAGGCGTAGCCCTGTTTGTCGGCCTGGTATTCATGATGTATGCCTTGGATCAATCGCTGACGTCTGAAGAGAGCTTTAATTCTATCTCCGCCACCATGCAGCACAGCTTCTTTGCGAAGTTGATTGCCTGGGGGCTTCTGACGGCACTCTTCTATCATCTGTGTGCGGGTATCAAACACTTGCTGCAGGACTTCGGTTATTGCGAAGAACTTGAATCCGGCCACCTCGCCGCCAAAGTAACCCTGGCTGCTGGTGTTGTGTTCTCTCTGCTGATGGGGATCTGGGTATGGTAACAGCAGTTACAAGTTTTGGCCGTAGTGGCCTGTACGACTGGATGATGCAGCGCATTACTGCGGTGGTGCTGGCTGCATATACCCTGTTGATTGTTGGTTATCTGATTACCACTCCTGACCTGACCTATGCTCAATGGAGCGGTTTCTTTGGTCATACCTGGGTGCGAGTCTTCAGTCTGCTGACCCTTCTGTCTATTGGTGCACATTCGTGGATCGGTTTGTGGCAGGTGTCTACTGACTACATCAAGCAAACTGGTCTGCGCTTTGTGTTTCAGGCAGTCTGCGGCACCCTGATGTTTGTCTATGTGGTCTGGGGTATTCAGGTAATCTGGGGTCTATAAACAATGTCTAATCTGCGAACTATCAGCTTTGATGCAGTTGTAATCGGTGGCGGTGGTGCAGGTATGCGCGCTGCACTGCAGCTGACCCAATCCGGTCTGAAAACTGCCTGTATCACTAAAGTATTTCCTACACGCTCTCACACCGTATCTGCCCAGGGTGGTATTACCTGTGCTATCGCCAGTTCAGATCCTAACGATGACTGGCGCTGGCATATGTATGACACCGTAAAAGGGTCGGATTATATCGGTGACCAGGATGCCATTGAGTACATGTGCTCAGTAGGACCTCAGGCTGTGTTTGAACTTGATCACATGGGCCTGCCATTTTCTCGTACCGAAGCGGGTCGTATTTATCAGCGTCCTTTTGGTGGTCAGTCCAAGGACTATGGTCGTGGTGGTCAGGCAGCTCGTACTTGTGCAGCTGCTGACCGTACTGGTCACGCTTTGCTGCACACGCTGTATCAGGCCAACCTCAAGGGTGGCACTACCTTCTTCAATGAGTGGTATGCCGTTGATCTGGTGCGTAACTCAGCTGATGCCGTTGTGGGTGTAATTGCGATCTGCATCGAAACCGGTGAAGTGGTGTTCATCAAGGCCAAGGCATCTGTTCTGGCAACTGGCGGTGCGGGTCGTATTTATCAGTCCACTACCAATGCTCATATCAATACTGGTGATGGTGTTGGTATGGCGCTGCGCCTTGGCCTGCCAATGCAGGACATGGAAATGTGGCAGTTCCACCCAACGGGTATCGCTGGCGCAGGTGTGCTGGTCACTGAGGGTTGCCGTGGCGAGGGTGGCTATCTGGTGAACAAGGATGGTGAGCGTTTCATGGAGCGCTATGCGCCAAACGCTAAAGATCTTGCTTCTCGTGACGTGGTTGCACGCTCAATGGTCATGGAGATTCTGGAAGGTCGTGGCTGTGGCCCGAATGCAGATCACGTATACCTGAAGCTGGATCACCTGGGTGAAGAGGTGTTGCACAGCCGTCTGCCCGGTATCTGTGAGCTTTCCAAGACCTTTGCTCACGCTGACCCTGTGAAAGAGCCTGTCCCTGTTGTTCCTACCTGTCACTATATGATGGGTGGTGTGCCAACTAACGTGGGTGGTCAAGCAATCACTATTGATGCCAATGGTAACGATCACTTTGTTGATGGTTTGTTTGCCTGCGGCGAAGTTGCCTGTGTGTCGGTTCATGGTGCTAACCGTTTGGGTGGAAACTCTTTGCTCGACCTGGTTGTATTTGGTCGTGCAGCAGGTCTCCATATTGAAAAACTCATGGCTGACGGCTATGAAACTGCCGAGCCAAGTGATGCTGATATTCAGCGCGCTATGGCTCGTCTGAATCGTCTGAACAATTCGAAGAGCGGTGAAAGTGCACCAGCTGTTCGTGCTGAGCTGCAGAAGATTATGCAGCTTTATTTCGGCGTGTTCCGCGACGGTGAAAACATGAAGAAAGGTCTGCAGTTGCTTGAAGAGCTGCGTCCTCGTGTTGAGAACGTCTATCTGGAAGATAAGAGCAACGCGTTCAACACTGCGCGTATCGAAGCTCTGGAACTGGATAACCTGTTCGAGGTTGCCGTGGCTACCGCTTATGCAGCTGAAGCGCGTAAAGAGAGTCGTGGTGCTCACGCTCGTTATGACTTCCCTGACCGTGATGATGAAAACTGGCTGAAGCACTCACTGTTCTTCCCGGTTGATAAGCGTGTCGGAAAACGTGAAGTTAACTTTGCGCCTAAGACTGTAGAAGCCTTCCCGCCCAAGGCAAGAACATATTGAGGTCTCATCCATGACTATGCTTCAAGTCAGCGTATATCGTTACAATCCTGAGACAGATAACGCTCCCTACATGCAGGAAATGCAGGTTGATACTGGCGGCCGTGATCTGATGGTGCTGGACGTTCTGCATCTGTTGAAAGAGCAGGACTCGTCACTGGTATTCCGTCGTTCCTGCCGTGAGGGCGTATGCGGCTCTGATGGCATGAACATCAACGGCAAGAACGGTCTGGCTTGTATCAAGCCGTTGTCTGAGTGTGTTGAGAACAACCGACTGGTACTGCGCCCCCTGCCTGGTCTGCCAGTAATCCGGGACCTGGTTGTCGATATGACTCAGTTCTATCGTCAGTACGAGAAGATCAAGCCCTTCCTGATCAACGATACACCAGCGCCAGCGATTGAACGTCTGCAGTCTCCTGAGGAGCGTGAAAAGCTGGATGGCCTGTACGAGTGTATTCTTTGTGCATGCTGCTCAACGGCTTGTCCTTCCTTCTGGTGGAACCCAGACAAGTTCATCGGTCCGTCTGGTTTGCTGCAGGCATACCGATTCCTGGCCGACAGCCGTGATACAGCGACTCGTCAGCGTCTGGCAGAACTGGACGATCCGTTCAGTGTGTTCCGTTGCCACGGCATCATGAACTGTGTCAACGTCTGCCCTAAAGGCCTGAATCCAACCAAGGCCATTGGCAAAATCAGAACAATGCTGTTGCAGCAAGCGACCTGATAAAAGAAACAACAAATCGGCCGGCTTAATCCGGCCGATTTGCTTATGAAAGTGCTGTATTGTCGGGTGTCACTTCCTGTAGAATGTTGCGTCGTCTAATAATGCAATGTGATTATGGGGTTCTGGTTGATAGTTAAACGCTATTAAGTGTCGCATGACGGCAGATAGGGTTCGGCTAGAGAAAAGACTCACATTTGACAGACCGCCAGTTAGACACTTTTCAATAAAATCTAGAACGACTGCTAACCACCAAAAGCAAGGGGAACGGGGAAAGCCCATTATTGCTAACTCGGTTATCGCACACTGACCGGGCTAGCAGTTGAATCCCCGCAGACAGGGTGATCAAGAATGCATGAAAGCATAATGGAGCTCATGTGGCGTACATCTCATCTTTCAGGGGGAAATGTTGCCTACGTTGAGCAAATGTACGAAGACTACCTTCGTGATCCAAATTCAGTACCCGATCAGTGGCGTCAAGAGTTTGACCGTCTTCCAAGAGCCACTGAGCAAGTAATTCAAGATATTCCTCATTCCGCTATCCGTGATCACTTCCTACTGCTTTCTAAGAATAAAAAGCGCAGCATTCCTGTAGCGACCAGCTCGGTCAGCACAGAGCACGAGCGCAAGCAGGTTCGCGTACTTAAGCTTATCGAAGCTTACCGTGTACGTGGTCATCAGGCTGCTGTTCTTGACCCGTTGGGTCTGAAACAGCGTGAGCCTGTGCCTGATCTTGATCTGCGCTATCACGAACTCTCAGAAGCGGATCTGGATACCACTTTCCAGATTGGCTCCTTGTTCTTCGGCAAGGCCGAAGCGCCACTAAAAGATATCATCGCAGACCTCAAGCAGACCTACTGTACAACTGTAGGTGCTGAGTATATGCACATTGTTGATACTCAGGAAAAGCTCTGGCTGCAACAGCGTCTGGAGTCGGTGCGTTGCCATCCTGTCTATGACGCTGCTTTCCGTAAGCATATTCTTGAGCGTCTGAGTGCAGCTGAAGGCCTGGAAAAATACCTTGGCTCGCGTTACGCCGGTGCCAAGCGTTTCGGTCTGGAAGGTGGCGAAGCTCTGATTCCCATGATGGACGAGCTGATTCAGCGCGCCGGTAAACTGGGTGTCAAAGAAGTTGTGATCGGCATGGCTCACCGTGGCCGCCTCAACTGCCTGGTTAACATCCTGGGTAAAAACCCCTCCGATCTGTTCCATGAGTTTGATGGCAAGCGTTCTGTGGAAGGTTCCGGTGATGTGAAATACCACCAGGGCTTCTCTTCAAACGTAATGACTACCGGTGGCGAAGTTCACCTCGCCATGGCGTTCAACCCCTCTCACCTTGAGATTGTTTCTCCGGTGGTTGAAGGTTCTGTGCGTGCTCGCCAGGATCGTCGTGGTGACGTGGATGGTGAGCAGGTTCTGCCTATCAATATTCATGGTGATGCCGCATTCGCTGGTCAGGGCGTGGTCATGGAGACATTCCAGATGTCTCAGACTCGTGCCTACAAGACCGGTGGTACCGTACATATCATCATCAACAATCAGGTAGGTTTTACTACCAGTAACCGCGAAGACTCTCGCTCTACTGAGTATTGCACCGACGTTGCCAAGATGGTCCATGCGCCAATCTTCCACGTTAATGGTGATGATCCGGAAGCCGTGGCTTTTGTTACCCAGGTTGCAATTGACTACCGTAACGAATTCCATCGTGACGTGGTTATCGATCTGGTTTGCTACCGTCGTCGTGGTCACAACGAAGCTGATGAGCCAAGCGCGACCCAGCCGTTGATGTATGAAAAAATCCGTAAGCATCCAACTACGCGTGAAATCTACGCTCAGCGTCTGATCAACGAGTCTGTGGTCTCTGCCGAAGAGTCCAAGCAGATCGAAGACGAATATCGTGATGCACTGGATAACGGTCAGCACGTTGTCAAGTCTTTGGTACTGGAACCCAACACGGCACTGTTCGTGGACTGGAAACCTTACCTGGGTCACAAGTGGACGGCCAAGTGCGATACCACTGTAGACATTAACCTGCTGCACGAATTAGGTGAGAAGGTTTGTGATCTGCCTGAAGGCTTCGTCGTTCAGCGTCAGGTCGGCAAGATCATTGAAGACCGTAAGCTGATGAGCCGCGGTGCAATGCCTCTGAACTGGGGCCATGCAGAACTGCTTGCCTACGCTACGCTGATCAAGCAAGGCCATCCGATTCGTCTGACCGGACAGGATGTGGGTCGTGGTACGTTCTCACACCGTCATGCGGTATTACACAACCAGAAAGATGGCACCGCCTTCAACTCGCTGCAGCACCTGTACGAAGGTCAGCCTGAGTGCGTCATTCGCGACTCTTTGCTGTCTGAGGAAGCCGTGCTGGCGTTTGAGTACGGTTATTCAACAACGACTCCCAATGCCCTTGTTATCTGGGAAGCACAATTTGGTGACTTCGCTAACGGTGCACAGGTAGTTATCGACCAGTTCATCACCAGTGGTGAAACCAAGTGGGGGCGTCTGTGCGGGCTGACAATGTTGCTGCCTCACGGTTATGAAGGTCAGGGCCCTGAGCACTCATCAGCTCGTCTGGAGCGTTATCTGCAGCTGTGTGCTGAGCACAACATTCAGGTGTGCGTGCCGACTACTCCTGCTCAGGTCTACCATATGCTGCGTCGTCAGGTGATTCGTCCTCTGCGTAAGCCGTTGGTAGTCATGACCCCGAAGAGTCTGCTGCGTCATAAACAGGCAATCTCCAGCCTGGAAGAGTTAGCTAACGGCTCCTTCCAGACCGTTATTCCTGAAGTCGTTGAACAGAACAAAGCCGAAGTCAAACGACTGGTTATGTGCTCCGGCAAGGTGTACTACGATCTGTTGAACAAGCGCGATGCTGATAATTGCCCGGATGTAGCGATCATTCGTATCGAGCAGCTCTATCCGTTCCCCGAAGACGATCTGGAAGAGGTACTGCGTCAGTATCCCAATCTTCAGTCTGTCGTCTGGTGTCAGGAAGAGCCGATGAACCAGGGCGCCTGGTACTGTTCACAGCATCATATGCGCAATGCCATTCGCAAGTGTTTCCCCAACATCGAGTTGGTGGGTGTAGGTCGTCAGCACTCTGCTTCACCGGCAGTAGGCTACACTTCCGTGCACTTGGAAGAGCAAGAGAAAGTAGTTAACGACGCCATCTATGGGTAACAGGCTTAAGCCTGTCAATTAGACTTAAGCTTGTATAAAAAGAGCAGAAAGGAATAGCCATGACTATTGAAATCAAGGCACCTACGTTTCCAGAATCCGTAGCTGACGGCACCGTCGCTACTTGGCACAAACAACCAGGTCAGGCGGTTGCCCGCGATGAACTGATTGTAGATATCGAGACTGATAAAGTGGTTCTTGAAGTGGTTGCGCCTGCTGATGGCGTAATCAAGGAAATTATCAAAGGCGAGGGCGACACCGTCCTCAGCGCTGAAGTGATTGCGATTTTTGAAGAGGGCGCCGCTGCGTCCGCCGCACCTGCAGCTACTCCTGCTGAAGCATCTGCACCTGCTGCCGCTGAAGAAGTCAGTGACGAATCAGGTTTCGGTCCTGCAGTACGCAAGCTGCTGGATGAGAACAACCTGAAAGCTGCTGATATCAAGGGCACCGGCAAGGGTGGTCGCATCACCAAGGAAGATGTACTGAACCATCTTAAGAACAAGCCAGCTGCACCTGCTGCGGCCGCTGCACCTGCCGCTGTTGTTGAAGTCGCTGCCGGTCCTCGTGTTGAGAAACGTGTTCCGATGACCCGCCTGCGTGCCACCATCGCCAAGCGTCTGGTGGAAGCACAACAGAGCGCGGCCATGCTGACTACCTATAACGAAGTCAACATGAAGCCGGTCATGGAGTTGCGTAGCCGCTACAAAGACCTGTTCGAGAAAACCCACAATGGCGTACGCCTGGGCTTCATGTCCTTCTTCGTCAAAGCGGCCACTGAAGCGCTGAAGCGTTTCCCAGCCGTTAACGCCTCTCTGGATGGCAATGACATCGTGTACCACGGTTATCAGGACATCGGCGTTGCCGTATCGACTGAGCGTGGTCTGGTCGTACCTGTACTGCGTGATACTGATGACATGAGCCTGGCTGATGTTGAACGTACCATCAATGACTTCGCCAAGCGCGGCCGCGAAGGCAAGCTGGGTATGGAAGACATGCAGGGCGGCACCTTCACTATTACCAACGGCGGTGTGTTCGGTTCATTGATGTCTACCCCCATCCTGAACCCGCCACAAACCGCAATCCTGGGTATGCACAAGATCCAGGAACGCCCAATGGCCGTTAATGGTCAGGTCGTTATTCTGCCGATGATGTATCTGGCACTGTCTTACGATCACCGTCTGATCGATGGTAAAGAAGCAGTACAGTTCCTGGTGACCATCAAAGACCTGCTGGAAGATCCCGCTCGTCTGCTGCTGGACATCTGATCCGTTACACACATTGACTAATACAGGAATGAAATGATGTCAGAGAAATTTGACGTAGTTGTCATTGGTGCTGGCCCTGGTGGATATGTTGCTGCCATTCGTGCTGCCCAGTTGGGTCTGAAGACCGCATGTGTGGAAAAGTGGATCGACGCCAGTGGTAAGCCCAAGCTGGGTGGTACCTGCCTGAACGTTGGCTGTATTCCTTCCAAAGCGCTGCTGGACTCTACTCACAAGTTTGAGGAAGCCAGCCATGGCTTTGATGTTCACGGTATTTCCGTGGGCGAAGTGAAAATGGACGTTCCTGCGATGGTGAAGCGCAAGAACCAGATCGTTGACAACCTGACTGGCGGTATCGCCGGCCTGTTCAAGGCCAACGGTGTGACCTCCATCCAGGGTACCGGTAAGCTGCTGTCTGGCAAGAAAGTCGAAGTGACTGACAAAGACGGCAAAGTGACCGTGGTTGAAGCTGGCAGCGTGATCCTGGCTTCTGGTTCTGTCCCTGTGAACATTCCTCCTGCACCCATGAACGGCGACACCATCGTCGACAACGTTGGCGCACTGGATTTCCAGGAAGTGCCTAAGCGTCTGGGCGTGATCGGTGCTGGTGTTATCGGTCTGGAGCTGGGTTCTGTATGGCGCCGTCTGGGTTCTGAAGTCATCGTACTGGAAGCTATGAATGACTTCCTGTCGCTGTGCGATGTCGACATGAGCAAAGAAGCCATGAAGCTGTTCAAGAAGCAGGGTCTGGACGTACGTCTGGGTGCTCGTGTGACTGGCAGCGAAGTGAACGGCAGCGAAGTGACCGTCAAGTACACCGACGCTAATGGTGAGCAGTCTGTTGTAGTAGACAAACTGATCGTCGCTGTTGGCCGTCGTCCTTACACCGAAGGACTGCTGGCAGGTGATGCTGGCGTGGTACTGGATGAGCGCGGCTTCATCAAGGTTGATGATCAGTGTGCTACCAGCGTGCCTGGCGTATTCGCCATCGGCGATATCGTTCGCGGCCCGATGCTGGCTCACAAAGCGTCCGAAGAAGGCATCATGGTTGCAGACATCATCGCTGGTCACAAAGCTCAGATGAACTATGACCTGATCCCCTCTGTTATCTACACTCACCCTGAGCTGGCGTGGGTTGGTAAGAACGAGCAGCAGCTGAAAGCTGAAGGCGTTAAGTTCAAAGTCGGTAAATTCCCCTTCGCTGCCTCTGGTCGTGCGATGGCTGCGAATGATACCGACGGTTTCGTCAAGCTGATCGCTGACGAAGAGACCGACCGCATCCTGGGTTGCCACATCATCGGTGGACACGCTGCTGACCTGATTGCTCAGGCTGTGGTTGCCATGGAGTTCGGTTCAAGCGCTGAAGATATCGCTCTGACTGTATTTGCTCACCCAACCGTGAGTGAGGCAGTTCACGAAGCAGCGCTGGCTGTTGACGGTCACGCGATTCATATCGCCAACCGCAAGCGTAAGTAATACAGGAGCTGGCGTACGCCAGCTCGGGATCAGATCCCGTTTTCGGCTGGTGGCAACATCAGCCGATCACCAGAAAGAGGAATGGCAGAGCAGGGCAATTGCCTTGTGAACCATCCTCTTGCTGGGACAAGCCAGGTAGCAGACATCAGATCTGCTGTATCTAGGACAGTACACACTTAAACGGTAGCAAGCATGAATCTTCACGAGTACCAGGCAAAACAATTGTTTGCCGAATACGGCCTGCCGGTATCCAAGGGTTTCGCCGTGGATACACCGGAAGCGGCTGCAGAAGCCTGCCAGAAAATTGGCGGAGATATGTGGGTAGTGAAAGCACAGGTGCACGCTGGTGGCCGCGGTAAGGCCGGTGGTGTGAAACTGATCAAGTCTCCTGCTGAAGCTCAGGAGTTCGCTGCCAAATGGTTGGGCCAGCGTTTGGTTACTTACCAAACAGACGAAAAAGGCCAGCCTGTTTCCAAGATTCTGGTAGAAAACTGCACCGATATCGCCAGAGAACTGTATCTGGGCGCGGTGGTAGACCGTTCTACTCGTCGCATCGTCTTCATGGCTTCCACTGAAGGTGGTGTGGAAATCGAGAAAGTTGCTGAAGAAACTCCCGAAAAGATTCTGAAAGCAACCATCGATCCTCTGGTAGGCGCTCAGCCTTATCAGGCGCGTGAACTGGCTTTCCAACTGGGCCTCGAAGGCGACCAGATCAAGCAGTTCACCAAAGTATTCATGGGTCTGGCCAAGATGTTCCAGGACTATGACTTTGCTCTGCTGGAGATCAACCCTCTGGTTATCACCGAGCAAGGCAACCTGCACTGCCTGGACGGCAAGATCAACATCGACAGCAACGCTGTATACCGTCAGCCCAAACTGCAGGCTTTCCACGATCCTTCACAGGAAGATGCTCGTGAAGCCCACGCTGCTGAATGGCAGCTGAACTACGTTGCTCTGGATGGCAACATCGGCTGTATGGTTAACGGTGCTGGTCTGGCCATGGGTACCATGGACATCGTCAAACTGCACGGTGGCTTCCCAGCCAACTTCCTGGACGTAGGTGGTGGCGCGACTAAAGAGCGTGTAACCGAGGCGTTCAAGATCATCCTGTCTGACGAAAATGTTAAAGCCGTTCTGGTCAACATCTTCGGTGGTATCGTACGTTGCGACCTGATCGCTGACGGTATCATGGCCGCTGTTAAAGAAGTCGGCGTGAAGATCCCTGTCGTTGTTCGCC
This sequence comes from Pokkaliibacter plantistimulans, assembly GCF_003194385.1. GTDB lineage: Bacteria > Pseudomonadota > Gammaproteobacteria > Pseudomonadales > Balneatricaceae > Pokkaliibacter > Pokkaliibacter plantistimulans. Next base: position 65,321 of record NZ_LAPT01000001.1, read on the forward strand.
TGGAAGGTAACAACGCAGAACTGGGTGCACAGAAACTGGCCGAAAGTGGTATGAACATCATCGCTGCTACCAGCCTGACCGATGCTGCTCAGCAAGTAGTTAAAGCAGCGGAGGGTAAATAATGAGCGTATTGATCAATAAAGACACCAAAGTGATCTGCCAGGGTTTCACTGGTAGTCAGGGTACTTTCCACTCTGAGCAGGCACTGGCCTACGGCACTCAGATGGTGGGTGGTGTTACCCCCGGTAAAGGTGGTCAGACTCACCTGGGCCTGCCAGTGTTCAACACTGTCAAGGAAGCTGTAGACGCTACTGGCGCTGAAGCTTCAGTTATCTACGTTCCTGCTCCTTTCTGCAAAGACTCCATCCTGGAAGCTGCTAACGCTGGTATCAAACTGATCGTTTGTATCACCGAAGGTATTCCTACGCTGGATATGCTGGACGTTAAAGTGAAGTGTGACGAACTGGGTGTGCGCCTGATCGGCCCTAACTGCCCAGGCGTTATCACTCCCGGAGAGTGCAAAATCGGTATCATGCCTGGCCACATTCACCTGCCAGGTAAAGTCGGTATCGTATCTCGCTCCGGTACTCTGACTTATGAAGCTGTCAAGCAGACTACTGACGCTGGTTTCGGTCAGTCTACCTGCGTAGGTATCGGTGGTGACCCCATCCCCGGTTCTAACTTCATCGACATCCTGAAACTGTTCCAGGAAGACCCACAGACCGAAGCGATTGTGATGATCGGTGAAATCGGTGGTACTGCTGAAGAAGAAGCGGCTGCGTTCATCAAAGCCAACGTTACCAAGCCTGTTGTTTCCTATATCGCGGGTGTTACTGCTCCTGCTGGTAAGCGTATGGGTCACGCTGGGGCAATCATCTCTGGCGGTAAAGGTACTGCTGATGAGAAGTTTGCAGCTCTGGAAGACGCTGGTGTTAAAACTGTTCGCTCCCTGGCTGACATCGGCAAGGCGTTGGCTGAACTGACTGGCTGGGCAATGAAGTAATCCTTCTCCACCAGTAAGAAAAGCGAGCCTTGTGCTCAGATGCCAGTCAGTTCTGCTGACTGGCATTTTTATTTTCAGAGAGAGTGCTTTGGTCGGAGCTCATGCAAGAGTGCAGCGCTCGTTCATTTTCAGCGTAATGAATGATCAGTCGATCTGTTTTTGTCGCAACAGGCGTTGTGTTCGCGACGAATGTTTTCCGTTTCATAAAGGCTTTTGCTATGGAGCTAACCAGACAGGCAAGTACCGTGAGAGCGTAAGTGCTGTGTGGGGTGGGTGATGGAAGTAATGATGGTGAATCACTTGTTATTTTGATTGCTGTGACAGATTGAGTGGTATTCGCTGGCGCTCAGCCACTCGCGGTGACAGACGCCCGGCAGGTCGGAGAAAAGCTCGTCAGATCAGACTGTCGTGTGGCCAGCCATCCAGCTGCACATTCTTTTCGGAGATATGGCTGGCCTGAGTGCTGCGCAGATGGACGCAGACATCACGGAGCTCTTCCTGGTGGCTATCGCTTTTTGCGGCGATGCTGTCGGCGTGATGGCGACCTGCTTCCTCCCGGTCAACGCTTTCACGATTCATCAGGCGCTATAGCATGAACTCCTGACGTGGGGTATCAATGTACTCGGGCAGCAGGTTGTTGACGGTGACGTTATCCGCTCCACATCTCGGCTGATGGCTTTGCAGATAGCCGGCAGTGCGGTACGTGCCGAGGTCAACAGGTCCATCATGTAGTGGACTTCACCATGGCCGGTATAAAGGCACGGATCGGCTGGGAAAGTTGGCGTGAATGGCATAAGCAAGGTTGCTTCATGTCAGTCTTGCAGCTTACCGGCGACGAAGTGGAGCCTGTTGCTGGAGTCGCCTGCTGCAATTGCGCGGTCACCCGTTCCAGTTTGTCAGCGTCACAGCTGTTGAGGGTGATGTTCATACTTTCGCGCAACAGTGAACGGGCGCAGGTCAAGCCCAGGCTCTGCGAGGAACCGCAGATAAATGCGCTACAGCCTTTGATTCCAAGATCCATCGAGTTCTCCGGCGGGCGCTGGTAGCCGTGTGACGGCCACAGGCGCATTCAAACCTGTAAGAGGAAAATCTCGGTGAAAAATACCTGCATGGTCTACCAGGAGCGGCGGTCGGCACGGGCGTTATAGGCTGCAAAAGGCGGTGTGTGCGGATGATCAGGCTCGGTAAAGGCGTGTCTAATTTGTCATTATCTGATGTATTTCTGGCACCCGTCATACTGACGTCAGTTCCGCAACAGCAGGGTGATCCGCGCTGGAGCGACTATGCTTAGTCGATGGCTTTTGCTTGGCGTCGACGGATTGCCTGAGAGCATATTCCCCGGCAGCTCGGCAAACGCCAGGTGGAATTGCTCTTGCTTGAGATGAACGCATCTATGCTGTCTACCCAGATCGTCCACACTATTGGTACATCCATCTATTTTGTGGTCTTTATCCTGCTGTTCTGGTTCAGCCGGATACCCCGTGCCAATACGGCTGCTCGCTGGTGGGCGAGAGCGATCTTGTTTGCGCTGCTGTCTCGGTTGCTGCTGTTTATCCTGTTTTCTCTTGAGCAGGAGCCACTGGCACTGCTGTTTTACGGCAGCTTTAGCGTTCTGGAAAAAGCCTGTCTTGCAGTGGGTATCTGCCGTTTTTTCAATCTAACCACAGCACTGCGCTGGTTCTGGGCTGGCGCGCTGATTACCGAGCTGTGGTTGCTGATCACCTGGCTGCTGCACTGCCCGACACTGGTGCTCACCGCTGGTTTAAGCGCGTTCAATATTGCATGTCTGCTCTATGTCGCAGGTACGGCCTGGCGTGAGCGACAGAGTCTGCATCGCCTGATGACGGCGTTATCGGCTACCAGCAGCTTGCTGGCGCTGCACTGGCTGTTTGCTTTCCCCACCATGGAAGTGCTGCCGGAATGGAAAGTGCTCGGTTTGCTGGTGGGTACGGTACTGATGCTGACGCAGTATCTGCTGCTGTTGATGGCGGTTCTGGTGGTACTTCAGCAGCGCTTGCTGGATGCCGAAGAACGGGCGCTGGAGCTGGCCTTTCATGATCCGCTCACCGGGTTAAACAACAAGCTCTATATGGGAAAGCTGTTTGAGCAGGCGCTGGCGCTGGCGAGCCGCCTCAATCAGCTGCTGGCGGTCATTTACATTGATCTGGATAACTTCAAACCCATCAACGACGGTGCCGGGCATAGCGTGGGCGATGAAGTGCTGAAAATTGTTGCCAGACGTCTTCAGTCGCATACCCGCAGTGCCGACATCTGTGCCCGCATCGGCGGCGATGAATTTATGGTGATTGCGACCCAGCTGGAGGATGAAAATCAGGCCAGAGTTATCGCCGAGAAACTGCGCAGCTACGTCACCGAGGTCATTCACATCGGCAACAGGAGTTATCATCTGGGTGCCAGCATTGGCATCAGTCTTTACCCTTACCACGGCAGCAGCCTGCAACAGCTGATCCAGAATGCTGATAGCGCCATGTATCAGGCCAAGCGTAACGGCAAGAACGGCTATCAGATCTTTGGCAAGCCGGGCTAGCGCTTTCGCCCGTGTGACGTGATCACCACAAACTCATTTGGCCCGGCGCCTGAAAGCGGCTGCAGTCCAGTGGCAGGCGGCGCTGATTGAGACCGTAACGCTTACAGGCCAGCCTGAAGCGCTGGGCAATCAGGTCGGCAAACTGACCGGTGCCACGCATACGTGTGCCAAAGCTGGCATCGTAGTCTTTGCCGTCACGGCTCTGGCGCACCAGGCTCATGATATGGTCGGCGCGCTGCGGGTAGTGCTGTTGCAGCCAGTCCTGAAACAGCGGGCTGACTTCCAACGGTAGGCGCAGCAGCACATAGTTGGCGCTGGTCGCGCCCGCACCGGCCGCGGTCTGTAGCAGGCGTTCTATCTCCACATCATTCAGCGCCGGGATGATCGGCGCCATCATCACGCCGACGGGCACACCGGCTTTGGCCAGCCGCTCTATGACCTTGAGGCGGGCGGTAACGGTGGCTGTACGGGGTTCAAGTGTGCTGCGCAGCGTATCGTCAAGACTGGTCAGGCTGATGTACACGGCACACAGCTGCTCGCTGGCCATTTCCTGCAGAATATCCAGATCGCGCAGAATCAGTGCACCTTTGGTCACGACCGAGAAGGGCTGCTTGAAGCGTCGGCAGACTTCCAGCAGGGAGCGGGTCAGGCGGTACTGGGATTCAATTGGCTGATAGGCATCGGTATTGGCGCCCAGCGCGATGACCTGACACTGGTAACCCGGTTTTTGCAGGGTTTCCTCCAGCAGCCGGGCGGCGTTGTGCTTGTAGATCAGCCGGGTTTCAAAATCGAGGCCGGGCGACATATCCCAGTAGGCATGACTGGGGCGGGCAAAGCAGTAGATGCAGCCGTGTTCACAACCGCGATAGGGGTTGAGGCTGACATCGAAAGGAATGTCCGGTGAGGTATTGCGTGACAGGATGCTTTTGCTGGTTTCCTGCCGTACCTCGGTCGCGATGGAGGGTTGATCCTCCGCTGCATCGTGGTACCAGCCATCATCCACCTGTTCCAGTGACTGACCATGAAAACGGTTGTGCGGGTTGTTCAGCGCGCCACGGTGACGCATGGCCTGTCTGTCGCTGTGTAACTGGCTGGCAGGCTGGCGGAAAAAGACCTTGGGTTCAGGCATCGCGGCAGGCTCAAAATAACTGGCTGTATATACAGTATTTTTGTCGGCGCCGTTTTGCAAGAAGGAAATGAAAAGAGCTGCCGAGGGGAAGCGACAGCTCCGGGGTGTGCGCTTGCGGATCAGCTGTGGAGCTGATCAGAAGTGATGATTGAAGCGCAGGATAAAGCGGTTACCCTGCGCCCGGTTTTCTGCATCCTGCTCGAAATAGAGGTTGGCAAACATCGAGTCATCCTGACCGAGTTTGTAGACCATACCCGGACCGATAGCCCAGACCTTCTCGCGTCGTCCTTTCACGTCTTCACCGTCCACCTGGGTATCGGTGATCTGCTTCAGCCAGTAGCCGTTCAGGCCGACACTCATGTTGGCGTTCAGCGCGTATTCAGTCGTGAAGTTGGCATGCAGCGCCTGTCCGGCCTGACTGTCATGGCTAGCACCAAGGCTGGTCGATGGGTCGTCATTCTTGCCATTCCACAGATAGAACAGGCGTCCCGAAAACGACCACTTGGGTGTCACCCACAGGGTGGCGGCGTAGTAGGGGTTGATGTTCCAGTAGTTATTGCCGGGGTTGATGGCCTTGTTGCGGTCATAGCTGCCGGTAGGAATGCTGACATCCAGCTCGATGCGCTGGGAAAAACGCGGACCGTTCTCGCCCATGATGGGATCGAACTGCAGGAAGGCGCCGACAATGGTGTCGCCCAGACCGGTCTGGCTGTCCAGCGCAGCATGGTTGAGACCGTCGTCCACCCTGGCATCGGCAACCCAGGGCAGCAGCACAGTGACGCCGGGAGAGGCATTGCCCCAGCGCAGATCGGACTGATAGATGACCTGCGTCAGAGGCACAAACAGGTTGATGTCCTGTTTGGGCAGGCCGAGCTTGTTACCGTCGGCATCGTTCATCCGCTTGGAGTTGATGGACTGCAGATACTCGATGGCGTACCAGCCCGGGCCGTTGGGAGCCGGAGCGCCATCGTAGAAACTGGTGCCGCCGAGATTGACGGCAGGCAGATCGTAGGCAGAAGCGGCAACAGGCAGCCCTGCCAGGCCAAGGGCCAGCATGATGGAAGTGCTACGCATGGGAAAACCTCGATTATTGTTGTTGTCGGGGTGTCATGCAGCGGCGAGCGGTCGCAGAGCGTGGAGGGGAGCCAGACTCCGCCAGACCGTATCGTCGCCGTTATGTTTTGGTTGCTAATGCGCTTTACAGATAGCTGGCCGCCAGCCCGCCATCGACCGGGATAGTGGCACCACAAACCCAGCGTGCGGCATCGGAGCAAAGGAAGGCGATCACCGCGGCCACCTCGTCGGCATAGGCGGGGCGCTTCATGCGGTGAGCATCTTTTTGCACCCGTTCTTCACCCAGCATGGTGACGAAGTCACCCAGAATCGGGGTAAACACCGGGCCGGGCGCGACGCAGTTGAGACGGACGTTATGTTCGAGAAACCACGGCGATGCCTGTTGCGTGGTCCAGACGATCAGCGCTTCCTTGAAATACTGGTAGCAGGTTTCCTGAGCGACCGGGTTGGCATCCAGCCAGGCTAGCCCCTCGGCATAGCTGGACGTGGCCGCCAGTGCCTTGTGCTGTTCCAGTCGTGCGGGCCATTCAGCACCCAGGATGGAGGCGATGTTGACGATGCCAGCTGCCGGGCTAAAGCGGGGCAGTAGTGTCTGGCAGAGGTGGCGCAGGCCAAGGTAGTTGACCTTGCCGACCAGCTCGGCAGGGGCGGTGCCCGGTACACCGGCGATATTGCACAGCCCATCAATGCTGGCGGGCAGTGCATCGACCAGGGCATCGATCTGTGCAGTGCTGCTCAGATCGACCTGAATAAAGTCATCCAGAGTCATGGCCGGGGCATTACGATCCAGACCAATGACTCGTGCTCCCTGAAAGCGGGCCAGACGGGCGACTTCGGCACCGATACCAGAGGCGACGCCGGTGATGACGAGGGTTTTGTTGTTCAGGCTCATGATGTTGTTCTCTTTATTGTTCATGGACAGTCGTGGGAAAACGTCGCTGCAGGGCGAAGGCACCGTGATGCAGCCGATGGTGAACAGGTGCTCAAAAGGGGTAGCGGGTCGGCTCACCCTTGATAGTCACCCACTGCCAGTGGGTGTAGTTGTCCCAGTCAGTCGGGCCGCCTACACCGCCGCCGTTGCCTGAGTTGCCGCAGCCGCCGAACGGATTGATACATTCGTCGTTGACCGTCTGATCATTGATATGCAACAGCCCGGTGTGCAGTTGCTGGCCGAGAGTAAGGGCGCGATTGATGTCGGCAGAGATCACCGCTCCAGCCAGACCGTATTCGGTGTCGTTGGCCAGCATCACGGCCTCTTCGTCGCTCTGGAAGGTGACGATAGTGGCGACCGGGCCGAAGATTTCCTCATCAAAACAGCGCATGCCGGGTGTCACGTTGGACAGCACGGTGGGGGAGTAGAACAGCCCGTCGTAGTTGCCGCCGGCTTCCAGCCGCGCACCGGCGGCGATGGAGTCCTGCACGATGCCGTGCACCCGTTGCAGCTGACGATGGTTGATCAGTGGCCCCAGCGCCACCTGCCCGGAGGTTGGGTCACCGACGGGCAGGTGGACGGCTTTTTCCACGATTCTGGCGATCAGCGCCGGAGCCACGTTTTCCTGCACCAGTATGCGACCTGAGGCCATGCAGATCTGGCCCTGATGCATATAAGCACCCCAGGCCACATTGCTGGCGGCGAGGTCGAGGTCGGCATCATCAAGGATGATCAGCGAGCTTTTTCCCCCCAGCTCCAGCGCGACTTTTTTCAGATTGCGGCCACAGGCTTCACCGACTTTACGGCCTGCTGCGGTTGAACCGGTAAAGGCCACCATGCCGATTTCAGGGGCATTGCACAGGGCTTCACCTGCTTCGACACCGCCGGGCAGGACCTGATACAAGCCCTTGGGCAGACCCGCATGGGCAAAGGCCAGTGCCATGATCAGCCCGCCGCTCACCGGTGTTTGTGGATCAGGCTTGCTGACCACCGCATTGCCGGTGGCCAGTGCGGGCGCGATGGAGCGCAGTGACAGAATCAGAGGGAAGTTGAACGGCGAAATAACACCGACCACGCCGTGAGGAACGCGCTGGGCATAGGACAGCCGCCCCGGAACACTGGGAAGCGTCAGACCGTTGGGTTGCAGCAGCATGGCCGAGGACAGTTGCAGCAGGGTAATGGCTTCGCGCACTTCATGCTGGCCCTTGGGGATGATGCCGCCGGTTTCACGAGCGATAAACAGGCTCAGTTCATCGAAGTGCTGCTGCAGGTAGTCGGCAGCGCGCAGGAAGATAGCGGCCCGCTCTCGGGGAGGCATCTTCACCCACTGCTGTTGTGCGAGTTTGGCACTGGTGGCCGCGGTCAGCACGTCTTCGGCTGTGGCCATCCCGGTGATGGTCAACGTCTCCTGCGTGGCAGGTTCCTGCACCGGGTTCAGGCCGCCGCTGGCGGTAATCCAGTCTCCGTTGAACAGCTTGCCATGCCAGAGATGATGCTTGAGCACGGCAGTGGAGGATGTACTTGTTGTCATTATTGGGTCTCCAGTCAGCAATTGAGCTTGCCTGGCAGCTATCGCAAACGCTGTGCCCAATCGTCGATCAGGCCCTGAAAAATCTGATGAGGCATATATAACTATCTGAATTTTATAAAGATATTCGCTATGTCTGTGGATTTGGGCGCATCCACTGCAGCGCCTAATGTAAAGCGCTGGATTTCTCATTTAGTAAAGAGTATCAAGTAAACTGATAAAAAATTGATGATTTGCGCAACCTGCCAGGAGGCACCCTCCACTCAGGAAGCAGTCGGCGAGCGAATGCCCGCCGACGTAATTCACTGTCTTTTTCGGGGAATAACAACAATGACGCACCCTGGCCGTATTTCACTTGCCGACCTGTCTCGTCTCGATGCAGGGGTTCTGCTGCGTGGTAACTCCAGTCAGCTGGACTATCAGCATTCGCCCACGCTGGAAGAGCTGACCGAGTGTTTGTGCTTTTCGCCCGGTGACGGACGTATCTGGCTCAACGATCAGCGCATGCTGCTGATTCACGCCTCTTCCCTCGGCACCTTGCGCCGGGAGCTGATCGATACGCTGGGTATCGAGGCTGCCCGGGGGCTGCTGACCCGCACCGGCTATGTGTCGGGTACGCGTGATGCTCAGCTGGTGCGGCAGCGCTGGCCGGACGCTGATCCGGCCTCCATCTTCGGTGCCGGTACGCAACTGCACGGGCTGGAAGGGATGGTGAAGGTGGAACCTGTGCATTTCGAGTTCGATACCGAACAGGGCCGCTACGAGGGAGAGTTTCTCTGGCATCACAGCAGTGAGGACGATGAACACATAGCTGCCTATGGGATCGGGACTGATCCTGCCTGCTGGCTGGAGCTGGGGTATGCCATTGGCTATGTCAGCGGTCTGGTGGGGCGACTGGTACTGTTTCGTGAGGTGGAGTGCCGATCCATGGGCAGCCGCCAGTGCCGGGTGATCGGCAAGACGGCGGAGCTGTGGCCCGACGCCGAGGAGGATTTGCGCTATCTCAATCCGCAGGGGTATGCCAGCCCCACAGTGATGTCTGCAGAGCAATCCACCGTAGTGGCGACCACCGCAGAGGCCGACAACAGTGTGAAAATGATTGGCGCCTCGGCGGCGTTCACCGCCGCCAGTCATGCGTTGCAGAAGGTCGCGGGCACGCAGGCGACGGTATTGCTGACGGGAGAATCCGGGGTAGGTAAGGAGCTGTTTGCCACCATGCTCCATCGCCTCAGCCCTCGCAGCCAGCAGCCTTTTGTTGCCTTCAACTGCGCGGCCATCCCGGAGAATCTGTTGGAGTCGGAGTTGTTTGGTGTCGAGCGGGGAGCTTTTACCGGCGCCTCGCACAGCCGCGCCGGTCGCTTTGAGCGGGCCCATGGCGGCACGCTTTTTCTGGATGAAATCGCAACGCTCAGTGCTGCCGGGCAAAGCAAGCTGCTGCGCGCGTTGCAGGAGCGTGAGGTGGAGCGGGTGGGCGGCAGCCGTGCCATCAAGGTCGATGTGCGGGTGGTTGCGGCCACCAACGAAGACTTGCGTGATGCGGTCAAGCGCGGCGAGTTCCGTGAAGACCTGTTCTATCGCCTCAATGTCTTCCCCATTCCATTGCCGCCGCTGCGTGAGCGGCGTGACGATATTCCGTTGCTGGTCAGCCACTTCTTCCAGCATTACTGCCAGCTGCATGGCCGCCTGTTGCGCGGGATGACGCAAAAGGCCACTCAGGCACTGCTCAACTACGACTTCCCCGGCAATATTCGCGAGCTGCAGAATCTTATCGAGCGAGGCGTTATTGCCGCCGACGAAGACGGGCTGGTGGATATTCCCCATCTGTTCCGCAACGAGAAAATTCCCCAGAGCATGATTTTTTCTGTCAACCGGCAGGGAGCGCTGAGCAATAAACCACAGGCATCGGCAGCGTCGTTGTGGGAGCAACTGCAGCAGCTGGCGGGTGATGAGCTGTCGATGGAACAGCTGGAGCAGCGTCTGTTACAGGAGGCGGTGGAGCGGGCCAACGGCAATCTGGCTGCTGCTGCACGACAGTTGGGATTGAGCCGGGCGCAGCTGGCCTATCGCCTGCAAAAGCGATAAATGTGCAATCGTGAAGGAAAAATTGCCTGTTGCCGAACGATGAAACTTGGCGCTAGTATCAAAAATATGTCAGGTAAGTTGATAAAATGAGTGGCGGGAGTCACCCAATGCACAGAGCTTATCCTGACTATGTGCTGTCGTTTCCTCCTCAAGAACAACAACAGGAATCCGCTATGGCAATGATTACATCACAGGCCTCGGTCTCAGCCAGGTCTCTCCCGCTTACCCAATCTTCCTCTTCACTCTTGCGGGCCAGAAGGCAGGGAGGCCAGCATGTCTGATGCACAACTGGCCATGTTACTGGAGCAGAGCAAGGGCAATCCGCCACCACAGAATGGCGATATTCAGGCACTGAGAGACTGGTTTGAGGGGCTGAATGCGGTGTTTCCGATGGCACCGGAAACACAGGTGCAACGAGTCAATCTCGGGCCCTGTTCAGCGGATCTGCTGAGTTCACCGGACAGCGATCCCGGCAAGCTGGTGATCTACTACCACGGTGGCGGTTTTATCATGGGGTCGGCGCAGTGTTACAACACCATCACCAGTTTTCTGGCACAGGCAGGTGGTGTCACCGTGCTGAGCGTCGATTACCGGCTGGCACCGGAAAGCCCGTCACCGGCAGGTCATGAAGACTGTCTGCACGCCTATCAGTGGGCGCTGGCGCAGGGCTATCAGCCGGGGCAGATCGCGCTGGCGGGGGATTCGGCAGGAGGCAATCTGGCACTGTCGACCGCGGTCAGTATCAGTCGGCTCGGTTTACCTCAGCCTGCTGCCGTGGTGGCGATGTCTCCGGCGCTGGATCTGGCCAATGACACCGAATCACACACGACGCTGGCCGATGCACCCTTGCTTAACCGGGCCATGAGCGAGCTGTTTCTGACGGTGTTCATTGGCGATGGCGACCGGCGCTCGCCTGCAGTAACGCCGTTCTATAGCCCCTTACCGGTACTGCCGCCCGTGTTGCTGCATGTTGGCTCAACGGAAATGCTGCGCGATGACAGCGTCGTGATGGCCGAGCGTATCCGAGTGGCGGGCGGTCAGGCGGAGCTGAAGCTGTGGCCGGGTATGTGCCATTCGTGGCAGCTTTTCGCGCCCGCACTGGATGAGGGGATGCAGTCCATCGTTGAGGCGGCCGCTTTTATCCGGCGCTATATGGGCTGATCCTGTTCTGACACCGCTTTTGGTAACACAAGCGGTTTGCAGCAACCCGCATAAGGCTGGTGGAGATCAGATCTCCGCCAGCACTCTTACCAGATTGCGCAGCTGCTTTTGCAGTGTGCCTTGCTCCTCTTCTGACAGCTCCTCCAGCATCTGAGCCTCAAGCTCAGCAATGGCGTCGTCGCACTGTGTCAGCAGGGCCTGACCTTCTGCAGTCAGGCTGATCTGGATGATCCGGCCATGATTGGGGTCGGGCTGGCGCTCGATCCAGCCTCGCGCCTCCATTCCCTTGATCAGCTCGTTGGCGGCCTGTGGAGACACCATGGTGCGCTCTGCCAGCTGAGCATTGGACAGCTGACCACGTGTACTGAATACCGATAGCGCCGTGTATTGGCCGATAGTCAGGCCCAGTGGTGCGATGGCCTGGCGGATATGCCGGTTGAGAGCACGATCCAGTCGGCCGATCAGGTAGGACACGCCCAGCGGCTTGCGCCCTTCATTACTCAGGCTGTCATCGGCTACGGCTTCCGTAACATTTTTTTTCATCACTACCGCCTTGCGCTTTTCCAAATGCAGTCTTAGTATCAATTCAATATCAGGTTAGTTGATATTATGTGTTGAGGCAAATGCGCTGGCCCGCCTGCGTCATTACACACCATATCGATCCGTCATTGAGCAATTCATGTCCGTTAACAACAACATCAGAGGGCTGACATTATGAGTAATTACCTATCGCGCTGGAATACCGTTACGGTTGAAGTGGAATCAGGCATTGCCTGGGTGACCCTCAATCGTCCGGAAAAGCGCAATGCCATGAGCCCGACACTGAACCGGGAAATGATTGATGTGCTGGAAACGCTGGAGCTGGATGACGAAGCTCAGGTGCTGGTACTGACCGGTGCTGGGGAGTCCTGGTCGGCGGGGATGGACCTCAAGGAGTATTTCCGCGAAACCGACGGGAAGTCTGATGTATGGCAGGAGCGTATGCGCCGTGACTGCTCCGAGTGGCAGTGGAAATTGCTGCGCTTCTACACCAAACCCACGATTGCCATGGTCAACGGCTGGTGCTTCGGGGGTGCGTTCTCCCCGCTGGTTGCCTGTGATCTTGCCTACGCGGCAGATGAGGCGGTATTCGGTCTGTCAGAAATCAACTGGGGTATTCCTCCCGGCAATCTGGTCAGCAAGGCCGTTGCTGATACTATGGGCCACCGTCAGGCGCTGTATTACATCATGACCGGCGACACCTTCACCGGTCAGGAAGCAGCAGAGATGGGACTGGTCAACAAGAGCGTGCCACTGGCGCAGCTGCGAGAAGAAGTGCGCCAGGTCGCGGTCAAGCTACTGGAGAAAAATCCGGTGGTGCTGCGGTTTGCCAAACATGGCTTCAAACGCTGCCGTGAGCTGACCTGGGATCAGAACGAAGACTATTTGTATGCCAAGGTCGATCAGTCGATTCATCGTGACCCGGAACGCGGCCGTGCAGAAGGGCTGAAGCAGTTCCTTGATGACAAGACCATCAAACCCGGGCTGCAGACCTACAAGCGCCGCGGCTGAGGCGCCGGAAGGATGCCCTTACAGCATGTCGGGGCATCCCTTTGAGCGCGCAGCGACGCAACCAGAGCCAAGATCAATTCAACAAAAATAAAAGTGCCCCCGGCGAGGGGTGTTGATCGACAGACTGCCACCGTGTTCGTGGCGACTATTCAACATCTTCAGGCAAGCCGGTCAGGCAGTTTCCATGTAGTCACCGCAGGTGCAGCTATGCTGCGCCCCAGGGAGGAAGACACATGAATGCCATCCATGCGGCGAGACAGCCCGGTCGCCAGCCGGAACTGCAGACTGCTGTCCGCTATCGCGATGTAACCATTGGTTCTGCACCAGTGGAGGTGACACAAGACGCCGACGGCGTCTGGCGATTTCTGTCCAGAGAACCTTTACAGCCTTACCCACGTTGTCTGACCGACCGGCTGCAGCAAGGCGCCAGTCAGCATCCTGACCGTACGCTGATTGCCGAGCGTGATGCGGGTGGGCAGTGGCGTGAGGTCAGCTATGCACAAATGGTGCAGCACGCGCGCAGTATTGGTCAGGCACTGCTGGACCGTGGCTTGTCTGCTGACCGGCCTTTGCTGATTCTGTCCGGCAATGATATCCCGCATTTGCAGCTGGCGATGGGAGCCATGTACGCCGGTATTCCCTTTTGTCCGCTGTCGCCGTCCTATTCGCTGCTGTCGGAAGATTTCGGCAAATTGCGCCATGCCATTGAGCTGTTGACGCCGGGTATGGTCTATGCGACGGATGGCGATGCTTTTGCCAGAGCGATTAATGCTGTGGTGACGGACGACGTCGAGGTGGTGCTGGCGCGCGGAAATATTGCTGACCGCCAGACCACTGCCTTTACGGAGTTGCTGGCAACCACGGCACACAGTGTGGATGAGGCCAACGCACGCATTACCCCTGAGCAGATCGCCAAGTTTCTGTTTACCTCCGGTTCGACCAAGTTACCCAAAGCGGTCATTACCACGCATCAGATGCTGTGCGCCAACCAGCAGATGCTGCTTCAGACCTTCCCCTGCTTTGGCGAGGACGCGCCGGTGCTGCTTGACTGGTTGCCGTGGAATCACACCTTTGGCGGCAGCCATAATGTCGGCATCGCACTGTACAACGGTGGCTCTTATTACATTGATGAGGGCAAACCAACGGAGAAGGGCTTTGCTGCCACGCTGCGTAATCTCCATGACATCAGCCCGACGGTGTTTTTCAACGTACCCAAAGGCTGGGAGCTGCTGACCGATGCACTGAATGATGATGCCAGCCTGAGAGAGAAGTTCTTTTCCCGCATGAAGCTGTTTTTCTTTGCTGGTGCCGGGCTGTCGCAGGCGGCATGGGATCGCCTCGATGCGGTCAGTGAAAGCCACTGTGGCGAGCGTATTCGCATCATGAGTGGACTTGGGATGACTGAAACATCACCATCCTGCACCTTCACTTCCGGCCCCCTGATGTTCGCCAACTATGTGGGGCTGCCTGCGCCCGGGTGTGAGGTCAAGGTGGTGCCGATGGGTGACAAAGCCGAGGCACGTTTTCGAGGCCCACATGTGATGCCTGGCTACTGGCGCATGCCTGAGCAAACGGCGGAAGTGTTCGATGAAGAGGGGTATTACTGCAGCGGCGATGCCATCAAGCTGGCGGATGACAATCACCCCGAATACGGTCTGGCCTTCGATGGCCGTATCACCGAAGACTTCAAACTCAGCTCGGGAACCTTCGTCAGTGTCGGGCCTATGCGTGCGCGGCTGATCAGTCAGGGTGCGCCCTACGTGCAGGATGCCGTCATTACCGGCATGAACCGCGATGACATCGGCGTGATGATCTTCCCGCGTCTGGAGCATTGTCAGAAGCTGGCGGGATTACCGGCTGGCAGCCCGGCGCAGCAGATTCTCGACAGTGAACCGGTGCGTGCAGCATTTGCGGCATTAATAGCGAAGCTCAACCTGAGTGCGACCGGATCGGCTACCCGCATTGCGTTTCTGCATCTGCTGGTGGAGCCGCCTTCAGTCGATCAGCATGAAATCACCGATAAGGGTTCGATCAACCAACGTGCGGTGCTGACACGACGTGCTGCGCTAATTGAGAGCATGTATAGCGGTGAAGATCAGCGAATGATTGTGGCTGCTAAATAGTGCGAAGGTTCTGAAGTGCGTTACACCTGTTGGGGCAGACTGAGTCTGCCCTTTTTTATGGCTATAACGCTCTGGTGAATACCCTGGCTAGTCCCGGCGCAGATGATCGGGAATGGCAATCGGGCACTGAAAGTTGAAAGCGACAATATAGGATGACAACAGGAAAGTCAGAATCGCAGTGGCCTGAATAACGTGGGAGGCTTCAATGCCGATCATATTCAGGTCCGTGGCCAGATAGGCTATCAACAGCGAGAACTCGCTCACCTGCCCCAGACGAAAGCCAATTTCCCAGCCCATCTTGGCGTCTTCACTGATGCGTGTCAGCAGGCCGCGGAAAATCACCGGCTTCAGCGTCAGTACCAGTGCCGCCATGACCAGTGATGGCAGCAGAATCTTGCTGATCAGGCCGAGGTTGAAACTGGCACCAATGGAGAAAAAGAACAGGATCAGGAAGAAGTCGCGCAGGGGTTTCAGACTGGTAGCGATATATTGCGAGATCGGGCTGGTGGCCAGTACCACACCGGCAGCAAACGCACCCATTTCCGCCGACAGGCCCAGAAACTGGGCACCTTCTGCCATACCCAGGCACCAGCCGATGGCCACCAGAAAGATATATTCGTGGAAGCGGTCAAACTTCTGGATCAGTTTGAGCAGTACAAAGCGCACGAACAGGTAGGCAAAACCACTCATCAGCGGCAATGCCAGCAAGGTTTTGAGGTACTGCCAGCCTCCTGAAGATGCTGCCGAGGTGTCGCCTGAATACATACCCAGCAGGACGATGATGGCAATCACGTCCTGTAACAGCAGCAGGCCCACTACCAGCTCACCCGTGTGCTTGTGGTGGAGTACGGTGGTCGGCAGCAGCTTGATGCCGACGATAGTGCTGGAGAACATCATCGCCAGCCCGATGATCAGGCTTTCGGTCTGGGTAAAGCCAAATCCCACACCCACCGCATAACCCATGGCAGCAAAGGCGATAGAGCTGAGTACCGCTACCAGAGTTGCCTTGCGCAGCATGTGCAACAGGTGGGAAGGCTGCATATCGAGCCCGAGCAGAAACAGCAGGAAGATAATGCCGATGTGGGAGATTTCATCCAGCAGTTTGATATCGGACACCCAGGCAAAGCCATAGGGGCCGAAGGCTGCGCCAAGGGCAATGTAGGCAACCAGTAGCGGTTGGCGGGTATACAGCGCGATGGAAGCCAGCACGGCGGCACCGGCAAAGATCAGAAAGAACGAGTAAATCAGGTGTTGTTCCATACGCTACTTCATCCTGACAAGTAGGTTTGCGGATACTCGTAAGAACGTAGTTACGATCTGCTGCGTGCTCGTCACATGGCCATGATTGCCCTGCCTGAGTCAGCTTCATGAAACCGCTATTACGTTCTAATCAATTCAATCAAGGCTGGCAGGCTGGGGTTGCCAGTGGCGCTGTCGCCAGATCCACGTATACAAGCCCGAGTTTATACAACGTTGGGCGAACTGTACCAGCCAGATGGCCAGCAGTCCGCCACCCAGAATGGGTCCAAACAGCCAGGCCAGGGGTAAAAAGAAACACCACTGACTGACGATATTGATGGTCATGGACATCTGCCCGGCACCTGCGCCGTACAGTGCCTGATTGAGCACCAGCGAGGCGGCATCCAGCGCCAGCATCAAGGCGGTGATGATCAGCAGCGGGCTGGCAGTGGCAATAAGGTTGCTCTGTGGCAGAAACAGACTCAGCAGGAAGGAAGGGAACAACCAGAGCGGTATGCCCAGCACCAGCAGCACGACGAAGGCTGTCTTGACGCCATCAATGCCCCAGCGATAAGCCGCGTCGGGATGATTGCGGCCAAGTGCATGGCCAACCAGTGTTGTGCAGGCCATCCCCAGACCGACGCCGGGCAGAATCAGCAGTAGTGACAGATTCATCAGTACATGGGCAATGGCCTGCTGGGCAGTGCCGAGCAGGCCGATGATCCAGAACAGTACGGTGAGGCTCAGGGCAAAGGATAACTGCTGTGCCGAATGGGGGATGACATAACCCAGCATGGTACGAAGAAGTATCAGGGAGAGCAGGCGACAGGATGGGTGTAAGGTGCGTACCACCAGCAGCCCGTAAGCGAGGCTGCCGACGTAGAGTGAAATGGTTGTGCCCAGCCCCGCGCCTGAGGCGCCCATTTTTGGCAAGCCCGCATGTCCGTAGATCAGGCAGAAACTCAGACTGGCATTGAGCAGATGGGTCAGTGCCAGCCACTTCAGAAAGGTGCCAGGTTGGTGGGAGCCATTCAGCACACCGCGAAACACCAGACTCATGGCAACGGCGGGCAAACCCAGAATACGCCAGTCAAAGTAAGGTTCGGCGATGGCCTGCACGCTGGCATGGATGGTGATCCAGTGCAGCAGCGGTGTCTTGATTGCCCAGAACAGCCCGACAACCAGCAGGCTCATCAACAGTCCCAGCAGCATACCGTTGCTGAGTACCGCGCGCTGTTGCTGCCGATCTTCCGCACCACAGGCATGGGCAATGTTGGCCTGTACGGCTGAGGCCAGTCCAAGAAGCAGGGCTGTCGCCAGGAAAATGGCATAACTGCCTGCACCTACGCCAGCCAGTGCATCTTCGCCTAAACGTCCGACCAGAGCGGTATCTACCAGATTCATCAGGCTCTGGGACAGCATACTGCCTACGATAGGCAGACTGAGGCTGAGCAATTTGCGGTAACGCAAATTGATTCCACGTGAACGTAGCAGGGGGAATCGAAATAGGGGCATACGGGACAGTTGTCAGGTAAAAGGCCGCCATTCTATCAGAGTGCTGAGGCTGCCGGAAAAAAGATAATAACCTAGTAAAAAGGTAGGGTTTATAAATTGAAATTCGTACCTTAAAATACCCGGCAAGACCGTGATATTTATCAAGATAGTGAGCGGATATAATGCCCGTCTTGACCTGTTCCAATGAGTACAAAGCAGTACTCGTACAAAGGGGATGCTATGTTAACCGTTACTGAAAGTGCACAGGACTATCTGGCGACGTTGCTGGAGAAGCAGAATGTGGAAGGGATGGCCGTTCGCATTTTCGTCACTCAGCCAGGCACGCCCTATGCAGAAACCTGTCTTGCCTACTGCCGTCCCGAAGAAGTTATCCCTACTGATGATGTGACTGAATATACTCAGTTCCGTCTCTACGTTGAGCCGAACAGCCTGCCTTTTCTGGAAGAAGCCGTGGTGGATTATGCCACTGACCGTATGGGTGGCCAGCTGACCATCAAGGCGCCGAATGCCAAGATGCCTAAAGTCAGTGCGGATAGTCCTATCGAAGACCAGATCAACTACATTCTCTATAGTGAAATTAACCCAGGTCTCGCCAGCCACGGTGGTGAGGTGAGCTTGGTGCGATTGGAAGAAGAAACGTCCGGTAAAGTGGCTATTCTCAAGTTCGGCGGTGGTTGCCAGGGGTGCAGCGCTGTTGATATGACCCTCAAGGAAGGTGTGGAGAAGACGCTGATCGAACGTGTTGCAGGCCTGGTAGCTGTACGCGACGTAACCGACCACACTGTCAAGGAAAATGCCTACTATCAGTAAGCCTGATTGCTTGCCTGAATGGCCAGAAGCCCATCCGTTGAGATGGGCTTTTTGTTATCCGGAGTATGGCTTCGCAGCGAAGTGGGTAGCGTCTAATGAGCTATTCGTGCTCAAAACATAAAGCCTATATGCAAAATTGATCTGTTCAAAAAGTGCACAATTCGTCGTGCTTTGCTATACCTATAGCTGTCAGCTTCGTCCGTTATGCTCCCCGTTGGGGATAGTGTCATACAGCGAGTGTCTGTTGAGCAAAGAGCAAGGCGAAACTGAAGGCGGATGCAGCCTTAGGGCTGCATCCCTGTTACCTGACAGGTGTTAAGACCAACCTTCCATCAAAAGGTAAGTGTGTAAAACCGCCAAATCGTTAACCTACGTTTTTGAAATGGATTTTTCCCTTCCTTAGGCAGAGCGCAATACTCTGCCTCTTTGTTATATCCCCTTGCTTATCGTTTTCCGTTGTACTCGGTTGTATGCGATGGGGTTGTACTGGGATGAACGTTTTCCTTCACCTGTCTGAACAAAAAATGGCCCGAAGGCCATTTTTTGTTCAGCGTGTATACTTTGCTGCTTAACGAGTGGGTAGCACGTCTTTCAGCTTGGCACGCATGCTGCGCAGGCAAGTCTCAGTTGTCGCCCAGTCGATACAGGCATCGGTAATTGATACGCCGTATTTCAATTCGCTCAGATCGGCCGGGATGGACTGACTGCCCCAGTTGATATGGCTCTCGATCATCAGACCCATGATGGATTTGTTGCCTTCCAGAATCTGGTTGGCGACGTTGTCTGCGACCAGAGGCTGCAGTGCAGGATCTTTGTTGGAGTTGGCGTGGCTGCAGTCAACCATGATGTTGGTCGAGACACCTGCCTTACTCAGTTGCTGTTCGCAAAGCGCGACGTTGACAGAGTCGTAGTTGGGTTTGCTGTTGCCGCCGCGCAGTACGACATGGCCATACTGGTTACCGCGAGTACGGGTGATGGCCACTTTACCCTGATCATCGATACCCAGGAAGTTATGTGGGTGTGACACCGACTGCAGGGCATTAATGGCGACGCCCAGGCCACCGTCCGTTCCATTCTTGAAGCCGATAGCACAGGACAAGCCGCTGGCCATCTCACGGTGAGTCTGTGATTCAGTGGTACGAGCGCCAATGGCTGACCAACTGATCAGGTCCTGAAGATACTGTGGAGAGATAGGATCCAGTGCTTCTGTTGCCAGGGGGAGGCCAAGCTCGGACAGATCGAGCAGCAACTTGCGAGCGGTATAAAGACCGGTCTCGATGTCAAAGGAATCATCCAGATAGGGGTCGTTGATCAGGCCTTTCCAACCGACAGTAGTGCGGGGCTTCTCAAAATACACACGCATGACGATATAAAGGGTATCAGACAGCTCTTCCGCCAGGGCTTTGAGGCGTTTTGCATAGTCTTTGGCCGCTTCTACGTCATGGATGGAGCAGGGGCCAATCACCACCATCAGGCGGTGGTCCTGACGGTCCAGAATGTTGCGCACGATATCACGGCCTGCCAGCACGGTATTACGTGCGCGCTCAGAAATGGGCAGCTTGGCTTTCAACTCATCGGGTGTTGAAAGCAGCGTTTGGGATTCGATATTGAGGTTTTCTACACGTGAATCTGTCATTTTCTTTCCTGGCCTTGCGGCCGTTATACTAAGCCCTTTGTGTGACGGCTGTGCCGTCCCCCCGAGCTTTGTACCATAGTGAGCTCAGGCACAGAAGCCCATAAGATTCAAACTATTGGCTTAATAGCCTGCATTTCTTTGTTGTCCTGGCTGGTATGCGAGCGATTGCAGAGATGCAGGGCCTGACGACGGTTGGGGAACTTCTGACGGTCGAAACGCTCTATGCCATATCTGTCCTTATTTTCCGGTATCTGCATGTTACGCATAGTATTCGCCTGCCTGCTGGGCATCCTGATATCACCCGCTTACGCCGGGTTGTTCGATAAATCTTCAAATACTGAGCCGTTGCCGGTCGATCAGGCTTTTGTGATGTCGGTTGATCACAATGCGAAGGGCGAGGTGGCGCTGAGCTGGTATATCAGCCCGAGTTACTATCTCTACAAAGACAAGATCAAGGTCGAGGCATCCGGCAGTCAGGTGGAGAGCCTGATGCTGCCCGATCCGGGCGAGGAGAAGCAGGATCCTCTGTTCGGTAAGGTCGTGGTCTACCATCAGCAGGCTCACGCACAGATTTCTCTTGCTCGAGCTGAGAGTGCGGCTGCTTCGGATACGCTGACCGTCACCTATCAGGGATGCTGGGAAGGAGGGATTTGCTTTCCTCCTGTACAGCAGCAGCTGAAGGTGACAGATATTCCCGTTCGTGCCAGCGACAGCATAAATACGCCCGTCTTACCGGCTGACAGTGTGGAGAGCAGCAAGCTCTCCGGGCCTGCAGAGCCTGTTCAGGGACAGGGTGTCACAGTGCCTCCGGAAGGCGAGCAGGTATCTACCAGCAATACGGGGTCATGGTTTTCGGCGGGGCAGGCTGACTTCCTGCAGCTGCTGAAACAGCAAAGTAGCTGGGTCATCGTGCTGGCCTTCTTTATTGCCGGTCTGGGACTGTCCTTCACGCCCTGTGTGTTTCCAATGATTCCCATTCTTTCCAGCATGATTGCGGGCCAGCAAGGGCCGATGTCCAGCCGACGTGCCTTTTTTCTTTCCCTGACCTATGTGCTGGCCATGGGAGTGACCTACACGATCGCGGGGGTGATCGCTGGATTATTTGGCGCCAATCTTCAGGCACAGCTACAGGCACCATGGATACTGATCTTGCTTGCTCTGTTCTTTGTGACCTTTGCGCTGGCGATGTTTGGTGTGTTTACCCTTCAGTTGCCCTCGGCATTGCAAAGTCGCATCAGTGTTGCTGCCAATCGGAAGAATGGGGGCGGATGGGCTGGAATTGCTGTGATGGGCATGCTTTCAGCACTGATTGTTGGACCCTGTGTGGCTGCTCCGCTGGCTGGCGCATTGATCTTCATCGGCCAGCAGGGGAGTGCAGGGCTTGGCGCGGCAGCACTCTTTGCCATGAGCCTTGGGATGGGGGTGCCATTATTGATAGTGGGCATGTCTGCGGGGCATATCCTGCCAAGAGCTGGCGCTTGGATGGAATCGGTCAAGCACGTTTTCGGCGTACTGATGTTACTAATGGCTTTGTGGCTGTTGGAGCGCGTATTGCCACTGGGATTAGTGCTGGCTTTGCTAGCCATTGTATTGCTGCTGGCGGCTGTCGTGTTGGGTGCATTACAGCCTCTTGATAATACTGCCGGTGCTGGAAGGCGTCTGGGTAAGGGTATTGCACTGCTTGTGCTGTTGTACTCGGTCGTATTGCTGGTGGGGCTGGCAGGTGGTAGCCGTAATCCACTTGCTCCTCTGGCAGTCTATGCGGGGAGTAGTCATGAAGGTAATGTCAGCACGGAGTTGAATTTTCACACCGTCACGACCTGGGCGGAATTGCAGCAGCAGTTGGCTCAAGCCAAAGAGCAGGGGCGCCCGGTGATGATGGACTTTTATGCTGACTGGTGTATCTCCTGCAAGGAGCTTGACGCTTTTACCTTCAAAGATGCGGCTGTCATGCAGGAGCTGAAAGGCTTTCACCTGATCCGGGTTGATCTGACCGCAAACACGACAGACCATCAGCGCATGTACAAGTTCTACGAACTGGTTGGCCCTCCCGCATTGGTTTTCTATTCCTCCCAGGGTGATCTGTTACGATCGATGAGCTGGTCTGGTGTGTTGTCAGCCGAGCAACTGTTGCGTCACCTGTCCAGGATGCCCATCTGACCCTGAGGCAAGCCCGGAGTCCCGCTGTTGAGCGTCGCTCCGGGCTGGCAAGCTTCATCTTTCAGGATCAGCATGGTGCACAGATACAATTCTCACTTGTGAAATCCCATGGCCTTATCTAAATTACCGAAAAAGGAATATTCGGGTCCTTTTGTATAACGGTTATTTATAACAGTTCGCACTGCCCGGAAAGCAATAACCAGATACGGCCAGGGGGAATGCATGAAGCTCCAGCAATTACGCTATATCTGGGAAGTCGCCAAACACGATCTGAATGTGTCAGCGACGGCCCAAAGTCTCTATACCTCCCAGCCAGGCATCAGCAAGCAGATCAGACTTCTCGAAGATGAGTTAGGTGTCGAAATTTTTTCCCGTAGCGGTAAGCATCTCACCCATGTCACACCAGCCGGTGAAAGCATTCTCAGTATGGCGGGAGAAATTCTGCGTCGGGTTGAAAGTATTAAACAGGTTGCACAGGAGTTCAGTAATGAGCGCAAGGGTAGCCTCTCCATTGCCACTACTCATACCCAGGCGCGTTATGCGTTGCCGCCAGTGATCAAGAGTTTTATGGGGCGCTATCCGGACGTCAGCTTGCATATGCATCAGGGAACTCCGATGCAAATTGCCGAAGAGGCAGCAGATGGTACCGTCGATTTTGCGATTGCCACCGAGGCGATGGAGCATTTCAGTGATCTGATTATGATGCCTTGCTACACCTGGAACCGTTCAGTCGTGGTGCCGCGTAATCATCCGTTGACGCAGGTAGGCAAGTTGACGCTGGAGGATGTGGCGCGTTATCCGTTGGTGACTTATGTGTTCGGCTTTACTGGTCGCAGCAAGCTCGACGACGCATTTAACAGCAAGGGGCTTCACCCTCGTGTGGTCTTTACTGCGGTGGATGCAGATGTGATCAAGACGTATGTACGCTTGGGATTAGGTGTCGGTATTATTGCATCCATGGCAGTGCTGCCGGAGGTCGATGATGATCTGGTGGCACTGGATGCCAGTGAGCTGTTTGAGCCCAGTCAGACGAAAATTGGCTTCCGTAAGGGTACCTTTCTGCGTGGTTATATGTACGACTTCCTCGAATTGTTTGCCCCTCATCTGACCCGTGATCGGGTGCAGAAAGCAGGTGAGTGCACATCACGGCAGGAAGTCGATGAGCTCTTTGCTGATGTTAAGTTACCTGAGCATTAACGCCTGATGCTCTCTCCCCGCTGCGATATCCGATCTGCAGCGGGGCTTTGTATCACGGGCTTGCTGCGATTAAGCCAGCGCTCTGAGCAAATTACCTACCTTGCTTAAGGTCTCCTGATACTCCGACTCTTCAACGGAGTCTGCGACCAGACCGCCTCCCGCCCAGCAATGCGCCTGGCCCTGATGGAACAGCACTGTTCTGATGGCGATATTGGTGTCCATACGACCGTGCAGGCTGATGTAGCCGATGCTGCCGCAGTAGACGCTACGCCTGTGAGGCTCCAGTTCTTCAATGATTTCCATAGCGCGAATTTTGGGGGCGCCGGTAATAGAGCCGCCAGGAAAAGCTCCCTTCAGCAGGTCGAGACGGTCAGCTGAGTTGCGTAGTCTCCCGGTTACTGTGCTGACCAGATGGTGAACGTTGGGGTAGCTTTCCACGTCAAAAAGCAGTGGCACCTGAACACTCCCAACCTCGCAGCTTCGGCCAAGGTCATTGCGCAGCAAATCGACGATCATCAGGTTCTCTGCACGATCCTTCTCGCTATTGCGCAGCTGCTCCATCAGTTGTTGATCTTCATTTGTGGTCGTGCCTCTTGGAATGGTGCCTTTGATCGGTTTGGTTTCCACCTGAAGTTGATTCACTGCCAGAAAACGCTCGGGCGAAAGGCAGCAGATGTCTCCTTGGGGCAAAGAAAGGTAGGCAGCAAAAGGAGTAGGGGCCTGCTTACGCAGTCGAAGATATGCCTGCCAACTATCCCCCCGGAAATTTGCGCTGAAGCGTTGTGCCAGATTGACCTGATAACAGTCGCCTGCATGAATGTAGTCTTTGACGCTACGGAACTTTTCACCGTATTGAGCCCGATCCATGTTGCTTGACCAGGCGGATGTCAGTTCAAAGGCAGAAGGTTCTGATGGTTCTTGCTGAGAGAGGTAACGCTGGATCAAAAATTCAGCAGAATAGGGGCATTGAGGATGGATGACCAACCAGCTTGATCGCTTGGCATGATCGGTAACCCAAGCCCAGGCGTACAGCCCTAAATACATATCGGGCAAGGCTAAATCGTGATCTGCCAGCTGCGGCAGATGTTCAACAACTCTGCCCAGATCATAGGACCAGTAACCTAACAAACCGCCATAAAAGGGAATGTCAGGATGATCGGTGTCGGTATTGATCTGCCTGAAGCGCTGCAGCAGGTGCTCTGTCGCCAAGAAGGGATCGTCCGGGCAGGGCAGCATCCTCCCTGAGTCATCCTGCAAATAGGTACCTTGGCCGGGGGTGTAAGAGAGTACAAAGAGTGGGTCGCAGGCGGCGACATCAAATCGGCCATCGCGTGAGTGGGGAGCGTTGGAGTCGAGTAAAACAGGGTATGTTCCCATCTTGATGCCTACAAAAGCATCTTCAGCATTCAGATATGGCAGTGAAATAAATTGCACGCGAACGACTCCTGGTAGCGATGCAGGGAATTCTACCCAGCCAGATAAGAAAGGTGTAGGCTAACAACGGTTGGCTCTAAGGGCCCATAGTCTTGGTATATCACGATGTAACTCAACGTTGCTGATTCTGAGGTCCGGAAATCAGCCAGGTGACAGAGAATAGGGTGGCTACTTTCATCTGCTCGCCAGTGATATACCGCAGTTTCGTTCCAAACCCGCAGTCTCGCAGTCGGAACTCATGACCCAGCAAAGTTACTCAGTGGTACGCCGCAGTTTTTCAGTGAGCGGCGTAGATGTTTCCTATCAGATATATACCAACAATCTTGCCTCTTCTTCCGAACGCTTGGTGCTGCTGCATGGTGCGGGTGTGGCAGGGGAGCTGACCTGGTCTGCGATTGTCGAGCATCTGGATCATTGGGGGCAGATACTCGTACCCGATTTGCGAGGAATGGGGGAAACCCGTTGTCTGGACGGCAGTGAATCCGCTTTTACCGTGCAGGAAGTGTGTGATGATGTCGTGCATCTGCTGGATCAGCTCGGCTGGTGGCGTTTCGATCTGGGCGGTTACTCCTTCGGGGGGTTAATAGCCATGTTGCTTAAGCAGCGTAACCCTTCACGAGTGGGACAGCTCTATCTGCTGGAGCCTGCACTGCTGGACCGAGCTGATATTAATGAGGTCAGGAGTATTCGTGAGCGTTATTCCGAGGCTGCACAGCATATTCGCCAACATCATGATCCCAGTGATGGAATTCGCCTGTTTCTCGATACCATTGCGCCGGGGCGCAATCGATCAGATAAAACCGAGTCTATGACGATCAGCCGTTTGGCAGAACGTCCGTTAGGATTTGCCAATGCACTGGATTCTGTGACTCGCTCGGCCCATGAGGTCGAGCGGGATCAGTTGCTTGAGCATTTACAGCATGCAGAATTATTTGCAGGTGGGCGTAGTGTTCGCGAGTTGCATGACCACTATCTTCATCTGGCCAGGCAAAACACCATGGTTAACTACCATGAAGTGAAAGGTACGGATCACTCGTTGCCTTATCAAAAACCACGGCAGATTGCCCGGTTGATGAACGAGGCACGTCAACGCTATACAAACAGTTAGTGTTTAACGCTTTTACCTGGCGGATGTTTGGGGTCGCAATAAATTTACGGGATGGCTGATGTACAAACTGATCATATTTGACTGGGATGGAACGCTTATCGATTCTGCACAGCGAATCACACAATGTATGCTGCGGGCAGCCAAAGATGCCGGGCTTGCTCAGCCGAGCGCTAGTCAGATCAGGGAATTGATCGGGTTGGGTTTGCCTGAAATGGTTGAAGCTTTGTTTCCGGGGATATCTCCTCAGTCCAATCAGTATTTCCGGACAATCTATAGTCATCACTTTTTTGATGCAGATCAGCAGCCATCTCCGACATTTCCTCACGTCAGGGAAACGCTTACCGCATTGCGTGAGGCTAGTTACTCTCTGGCGGTGGCAACTGGGAAAAGTCGCCGTGGACTAGACAGAGGAATGCAGAATACTGGCCTGGGTGAGTATTTTTCAGCGTCGCGCTGCGCTGATGAGACGGCCTCTAAGCCCCATCCTCAAATGCTTTTTGAGCTGCTGGAGCATTATGGGGTACAGGCAAGCGAAGCGCTGCTGGTAGGGGATACCAGTTTTGATTTACAGATGGCGCAAGCGGCTGGTATCGACTCTACAGCTGTTCTCTATGGCGTACATGGTGCGGAGCGGCTAGAACCCTTTGCGCCGAAAGCTTTCTTCACTTCAATTCGCGATATTGTTCATTGGCTTACGGAAACTAAGGAGAAAGGGTGAGCGACTCTAATTGGCGGCCGGAAGGATCCGAACAACAGGATACAAGTAGCACTGGTGCGGACAAGGACTTCTCTGGTCAGCCGCTGGAGGTGCGCACTAATAAGGAATGGCGCCTCATTGAGAAAGTTGTACTTGGGTTGTTCAAGGAACAACGCAGGGCAAGACGTTGGGGGATCTTCTTTAAGCTCGCAACACTGGGCTACTTTATCGTCATTCTTCTGCTCGCATGGCCTAGTGCAGAGACCGAGTTGGGTACTAAAGATCACGTTGCTCTGATCGATCTGAAGGGTGTTATTGCGGATGGTGAGGAGGCAAGTGCGGACGCTATCAATGCTTCATTGCGTGATGCCTTTGCTGATGCTCATGCCAAGGCAGTCATTCTGCGTATCAATAGCCCAGGCGGCAGTCCCGTGCAGGCCGGGCAGATCTACGATGAAATCAAACGTCTTCGAGGGCTGCATCCTGACAAGAAGCTCTATGCCGTGATCGATGATATCGGAGCTTCAGGAGGCTACTATGTAGCAGCCGCTGCGGACGATATCTATGCTGATAAAGCCAGTATCGTCGGTTCCATTGGCGTTATTTCATCAGGCTTTGGGTTTGTGCAGCTGATGGATAAGTTGGGCGTTGAGCGCCGAACCATGACATCAGGTAAATACAAGAACCTGTTGGACCCTTTCAGTCCTCGGTCTGAGGAGATTGACCAGCGTTGGCAGGCGATGCTGGATGTCACTCATCAGCAATTTATCGATGAGGTGAAGAAAGGGCGTGGTGACAGACTTAAGGATGCGCCGGACTTGTTTACGGGCATGGTCTGGACCGGGCAGCAAGCGGTGACTCTCGGGCTGATTGATGGCTTGGGTAGCGTAGATAGTGTTGCCAGGGAGGTTGTTGGGCTGGACGAGGTGCAAGACTATGCACCAGAGATGTCACCCTGGCAAAAACTGACCAGAGAATTTGGTGTCAGTGTTGGTCGAGGGGTATCGCAACAGCTGGGTTTGGATTTGCCATTGATGCACTGAGTTATCCATGATGCAAATTATTCAGTCTGGGCATGACTGATACAGCAAAGGCGCAGGAACATGTTTCTGCGCCTTTTTGTTTAAAGTGAGAGTGCTTTACTCCAACGTCAAAATATCAATCCCTTCATTCATCAGCATGTGAGTTAGTCGGATTAAGGGCAGGCCAATCAGGCTCGATGGATCACTGCCACGCATTTCTTCAAATAGCGCAATACCCAGCCCCTCTGATTTGAAACTGCCTGCGCAGTCATAAGGTTGCTCTCGTAGCAAATAGTGATGAATTTGCTCTTTCGTTAACTGTCGAAAGCGCACGTCGAATTGCACTACGTCTAATTGATACTTTCCAGACTGGCTATTCAGCAGGCATATGCCGGTGAAAAAACTCACAATCTGACCTGAACTCATGGAGAGTTGGGTAAAGGCATTGTCATAGTTACCGGGTTTGCCGAGACAGTGACCGTTGAGTGAAGCAACCTGATCTGAACCGATGATGAGTGAATAAGGATGATGGTTAATAAGGCTTTCTGCTTTCGCCCTGGCTAGACGCTGAGCCAGAGCATCGGCTGCTTCGTCTGGCTGGGCTGTTTCATCTGCGCTGGGGCTGGTGCATACAAATGAAGAGGTAAGTGTGGAGAGCAATACTTTGCGGTATGGACTGGTGGAGGCAAGAACTATCTGCGGAGGATTGGAAGAAGGCATTTGCATGGAGCCGCTCTGGAGTGGACAATAGGCGCCGAGTCTAACATTAATATGCCTCATGCAAAGGTTACGGTGTTCTGTTGCACAGCACCGGGGTTAATACATTATGTATGTAATTGACCTTTGACACTGCCGGGGTTGGTGAATATCATTGCGCGCTTATGTCGAATCAAGCATTTCCGGCAAAAATTAACCCACGTAAGTGGGCTGAAAAAGGGAGCTCCTGGACCGGGGATCTCCCTCTATCCCATTTCACGCGTCTGGTTGAGTCGCTGCAGGGCTCTGCAGGGGTTGTGAAAGTGTCAATGGAGTTTGACGTGGATGAAGAGCGTATTCGCTTTGTGCGAGGTGATCTTCATGCTCAGGTTGAAATGACCTGCCAGCGTTGTCTGGAGTCAGTGAAATTGGCAGTGGAGAGCAACTTCTCTCTGGGGATCGTCTGGCACGACGAAGCTGCAGCAAATTTACCATCACATTACGACCCCTTGATCGTGAGTGATGAGTTTGTTGAGATGCTTCCCGTGTTGGAAGACGAGCTGATAATCAGTTTACCTCTCGTGCCTCTGCACGAAGATTGTGAGGTCAAGACTGAGTACGGCGAGGCGGTCGAAGAAGTATTGGACGAAAGGCCAGCGTCCAATCCGTTTGATGTGTTAACACAGCTGAAATTGAAGAAATAGACTTAGGAGCTTCTTAGTCATGGCAGTACAACAGAACCGTAAAACCCGTTCTAAGCGTGGTATGCGTCGTTCTCATGACGCTCTGAGTGCACCTGCACTGAGCGTTGATGCAACCAGCGGTGAAACTCACCTGCGTCACCACGTTTCACCAGACGGTTTTTATCGTGGTCGTCAAGTAGTAGCAAGCAAGTCTGAAGACTAATTTTGCCACTGCGCACAACCATTGCAGTTGATGTGATGGGCGGGGACTTCGGTCCCCGCGTTACCCTCCCCGCTATTTTCAAGTTTCTCTCCTCACAGCCTGATGTCGATGTGCGTCTTTACGGTGCGCAGGATGTCCTTTTGCCGTTTGTGCAAAAGCACAAAAGTTTGGCTGCGCGGATATCTGTTGCATTTTCCCAGTCTGATATTGCTATGAGTGATAAGCCATCTCAGGTTTTGCGCAGTAAGCGTGATTCCTCTATGGCAATCGGACTGCGGGCGCTGTCAGAAGGAGAGGTCGATGCTATGGTCAGTGCCGGCAATACCGGTGCGCTAATGGCAATGGCGTGTACTATTCTCGGACGTCTTGAGGGGGTAGATCGTCCAGCTATTGCTACTACTCTTCCGACTCGAAAAGGGCAGTGCTTACTGATTGATTTGGGGGCGAATCTGGAGGCGACTTCTCGCCATCTTTATAGCTATGCCATTATGGGGAGTGTGCTCGCAGCACTGATGACAGGGCGGGCTGATCCTGGAATCGCTTTGCTGAATGTAGGTGAAGAACCAGTTAAAGGTAGTGGAGTAGTGCAGGCTGCTGCCGAGATTCTTGCTAATGACAAGAGGCTTCGCTTCATTGGCTTCGTAGAAGGTGATGGGATGTTTGAAGGGCGAGCTGATGTGGTTGTCTGCAATGGCTTTGTCGGCAATGTTGCCTTGAAAACGGGTGAAGGAGTTGCGCGCCTTATTGTTGACTCTCTCAGTGAGTATCTCAAGGCGCACTGGTACAGTCGATTGCTCGCGACGATGTTGATGCCTTCTTTGCGTGCTTGGGGGAAAAGGTTTGAGCCTGCTATATATAACGGAGCAGTATTGGCGGGTGTAAACGGCTGTGTTGTGAAAAGTCACGGTGGTGCAAGTGAGGCTGCATTTCTTAATGCGCTGAACTATGCTGCTATGCTGACTCGATTAAAGCTGCCAGCCCGTCTGCAGGAAGCTTTGGTAGATTCAGATATTTCAAGTGCTACCTAATAGAAAGAGAGAGTGTGCATGGATTCCAAACTGGCGTTTGTCTTTCCTGGGCAAGGGTCGCAGCATCTGGGGATGCTTGGCGAGCTGGCCGAGGCTCACAACGTAATAGGGGAAACTTTTGCTGAAGCTTCTGATGTTATCGGTGTCAATCTGTGGAGTCTGGCTCAGCAGGGTCCTGATGAGGAGCTTAATAAAACTGAAAACACCCAGCCTTTGCTGCTGACTGCCAGTGTGGCGTTATGGAAATTGTGGCAGCAGTTGGGTGGGCGCACGCCTGGCTATATGGCTGGACATAGCTTGGGTGAGTACACGGCGCTGGTATGTTCAGGAGCTATGTCTCTGGTTGATGGCGTGCGATTGGTTCGTACTCGTGGTGAGCTTATGCAGGAAGCGGTGTCAGCAGGGCAAGGTGCGATGGCAGCAATTCTTGGTCTGGACGATTCGGTTGTAGAGGCTTGCTGCGATAAGGCGGCTGAAGGGCAGATAGTGTCAGCAGTGAACTATAATTCTCCCGGGCAGCTGGTTATCGCTGGTGAGGCTGCTGCTGTTGAGCGTGCCATGGTGTTATGTAAGGAGGCAGGCGCCAAGCGAGCCTTGCCTTTGTCTGTGAGTGTGCCTTCGCACTGCATGTTAATGAAGCCTGCTGCAGATCGACTGGCTGCCATTGTTGCAGATGTGGAGCTGGTTGTACCTGCCATAGCGGTTGTTCAGAACGTAGATGCACAGGTTTCAGACAGCTTGGAAGGTATACGTGAGCGTTTGCTTAAGCAGTTATACAGCCCTGTATTGTGGACTCGCTCTGTGGAGTTCATGGTTGCTCAGGGGGTCGAGACTATGCTTGAATGCGGCCCTGGTAAGGTGCTGTCTGGTCTGAATAAGCGTATTGCGCGCGCACTCGATGTTGCAGCAATCAATGATCCTGCATCGTTGGCCAGTGCGCTGGCCTAACTAAAACTGATAGCGGCTTAGTGTATGAGTATCGAAGGTAAAGTTGCGCTTGTAACAGGTGCTACCCGTGGTATCGGGCGTGCCATTGCTCTTGAATTGGGGCGCCAGGGTGCTGTCGTGGTTGGTACTGCGACCTCTGAAAAAGGGGCTGCATCCATTTCTGATGCACTGGCTGAAGCTGGCGTCAAGGGTAAGGGGCTGGTTCTGGATGTAGCGGATACAGACAGTATTCAGTCCGTGGTTGATGCTGTAGCCAGCGAGTATGGTGCCATCCAGATTCTTGTCAACAATGCAGGTATCACCAAGGATAATATCCTGATGCGCATGAAAGATGATGAGTGGGATCAGGTGGTTAACACCAATATGAGCTCTGTTTATCGTCTGTCCAAAGCATGTCTGCGTGGCATGACAAAGGCTCGTTGGGGGCGTATCGTTAGCATCAGCTCAGTGGTTGGCTCGATGGGGAATGCAGGCCAAGCAAACTATGCAGCAGCTAAGGCGGGTATTGAGGGCTTTACTCGTGCATTGGCGAGAGAAGTTGCCTCTCGCAATATCACGGTCAATGCGGTCGCGCCGGGTTTTATTGATACCGATATGACCAGTGGCCTGGCTGAAGAGCATAAGACTCATCTTAAAGGTCAGATCCCTATGGCTCGACTGGGTCTGCCTACAGAAATTGCATCTGTAGTAGGCTTCTTGGCGGGCGAAGGTGCTGCTTACATGACTGGTGAGACCCTGCATGTTAACGGTGGTATGTACATGGGCTGATGCAATCAGCATCTAACCTTGTAATCTCCGATAAATTATTGATAATGTGCCGCAGATATATGCGGCACCTGTAAAAAGGCGCCTCTCCTGCCAAGCTTGGCAAAGGACGTGGGTTTACCTAAAATAGCCATCCGCATTTGATAATGTGGGTTGTGTTGAGCAAATAGGATACGTTATGAGCACTATTGAAGAGCGCGTAAAAAAGATCGTTGCTGAGCAGCTTGGTGTTAAAGAAGACGAAATCACTCTTGAGTCTTCTTTTGTTGATGACCTGGGTGCTGACTCCCTGGACACCGTTGAGCTGGTTATGGCTCTGGAAGAAGAATTCGAAACCGAAATTCCAGACGAAGAAGCTGAAAAGATCTCTACTGTTCAGGCTGCCATTGATTACATCAAAGCTCATCAATAAGCACTAAACCTGTTCGGTTTCATGAAAAGCCGCTTCTATTGAGTAAATAGAGCGGCTTTTCTTTTCAGTAACGTTGGAGGATATGCGCATGTCTCGGAGAAGAGTGGTAGTGACGGGGCTCGGCATGCTCACCCCCCTGGGGAATACAGTCGAAGAAACCTGGAGCAACATTCTTGCCAGCAAAAGCGGCATCGGGCTTATCGAGCATTTTGACACCGCTGCTTTCAGCACGCGTTTTGGCGGTTGTGTAAAAGATTTCGATACCAGTCTGTACATGGATAGTAAAGAAGCCAAAAAAATGGATCTTTTTATCCAATACGGTATGGCGGCTGCTCAACAGGCAATTCAAGACGCCGGACTCATAAGTGACTCCCTGGATATGGATCGTGTTGGTGTGGCAATAGGCTCTGGCATTGGTGGATTGCCAATGATTGAGAAAAACCACGATGTTCTGAACGCTTCCGGGCCAAGACGCATATCTCCCTTCTTTGTTCCTGGTTCCATCATCAACATGATTTCTGGCAACCTTGCGATCCGCTATGGTTTCAAGGGGCCAAATATTGCTATCACGACTGCCTGTACCACTGGCACACACAATATTGGCTTTGCGGCGCGAATGATCAGTCATGGCGATGCAGATGTCATGTTGGCTGGTGGTGCTGAAATGGCAACCACTCCGCTAGGTTTGGGTGGTTTTGCAGCCGCTCGTGCACTATCCACCCGTAATGATGACCCGACGGCAGCAAGCCGGCCCTGGGATCAGGATCGTGATGGCTTCGTATTGAGTGATGGTGCTGGTGTGCTGGTTCTGGAAGAGTATGAGCATGCAAAAGCCCGCGGCGCGACGATCTATGCTGAACTGATTGGTTTTGGTATGAGTGATGATGCCTATCATATGACCTCTCCGCCCGAAGATGGCGCAGGTGCTGCGCAGTCTATGCGCAATGCAGTCAAGGATGCAGCCTTGAATGTAGAGGAAGTTGATTACATCAACGCTCACGGTACATCTACTCCTGCAGGCGATAAAGCAGAGTCTAACGCAGTGAAGTCTGTGTTTGGCGAACATGCTTATAAACTTACCGTCAGCTCTACTAAATCGATGATTGGGCATCTGTTAGGCGCCGCTGGTGCTGTCGAAGCGGTGTTCTGCACGCTGGCACTGCGTGATCAGGTGGTTCCTCCCACCATCAACCTGGAGAATCCGTCGGAGGGTTGTGACCTTGACTATGTGCCAGGTGAGGCCCGACAAGCCAAGATAGATGTGACTGTCTCCAACTCCTTTGGATTTGGTGGCACAAACGGCACCCTTATCTTCCGCAAGGTGTGATGCTGACAGTACTGGCTTCACTGATCAACGGTCTGCCTTCTGACCAAGTCAGTATTCTGGACAGAGGGCTGACGTACGGTGATGGGCTGTTTGAAACGGTTCGCATCGTCTGCTCTCAACCTGCTCTCTGGGCGTTGCACTGGCAACGCCTGGAAACAGGCTTAACCCGCCTTAATTTTTCCTTCAATGCTGAGGCCCTTCAGCAAGCGCTGCTGAGTGACATCGAGCGTCTGTTACTTGTTGCTGAGTTAACTGAGGCAACCCTAAAAATCACCATAACACGTGGTATTGGTCAGCGTGGCTATCGATATACTGCAGACGCGCCACTGACTCGTATTGTCACTGTATTTCCTGCGACTGATGCTGAGGCTCTGGCTCGAACAGGGATCAAAGCGCGACTTTGTTCATTGCGACTTGCGCGGTCGGAGGCACTGGCAGGGCTGAAGCATCTTAATCGGATGGAGCAGGTGATCGCACGTAATGAGTGGAGTGATCCTCAGTACTACGAGGGTATTTTGAATGACACCGCTAACAATATGATCTGCGGTACCATGAGCAATCTCTTTCTGGTCAAGGAGGGAGTGCTGCTTACCGCTGATGTGAGTGGGTGTGGTATAGCAGGGACCAGGCGGCGTTGGGTGCTTGAAAATGCCAACGATCTTGGGCTGGTGGCCAAGGTTGGTATTTTAAGTGCTGAGGATTTATTGAGCGCAGATGAGGTTTTCTTCTGCAATGCGCTAATTGGTATTCTTCCCGCAATGGAAGTGGCAGATAGAACATTACCGTCCAGAGATATAAGTTTGCGATTGCGAGAAGCATTGCTAGAGGCAGAGTATCAAAAATGAAGTGGTTGATGAGGTTGTTGCTAACCATCCTGGTGCTGGTTATTGCTGGTTCATTTGCATGGCAATGGGGATGGCAGCAATTAAACAAGCCACTGGTACTACAGAGTGATAATCAGGTTTACACCTTGCGCCCGGGCAGTTCACTGAATCAGGTTGCTAGGGATTTGGAACGCTTAGGATTAATGCAGCATGCCAGACTGCTGTTGCTGTATAACCGATGGAAACACCCCAATGCCACCATCAAGGCTGGCGAATATCAGTTATCTCCACGTCTGACTCCTCTGCAGTTATTGCAGATGATGCAGGAAGGCAAAGTGGTGGAATATCGCGTCACGCTGGTGGAAGGGCATACCTTCAAAGACTTCCTTCGTATTCTGCATGAGCAGGAGAAGTTAGCGAGTGTATTGGATGGCATGACGCCTGCCGCTGTGATGCAGAAGCTGGGGCACGAAGGTCAGCACCCGGAAGGGCGGTTTTTCCCTGATACCTACGTCTATCATTCAAGTATGTCTGACGCTGATGTGCTTTCTCAGGCCTATGACCGTATGCAGAAGGTGCTTAGTGAAGAGTGGAAGCAGCGGGCAGATGGCTTGCCTTATCGGAATTCCTACGAAGCACTGATTATGGCTTCGATTGTTGAGAAAGAGACAGGCGTTCCCGAAGAGCGTGACAAGATTGCAGGCGTTTTTGTGCGCAGGCTCGAAAAGGGGATGCGATTACAGACAGACCCGACGGTGATCTACGGCTTGGGGGATGCCTACGATGGCAATATTACCAAGGCGGATTTGAACAGCCCAACCCCTTACAACACTTACACCATTGTTGGCCTCCCACCTACGCCGATCGCTATGCCCGGAGCAGCAGCTATTCACGCTGCATTGCATCCAGCGGAGGGAACAGCACTCTATTTTGTAGCCACCGGTAATGGCGGGCACACGTTCTCTGATTCACTTCAGGAGCACAATCAAGCGGTGAGCCAATACCTCAAGGTATTGAAAAATCGTCCCAAGGCAGAAGATAAAAGCAAATGACAAGAGGTTGTTTCATAACGCTTGAAGGTACTGAGGGAGCGGGCAAGACAACTGCACTGGCGCACATTGTCGCCTGGCTGGAGTATAGAAATATTCCTTATGTGCTAACAAGAGAGCCTGGGGGCACTCCTATCGCAGAGGAGATTCGCCAGCTCGTTCTTTCTCCTCGTGATGAGCAGGTGGTTCCTCTTAGCGAGTTGCTGCTGGTGTTTGCGGCTCGAGCACAACATATTGAAAAGTTGATTAAACCAACGCTGAACCTAGGTACTTGGGTGGTTTGTGATCGTTTTACTGACAGCACCTATGCCTATCAGGGGGGAGGGCGGCAGTTACCATTTGAGCCAATTGTGCAACTGGAAAACCTGGTACAGGCAGGCTTCCAGCCCGATTTGACGCTCTTGCTTGATGTCACGCCGGAAGTCGGTATGCGCCGTGCCTCTCGTCGTAGCGCAGCTGATCGAATAGAACAAGAAGCCATGAGCTTCTTCCAGCGCGCCAAACAGGCATTTTTGGCGCGTGCAGAGTCAGCGCCTGAGCGTTTTCGTGTAATCAATGCAGATCAGAACCTGGAGTCGGTAAAGGATCAAATCACTCAAGCTCTGAGTGGATGGTCGGAGCTGCATCGTGGCTGAGTTATTGCCCTGGCAGCAGTCAATCTGGCAGCAGGTGATTGCTCGGCATGAGCAGGGGCGTCTACCTCATGCGTTGTTGCTGAATGGGCCGGAAGGGGTAGGAAAGCGGCAGTTCGCTGAGTACATGTCTGCGTGGTTTTTGTGTTCGGCTCAGCAGCGTACTCCATGTGGCCAATGTCGTAGTTGTATGTTGTTAGGGCACGGTAGTCACCCAGACAGAATAGTGATTGTGCCAGAAGGCGCGCAGGGAACCATTAAAGTCGATGCTATCCGTCAGGTGAGTGAGTTTAGTGCGGAAACTGCGCAACAGGGTAACGGTAAGGTGGTCCTGGTACAGAATGCTGATCGGTTGAATGTACAAGCAGCCAACGCGCTGCTGAAAAACCTTGAAGAGCCTCCGGCGCGGACGCTCTTTGTTTTATGGTCAGCACACTTTACCAGGCTGATGCCCACCATTCGAAGTCGATGCCAACAGTTAGCCTTCTCGCTGCCCGCTACAGAAGATTCGCAAAAATGGTTGGTGCAACAGTGCGTCAGTGCGGATCAGTTTCCCCAGTTGCTCAACATCGCTCGCGGCTCCCCTCTGAAGGCACTGGAGTATCATGAGGCCAATCTGCTGCAGGTATGGGATGAATGGCAGCAACAACTGATCGGACTGCAGGCCGGCAGGGTCAGTGTTTCTGAGCTGGCAGAGCTATGGAAGAATCGCCAGACAGGCATGATTCTCAGTTGGCTGTCGGACTGGATAAGCGAGGCCGTCAAGCAGATGATGGGAGCGGCGCATTCAACAACCGGTTTGTTTCAGCCCGAGCTGCTGAGTGCGGCTATTGCAACTGCCCGAGCCTCTGAGTGGCTGGCATTTTACGAAAAACTAAATGTTTTAAGAGTGCAGTTGGATGGCACGGCTAATCTCAATCCGTCTTTGGCTCTGGAAATGATATTGATCGAATGGTCTCGACTGATGCGGACGAGTTCTCGGTCCAGAGTAGACGGCAAACCCGTGAGGAATTGAAATGGCACACGGAATACTGAACTGTACGTTTGATAGCAAGACCATGTTGTATCAGTGCTATATGCCTTTCATTGAACGAGGTGGCTTGTTTATCCCTACTCAGCGTACCTATCAGCTGGGTGATGAAGTATTCGCGGTATTAACTATTATGAATGAGCCTGAAAAGGTACCGGTCTCAGGCAAAGTGATCTGGATTACTCCGCCTGGTGGTCAGAATAATCGCCCAGCGGGTGTTGGAATTCAGGTCAATCCGCAAGACGAAGCAGCTATTCGTAAACTCGAAACGCTGCTGGCGGGAACTCAGGAATCTGATACCACTACGTTCACAATGTAATATCTGATCAGCAGCGTGATGGATTGTAGTTAGTCAGCTGAATGATCCCTCTGATATGAACTGCTGATTGTGAGTCAGAGAATCTGTCTCCAGGCAAATTAGTATTCGTTCTTACTCACTAAAGTGTCTTATTGAATACTCATGAAAATTGTCGATTCCCATTGTCACCTGAACATGTTGAAGCCAGAGCAGGCTGATGGCCTGAACTACATACTGCGTGCAGCCAGAGAGCGTGGTGTCGCAGAGTTTTTATGTATAGGCGTCGATCTGGATAAGTGGCAAGAGGTACGTGAAATCGCTGAACAGCATGACGATGTTTACGCTACCGTCGGGATCCATCCATTGCACCCGGTAGACTCGTTACCATCTGAAGAAGCATTGATGACCCTGGCCGATCACCCAAAGGTATTGGCGATAGGCGAGGCCGGGCTCGACTATTTCTATACGGACAGTGATGAG
Source organism: Pokkaliibacter plantistimulans (assembly GCF_003194385.1). GTDB lineage: Bacteria > Pseudomonadota > Gammaproteobacteria > Pseudomonadales > Balneatricaceae > Pokkaliibacter > Pokkaliibacter plantistimulans. The sequence continues at coordinate 103,664 of NZ_LAPT01000001.1, forward strand.
CAGCGTGAAGCCCAAAAGCAGGTCTTCGGTCTGCAATTGCGTGTGGCCAGTAAGTTGAATCTGCCTATCGTGGTTCATACTCGAGAAGCCAGAGAGGATACTCTGGAGCTGATTCGTGCCTATGGTTCAACGCAGTCAGCGGGTGTGCTGCATTGCTTTACCGAGAACTGGGAAATGGCCAAAGCTGCACTGGATCTCGGATACTACATTTCATTCTCTGGCATCCTTACCTTCCGTAATGCAGACAGCTTGCGTGAAGTCGCGCGTAAGGTGCCACTGGATCGCGTATTGGTAGAGACAGACTCCCCATATCTGGCACCGGTCCCGTATCGTGGAAAAACCAATGAGCCACAATACGTTGTTGAAGTGGCGCAGTGCCTGGCTGACCTTCATCAGTTGCCTTTGGCCAGAATGGCTGAGCTCACAACTACGAACTATAAAGCGTTGTTTCATCGCGCTTAACCGGTGAGGAGCGTATATGGCTATTGATCTGGCACTTCTGCAGCAGCATGCGACAGCTGATGGCCTTCCTCCGGTGGAAGAATGGCATCCTGATTTTTGTGCTGATATGGATCTGGTCATACGCGCTGATGGTACCTGGGTGCATGAGGGAGGAGAGTTCAGGCGTCCAGCGTTGATGAAGCTATTCTCCCGTATCCTTCGCCTGGATGATGATGGCTGCTATTACCTGGTTACACCGGTAGAGAAAGTACGTATTCAGGTAGAAGACGCGCCTTTTGTTATTTTGGCAGCCGAGGTACGTGATGACAGTGTGGTGATGGTCACTAACTGTGAAGAGGTGATCACACTTGGACGTGAGCATCCAATACGTGTAAGGGCTGCTCATGGCAACGCTAGCGAAATTCCTTATGTGCTGGTGCGCAAAAATCTCTGGGCGAGGCTTCATCGCAACGTTTTTTACCAGCTGGTTGAGTTGGCTGAGCAGCGTACCGAACAAAATGTCGAGGGAATGTGGCTGCAGAGTCAGGGTGAATGGTTTTGCCTTGGCACTATCTAACTGAAATTGTCTATTGCTGTTCCAGCTACCACAGTCTTTTCTTTTGTCGAAAATACTCTCTTAAAAGGACGCATAGTGCCAGTCAGTTAAGGCAACTGACTGGCTTTTCCTTATTTAAGGGTGTAGCGGTAAGGGCACCGCTTCACCTCTCGCGGATGGATTCGCTCACGCCTCAGTGGCAGGACTAAGGCGGGTGCCAATCGGTCAGGGCCTTGATAGCCGGAGGAACCTTGTCCGGGGACGCCGTTGGCTTGGTTGAAGCTAATCTGGCAGGGGGGCATGGCGCTGTCTGGAAGCGTGGCAGGTTTTACGCCAGCAGCGTGCCTCACAATTCTTGCCAGACCATGTCCGGCTTTTTGCTCCTCAGGGTCAGTCGACTTCCCAGCATGTACTGCTTCATTTCCCGGTAACCCAGCTTGATCTCCCAGCGATGAGTATGAAGGTGAACGATGTCGTCGGATGGATAACGCATCGGTCGATCATCGATGTCAGCACTTGACGCAACTGACCATTGACTAGGTGAGCAATCAGGTATTTCGGAGTCTCGGGTACCGTTGCGGGGCTTGTGGCGAGACAGGCAGCGTCACCAGGCAGCTGCGGTGACTGAAACGGCGGATCCGCCAATACCGCTCCTCCCCTGGGGACCGTCAGGATGCTGCAATATTGTCAATACTGTGGGGAGTAGATGAAGAGAGGGGGCGTGAATACATCAGGAATCAGGAGAAAGAGGATGGGCATCGTGACCAGTTGAAATTCGGGATGATGTAGCGCCTTGGGCGCAACGGATAGCCCTTTTAGGGCGCCCCCCCAATGAGCCTCCGGCTTTGCCGGAGGTTATTTATCTTATACCGTTATCTTCTTGAGCTTTTTAAAACCCATTAGCCAAGTTAATCAAGCATCAGGGGCTAAGTTTTGTTCGATATGACGATGGAGGTGCGGGGTTCTGCCGGCTTCCAGAACAAAGCCGCTATGCTGCGAATCTACGCAGCATAGCATCTATGATGAGGTCAGGCCTGAGTCTGAGATTCCTGCTTGATACTTGCGTAACGCTCATCCAGTTCGCGACGTAATTGCTTGCGCAGCTTGGCTGCTTCAAAGCGTTGTTTCTCTTCCTCGGTGGTGGGGATGAAAGGCGGGACAGCGACCGGTTTACGTTCATCATCTACTGCAACCATGGTGAAGTAGCAGCTGTTGGTATGGCGTACCAGTTTCTCACGAATGTTCTCGGTGACGACTTTGATACCGATCTCCATCGAGGTATTACCGGTAAAGTTGACGGCGGCCAGAAAGGTTACCAGCTCACCTACATGAATAGGCTGACGAAACATCACCTGATCGACAGACAGTGTGACCACGTAACGTCCGGCATAGCGGCTGGCGCAGGCGTAAGCGACTTCATCGAGGTATTTGAGAATGGTGCCCCCGTGAACATTGCCGGAAAAATTGGCCATATCCGGAGTCATCAGTACGGTCATGGTGAGCTGATGATTACTAAAATCCATGGAGGTCCTCTCTCTATGCGGATGCTCTCAGGCAGGTGCACTGAAGTTAAACACGGTGATAAGTCAGTCTATGCCGGTGCCATCTGGTGTGGCTTTGGGGCGAGGCATGCTGAAGCAATCTTCCAGCACACCGTAATCCAGATAACCCAGACGGGTCAAAGGCTTCAGCTTGGCGATATCCACTTTGCCATCAGTGAGAATGGCATCATCCAGATAAACTGCGACAACTCTGCCCAGTACCATAAAGTGCTGTGGCTCACTGCCATCCAGAGTGGGTACAGGAATTGTCTGCAGATACTGGCATTCCAGTGCAGCCGGAGACTCGGCCACGCGTGGCACCTTAACATGCAGAGAGGGGGCCGCGGTCAGGCCTGCCAGCTGCATTTCGTCCACCCCGTGGTTGACTGGTACTGACGTCTTCACTACCGCCTCGCGCAAATCGTAGGTCGCAAGGTTACAGACGAATTCGCCGGTGGCTTCAATGTTATTCAGGCTGTCCTTACGCCCGGCGCTGGCAAACATCACTATATTGGGGTCGTAGCCCACCATGTTGAAGGCGCTGTAGGGGGCAAGGTTGACATGACCCTCCCGACTTAACGATGAAATCCAGCCTATGGGACGGGGAACCACTAATGCTTTGAAGGGATCATGACGTAGCGGACCACGTCCGTTGACGAGGGTTTCGAAATGCACAATGACGTCCTTATTGCTATTAGGGGCGGTTAATCAGGTGATAGCAGTACATCAGCCTCCGGCAAGTTTAACCTTGAACCCCTTGCTCTCCAGTACTTGCTGGATGACAGTGCGTTGATCACCCTGAATTTCAATCACACCATCTTTCAATGTGCCACCTGTTCCGCAGCGTTTCTTTAGCTCGGCGGCCAGTAGTTTCAGGGCTGCATCATCAAGGTCAAAGCCGTCGACAGTGGTGACGCCTTTACCGTTGCGTCCCTTGGTTTCTCGCCGAATGCGGACGATACCGTCTCCTTTGGGGCGGGCAGCAGGCGCTTTGTCCTCTTTGATTCGGCCATGTTCAGTAGAGTAAACCAACGTAGTGTCGCGGCGAGACATGATGTCCTCTTGGATGCCTGGGTATGTTTATCAGGCATGGTAACCTTGATTGTGTCGGAGGAGAAACCTTTGGACGTGAAGGAGTTAACTTGCAACGGATAGCACGGGCTGATCATGGTGCCCCAGCTCAATGGCATCCAGGACCCATGTCATCCAGGGCTGGCTATGGCTGATCAGTGCCTGATGCCAGTTGATATTCAGGAACAGGTCACCCTGACGTGGCCAGAGGACATAGGTGTGTACTCGTTCCTGCCAGTGAAATGACAACGCAGCCGCATGCAGGTAAGTGCGCTCAACCGGTGTCTGGAGCAGCGGAGCCGGGACGTTCTTAGGGTAATACAGCGTATCGCCCAGAATCGGGGAGCCGAGGCTCTTCATAGCCACACGCAGCTGATGTGTTTTACCTGTATGAGGGTAAAGGAAAAAAGCACGTAATCCGGCTCGAATGCTGGCACTGGTAAATTGGGTGATGGCAGGGTTGGTCATGGACGAAGACAGCTTCCAGCTGCCGCGACGGCCTTTTTCCATGTCTCCTTTAATCCAGCCTTGCTTCTTATTTGGGCGCTTATCGGCTAGTGCTACATAGAGCTTACGAACCAAATGGTTCTCAAACTGTGCTCCGATATGGCGTGTAAAGGCGAGGGTTTTACCGAAGATGATCAGCCCGGAAGTCACTTTGTCGAGGCGGTGTACCGGGTATAACTCTGGGAGCTGTAGATCGGCCTTCAACTGAGCAGCCAAACCTGTCTCACTTTCACTGTGGAAACTGACGCCAGGAAATTTGTTGATCAATAAAAAATCGTTAGTATCTATGAGTACTTCGTACATAGGGATCTCCAGCAAGCACTAAAGATTAGCAGACTGATTTGGTGCTCCCAAAGCTTCTGTGTTCTGGATGGCGCTGAAAGTGGCTAATCCTTCGTGAGGGGATGGGTGTCGTCTTTGGTAGACGATGTTATGGTTAGGGTCTTTCACGGAAGTTGGAATAAAGCATGGGCGGGGCCTATAACGTATTGATTGCGCGCCAACCTATTTTCGACGCAAAGTTGAGAATCTGTGGCTATGAACTGTTGTTCAGAAGTCAGCAGGATCAGCATCAGGCACTGTTTGATGATCCTGACGGTGCTACCCGTGACGTTATCATCAATAACTTCATGGCCATTTGGGATACCGGCTCGAAGAACAGGGTATTTCTCCCTGCCTATATCAATCTTGGCCGTCAGTTTATTCTTTCCCACCAGATTCCTGACTTGCCGCGTGATCAGGTAGTTCTTGAAGTCCTCGAGAATGCAGGCTTCGATCAGCTACTGTTTGACGCACTGGTGCTACTGAAAAAAGACGGATACACCCTGGCGCTGGATGATTTTGTCTATACACCTTCCAAAAAGCCTTTTGTACAGCTGGCTGACATTATCAAACTGGATGTGCTCGCTTTGGGTATTGAAGAAGTTGGGCGACAGATCGAGCTGCTGAAGCCGTTCGGGAAGCGCATCCTGGCGGAGAAAGTGGAAACAGCTGATGAGCTGGAGCAGTGCAAGGTACTGGGTTGTCATTTATTTCAGGGCTATTTTCTCAGTCGCCCAACATTAACCAAAGGTAAGCGAATTCCTGCCAGTGCATCAGTCCTGCTGCGGACGCTGGATGCCCTTTCAAAAGGGGCTGGATCGGCAGAGATTGAACAGATCATTCGTATGGATCCAGGGTTAACCTATAAGTTGCTGCGGCTCATCAACTCTGCTCAGTTTGCCTTTGTACGCGAAATCACCACAGTCCGCGAAACGGTCAACCTGTTAGGGCGGATCGCCATGAAGAAATGGCTGACGATGTTGTTGACGGTCTGTAATGAGCAATGCATCTCAGAACAGATTGTCTTGGCCCTGACGCGTGCGCGAATGTGTGAGCTGTTGGCAGAGCAGAAAGGAGAAGACACCGCAGATGCCTTTATTCTGGGCATTCTGAGCAGTCTTGAAATGCTCTACGGTGTGTCGATAAGCCAGATTCTGCAAGATCTGCCGCTGGATGAACGTCTGGCAAAAGGGATGAAAGGCGTGGGTGCTCTGGGGGAGCTGCTTCTGATTACCCGAGCTTATGAGCGGGAACAATGGAACATGGTCGAACGGCTGGCTAAAGCGCCCTACGATCCGGGTGTTGCGTACATGGAGAGTGTTGGTTGGGCTGGCAAAATGGCTGCTGGCCTCGCTTAGCTGTGCGTAATAGCACAGCATGTGTGTACTGCTGAACTATCTCACTCGCATTCGTCTTCTGGCTGAACCTGCATGACTCAGAGCAGTTCAGCCGCCTCTTCTGCCAGGGTATTTGCCTGTCGGCTCGCATATTCGGTGCAAATTACACGCAACAACGATGCAAAATTCTGTATCTCTCCTCGCCGTTGCAATACCTCCAGATAGAGGGTACTGACGAACTGAGGCGTGGATAACTGCTCGTGATGTGCTAACTGATCCAATAGTGTCCAAAACCGGCGCTCAAGGCGAAGACTTGTTACCTGCCCGTTTAGTCGTATCGATCTGCTTACAGGCTCATAGAGTGCTGGATCTGTGCTCGCATAAATATCACACATGCTGGGGCGCTCCCTCAATGCTCAGAGTGAAGTAGCTTAGCAGAACAACTGGGTAGGATCAGTGTTGAAGCAACAATGTCTGGTCGTATTCTGTGGGCGAGTGTAAATGCCCTGTCTATGGACATCTTGACTGTCATTGGTCTCGAAGGTCGAGGACGGCGGTCTTCCGGGAACAAACTTGCCATTCCCGCTTTCAGTTCCGAGATCCATGCCCCTGTTCTCGATACCGGCTGCGCTGCCACCATTCCGATCAACTGTGCCGCGATACTGATAGGCCGGTTTAAAACGGATCCGACTCGGCGGTCGATCATAGCTCACCGCCGCCTGGCTGGCTTCTCGCCGCACCACGTTATAGGCCAGCAACCATCCCTATGCCTTCTAATAAATCAGCTCGACCTTCTTGTAGTACAGCGTCACGGCACTGTACTGCCCTACCGGTAATGAAGTGAAGGCGGTTTTCCATCGGCTCTTGACCTCATAGCTTACCGCTCGGACGGTCCAGGTTTATGGCAGCGCGAGTTGCGTTCGTGGGCCTGTGGGCGAGACCTTCATGCGCAGCAGGCGATCTTGCTCGCTGTAGCGCTCCAGTTCCTCGCCTTGCGCTCGTCGGAGATTAATCAGTGTCACCGCTCTCCTGGGATGCCCGCTGGTACAGGAAGTTGGTGTCCCAGAAGCCTTTGTCAAACAGGGTTGTGGAGTGATTAAGTATGTGGGCTAAAACGTATCAGCCAGGAAGAGTTCACTGTGCCGAAAAGGGGCTGAGTGGCGCATCCAGATTGACATGCGAGTGCGCATTCATCAGTGCAACGAGCCGCAGCATCGGGAAAGGTGTCTGGCGGTTGGTTGAGCTGTTCCCGGAGCGGAAATGCTCACGCAGCGTTGGCGTATCGGGTGTCTGCAGCAAGGCCCTGTCGACGGCCAGTACCTGCAAACTGTGCCGGTCATCCTCGGGGCAACGTTACCGGTTCGTTCCTGAACGGCGCCATACCCTGCACCAGCATCAGCAAGAGCATTGGGCAATCGGCGCCGCCGAAGGGCGGCCTGGCAGGAAAGGTGGAGGGCTGACTCGATGCACTCGACGGGGATATGCTGGGTATAAGGTGCGGAAATCAGTGAATAGAGTGCCGCTCGTTCATGTCGAGCAAGCTTTGCTGAATAGGCGCAAGAGAATCCGGTATCCAGTGAAGAATACCGGATATTCTTAAGCCTCCGGGAAGGCGGTGAGCCTTAACAGGGTAGCATTATCCCATGGGGGGCTTCACAACAGTCAACTTGGCTCAGCTATCAGAAATCTTCGGCCGCATGCTCGGCGATTCTTTCTTTGGCGTGCTCGTTTTCTTCAATGATGCGGTTCAGGTCCAGAAGGATGATCAGCTCGTCATTGTGATAGCTGACACCCTGAATGAATTTTGCACTTTCCTCAGTGCCCACGTTGGGTGTGCGTTCGATTTGAGACTGGCGCAGGTAAATGACTTCGGCTACGGCATCGACCACCATGCCAACGACCTGATCCTGGAACTCCATAACCACAATACGGGTGTTGCTGGTGGACTCTGTATTTGGCAAGCCAAAGAGCACGCGTGTATCGACTACGGTGATGACGTTACCACGCAGATTGAGAATGCCCTGAATAAAGTAGGCAGACCCCGGTACGGGAGCAATTTCTGTGAAGGAGTAGGTCAGAACTTCTTTGACCTGCATTACATCGACTGCGTAGGTTTCTTCAGCAAGGTTGAATGTGGCCCACTGCATCAGTGGATCATTATTTTCAGCCTGGCTTTTTGCTTCGTTCTTTGCCATTTCGTCAGCCCGGTCACACGTTGGTTTTCTTCACGGTAGCACAGCTTGGCAGCTTGTGCCTGTATGGTGGCGTCAGCCAGTGACTTGTCGGCAGTATCCTGTGTCACTGTGTGCTGGATCAAAACCCTTGTATTTCATACAGATGAACCACTGGCTCTGCAGTATAATCCCTCCCACCTGGCCTGTTAACCGACTTTTGTACGCAAGTAATTGCGGGTAAGTGATAAACAGGTTTACGGCGGTAGAGATGAGCAATGAGTTATTGAAGTTTAATAGCCTTGATATTGCCTGATGAAAAATGTGCAACTGCGAGAGGGCAGGTTACTGTGAGCCAGACTACAGCAGAGGTTAGTTCAAATCAGCATCGCCCAGCGGTAGTTGACGTCGATATCGTCATAGTTGGTGGTGGAATGGTAGGGGCTGCTCTGGCTGCCGCCTTAGGCAATACGGCATACCGTGTGGTGGTGCTGGAGCAGCAGTTACCAGAGCCTTTTACTGCAGAACAACCCCATGATCTGCGTGTTTCTGCAATCAGTGTGGCCTCGCAGCAGCTGCTTGCTGAAGTAGGAGCATGGTCGGCGATTCTTGCCATGCGAGCTTGTCCGTATCGTCGTATGCGGGTGTGGGAAGAAGACTGGCAGTCTGGCACCCTGTTCGACAGTCACGATATTCAACGAGACTACCTTGGTCACATCATTGAAAATCGCATCGTTCAGTTGGGCCTGTGGCAAGCACTGGAGCAGTATGACAACGTCGAGGTAATCTGCCCCGCCAGTATTAACCAGATTGACTACGATGGCAGTGCTTCAACGCTGACCCTGGATGATGGGCGTAGCTTCCACACCTCACTGCTGGTGGGCGCCGATGGTGCACGCTCCCGCGTACGAGACACTGCAGGTATTGGTGTCACCGCCTGGGAATACCCCATGCATGTGCTCGTTGCCAACGTAGGCACCGTCTATAGCCAGCAGGATATTACCTGGCAGCGCTTTCGTCAGACCGGGCCAGAGGCATTTTTGCCACTGAGTGGACCCCATGCATCACTGGTCTGGTACAACACGCCGCAGAAAGTGCAGGAGCTGATGGCGATGGATATTGACAGCCTGAAAGCCGCATTCGAGCAGCATTTTCCTGCTGAGCTGGGTCAGATTGCTGCCATTGAGGGGCGGACCTGGTTCCCGCTCAAACGCCAGCATGCGCAAAGTTATGTTAAGCCCGGTATCGTTTTGATTGGAGATGCGGCACACAGTATCCACCCGCTGGCAGGGCAGGGGGTAAATCTCGGATTTATGGATGTTATGGCGCTTCGTGATGTATTGCGTGAGGCTACACCGCAATCTCTTCGTGAGGGGGCACCGCTGCAAGACTACGAAAAGCGGCGCAGACAGCCCAATTTGCTGATGATGAGCACGATGGACTTGTTCGCCAGAGCCTTTTCATCTTCCTTACCACCATTGAAACTATTGCGCATTCTGGGGCTGGGGTTGGCTGATAAAACCGGGCCGATCAAGAATAAGGTCATGAAGTACGCAATGGGGTTGAGTTCCACCCTCTGAGCACTGCTTTCTTGCCTGCAGATATGACAATGCCGACACATCGCTGCGTCGGCATTGTTATTTGGCTGTTACTGGCGCTGAATTATTCAGTGGCAGTAGCAGCAGCTTTGCTAGCGGTTTTGCTGGCAGTTTTGGTGACTTCTTTGGTGGTTTCTTTCGCCTTGTCCAGCGCGAATTTGCTGAAATCAACGAACTTGCTGAAGTCAAAGGCAGTTGAAGAGTCGGTCAGTTCAGACATCTGTTTTTCAAACAGTGCGGTGTAAGATTCACGCGCTTCAGTCATGGCAGCGACGCTTTCTTCAAAGGTATTGGTCAGACGCGCTTCCATATCCTTGGCAAACTGCACCTGCAGATCCATGGCGGCTTTGACGTCTTTGGTTTCCATCAGGGCCTGAGATTGCTTGAAGCATTTTCCGCTCAAGTCTACAAAGCAGGCGCTCTGGCAGCTGCTCAGTTTGTCAAAGGCCTTCTTGCTGATTTCCATGGCTTCAGTCATGGGCGCAAAAGTCTTTTTAAAGTCAGTAAAGTAAGCTTCGTACATGGGGCAACTCCTGTAGTTTATCGGGCTTCTCACCTATGGATTTGCGCTTGGCACTTATGCTGTTTTGTGCGTTGCACAATAAGGATGAACAGATGTTAATCGCTGTTCACAATTTAGTCAAAGCAATAGTTTGGCTAGTCAAAACATTAGTTGGCGGTAGTTTCAATATCATTGCAGATTGCCCCAGTGCCACACCCTTGGCGACTGACAGGGTCTTCAGTGCTGCACATGCACATCAAATGCCATGTGCAAATATTGATCAATTGTCAGTGTGTCACAGGGTGTTTGCCACGATATGGATCAACAATCGCTGATTATCCTGAAAGTCATCTTGGTTACAGTGGCTACCAGCTCGTGGAAAGGAGGCTGAGGTTGACAGTAGATAGCACGCAGAAATGGATACTGATCACAGGTTGCTCAACCGGCATTGGCCGTCATTGCGCTCTGGCTCTGCATCAGCAGGGATACAGCGTCATCGCCAGTTGCCGCCGACAGGAAGATGTTGAGCGTTTGCAGAAAGAGGGCCTGACGGTATTGCCACTGGATTTGCGCGACGGCCGGTCGCTGAATGAGGCGGTGGAGCAGATTCATGCACTGACAGGAGGCAAACTCTATGCACTTTTTCATAATGGTGCATACGGCCAGCCAGGGGCGCTAGAGGATCTGCCTGTCGCAGCCCTGCGAGAGCAGTTTGAAACCAATGTCTTCAGCTGGCATGAGCTGACACGTCAGTTGCTTCCCCTGCTCAAAGCCTCATCAGACGCAAGGCTGATCTACAACAGCTCGGTGCTGGGCGAGGTGGCCATGCCGCTACGAGGCGCGTATGTGGCCAGTAAGTTTGCCATTGAAGGGATGGCAGATACCCTGCGACTGGAACTGGCTGATACCAGCGTCAAGGTCGTGCTGATTGAGCCCGGTCCGATTCAGAGTCAGTTTCGTGATAATGCCTATCAGGCATTCATGCGTCATATCGATAAGAACAACAGCCGCTTCTCGGCCACCTATGACAATATGATCGCGCGTTTGCAGCGTGACGGGTTGAATGACAAGTTCACTCTGGGGCCTGAAGCGGTGCTGGAAGTGCTGGAAAGTGCACTGACGGCAACGAATCCGAGGCCTCGCTATCGTGTTACCCGCCCGGCAAGAGTGTTGCCCTGGTTGAAACGGCTGCTGCCGACCCGTATGTTGGATAAATTGCTATTAAAGGCCGCTGATTGAGACTGTAAGCACAGTTTGCTGGCCTGACAGAACTGACTGGTTGTAATGGTGTGTGCCGTTACTGAGTTTTTGCTGTACGCCCTGACGGTAACAATGATCAGAGGCAGTGCAGCGTTGTCTGGATGAAACTAAATGATGAAGACACACTCCGCCTTCCGCCTAATCCGGCAGACGCCCATTGCGTCCTTGGGAATTGAAGTTGCCGAGTTCGAACACCTTCAGACCGGTAGCATGCACTACCACATTGCCAGCGATAACGAAGAAAACGTCTTCATGGTGGCATTTCGCACCATGCCCATGGACTCCACCGGCGTAGCACATATTCTGGAGCATACGGCCCTGTGCGGCAGCGAACGCTACCCGGTGCGTGATCCGTTCTTCATGATGACCCGCCGCTCACTCAATACCTTCATGAATGCCTTTACCAGCAGTGACTGGACGGCGTATCCCTTTGCCAGTCAGAACAAGAAAGACTTCAACAATCTGCTGGATGTCTATCTGGATGCGGCCTTCTTCTCTCGTCTTGACCCCCTCGACTTTGCTCAGGAAGGCCATCGTCTGGAGTTTGCCGAAGCGGAAAATCCGGAGTCGGCACTGGAATACAAAGGTGTGGTCTTCAACGAGATGAAAGGGGCCATGAGTTCGCCGGTCAGCACGCTGTGGCAGACCCTGACGAAGTACCTGTTCCCGACGGCGACCTATCACTACAACAGCGGCGGTGAGCCTGCCTGCATTCCTGATCTTAGCTATGAAGAGCTGCTGGCCTTCTATAAGCGCCACTATCATCCCACCAATGCCGTGTTCATGACCTTCGGTAACATCGACCCGTATGAACACCAGGAAAAGATGCATGAGCAGGCGCTGAAGCGCTTCGACAGGCTGGATGACAAGCTGGAAGTGAAGGATGAGAAACGTTACTTCGCGCCCATCATCGTTGAAGAAGCCTATGCCTGTAATGAAGACGACCTGCACAATCAGACTCATTTGGTCATGGGCTGGCTGCTGGGCTCCAGCATCAATCTCTATGATTCATTAAAGGCCAATCTGCTCAGTAAGGTACTGCTTGATCACAGTGCCTCGCCCCTGCGCCATGCGCTGGAAACCTGTGGTCTGGGCCAGTCACCATCTCCACTTTGCGGACTGGAAGACTCCAACCGCGAGATTAGTTTCATGTGTGGCCTCGAGGGCAGTAACCCTGAGCAGGCGGCGGCTTTTGAACAGCTGGTACTGGACACCCTGCAGAAACTGGCCGATCAGGGCGTGGATCAGGATCAGGTCGATGCCGCACTGCATCAGCTGGAGTTGAGTCAGCGTGAAATTGGTGGCGATGGCTATCCCTATGGCCTGCAACTGGGGCTGGGGCTGTTGTCCAGTGCCATTCACCGTGGTGATCCCATTGCGCTGCTGGATTTGGATCCGGTACTGGAGCGTCTGCGTGAGGATGTCAAAGACAGTCAGTTCATCCCAGGTCTGATCAATAAACTGCTGCTCAACAACCCGCACCGGGTACGTCTGACGCTGCGTCCTGATGCCAAACTGGCGGAACGTCGCGAACAGGCTGAAAAAGACACGCTGGCCGAGATCAAGGCTGGCCTGACTGACGAACAGAAAGCCAAGCTGGTTGCTCAGGCCAAAGCGCTGCAAGAGCGTCAGGATCAGATCGACGATGCGGACATTCTGCCCAAGGTGACCCTGCAGGATGTGCCTGCTGATATGAAGGAAGTGGTGGGCATCGCTCATCAGCAACCCGTGCGCGTGACCAGCTATGATCGTGGTACCAACGGCATTGTTTACCAGCAGGTGGTGCTGCCCCTGCCCGAACTGAATCAGGAGCAGCTGAGTCTGCTGCCTTACTACGTTGGCAGCGTGGCAGAGCTGGGCGTGGGCCAGAAAGACTATATGGAAATGCAGGCCCGGCAGGCACAGGTCAGCGGTGGCCTGAGCGTATACACCTCGCTGCGCGCCAACATCAGCGATCCGTCACAGCTGGGTGCCTATCTGGTCATCAGTGGCAAGGCACTGGCCCGTAATCATCAGGCACTGGATGAGCTGATGCTGGATACCTTCCAGCATGTACGTTTCGACGAACACCAGCGTATTCGAGAGCTGATCGCACAGCGCAGTTCGCGCAAGCGTCAGAGTGTGACGGGCAGTGGTCATTCACTGGCCATGCTGGCGTCTGCGGCGGTATTCAGCCCCGGTGCGCGTCTGGCTCACGTCAACTCGGGTCTGGAAGGGATTCGCTTTATTCAGCAACTGGACAAGAAGCTGGCGGACGAAGGCCAGATGCAGGAACTGACAGGCACCTTTGCAGCGCTCCATCAGCGCTTTGCCGAACAGGCACGGCAGGTGGTGCTGGTCGCTGAAGGGGAGCGACTGGAAGAGTGTATCGCTCGTCTCAGCCCGCGGTGGTATGTTGCAGGCGATATACAGTCTGGTCACTGGCAGCCACAGCTGGCGGATGTCGCCAGACTGCAGGCGTGGAAAGTAAACACTCAGGTGAACTTCTGTGCCAAAGCCTATCCCACAGTGCATTCAGGTCACGCGGATGCACCCATCCTGACCGTACTGGGCGAGTATCTGCGGAACGGCTTCCTGCACCGTGTTATTCGCGAGCAGGGTGGTGCCTATGGTGGTGGTGCAGGTCATGATGCAGGCAATGGCGTGTTCCGTTTTTACTCCTATCGTGATCCGCGCAATCTGGCAACGCTGGCAGACTTTGACCGCGCCATTGACTGGGTGCTCAGCAGCCCCATTGATCAGGCCAAGCTGGAAGAAGCGGTGCTGGGCGTGGTCAGTTCGCTGGATAAACCCGGCTCGCCCGCAGGCGAAGCCATCCAGACCTTCCACAATCTGTTGCATGGACGTACTCAGGAGCAGCGTAAACTGTTCCGTCAGCGTGTGCTGGAAACCACCGCAGCAGATCTGCGTCGTGTCACAGAAACTTATCTGCAGATCGACAAGGCCAGTGCTGCCGTGGTGACCCACGAGCAGGGGCAGAAGCAACTGCAGGAAGCAGGCTTCAGCGCCTTCTCACTGTGAGTGCTTGATGGTCTTGCCTAACAGGCTGTTGAAAATCTATCTGCGTTGCAGAATACCGCGTCAAAAACAGGCTCAAAATGCTCATTTAGCTCACTAAACTCCGCTTTTTCGCCTGTTTTTTCCTTGT
>NZ_LAPT01000010.1 GCF_003194385.1 Pokkaliibacter plantistimulans
TGACAGGCCTCCGTTACGGAATAGCCTTTCTCGGTCACTAACGCGACGGCCTCCAGCTTGAACTCTGGAGTAAAGGACTGACGACGTTTGCTCATAAATAAGACACCTCACTGAGCGCGTTAGAATAACGCTTTACTGAGTGTCCGAAATCATTGAGCCACTACAGTTCGCGCTTATCATCCTGAGAAAACCGCTGTAAAACACGTCCAGAGGTGCCGCACTGCACTGCAAACGAGCACGCAGTACCGCCCCTTCCCAGCCGATCCAGAAAAACTGAGCCAGCTCCTCAGCATCCAGTGCAGCTGACAACTCCCCCTGCGCCTGAGCAGCCTGCAGGCAAACGGTCAAGCGTTGCTGCCAGCTATGCAGGATCGCATCCAGCTGCTGGCGAAAATCATCCGGCAATACCGCGACTTCCTGCCCCATGTTGCCCACCAGACAACCACGGCGGAATCCATGACGTGCCATTCCGGCGCTGGCATCCGCGACGAACTCATCAAGACGCTGCAACGGTGATAGCTGTGTATTGAGCAGATGGCGGTCCAATTTACGTTCAAAATAGCGGGCGTAACTGTCCATCACCGCACGACCGAAAGCCTCCTTGCTGTCGAAATAGTGATAGAACGATCCTTTGGGCACCCCGACCTGCTTTAAGAACCCTTCCAGACCGGTGGCAGTGAACCCTCGCTCGGTCAGCACTTCCATGCCCCGGCGAATCAGCGCCAGACGTGTCTCCAGCTGGCCATCGGGCTGCTTCGGCGGACGCCCGCGGCGGCGAGGCGCATTATGGGATTCTGTCACGAGTACATCCACCTATTTATAGACTGATCGTTTATTAAAATAGCAGACTACTCGCTCAACAGTCACCTGTCCAGCCGTCGTCAGCCGAATTGAAAAGCAAGGAATAGCGTAAAGAAGGGGGCACGGTGCCAAAAACACCTGAAGACAGACAAAATAAAACCGGCCTGAGCCGGTTTTGTTGTCGTATGCAGAGCCATGTCAGCTTCGTGAGACTTAGCCTGCCAGACCTACATAGATATTCTGCACGTCGTCGTCTGCTTCCACCTTTTCCAGGAACGCTTCAACTTCAGCCAGCGCGTCACCTTCCAGTGAAACAGGATTCTTGGGCACATAACCCAGTTTGGCGCTCTGCACGCTGTAGCCAAACTCTGGCAGCGCTGCCGCTACGGCCATCAGATCAGAAGGGTCGGTCATGAACAGTACTTCGCCGTTCTCGCCTTCTTCCAGATCCTGAGCACCGGCTTCGATAGCAGCTTCTTCTGCATTGGCATCGGCCTTCTCGGCAGTGGCTTCGATCAGCCCCAGATAGTCAAACGTCCAGGCGACAGAACCTGAGCTGCCCAGCTGACCATTACGGAAGGCAACACGCATGCCGGAAGCAGTACGGTTTTTGTTATCGGTCAGACACTCAACGATGACGGGAACCTGATGCGGCGCGTAGCCTTCGTAGGTCACCAGCTCATAGTTGACAGTTTCATTCAACAGACCCGCGCCCTTCTTGATGGCACGCTCGATAGTATCTTTAGGCATGGACGCTTTACGCGCCTGCTCCACTGCCATACGCAAGGCAGCATTGGTATCGGGATCAGCACCCGCACGGGCTGACACGGTGATTTCACGTGACAGCTTGGTAAAGATTTTGCCCCTGGCGTTAGCAGCCTCGGCTTTGCCTTTGGCTTTCCACTGTGCACCCATCGCTGATTACCTGCTTAGCATCTCTAATCGGTATCGCCGTCAGTATGACTGTACGACTACAAAAACAGGGCCGAAGTATAAGCCCTGTTTATCGAGGGAGCAAAATCAGGTCAGTTAAGGGCATCGCGGGCACTGCGGCCACTCAATACGGCAGCAATATTTTCCAGCGCACGCAGGCCCATGGCATCGCGCGTTTCTATTGTCGCAGAGCCCATATGCGGCGCCATGAAGACGTTGGGTAACGCGCGAAAACGCAGATCATATTCAGGCTCGGCAGCAAAGACATCCAGGCCTGCAGCAGCGATATGGCCGGACTTGAGTGCCGCCAGCAGGTCGTCCTCATTCACCAGCTGACCTCGTGCGGTATTGACCAGAATTGCCCCCTGCGGCAATTGCTTGAGCCGGTCAGCATTGATGGCACCAGTGGTCTCGGGGCTGGAGGGTGCGTGTAACGAGAGGAAGTCACAGTGCGGCAGCATCGCTTCAAGGTCACTGAAATAGGTAGCGCCGTGCTCCAGCTCCGGGCTCAGGCGCGAGCGGTTGCAATAGAGCACCTTCATATCGAAACCACGGGCACGACGTGCCACTGCCTGACCGATGCGGCCCATCCCCCAGATACCCAGCGTCTTGCCACTGACCTCGGTGCCGAGCAAGTCACCCAGGCCAAAACGCCGGCGCCAGCCGTTATCCATGACCTGCAGGTACTCTCGCATTCGCCGTGCAGCACCCAGCAAAAGCAACATCGCCATATCGGCCGTGGCATTGGTCAGCACATCGGGTGTGTTAGTGGTGACAACACCCAGTGACGTTGCCGCAGCTACATCCAAGTGCTCATAGCCAACACTGCTGGTGGCAATGATTTTGATCTGCGGCGCCAGTGCCATCAGCGTCTCGGCTTTGACAGGAATACGGGAGGAAACAAGAATGGCCTGAATCGAGGGATTAGCCTTTACCACTGCAAGCATTTCTGCCGGTGTCAGCTGCTTTTCCTGGCTTAGCAGAGCATCAAACTCGGTCACGGCACGCTCAGCCACGGCAGCGGTCAAGGGGGCAGCACAGAGTAAACGGGGAGCATTGGCAGTTGATAAGACAGACATAGGGTAATCCTTGATAACAATGGCAGACCGGCTTGGAACACACAGCGATAACGGGAAAAGTCATACATCACATTACCCAGCTCTTGTAATGTTGGACGTTACGCAAAACAACGCGGCCGCGTGGCCAAGTGATGAAGAAAGGTACGTTACTTGTGCTGCTGGTCTCACCGGCTATACTGCCGACCACAGCAAAGCCGATATTCATCTGTCAGAGAGCAGTTACGATGGCCACCCGCTCTTCCACACGCCGCCCTCGTGCCAGCAGTCAGGCCCGTATCGACACTATTCTCGAGGCCGCTCGCGAGCTGCTCAGCAGTGAAGGGCTGGCCAATCTGTCGATCTATGCTATTGCGGCAAAAGCCGATATTCCTCCGTCTTCGGTGTACCACTTCTTCCCCAGTATCAGTGCGGTTCTGGAGGCACTGATTTCTTCGGTTCATCAGGCATTTCTTACAGCACTGGACTCTCCCCCCGCAACCGGGCTGATCCACAGCTGGCATGATCTGGCAGCTCATATCGAAAAGCAGGTTCTGTCGGTCTATCAGCATGATGAAGCCGCGCGGCAGCTGATTCTGTCCAGCCACGGTATGAGCGAGGTGATGTTACGAGATCGTCAACATGACGTGGAACTGAGCCATGCCGTAGCCGCCTTGTTTAACCACTACTTCAAGCTGCCACCCCTACCTGCAGATATCGACATTTTTGATCTGGCCATGCAGCTGGCAGACCGTATCTACACCCTGTCCATCCAGCGTCACGGAGAGATCACGCCGACTATGGCAGCCGAAGGGCTACGGGCCTATCAGGCCTATCTTGGTTTGTACTTGCCGCCCTTGTTACAGCGTCAATCGGGCAACGCTCAATAATCGATACTTATCGATATTTTTCCACTTCTTATCAGTGATTATTTTAAATTTCACTTTTAATACGGATAAATATCGACTATAAAACACCCCAACAGCATATCGCCTTTATCAACGGGTTGCGCGCTACAGCACCTGACCCTATGAGCAAGGCGCTTGTATGCATCAGTTACTCGCGCCAGATGCTTGTCTCGATACAGCATCGGCAGACAGCCTTCACGAACCACAGATATGAGGTTTGCCATGAGTCGTAACGTTACCGTCGCAGCTACCCAGATGGCCTGCTCCTGGGATAAAGAAGCCAACATCGCCAATGCTGAGAAACTGGTTCGTGAAGCTGCCGCCAGTGGTGCGCAGATCATCCTGATTCAGGAGCTGTTTGAAACGCCCTATTTCTGCCAGAAGCCCAACGCAGATTACCTGCTGCTGGCCACTACTCTGGAAGACAACCCTGCCATCCAGCATTTCCAGAAACTGGCTAAAGAACTGGAAGTGGTACTGCCCATCAGCTTCTTTGAACTGGCTGGTCGTGCCCGCTTCAACACTGTCGCCATCATCGATGCCGATGGCAGCATGCTCGGCATTTACCGCAAGAGCCATATTCCTGATGGCCCCGGCTACCACGAGAAGTATTACTTCAACCCGGGCGACACCGGCTTCAAAGTCTGGCAAACCCGTTATGCCAAAATTGGTGTAGGCATCTGCTGGGACCAGTGGTTCCCCGAGTGCGCGCGCAGCATGGCATTGATGGGGGCAGAACTGCTGTTCTACCCCACCGCCATTGGCAGCGAGCCACATGACAAGACCATCAACTCACGTGACCACTGGCAGCGTGTGCAGCAGGGTCACGCGGGTGCCAACGTCATGCCGCTGATTGCCTCTAACCGTATCGGCAACGAAGAGCAGGATGGCTACGACATCACCTTCTACGGCTCATCTTTTATTGCCAACCAGTTTGGTGAAAAAGTGGCCGAGCTGAATGAAACCGAAGAAGGCATTCTGGTGCACAGCTTTGACCTCGATGAACTGGAAAAAATCCGCAGCGCCTGGGGTGTGTTCCGCGACCGCCGCTACAACCTATACACGCCTGTCACCACTCTGGATGGAAAAGCCTGATATGAGCATTTTGACCAGCACTCCCCGCCAGGACGGCTTCCACATGCCAGCTGAGTGGGCTCCCCACAGCCAGACATGGCTGATCTGGCCAGAGCGTACTGACAACTGGCGCGAAGGTGCCAAGCCGGTACAACTGGCGCATGCCACTCTTGCCAAAGCGATCGCTGAGTTCGAGCCTGTTACTGTCGGCGTCTCGGCTGCGCAGTATGAAAACGCCCGTGCACGTCTTGATCACCCCAACATTCGTGTGGTGGAAATCTCCAATGATGATGCCTGGGTGCGCGATACCGGCCCGACTTTCGTTATCAACAAAGAAGGCGAAGTGCGCGGCGTCGACTGGGACTTCAATGCCTGGGGCGGCCTCAATGGCGGCCTGTATTTCCCCTGGAAGCGTGACCAGCAGGTGGCGGGCAAGATTCTCGAAATCGAACGCTGCCAGCGCTATGCCCTGCCAGGCTTTGTACTGGAAGGCGGCTCCATCCATGTGGACGGCGAAGGCACAGTGATCGTCACTGAGGAATGCCTGCTGAATACCAACCGTAATCCACATCTGGATCGGGCGGAAATTGAAGACGTACTCAGGCAGCATCTGAACATCGACAAGGTCATCTGGTTGCCCACGGGCCTCTTCAATGATGAAACCAACGGCCACGTTGACAACTTCTGCTGCTACATTCGCCCTGCAGAAGTGCTGCTGGCGTGGACTGACAATGAGCAGGATCCCAATTACGCCTTGTGCCGCGCGGCACTGGACGTGCTGCAGCAGGAGAAAGATGCCCAGGGACGTGCCTTTGTCGTCCATACCATACCGATCCCCGGTCCGCTCTATGCAACTGAGGAAGAGGTAGCGAGCGTTGATCTGGTCGAAGGCTCGCAAGAACGCACGACCGAAAGCCGTCTGGCCGGATCCTACGTCAACTTCCTGTTCGTCAATGGCGGTATCATCGCCCCCTGCTTTGATGACCCCAGAGACGAAGAAGCCAGAGCAGTACTGGAACGCATCTGCCCTGACCACAAGGTAGTGATGATCCCGGGTCGCGAATTGTTGCTCGGTGGCGGCAATATTCATTGCCTCACCCAGCAGCAACCCGCCCCAGTCCGGGGCTGATGTCGCAGAGACGCCGGTCTCTGCAAGTACAAGAAGCATCGCCTCGGCGGTGCTTTTTTTATTTCCAACGCGAGTCACTCATAACAATTCATCACCATCCCGATGACGACAGAGCAAATTCGTCCTTGCCTTCCGAAAAAATACCTGTATCGTACTAGTACATGAATACAGATACCTATCTAATTGAATTAATTGATCATCTGCTGACCATGAATGATCAGAGCAGTATGGAGAAGGCGTTACGCAGCTTGCTGACCCCCTCTGAGCTGACGGAAATCAGTAAACGTCTGCAGATATTCAAGATGCTGGAGCAAGGTATTCCCCAGCGTCAGATCGCCGAGACCCTGGGTGTCGGCATTGCCACAGTCACTCGCGGCTCACGTGCTTTACGTGGTGAGTAACGCAGTCAAGGTGCGTCAATCTAGATAGTCAGCACAGGAAAACATCATGCCCTGCCGCCCCAACTCACAGCGATGGCGAAGCTCAACGCACTGACGTTTCGCCCACTCCAGCCATTGCATGGCTGGCTTTATGCTGCTTCTGTGAGATACCTGCACCATGTCATCGGAATATTCCAACAAGCCAGCCATGCTTGAGCTGCCGCGCAAACCGCATTACATCACCCTTGCGAC
This sequence comes from Pokkaliibacter plantistimulans, assembly GCF_003194385.1. Lineage (GTDB taxonomy): Bacteria > Pseudomonadota > Gammaproteobacteria > Pseudomonadales > Balneatricaceae > Pokkaliibacter > Pokkaliibacter plantistimulans. The sequence goes on from NZ_LAPT01000010.1 coordinate 6,533, forward strand.
CGACATCGATTTCTTTGGCCTGTTCAAGAAGATCGAAAAGCAGTTCGATATCTGCTTTATGCTGGAGTCGCTCGGTGAGGAAAGCTTTATTTCCCGCTGCTCCATCATCGGCTTCGATCCTGAAAAGGTGCTGTCTGCCCGTGATAAAGCCCTGACCATCACTGAGCGCGATGGCAGCAAGGCAGAGTATGCCAGCGACAACCCTTATTACCTGCTGCGCGATGTTATTCCGCAGAACATCATCTCGCGCAAATACGCGGGTGGCCTGACAGGTTTTATCAGCTATGACGCCATGAACTACTTCGAGCCGACATTGAAGCTGAAAACCAGCGACATGTTCGAGTCGTTCAAATTTGGTCTGTACAAGGATGGCCTGATTCTCGACAAGATGACCGGCGAGGTGATCTATTTCTACTACACCGACAATCGCTACCAGCTGGTACTTGATCTGATTGAGCAGGACTATGTGGGCAATGGCCCACTGAAGATCACCGCCACCGGTGAAACCATGAGCCGTGAGGAACATGCTGCCGCGGTAATGAAGGTCAAGCAGGACATTATTGATGGCAAGATTTTCCAGACAGAGGTGGGCTTCAAAAAACGTTTCCGTCTCGAAGGCGACACCATCAATCTCTACGAGAAATTGCGTGAGGTGAACCCGTCACCGCAGATGTATTACGTCAAGTTCGGTGAGCAGAAAGTCATCGGCGCCAGCCCGGAGTTACTGTTCCGCCTGCGTCAGGGCGAGATGGAAACCTTCCCTCTGGCAGGCACGGCACGTCGCGGCAAGGACGAGCAGGAAGACACCATGCTGGCGCGTAAACTGCTGAACGATCCCAAAGAAATCGCTGAGCACAATATGATCGTCGATCTCCATCGCAATGATATTGGCCGCGTGGCCGAGTTTGGCACAGTCAAAGTGCGCAGCCTGATGGACATCAAGCGATTCAGCCATGTGCAGCACATTTCCAGTGAGATCGTCGGTATCATCGCCCAGGACCACGACATGTTTTCTGCGCTGGCCAGCAACTTCCCGGCAGGCACGCTCACTGGCGCACCCAAGATTGAAGCGATGAAGATCATTGATGATCTGGAGACCGATGGCCGCGGTCCTTATGGCGGCGCACTGGGTCATTTCTCCTTCAATGGTGACTGCACCTTTGCCATCCCCATACGAACGGTCTTTGCCAATGGCACAGAAGCCTACGTGCAAACCTGTGGCGGTAATGTCTACGACTCCAACCCTGCCGATGAGTATGAAGAAATTCAGCGAAAGTTTGCCGGCACCAAAAAGGTTCTGGATATGTTCAGCAGTGAAGGTCAGGAGGCGTCAGCATGAAAGTCTATATCATCGATAACTACGACTCCTTCACCTACAACCTGTATCAGTTCGTCGGCGAGATTCTGGTTTCAGCAAAGAAGCAGAAGCGTGTCGATGACTTTGAGGTTGTGGTCAAGCGGAATGATGAAGTAACGCTGGCCGATCTGCGTAAAGCCGCCCCTGATCGCATCATCATTTCCCCCGGCCCCGGCTCACCCGACGATGAAAGCTACTTTGGTGTATGTGCTGATGTCATTCGCGAGCTGGGCCAAACGATCCCACTGCTGGGCGTTTGTCTGGGTATGCAAGGTATCGTTCACGTATTTGGTGGCAGGATTGTCAAAGCGCCCTTGCCGATGCACGGTAAAACCAGTGCCATCACCCACAACGGCACCAGCGTTTTCAGGAATATTCCCGATCAGCTAGAGGTCATGCGCTACCACTCACTGATTGCAGAAGCAGAAACCTTCCCGGAATGCCTGACAGTGACCGCTGCCGTGGGCAGTCTGGCGGCGAAAGACTTCGATCAGCTGAATGTGATCCGTACAGGTGGCGCCTTCGAAGTAATGGGAGTCCAGCACAAAACCCTGCCCATCCACGGTATTCAGTTCCATCCTGAATCCTTCGCAACCGAAGGCGGCAAGGAGCTGATCAGTAACTTCCTGTTCAACTGCTGATCTTCAGCAGTCACAACATAAAACGGCAGCTTTTCCGGCTGCCGTTTTTATTTGCGTTGCTCACTGCCTCAATTTCACTTCAACGGAAGTAGCATCTGGCAGTGCTACTGAGAGCTACTGGATATTGTTCTTTTTGACCTGCTCATCCCAATAGTCTTTCAACCGGATAATATCGCCGTCATCGGGAAAAGCCTTCAACGCCTCCACAGCATAACTCTGCGCAGTCAGAGCATTTTCCTGCGTGTTTGACAGATGCTTGATGACCGCCTGACGTGGATTGGTCAGGGTCACTGCGTAGGTCGTACCACCCTCTTCGTATACCAGCACGTTGTCGTTAGACATTTCCCCCAGCTCAATGTGATAGAGGTTATCTTTGCCATCCATCCGCGTTGCGCGCGGTGACAACAAATCCCGCTCTATCGTGAAGCCAAGGGGTCGGGTGTAGATAAACAGGGTGTCAGTATTAAGGTCAGCCATATTTGCTACCAGCTCGACCGGCTGACTGACATTGACCCAGGGAATTTCACCCAGATTGGAATAATTCAAGGTGTAGTCATTGTACGGGGGGATTTGTTTGTAACCTTCTTCGGTTTTGATATACAGCCCTGGCTGCGAGAAGTCTTCGGCATACGCCGCTCCACTCACCATCACCCACAGTGTCAGCACAGCCGCACGGCACTTGCTCTTTATGGATTGCTGTAGCATTCCCACTCTCCCGTTCCCTATTCGAACCCAGATCAGCTACGCATGTCAGTAAAGCAGCTGAACCCCGAATGTCACTGCGGTCGACATCTTAACAACCCCGCTAAGGCGTCCCAAGCGATGGTAGCGATTTTCACAATCCCGACATGGGTTGCAGGCAACTGTTACATTAGTGGCGTAATGCCCCCTACTTCTCATATCAGCACTTGAGAAGTGCACACAAAAAAACACCCAGCCCGATAAAGTCCAGGCTGGGTGCTTTTTCTGTCTATGGTGAATCAGCGGGTCGCTTACGCGCCTTCGGCCAGATAGAACCAGGTATCCAGCACAGAGTCAGGGTTGAGCGATACTGTATCGATACCCTGCTGCATCAGCCATCTGGCCAGATCAGGATGATCTGAAGGCCCCTGGCCACAGATACCAATATATTTGTTGTTACGCTTACAGGCCTGAATGGCCATCGCCAGCAACTTCTTCACAGCCTCGTTACGCTCATCAAACAGATGGGCAATGATGCCGGAATCACGATCCAGACCCAGCGTCAGCTGCGTCAGGTCGTTAGAACCAATGGAGAAACCATCGAAGTATTCGAGGAACTCATCGGCCAGCAAGGCGTTGGCGGGCAGCTCACACATCATGATCACACGCAGCCCATTTTCACCACGCTTCAGACCATTTTCAGCCAGCAGATCGATTACCCGGCTTGCCTCGCCCACGGTGCGCACGAAAGGCACCATGATCTCAACGTTGGTCAACCCCATCACATCCCGCACCTGCTTCAGAGCACGGCACTCCAGTTCGAAGCAGTCACGGAAGTTGTCTGAAATATAACGGGATGCACCACGGAAGCCGAGCATGGGGTTCTCTTCACCCGGCTCATAGCGGCTACCGCCGATCAGATTTTCATACTCGTTGGACTTGAAGTCTGACAGGCGCACGATCACCTTTTTCGGCGCAAATGCAGCGGCCAGTGTAGAGATACCTTCAACCAGCTTGCTGACATAGAAGTCGACAGGAGAACCATATCCGGCAATACGCTTGTCGATGGCCTGACGTACTTCGCGAGGCTGTTCATCAAGATTCAGCAACGCCTTGGGGTGTACGCCGATCATACGATTGATAATGAACTCCAGACGGGCCAGACCTACTCCTTCGTTAGGCAGAGAGGAGAAATCAAAGGCGCGATCAGGATTGCCCACGTTCATCATGATCTTGAACGGCAAACCGGGCATGGAGTCGATACTGTTAGTCTTCAGCTCAAAGTTCAGATGACCCTTGTAGACGCGACCAGTATCCCCTTCGGCGCAGGAAACGGTAACTTCTTCACCTTCCTGCAGCTTCTCGGTAGCGTCACCGCAACCGACGATAGCTGGAATACCCAGCTCACGCGCGATGATGGCTGCGTGACAGGTACGCCCACCGCGATTGGTGACAATAGCAGCCGAGCGCTTCATCACCGGCTCCCAGTCTGGATCGGTCATGTCGGTCACCAGCACGTCGCCCGGCTGAACTTTATCCATATCAGCGATGCTGTTGACGATACGCACCGGACCTGCACCAATGCGCTGACCGATACTGCGTCCCTCAACGATAACGGTGCCTTTTTCCTTCAGCAGATAACGCTCCATGACGTTCTGGTTGGCACGGCTTTTAACTGTTTCAGGACGTGCCTGGACGATGTACAGCTTGCCGTCGTCACCATCTTTGGCCCACTCGATATCCATCGGACGGCCGTAGTGTTTCTCGATAATCAGCGCCTGACGAGCCAGAGACTCCACTTCCTCATCAGTTACACAGAAAACCTGACGATCTTGCTTGTCGACATCAACAGTAACGACTGACCGTCCGGCACGCGCCTCTTCACCGTAGATCATCTTGATAGCTTTGGAGCCCAAAGTACGACGCAGTACAGCGGGGCGGGCGGCTGCCAGGTTAGGCTTGAATACATAGAATTCGTCAGGGTTGACCGCGCCCTGCACCACAGTTTCACCGAGGCCATAGCTAGCGGTGACAAAAACCACCTGATCGAAGCCAGACTCTGTATCCAGCGTGAACATAACGCCTGCAGCGCCTGTCTCACTGCGCACCATCCGCTGTATGCCAGCAGACAGGGCAACTTCCCCATGATCAAAACCATGATGAACACGGTAAGAAATAGCACGGTCGTTATACAGGGAAGCAAATACTTCCTTGATGGCGTGCTTTACGTTCTCAAGACCACGGATGTTCAGGAAGGTTTCTTGCTGGCCGGCAAAGGAAGCGTCTGGCAAGTCTTCTGCCGTAGCAGAAGAGCGCACGGCTACCGCAAGTTGCTGGTTATCTGCTGAAAGCTCTTCCCACGCAGCATTGATGGCCGTTTCCAGCTCGGGCTGGAATGGGGCTTCCATCAACCAGCCACGAATCTTCTTGCCGGTTTCTGCCAGAGCTTTTACGTCTTCGACGTCCAGCTCTTTCAACGTATCAGCAATGCGGTTGGCCAAGCCACCATACTCAAGGAAGTCCCAATAGGCCTGGGCAGTAGTAGCGAATCCATTCGGTACGCTGACGCCTGCAGACGCCAGATTACTGATCATTTCCCCCAGAGAAGCGTTCTTACCTCCGACACGCTCCACATCATTCATTCCTACCTTGTCGAAAAACAGAATATAGTTTGGCAAGGTGCAACCCCTTTGTAATCGTCTGATGCTTATGCCAGACCGCATCGACCCCCTATCTTCCCTCACTGGCTGTTGCATGATCTGCATTTCACCACAGTTCTGCAGTAGATCTACACTGAACCAGAGACTTTCCAACCAGCTACTTTCTTCTGATACTTGGTAACCAGATCAGAGCACCATATTCAAAATATATGTTCTATATTAAATGGCGGCTTGGAATAAAAAGAGGATCGTTATGCCTGACAAGGGCCATGATACTGAATTTTTTTTTGGATTTCTCCAAGGTCATCAAATGTAATTTCACTACAGGTCTGACCAATTTTTATATCATTTTAAAATCAACAGGTTACACATGAAATCAACCATTTCATGGCTTAAATTAGGCGAATGACAAGAGACTCAGACTTTTTTCTTGTCATTTTACAAGTTATGAAACTCAGTAAATTTGCAGCACAGCTGCAGAATAGAAAGGAAGTTGCAGATGCGTCGCACCGCTTTTTTTATTTCTGATGGAACAGGGATTACTGCCGAGACGTTGGGAAATAGTTTATTGGCTCAATTTGATAACATCGAATTTGACCAGATTACCCTTCCTTATATTGATACTGCAGAAAAGGCATTTAATGCAGTCAAGCAAATCAATAAAACAGCTCACTATGATGATGGCCGACCCATTATTTTTGACACGATTGTTAATACTGAAATAAGAGCGATTATTTCTGAAGCAGATGCCTTTATGGTTGATATTTTCGGCACCTTCCTTAGCCCGCTGGAAGAAGAGTTGAATTCAAGATCAAGCTATACGGTTGGCAAATCACATGGCATTCACGAAGAAAGGAAGTACAAACAAAGAATAGACGCGGTAAACTTTGCCCTGGATAACGATGACGGCATCAGAACTCGTCACTATGACCAGGCAGATGTGATTCTGGTTGGCGTCTCTCGTTGCGGCAAGACCCCGACATGCCTGTATTTGGCGCTACAGTTCGGCATACGAGCGGCCAACTACCCTTTGACAGAAGAAGACATGGATGACGGCATGCATCTGAAAATGCCCAACGCATTGAAAAAGCACAGACATAAATTGTTCGGCTTAACCATAGAACCACCTCAGCTGGCAGCCATACGACATGAACGTCGCCCTGACAGTAAATATGCCGCATTTGAGCAATGTGAATTTGAGGTCAGAGAAGCATCCGCTCTATTTGCACGGGAACGAATTCCCTTTATTGATACAACCAGTCTTTCCATAGAGGAAATATCAACTCGGATATTGGCACAAACAGGACTAGAACGACGAATGAAGTAAACAAGGACGTTCTTGACTGGATTACACTGCACTTATTTAGCCGATGTCTTTTAGGCTGGCTTGGTGATTACTTTTTCCAAGCCAGTTTCACTGAGCCCGGTTAAAGTTTGGATTAGACTGGTACAAACCTCGTCGACAAAGTCAGTTCTGGACAACAAGACTCTCTCACAGGTAGGAAGTTTTACAACAAAGCGGCCAAATGAAGCTATTTCGTGTCTACCAAGTAAGCTCCAAAATAACTTCACTACAACACAGACGATGTAGATGGAGTTGAAAAACTTAAAAGGCGAAGATGAGGCGAAGGGCAGCACGCAGAAGAGGAAAAATTCAGGCACAAAAAAACCGCATCATGCGGCTTTAGTTTCATACATCTTAATTTTTGGAGCGGGAAACGAGACTCGAACTCGCGACCCCGACCTTGGCAAGGTCGTGCTCTACCAACTGAGCTATTCCCGCTTTTTGACCTACAACACCGATTAACGTTGCGTCTGGCGTTGAAGTGGTCGCTATAGTACACAGGTGACCTTAGCTTGGCAACTGTTTGATTTCACGCATTATGATCAGACAGAAGCTTACGGGTCAGATACGAATGCTTCTGCCACTGCTACTCGTAACACCGTCAAGCAACAACTGCATTTCAGCTACTCAATACACGTTATGGGGCTGTTAAACAGCCCCAAACACCATTAAAGCACGAGACGACGTATTACTTCATATTCTCGATCTGAGCACGCAAATCAGTGATCTTGCGGCTGACAACTTTTTCGAGGTGATCCAGCTCTTCAAGCAGTAACTCTTTTTCACTCATCTTACGCTGATCTTTGGCAACCAGGCTGTCCAGCTCATCAACCGCACGCAACAGGAATGGATTCATTTCACTTACCTCGCGGTAGTGCTGTGCCCCTTCATTGATACGAACAGTTTTAACATAACGTTTGAATTTAAACTTTCTGGAACGTGCGAACCACTCACCTTTATCACGTTTCAGGTAGATCTTGATGACGTCTTCATCACCTTCCTGACGAAGGGTGTACTTTTCAATATCAGCAACGTCTTCAATGCCCATTTCAGCCAGATGGCGGTACTCAGTCATATTCAGCTCCAGTCTCAGACTAATACTTTGGTCGTATTCTATCAGAACTGCGATTGTGATGTTTATTAAAAACGACACCTGTTTCAAACATTAGGATAAAAATTTGATTCACGACAGCCTATTGCCAGAGGATTCCACTATAGGATGATTCAAATGGTTACAACGGCCATTGTGCTTTAGAGTGATCTCACCTATTCTCGGTAACAGATTAAGTCTTCTGCCAGCAAGGTTATCAGCTTAGATTACGAACCTTTTCTGTTAGAAAGCCTTGATCAAGCTTAATGAAATTGTTTATCGATCTGACAGGAGAGGTTATGTCTGATCCGCGCCAAGGTACCGTTAAGTGGTTCAATGACACCAAAGGTTTTGGTTTCATCGCTCAAGATAGCGGTCCTGATGTGTTCGTCCATTTCAGTGCCATTCAACAGAAAGGCCGTAAAACCCTGGTAGAAGGCCAACGCGTCAGTTTCGATCTGGCGGAGAGCCAAAAGGGTTTGCAAGCTTCTAATGTGAACGTGCTCTGATTTGTTGGGTGGCGCCGTCTGGCGCCATCTCTTCCCTTAAAATCAAGCGCCCAGTTACCCTTTTTCCTTGCTTCATCCTCTGCTCCAAACCCTCTCTTCTGCTCTGCACTTTAATTCTATCAAGACGTACCCATCTAAAGGTTCATGTTCAGAGCGGCTTGAGTGCTCACTTAGCCATACATTGGCAAATGTAGTGGTACGGCCTTTCAACAGGCTCTGAAAACTCCCCCGTTAGAATTGGAGTTTATGAATGTCCGAACAGGAAGCCATTTCCCCTGAAGTCATCAGCGTAGAACAATCGGGGTCAAACCTGATCCTCCCTCATCAGGCACTACCTGATAAATTACACTTGCTGCCCGTCAATAATCGTCCTTTCTTTCCCGCTCAGATACACCCTTTAATGATCAGTGCGGAACGGTGGCAGGAAACGCTGGACCGCGTTATGCGAACACCTCACCAAATGGTGGGACTTTGCTATGTGGGTGATCAGAACCCAGACACGCTGAGACCAGAAAACTTCTCTGCCATTGGATGCATCGTTCGCGTACATAAGGTGAATGAGCTGGAAGGACAGATCCAGTTTATTGCACAAGGTATCAAACGATTCCGCATTCGAGGCTGGCTAAGCAGAAAAGCTCCCTATCTGGTCGAAGTCGAGTACCCGGATCCCAAGGAAGAAGACGCAGACGAGCTGAAAGCGTATGGCCTTGCCGTCATTCAAGCGATCAAGGAACTACTTCCCCACAACCCTTTGTATAGCGAAGAGTTGAAGCAATACCTGAACCACTTCAGCCCGAATGAACCCTCTCCTCTTTGTGACTTCGCTGCTGCCATCACCACATCAAAGGGCAATGAGCTACAGGAAATTCTGGATACGGTTCCACTAGTACGACGGATGGAGAAGGTACTGGTCCTCCTGCGCAAAGAACTGGAGATGGTGCGCTTACAGAGCTCTATTAGAGAAGAAGTAAACAGCAAGATCCAGGATCGACAACGGGAGTTCTTCCTCAAAGAACAACTGAAAGTCATTCAGCGCGAATTGGGACTGGAAAAGGATGACCGCAGCAATGATCTGGAAATGTTCCGCGCCCGACTGGAAAAGCTAACTCTTTCAGAGCCCGTCAGTCAGCGTATTGAAAGTGAGCTGCAGAAGTTATCGGTACTGGAAACGGGATCGCCAGAGTACGGCGTTACCCGCAACTACCTGGATTGGATAACATCAGTGCCCTGGGGCGTGCATGGCAAAGATAAGCTTGATCTTAAACGTGCCCGGAAAGTGCTGGACAAACATCACGATGGTCTTGCCGATGTAAAAGAGCGCATTCTCGAGTTTTTAGCACTGGGCGCGTGGAAAGGTGAAGTCAGTGGTTCAATTGTATTGCTGGTTGGCCCTCCGGGGGTGGGCAAGACATCAATCGGCAAAGCGATTGCGGAATCACTTGATCGCCCCTTCTATCGTCTCAGCCTTGGTGGCATGCGGGATGAAGCCGAAATAAAAGGCCATCGCCGGACCTATATTGGTGCGATGCCGGGCAAACTGGTTCAGGCGCTAAAAGAAGTGGGTAAAGCCAACCCGGTTATCATGCTGGATGAAATCGACAAGCTCGGCGCGTCATATCAGGGAGATCCTGCATCCGCCCTGCTGGAAGTGCTGGACCCTGAACAGAATAGCGAGTTTCTGGACCACTACCTGGATGTGCGGCTGGATCTGTCCAAAGTGCTGTTTATCTGCACTGCCAATCAGCTCGATAGCATTCCTGGTCCATTGCTCGACCGCATGGAGGTCATTCGACTGGCAGGTTATTTAGCGGAAGAAAAAGTAGCCATCGCCAAACGTCACTTGTGGCCCAAATTATTGGAGCGTGCCGCTGTCGACAAAAAGAAAGTCAGCATCAAAGACGGCGCACTTCGTGAACTGGTGCAGCATTACGCTCGTGAAGCGGGCGTGCGGCAACTGGAAAAATTACTACAGAAAATATTGCGCAAAGCAGTACGAAAACTGGTCGAAGATCCAGCGCTGAAAGATGTCAGCATCTCCAGCAAAAATTTGGTGGACTATGTAGGCACCCCTTACTTCCGGCCTGAAGAAGTGATGTACGGCACCGGCATAGTCACTGGTCTGGCCTGGACGGCGATGGGCGGAGCGACATTGCCCGTTGAAGCCAATCAGATCCACCAGATCAATAGAGGCTTTAAACTGACAGGCAAGTTAGGCGATGTGATGAAGGAATCTGCCGAGATTGCCTATAGCTATGTGAGCAGCCATATCTCGGACTATGCCGGAAGCCCTGAACCCTTTGAGAAAGGCTTTATCCATCTCCATGTGCCGGAAGGAGCCACTCCTAAAGATGGTCCAAGTGCTGGAGTGACTATGGCTACCGCTCTGATATCACTGGCGTTGAACCAGCCCCCTAAAAAAGGCATTGCCATGACAGGAGAGCTGACGCTCACCGGCAAAGTCCTTCCTGTGGGCGGTATTCGGGAAAAAGTGATTGCTGCCAAACGCAGTGGGATTTTTGAACTGGTCCTCCCTGATGCCAATCAGCGAGACTTCAATGAGCTACCCGATCACGTCAAGGAAGGTATCACAGCTCATTTCGCGAAATACTACAGTGATGTGTTCAAAGTCGCCTTTGAAGCAACAGCCCTCTCTGGCAAGGTGAGCCGCAAAGGGTAATACCTGTACTAGTGCTCCTGATCGGTATGGCAGGAGCACTAATCTTCCTTCTTTCGAGTTTGCTCAACCAGAATAACGCAGAGTCCTTTCCGGTTTTCTCCTCATACTATTTTTCATACAGTAGCTGCATTCTTTTGACAGGAATTCATGCATGAAGCAGCGCCCAACAACTGCCCCCCGCAACCGCATACTCAAGCAGGCACTGCTTTGTGGCATAGGGCTTGGGCTGAGCATCTCTTCCTTTTACGCACCACAAGCTCAGGCACGCGAGTACCGCTACACGGATAGCCACCTCCATTACGTCGACTTCCTGCAGTACTCCCAGGGTATGCAGGCACTGTTACGACAAATGGATAAAAGCAATGTGGACTATGCCCAGATTATGGGTCTTGGCGTAGTAAAAAAATGGCAAGAGGACGAGCCGCAAAAGCCTCAATACCTGATGGCTGACGATGCACGAGTCTACTGGTACAGCGCGACAGATGAGTTAGTCGCCCGAGCAGTAGAACAGTTGCCTGCCCGTCAACGTGCCCGGTTCTTTCCTTTCATTACTGGCTTCAACCCTACCGATATGAACGCGGTTGATCACATTGAACGCATGCTCACCTGGCACCCCGGGTTGTTTAAAGGAATAGGAGAAGTACTGCTACGTCACGATGATTTAACGGCACTCACGTATGGTGAAACGCCTCGCGCCAACAACAAAGCCATGGACCGCGTCTACTCTCTGGCAGCCAAGCACCATCTGCCCGTGTTGATCCACAGCAATATCACCTCTGTCTATCACCCTGATCCGATCTATAGAAAGGAATTGGAGGAGGCAGTATCAAGGCATCCTGACACCACCTTTATCTGGGCACATGCAGGCACCAGTGAAGCCATCAATCGCGAGCAATATCTGAAGTTCCTGCCTTCTTTGGTCAGTGAATTACTGCAGCGCTACGATAACCTCTATATCGATCTGTCCTGGAGCGTTCTGCACCCTTACATTCTGGATGATAAAAACAAGCCACGAGGTGAATGGCTGAGCCTGATCCGCAAATATCCACAGCGCTTTACCATCGGCTCGGATTTGATTGGCTACTTCGACGCGCTAGGCTCAACACTTGAGGACTACAATCCCCTGCTGGATGCCTTGCCTACAGAGGTTGCTAATGACTTAGCGCGCGACAATTTTCTGCGTCTGATGGGGGTATCACCACGCTGAACATCAGCATGTAGAGAGGCAGGCTATTTGAGATGCCTGCCGCCGTGCAGGGGTAAGCTGGCACCCGTGACATAAGGGCTGTTGAACAGATAAAGAATGGTATCCAGTACCACCTGTTCACCAGGCACAATCTCCAGCAATGACTTCTTTACAGCCTGCAAGCGATACGCCTCGTCATCATCCTCATTGAAGCAGATCAAGGCAGGGGCGATGGCATTGACCTTGATGGCGGGCGCAAACAGTCTGGCAAACGAGAGTGTCTGGTTTTCCAGCCCCGCCTTGGTTGCAGCATAGGCAGCGTGCTTATCACTGCCTCTGTTTACCACCCAGTCCGTCATATGAATAATGTCTCGTGCGCCGTCATGAGACATAAGAAGTGGCTGGCAAGCACGATTTATCAGATAAGGCGCCAACATATGGAGATTGAACATCTGCTGGAAATGCTCCGCAGCGAGTTCATCTACCTGATGGTCGGGATACCACATCGAGGCATTATGGATGACTGCACGAAGCACAGTCACTTCAGCGGTTAATCGAAGTACAAAATCTTCGATACCCGACAGACTGGAAAAGTCAGCGGGAATCAGTCTGACCCCCGCCTCTTGCAACACATCCAGCTCCGGGCGGGGCGTACGGTAGCTGACTACTACCTGATAACCCATGGCCTGCAAACCAAGCGCGGTAAAGAAACCGATACGCTGGCCGCCTCCTGTAATCAGGACAGTGCCACTCATATCAGGCACCGCAGGCGGCAATCACGCTCGCAGCGCAGCTCATACCGCTAACCCATGCGCCTTCCATCCCCTCGCCTGCAAGCCAGTCACCGCACACGGCGAGTTTACGCTGATAGTCGAAATAGGACGGGGCATCTCCTACTGGCGTGTGCTGGGCATAAAGCCAACGATGGGCCATGAGCGGCTTAACATCTTTCTCGGGAATATCCATGAAGCGCGCAAAGGCCACGCCCATAGCGGAAATAACATCCTCCTTGCTGGCACTGACCTCATCCACACTCCAGCGACGGTTGGCATAGAGGGTCCATATTTCACCCGGATGCTGACGCCCAGGCTTGGCACTATCACGAACCAGCCGGCCTAACACGCGATGACCCTGAATATCCAGCCAGTCAAAAGGTTGTGTAGAAGGCGTCGCCAGTTCAACAGCCAATGCCCAACAGGGGCTGGGTTTTACCCGACGCGAGTATTCCTGCAAAGCAGGTGATGAGTGCAACAAAGGCTCAGCCTGAGGAGCAGGCAGAGCTACGACGATAAAATCGAAGTTACCATAAGAGGACTCTTCGCTGACCGGCGTCAGGTGATGACGGTGTGACTCGATATCAGTAATCCGCACTTTGTTATGCACCGTCAGCGGATGCAGCACTTCTTTGATCAGAGCATGCATATTCGGTGAGCCGACCCATTGCCGCTGGCCTCCGATCAAACGCACACCTTCGCCTGGCATCCACTGCGCCTGGCGAGGCTCCCACGCAGTCGCCACACCAGCGCTTTCCAGCTCGCGCAGCCAGCCAATAAAGTCCGAACCCTGTGCCGTAAAACCGGGAATACCAAGATCAACACCGCTGGCACCTTCATAGCGCTTGGCGCTCAGTCTGCCACCGACGCCACGACTCTTGTCGAACACTTCGACATGATGCCCGGCGTCGTGCAATTCTCTGGCAGCCACTGCGCCAGCCATTCCAGCACCGATTACCGCTATACGCTTGGCACTAAATTCATTATTTTTCATCTTTCATTCATCAGTTAACACGCTCTTCGCTTGAGGGCGAAAATAGCTGAAATCCCGAAACTTGCCTAGGGGTGATCACGACTCTATTACGTCCCTTTGTACCGCCTCTGGCATCCATCAATATTCCGTTGAATACGGATGCAAACCTTTCTATTTAATACCCATCTTGATGACATCCCGATGGCAGCAACCATCTACCCCGCCATCAACAGCTCTTGGTCAGGGAAACAGATCCGAAAGCGCTCCTTGCAGCTGTGGATAGCGAAATGCATAGCCTGCCTCTGACAGGCGCCTGGGAATCACACACTGCCCTTCCGTCACCAGCTCTGCCGACTCTCCCATCAGCAGCCCGATGACAACACCCGGCACGGGCAGCCAGCAAGGGCGATGCAATACGCTGGCCAGTTGCTTACTGAAGGTAAGATTGCTGACGGGATTGGGCGCAACCAGGTTAAACACGCCAGAGAGAGTCGGATGGTTAAGCAGGAAGCACACCGCCTCAATCCAGTCCTGCCGATGAATCCAGGACATCATCTGATTACCCGAACCAATAGGGCCACCCGCCCCCAACCGAAATGGGGGAAGCATTTTGCTGAGCGCCCCCTGTTTGGCATCCAGCACAATACCCGTTCGCAACAGGCAGACCCGAGCCCCGCGATCCTGCGCGTGTAATGCTGCTTCCTCCCAGTCACGACATAACTGATGCGGAAACGACTCCACACCACTGGAGGACTCGTTAAGAATAACGTTGGCAGGCTGGCTGCCATAAAATCCGATAGCGGAACCACTGAGCAGTGTCGGAATGGCCCTTGGCGCCTCTGCCATCCATTTCACCAGCTGACGTGTAAGCCCGATTCGACTCTCTCTTAGCTGTAGCTTCCGCTCTGCAGTCCAGCGCTTGCCGACGATAGGTTCCCCCGCTAGGTTAATCACCGCGTCCCAGGCAGTGGAATCATGCGAAGGTAGCACCTCCACAGCAACCACCTGTGGCGGTAACTTCCGTCGCGCCCTCACAACGCTCCTCACCCAGGCAGTGACCTGATGACCATCAGCGACCAGCCGGTGACAGAGCGCAGTCCCCAGAAATCCCGTCGCACCACTAATCAATATCTGCATATGCATCCCTCGCCAATTCTATGACGACTGCAACAATCACACTTGCCTCAGCCCATCACACTCAACCGCAGCAATCCAATCGGCCAATCTCAACGTATTGCTTGTAAATATGTGCTGAAAACTTTAAAAATTGTACAAAATAAATTTTATGTACAATACAGTAAAACTCAGCTATCGCCGAACGAATCCATCGCCTGCACCTCAAACATTCTGGAGCAGCAATATGACTCACGCCGACATCACCACTCATCATTTAGCCGCGTCAAACATGGCAGGACCAGGTATTACTCTGGGCATAAGCGCCTGTCTGGTCGGCCATGAAGTCCGCTTTAACGGCGGACACAAACAGTCCCACTACTGTTTAGATGTGCTTGCGAAGTATATGACGTTCAAGCCTTTCTGCCCGGAAGTTGGTATTGGCATGAGCGTTCCCCGGCAACCGATCAGATTGATCGGAGATCCTCACACCCCTCGCGCCGTAGGCACCGTCGATCAGACTCAGGACGTTACCGATGCCCTGTATGAATACGGCGTTCGTACTGCGCAGGTCTGTGCAGGCAAAATAAGTGGCTACCTGCTGATGAAGAACTCGCCCAGTTGCGGCCTGCATCGTGTCAAAGTCTATCAGGCTAATGGGCACCCTCATCGCGAAGGCGGCCGGGGGCCTTTTGCTCAGGCCTTGCTGGACAACCTGCCTTACCTGCCTATCGAAGAAGAAGGACGCCTGAATGATGCGGTATTACGTGACAATTTTGTCACTCGCGTCTACACCTATCATGAGTGGCAACAGCTGATGACAGAAGAACTGACGCCGGCGCGCTTGATTGGCTTCCATTCACGCCACAAGTATCTGCTGATGGCCCATAGTCAACAAACGTATAAAACACTGGGGAAAATGCTGAGCAATCTCAAGTGTGCTGATCTGACCACTATTGCCAATCAGTACTTTGCTACACTCATGGAGGCGCTGTCGCAACCCGCCAGCAGAAAAAACCATGCCAATGTACTGCTACATCTGGTGGGTTATCTCAAACGCAGCACCAGCAGCCAGACTCGTTACGACATCGTCGAACGTATACATCAATTCCGCCAGGGCCTTCTGCCACTGGTAGTACCGATAACCCTGATCAAGCATCACATTGATCAGCAAACGCAGCCTTATCTGGCCCACCAGAGCTACCTGCAGCCACACCCAGAAAGCCTGGGCCTGCGTAATTCAATCTGACGCCATAGCTGTACGCAGACACCGTAGTACGCAGATGGCAGCCTTTGACTGAGTGAGAACACAGACATGGATACAGAGTTAGCACTGCATTACCGGGCAATACTGGAACAACTAGGTGAGGACCCCGGCAGAGAGGGTTTACGTGATACTCCCAAGCGTGCCGCCAAAGCCATGGAGTTCCTTACCCGTGGTTACCAGACTGAACTGGACACCATCATCAACGGTGCAATTTTTTCCTCAGACAATGATGAAATGGTCATAGTGCGAGACATTGAACTCTACTCCCTGTGCGAGCATCACCTGCTGCCTTTCATTGGCAAAGCCCATGTCGCCTACATCCCTCAGGGTAAGGTATTGGGCCTGTCCAAGATTGCACGCATTGTCGATATGTTTGCCCGCCGCCTGCAGATTCAGGAAAACCTCACCAAGCAAATTGCTGACTGCATACAAACTGTGACTCAGGCTGCGGGGGTTGCCGTCAGCATTGAAGCCAAACACCTGTGCATGATGATGCGCGGGGTGGAGAAACAAAACTCAGTGATGAATACCTCAGTGATGCTTGGCAGCTTTCGGACCAATCAAGCATCACGCAACGAATTTTTGCAGCTGATCAGAGGCAACTGAGCTGATCAGCTCGGCAGCAGAGCACCTGATACCTCTCTCATCCGGTGCAGTATGGAGCAGGACCCCCCGCCATCCAGAAGGATAGAGTCATGTCGAGCCAGTCATACCAGCTAGAACCCGCCACCATCAGAATCAAGAATTTGCGGCTGCGCACCTACATCGGCATCAAGGAAGAAGAAATCAACAACCGTCAGGACGTGGTTATCAATGTGCGCATTCGTTACGACGCTGAACGTGCAGCTTCAAGCGATGATATGGATAATGCTCTCAACTACCGCACCATCACTAAAGCGATCATTCACTATGTGGAAGAGCACCGCTTCCACCTGTTGGAAAAACTGTGCCAGGAGGTGCTGGATATCGCCCTGACGCATCGCGATGTTCTTGAGGCCTGGGTGGAAATTGATAAACCCCATGCCCTACGCTTCGCCGACTCGGTATCCATGGAGTTACATGGCAGACGATATTGAGTTAGCGCTTCACTGATATACAGCGATCAGCGAGCCACCGTTACAGTGGCTCGCAACCACGTCTTCTAGTGCTAGTGCGTTAAAGATGAGGCTCAAGCAGTGCCACCAGCGCCTTGATATGGCTGATGTCATCGTTCAGGGCTGGCACATAGTGATACTGCTCACCACCGGCCTCCATGAACACCTCTTTATTCTCCCGACCGATTTCATCGATGGTTTCCAGGCAGTCGGCGGAAAAGCCCGGACAAATAACCGCGACCGACTTCACCCCCTGACCAGGCAGGTGCTCCAGAGTCATGTCGGTGTAAGGCTGCAACCATTCTGCCTTGCCAAAACGCGACTGAAACGTGGTCATATATTGCTCTTCACTCCACCCCATACGTTCAGCAACCAGTTGGGTGGTCTTTTGGCAGTAGCAAAAGTAAGGATCCCCCTTCAGGTGATATTCCTTGGGAGTACCGTGATAGGAAAACAGCCACTTTTGCGGGATGCCATAGCGCTCAATATGGCGACCAATGGACTCGCACAATGACGCTATGTAGCCAGCATGCTGGTGATAGGTGTTGATAAAGCGCACTTCGGGCACCCAGCGCCAGCGCTGCAGTTCAGCACTGACAGCATCAAACGTAGACCCGGTGGTAGCTCCGGAATACTGCGGATAAAGGGGCAGTACCACCAGTCGCTCAACTTGCTGATTCTTCAGCTCTGTCAACGCCTGCGCAATGCTGGGATTACCGTATCTCATCCCTAATACCACAGGTGTATCCGTCCCCAGCGCCACCTGAATCTGCTGCCGCTGCTGTTCAGCAATATGCAGCAAGGGAGAGCCATCGCTGGTCCATACTTTCTTGTACAGCGCAGCAGAACGCGACGGCCGCACACGCAGGATGATGCCATGCAAAATCATCCACCAGGGCAAACGTGGCATTTCGATAACCCGAGGATCCCACAGGAACTCCGCTAGATAACGTCGTAGTGCCGATGCCGTTGGGGCATCCGGCGTACCCAGATTGGACAGCAGGATGCCCGTCCGGGTCCCTGCCTGATGATCAAACTCTTTAATCCCTTTGAACTGGCTCACTGGCAGCCTCTCTTACAACTCTTGATCAAGTGACATTGCTGCCACCATAAAGCGACAGAATAACTTATACAAATACTTAATCACGTACAGATATTTGACAAATTGCACAGAACAGCAAACACTCAGCCCTGTGGTAGCAGGATCCACCGCAAACAGAGCACGTTAACCATGTCCGATACACCCATATTACAATCCGACACCCCCCTTCCAGACGAAGAAGCCCTCTTTCCGATCCGTGAGGTATCGCGTCAGACCGGCGTCAATTCGGTCACCCTGCGCGCGTGGGAACGTCGCTATGGACTGATCAAACCATTACGCACCAGCAAGGGCCATCGTTTATACAGCACCGAGCACGTAACACGGGTGCAATGCATTCTCGAATGGCTGGACCGCGGTGTCGCTATCAGCCGGGTACGCGAGCTGCTTGATCGCCCGGAACCCGCCGCTGCTTTAGTGGATGACACTGACAATACCTGGCAACTGTATTTCACCCAGATGCATACCGCGGTTAAAAGCTTTAACGACAACCGCCTCGACGACGCCCTCAATCAGGCACTGGCTCTCTACCCGGTAGAAAGTGTGGTACAGCGCCTGATCCAGCCCTTGCTGACACAGCTGCAACAGGAATGGCTGAATCTTCCTGTCGGCGCTGCACTGGAGAAACAATTCCTGTTTGGTTATCTGCGTACCAAGCTGGGTATGCGGCTGTTTCATGCCAATCGCACTCAACCGGGAAAGACCCTGTTACTGGCAGGCCTGACCAGTGACACAGAGGAGGTTGAACTGCTTCTGCAAGGTGCTATTGCCAGTGCACTGGGCTTTCGCGTGATCAGCCTCGGTACTGCCATCCCCATCAGAGAAATTCCTCTGGCACTGGACCACACCCAGGCCGATGCCCTGCTGCTGCATAGCGATCAGCGTCTGGATCGCTCAATGGTGCTCAGCGAATTACCCAGACTGCGACAGCTCTATCCCCATCTGGCCATCGCCATGCACGGGCATTGCAGCCAGATACACCAACAGGCGTTTGCAGAGCTGGCGATTCAGACGTCAACCGAAGCACCCCATTTGTTGATGCGCAAACTGCTACAACCCGGCAGCTGAACACCCGCAACCGGATTCAGGTGGAGAACTAACGATGCAACTAGTGTGGTTTCGCAACGATCTGCGCACCCTCGATAACACTGCCCTTTACTACGCCTGCAAGCGTGGACAACCGGTCACCGCAGTGGTAGCCATCACCCCGGAGCAGTGGCAAAGCCATGGTGACGCACCAGTCAAACAGAGCCTGTATTATAGAAGCCTGCTGACGCTGAAGTCGTCGCTGGCGCAATTGAATATTCCTCTGAAGGTCATTGAAACTGCCAATTTTACTGGCCTGCCACAACAGATTCTGGATCTGTCACTGCAGCTGGGCTGTACAGCCATCCACATGAATCGCCACTACGAGTGGAATGAACGCCAGTGTGAAGAAGAACTCGCACGCCTTGCTGTGCAGGCCGGGATCGAAATCCAGCGTTACACCGATCAGGTCTTCCATGAGCCCGGCTCAGTGCTGACTGGCAAAGGCGAGTACTACACCGTATTCACCCCGTTCAAGAAAAACATCTGGCCCACACTCACTCAACAGCCCCCCCAAAGCTATCCCGTACCGCCTGCCTGCCCCGCCAGCGCGGTGACAGCCGACGGCATACCGTGCTGGCTGGAAGCTGATGAAGCCGGGCTGCGCGCCGATCTTTGGCCAGCAGGTGAAGAAGAAGCGATCAGACGTCTGGAGCTGTTCGTTGAACGAAAGCTGCCGCTGTACGGGCAGCTGCGAGACATTCCTTCACAACCGGGCACCAGCACCCTGTCTCCCTATCTGGCATTGGGGATCATTTCACCCCGCACCTGCCTGCACTATGCGCTGTCGCGACTGCCAGAGGCACGAGCCCATCAGGGCGCAGAAGCCTGGATCAACGAGCTGATCTGGCGGGACTTTTACAAGCATATTCTGGTGGGCTTCCCTCGTGTCAGTAAACACAGAGCCTTCAAGCAGGATACCGAAGCGCTGGCCTGGCGTCACAGCGACAGTGATCTGCAACGCTGGCAACAGGGACAAACCGGCTATCCACTGGTCGATGCTGCTATGCGCCAGCTCAACCAGACAGGCTGGATGCATAATCGTCTGCGCATGGTAACGGCCATGTTCCTCAGCAAGCACCTGTTACTGGACTGGCGGCTCGGTGAAGCCTATTTCATGAGCAAACTGGTTGATGGTGATCTGGCCGCCAATAACGGTGGCTGGCAGTGGAGTGCATCGACCGGCACCGATGCTGCACCCTACTTCCGCATCTTCAACCCAGTCAGCCAATCAGAAAAGTTTGATCCTGAAGGCCGCTTTATCCGTCGCTTTGTCCCTGAGCTGGCTCATCTTGATAACAAGACGATCCACTCGCCCTGGCTCGCTGGCAAGGTAGCCAACTATCCCGCACCGATGGTTGACCACAAATTTGCACGCCAGCGCGTACTGGACAGCTTTCAGGCCCTGAAAGAAATCTCTGCCTGAACACCAACAGAGCTTAACGTAATTGAAAACGAGTCGTTAAAGAGCGCTCAGCACGTCACTCCAGTCAACATAGTGATGATCCGTCAGCGCGGGCCATAGGGATTCTCTGCCTACCAGAAGCGTTGCCACACCGGCGGCCCGCCCAGCCGAGAGATCATAGTGAAAGTCCCCCACCATGACGGCGGTAGAAGTGCTGGCCTGCCAGAAGCTGAGCAGCTTGTGAATACCCGCAGGGTCTGGCTTAGCTGCCGCATCTTCCCTTGCCAGAATGCAGTCTTCCGCGAAAAACGACAGCAGCTCGCTGTGATGCAGACCTGCCAGAACAGCCTGACGATGATTACGACTCAGCACCCCGACACGATAACCCTGCGCGTGCTTTTCCTGCAGCTTGACCAGCACTTCACGTGCACCGGGCATCACCGTTGACTGCTCGGCAGCACGAACCTCAAAGGCCGTTACGATGGCCTCAGCCTCTCGCTGCTGGGCCTCATCCAGACTGCCGACATACGCCAGAATATCGACTCCGGCCGCAATACCCAGCGCTTCGCGCATCCCGACAAAATCCAGTGGATTACAAATCAGCGTCCCGTCCAGATCAAATATCCAGGAACGATACTGTGCCAAACCAGACGCCATCTCAACAACCGCCATTCGATACTCCCAAGCCCCTATTAACTCACTGAAAATTATCAACTTATTCAACTGTGCCACGATCTTGGCCGAATGCGACCTGGACTGGACTTATTTCTGTATGCTCTTTATAAGAACACGTTTAGGACCTGCTGTACGCCAGACTGGCGAAGCAAGATCCTGCTCTCGATCTTCGCCCAGGACATGGGCGTAACATGCACAGATCGTCAACATGAGCGCAAAGATCAGGCTGGTCAGGACCACTTACTCAACAAAGGTGAAGCTATGCTGGTTATTCGCCCTATAGAACCTGAAGATTATCCGGCGCTGTACACCATTGCCGAAGAATCCGGTGTAGGTTTTACCTCGCTGCCTCTCAATGAAGAAATTTTGCAGGACAAGATCGCCACATCGAAAGAGTCCTTCGCCAAAAACATTACCCAGCCAGGTGAGGAAAACTACCTGTTCGTACTCGAAGATCAGGCCACTGGCGAAATCGTCGGGACCACGGCCATTGTAGCTTCGGTGGGTATGTCATCCCCTTTCTATCATTACCATCGAAGCGTTGTGGTTCACGCCTCTCAGGAACTGGGCGTACATAACAAGATGGAAGTGTTGATTCTCTGCAATCACTACACCGGCTGTACTGAAATTTGCACATTGTTCCTGCGCGAGCCCTACCGTTCAGGTACCAATGGCCGCCTGCTGTCCAAATCACGCTTCCTGTTTCTGGCGGACTTTCCTGAGCGCTTCAGCAACAAGGTGATCGCCGAGATGCGCGGCTACTCTGACGAAAATGGGCAGTCACCGTTTTGGGGCTGGCTGGGCGAGAACTTCTTTAAAATCGACTTCGCTCGTGCGGACTATCTGGTAGGTATGGGTAACAAGGTGTTTATTGCCGAGTTGATGCCGAAATACCCTCTCTACGTCAACCTGCTGTCCAAACAGGCACGTGATGCCATCAGTCAGGTTCACCCCAAGACAAAACCTGCCTTGCGCCTGCTGGAGAAGGAAGGATTTAAGCACGTGGGCTACATCGACATTTTTGATGGCGGCCCTACCGTGGAAGCGGAACTGACCGAACTGAACTCAATCCGCAACAGTCGGCTGAAAGTGGCCCGAATCGGCGATGTGGCGGAAGACGAAGAACTGTATCTGATCAGCAACCGCGGGCTGGAAAACTACCGCTGTACAATTGCGCCAGTCAAAGTGCTGGAACATGACCGCGTACTGCTTTCCCAGCAGCTGGCGGATGCCCTGCAGATCAGCGAAGGCGATAGCGTGCGTATTGTCGCCGTCGATGGTTATTACCGCGAACGCTACCGTCTCTGATATGCGCTACTGACCTTCACCGGAAAACAATCAGGCCGACATGATGTCGGCCTGATTGTTTGCTACTTCGAGGTCAGCAACAACGTCACTTACTCTTCGTCTTCTTCTGGCAGCTCTAATGGTTTGGCAGAGACCAGCACTCCGTTCATGTCCGCGTAGACATACTGACCGGGAATAAACTCCACACCGCCAAAACGCACGGGCACATTGAGATCGCCCAGACCACGACGGTTACTTTTCACCGGGAAGGTCGCCAGTGCATGAACACCGATGTCCATCTCACCGATCAGCCCTGCATCACGGATACAACCGTAGACGATAATACCTTCCCAGCCATTGCTCATAGCCTGTTCCGCCATCAGATCGCCACACAGCGCATGGCGCATGGAGCCGCCACCGTCGACAACCAGCACCTTACCTTCCCCGGGCAACGCAACCTGCTCTTTGACCAGCGAGTTATCTTCAAAACACTTGATGGTAACGATTTCACCACCGTAACTGAGGCGGCCGCCGTAGCAGCTGAACATGGGCTCAACGACACGGACATCATCAGGAAAGGCATCACACAAATCAGGCAGAAGATCGAGACGCATGGGTTGCTCCTTGAGGATCAGATGTAAATATATGCCTGCGCATAGTAGCAGCTTCACACCACAAACTAAGCGAACGATGTGACGAATTAGTCTAATGCACCGCAACAAGCAATCGACTTTCAGCCTGAGTGATCAGATAAACGACAAAGCCGCCCGAAGGCGGCCTTACCACAGTCTGCTATATGCGTATCAGAGTTTGAACTGCCCCATCTCCCGCTTCAGCAGATCAGCGACATCGGTCAGACGTTCTGCACCTTTGCGCGACTCTGCGGCAGCAACGGCCAGTTCATCAGCGACCTCCTTGATGGAAGTCGTATTGCGGCTGATATCATCGCTCACCGCTTTCTGTTCCTCTGCCGCACTGGCAATCTGCACCGCACGATCACTGATCTGATTAATAGAGTCGGTGATTTCTCCCAGGCTGTTGCTGACAGACTCGGCATCGACAACGCTACTGGTGGCCAGCTGACCACTCTTTTCCATGTACTGCACGGCGGTGCGGGTCGTGTTTTGCAACTGTTCGATCATCTTCTGAATTTCTTCAGTCGAGCTGTGAGTACGCTGAGAAAGCACGCGCACTTCATCGGCGACCACAGCAAAACCCCGCCCCTGCTCACCGGCACGAGCCGCTTCGATAGCCGCATTCAGTGCCAGCAGGTTGGTCTGTTCAGCCACCCCCTGAATGGTGGCCAGAATGCTGCTGATACCCTGAGCGTGACGATTCAGCTCATTGATGACGTTGGTTGAACTTTCGATTTCACTCGCCAGTGTAACGATGGAATCACGGTTACGCTTCACCAGCCCCATCCCCTGCTCACAGGACTTCGCCGAGCTGCGGGCTGCGTGTGCCGTCTCTTCTGCATGTTGCGCCACTTCATTCGCGGCCACCGCCATCTCATGCATGGCTGTCGCTACCTGAGTGATCTCCTGCTGCTGCTGGTTGATTTCGTGGTCTGTACGGACGGCATTCTTCATGCCCTTGTCTGCTTCGTCATTAAGGTCATCCGCCGCCTTGGCGACCCTTCTCATGATCGGCTGGATGTGCTCGATAAAAGCGTTAAAGTTGGCAGAAATCTTACCCAGCTCGTCGTTGCTGTTAACAGCCAGACGTTTGGTCAAGTCACCCTGACCGCTGGCCACTTCATGCAAGGCTGCAGAGACCTCGGCCAATGGGCGTAGTAAGCGAGACAGTCCCACCACCGCCAGAGCAATGAAGACTGCAAAAATCACCAGACAGATCAGAATGGCGCTGGTCAGAAGATTATCCAGTGAGGCAAATACTTCATCAGGATCAACCAGTGACATCAGGTACCAGTCACTACCATCAACATGCGTGACCTTGGCCAGCTTACTGGTGCCATCGAGGGTCACCGCTGTCAGCTCCTTAGCCTGATCCAGACGCGGCAACTCGCTGGCATTAATACCGGACACCACGTTGGAGAATGGCTTGAGCACCTGATTTTTGTCTTTGTAGGCGATGATCTGCCCCTTGCCATCGACCAGCATGGCTGTACCCCGCTCGCCCAGGTCAATGGCCAGTACGGTGTTAACGATGTCATTGATAAAGACATCGCCACCGTATACGCCGTAGCGCTTCCCTTCACCATCTTTACCCGGCATCACCACGGTGATCACCAGATCGCTGGTGGTAGCATCAATATAGGGTTCAGTCACCGACAGTTTTTGTGTCTGCTGGGCCAGCTGATACCAGGGACGCTTGCGGGGGTCATAACCCGCCTTCGGAGAGCGGCCGTCGCTGTAAACCATCTCGCCGTCTTCAAAACCTGCATAGGCCACCGAGAAGTGACCGCTGTCATTGGCGATAGATAGCGCCTTGGTCAGGAACTCTTTGGCTGGCTGCGCTTTGGCTACCGTGCTGATTGCACTGAGCTTGCCATCCAGCCACTCGCCAATGCGACCTGCTGTCTGGGTGTTGGTAAGTACCACCTTGGCAACAACGTCAGCTTCCAGGCTTTGGCGGAACTGTAAGTAAGCAGAAGTGGTTAGTAGTGTGGTGACCACCAGTATGACCAGTGAGACAAAGACAAGTAGTTTCCGTTTTAAAGTCATAGTCGATTCTCTGAACAGAATATGAGTTTTGGCTCTGTGCGATTTAATAAGTCGTACGCCAAACGCGCATGATCGAAACGAATAATTACATCTGCCCGGTTTTGTCCGAACGCTCACCTACCAACTCGAGACTTTTCACCAGTCCAGTTAACTGAATGCTGGATCCTTAGGTCATAGCAAGCAGCGGCACCGTGCAACAGACATCTCTGCGGCTCGACATCGCTAACTGTCAGAGTGTAGTACAGGAATGAGCAGGGAGAGCAGACGTCAGCGTGTTACTGACGCCTTCATGCGGATTTCTGAGGTTTTCGGGCGGATTTGCGGCTTGTTCTTCTGCCCCGGTTTGGTTTACTCGGTGCTTTGACTGCGGCAGGAGCCATTTGCTGATGCTGCAACTCAGCGGCCCGGTAATAACGCAGCTCGAAATTTTGCGTTTTCTGCAGTTTTTGCAGCACCTGCAACTGATTAGCTGCCTCCTGACGCTTGGTATAACAAGCGACCCAGAGCAGCACACCACCCTGTTGCTCCCACTGCTGCCACTGAGCATGAGCAGGCAATGCGTCCAGGGAAACTTCGTTTGATCTGGCGGCCTCAGGGACTAGCGCTGCGCTGTTTTCATGCAGCACTGGATAATCAGCACAATGGGCAGCATAGCGTTGAGGCAAGGCTTGCATATCGGCATCAGCAGGTAAATGCCAGACAATCAGAACAGGATGCGCAGGCTCGGTGGCCTCCTCAGTTGTAGCCTTTCCATTGCTTTCAGGCATGTGTAGTGGCTGCGCGCCTGCGCCGACCTCATCGGAAACGGGGTCCGCTGTACACTCATCAACGTGGCTGACAGTGTCATTAATTGTAAGGTCAGCACCGTCCTGAGACAGCGTCGCTGCAACGGGCTGATCTGCAACTACCTCTGTAGTCGCAAGCACCTCTGCAGTAGCACACACCTCTGTAGTAGCAAGGTGGCGTGCAGCCGAGGACAACACTGGAATACTGGCCGCTTCGGCCGAGACGGATGAAGCATGGAATACGGGCAGGCCACGCTCTCTGGCCCAGCCTAGCAACAGGGTATCCAGCTCTGCATCATCAGTGGCAATACTGACAATCTGCCATGGACGACTGAGCACTTCTTCCGGCTGCCCCTTGTGGATCCAGTGGATACCGCCATCACGAGCCAGCAATTGCATGGACTCCGCCAGAACGGGCGCACAGACACTGACATTGCCGCCAAGCGCCAGCAGTGCTCTCACTGCTCTGTCAGCCGCTTCAGCACCTCCCATCACCAGACAGGCGCAACCTTTGATATCAAACGAATTAAACGCAGAATTCATCATAGTCAGGTGATCGACCTTCATTCCTCAAAATCACTGCGTCAGGGGAGCAACGTAACGAACAGTCCCAACACAGCAATGAGCAGCTTTACTTCCCGGTTACAGCCGTTACTGTAGCCGCTCATCAATCCATATTTCTTTTTGCTTTAGCATCGCCCCCTGAACCCGTGGAGGAGTCAATGAGCCAAGCCCCGTCAGACCGTGCCGAGAGACACAAGGCCCGTATGGAGAAACTCAAAGCCCATGTTGATTCTCAAGTGGCTAAGGCTACCGAAGAGCGTGGCATCATCGTTCTTCTGACAGGGAATGGCAAGGGCAAAAGCAGCTCAGCATTCGGGATGGTCGCCCGGGCACTCGGCCATGGGCAGAAAGTCGGCATTGTGCAATTCATTAAGGGCGCATGGGATTGCGGTGAACAAAAATTCTTCGCGGGCCATGACAGAGTAACCTTCCACATCATGGGAACAGGTTTTACCTGGGATACGCAAAACCGTGATGCAGACATCACCGCCGCCAGGCAGGTCTGGGAAGAAGGAAAGCGTTTATTGCAGGATGACAGCTATGACCTGCTGGTATTTGATGAGATTACCTACATGTTCAAATACGACTATCTGCCACTGGAAGAGGTCATTCATGCACTGGTGAACCGCCCTGCTAATCAGAATGTGGTACTGACCGGTCGCGGCGCAGCGAAGGAGCTGATTGAGCTCGCTGACACTGTTACTGAGCTGGGTGATATCAAACATGCGTTTCGCGCAGGGATAAAAGCCCAGCCTGGCGTCGAGTTCTGACCAGTAACGTTATATGACTTGCAATCACTAACATCGCCTCCACATAGTCTGACAACCCAAGCGGCAGCCTGAGTTTGTGTATCGCCATGGTGGGTCTCACTACTCTCTGCCCATAGCAAGAGGGTGGTGGTCGATCCAGCCTGCGTTTAAACTGCAGCACTGCAATCACAATGAATTAACCGAGACTCCGTCATGACAGCAGCCATCGAGCCCGGCACCTCTCCTTTCATCGTCAATGTCACTTTGGACAACGTACGTGAACTGATCGAGCAGTCCTTTCACACACCTGTTCTGTTCGATTTCTGGGCCGACTGGTGCGCGCCTTGCAAGGCACTGCTCCCCATCCTCAGCAAACTGGCCGAGGAATATAACGGCGGATTTATTCTGGCCAAGGTGGATACCGAAGATCAGGGGCTGTCTCCTCTGGTGATGCAGTTTGGCATTCGCAGCCTGCCCACCGTCTATCTGTTCCAGAATGGACAGCCTGTAGATGGCTTCAGCGGAGCTCAGCCCGAGTCACAAATCCGCGCCCTGCTACAGAAGTACACCAAGCCTATCGAGGCAGAGACCAGCGTTGATCCCAAAGAGCTGGCAGAACAGGCCATTGCTGCTGGCGAGCTGAGTACCGCTCAGGCCATTCTCAACGATGCACTGTCAGAGCAACCCGAAAACTATGATCTGTTCCTGTTGCAAGCCAGTGTTTGCGCACAGCTGGGCGATGCGGACAATGCTAAGGCCATCATCAATGGCCTGCCGGACAGCCACAAAAACAGCACTCTGGCGAAAGAGGTGCTTGCTCGCCTGACATTTGCAGACCTTATCAAAGAGGCACCGGAAATGCCTGCCCTGCACACCAGACTGGAAGCGGATGCCAATGCATCTCAGGAGCGTTTCTGGCTGGCCGCAAGACTGGTCATGGCTGGGCAGAACGAGGAAGCCATGCAGCAGTTATTGCAACTGATGCGTCAGGATCGTGCCTTTGGTGATGATGCCGCCCGCAAAACCCTGATTAGCCTTTTCGATATGCTGGGCGCAGCACATCCGCTGGTGAATACCTACCGTCGTAAGCTTTACCAGGCCCTGTATTGATCCTGCCTCGCTACGTTTAGAGCGATAAAAAATGCCAGACCCGTAACCCAGCACGGATCTGGCATTTTCTTTTCCGTATCAATGGTATTCCTGCATCAACCACATCGGTGTCGACACTGCCCCAAAAGCGCGCTATTGAGCTCAGTGGTCTGAGATGAACTCCCCCAGGTCAGCCATCATTTCCTCGAAATAAGGATTAAAGGTCAGGCGGGCCGGATATCGTCCTTCCACTGCGAGTCCATATTCACTGAACCAGGGATCGGGATCCTGCAGACAGCGATTAAAAGCCGTAGTGTCTTCCACGTATGCCAAGCAATTGCGATAGTTCCCCTGCTTTCCATAGTGAGAATTAGCAGGAGAAAAAGTAACGGCAGTATGGGCAATAGCCCTGATTCGCTGCTCCGGGAGATAGCCAGGCCGGGATAACACCCCCGCTTCGCTCAATTCCTCCTGTCCATACCATACCAATCTGCTGTTCGGCTGCCTCAAGCGTAAGAACTGTTGCAAAACAAACTGACTGTTAATAGTGGCATCCGCCTCACTAACAACGATGTACACCGGACAACGGAAGTGCTGGCAGGTATTCAACTGCCGCTTAACCTGCAACGTCAGGTGGTAATACTGATGAATGGCATTGATGCTGAAGGATGAGTAGCGGGCAAAGTCTCGCTCAGGCCGCACGCTGTGCCACTTCCGAAAAGGAAACAGCAGGCGACTGGTCCACACCATGTTGCTGCGACACCGCCAAGCAGGGGCCCACAGTATCAGCCCGGCGATACTCGGCAGATCCAGCCCTTCCAGGGTCGCCAGAACAGCCCCCATGGAATACCCCCCCACCCATACCTTGTCGCACTGTTTCTGCAAATCAGCAATTTGTGCCCTGACCTGACGACGCCAGTTGCCAGCACGTACTTTCAAACTGTCTTCTGCCCGTGAGCCGTGCCCGGAAAGCAGGATCGACCGTGAGCGAATGCCACGTCGTGCCAGCGCTGCGGCAATGTCTCTGAAGGTAAAGGGGCTATCGGACAGGCCGTGAATGAGCAGCACGCCAATACGTTGATGCTCGCTCCCCATCTCGAAGGGCATGACCGCATCAATAGCCTCACTGCGACCAATCCCCATCGCCTCGGAGTGATATTTATCTCGCTCCAGACGCTGACGTGATTGCTGAACGTGCTCGGCAAAACTCATAGACAGCTCAGGCACTGCATACTCTCTTTGCCCTGTTCATCAAAATATCCAGAAAAACTCCTGCCGCAAGTTACACACCGCTCAATGAGCGTAGCCAATTTTGGCAACTTCCCTTCCACTCACCGGAACAACGATACGTCTGGTCCAGTTCTCGCTACTCACTGGGCTCCAGGCTGGGGTGGCAAGGCAATACGCGGCGCCCATTGTTGCCACTCAGGTTGAGGTTCCGCATTGAGCTCGAATCGGCTATTGGGGGCAGCGGGCTGACCCATTTTTTCGCCCTCTGGTGTTGCAAATGAAATCCCGCCCGCCAGCAGCGTCTCGACAGACTGGGTACGAATGGAGGCACCGCTTAACAGGCCAAAATCCATACCGAAGCCGCTGTTATTCCAAAACCGTGAACCCGTCCTGAGCAGCGACCTGTAACGTGGGGTAATAGCCAGCTGAATTAACACCTTGTCCGCCGTATCAGCCAACTGGGTATCCACTACCTTACCCACGGCAACACCCCGGTAGAACACCGTAACCCCCGGGCGTATGGACCCCAGATCACGGGTTTCCAGAATTACCGGGAATCCGCTCAGCTGTTGTTCAACCGGCGCCTGATCCAGACCGGTAAACTGCGTTTTCAGCTGCCCATTCATGCCCTGGCTACGAACCTGCACATAAGCCCCGCCCACAATGCTGTCCAGACCACTAACCTCGGTCAGCTTCAGTTGCGGATGTACTACCCAGAACTCGGTACCTTCTCGCGCCAGACGCTGCCCCTGCAGATCAAGAAAAATCGACGCCGTAATGCTGCTAAAGTTACGGTCCGGCTGCAGCCCTCTGACCTCACCAATTTCCAGCCCATTCCATTTGACCTTACTGCCGACACTCAGACCATCTGCCTGTTGCCAGCGCACCGTCACTATACGGCCCCGCTCCATGGCTTTGTCGAGACTGTCATAGAGGATAAATTCGGTTCCCGGCTTTACGGGTGCCCCCTTTTCGTCATCAACATTGCCAAGGGCAATACCTCCGGTAGCAATGGCCAGCAGTGACTCCGTCTGGATACTGATTCCTCCCAGTCCGCCTTTGATATTGATACCGCTGGCATGCCAGAAACGAGTAGCCGTGTTCACCAGGCGTGCATACTGCGGCCTGACATTCACCTCCATCGTGATCCCCTGACCATCCTTGTCGAGGCTGTATTGCATCACGCTGCCGACTTCAACTCGGTGATAGTAAAGCGGTGTACCCGGTGCTACAGAGCCCAGCTGATGACCATGCAGCGTCAGCTTCAGGCCGGGCTCAGCTTCGTTATATGCAGGCGCTTGCCCCAGCGCGGTAAAGTCAGTGGATGGCTCGCCACCTCCGGGCTCAACAGCGATGTAATTGCCTTTGACGAGGGTATCCAGATCAGAAAAGCCAGAAAGACTGATACTCGGCTTTACTAACCAGAACCTGGAGCCTTTCCGTAAAAAACTCTCGGCCTTGGGATCGAAAAGGATATGTGCATCCACCCTGTTAAAGTCGGGGCTCAGCTCCATTTTCTGCAATGTCCCAATAGGCACCCCGCGATAGACCACCTGAGTCACCCCTTCCACCAGTCCTTGTGCAGAACCAAACTCGATATTGACCTTGATGCCTGCTTCAGCGCTGGCGTAATCGCTGTATAGCGAGAAAATGTGGCCGTTCTGTACAGGTTCGCCTTTGTTATCGTTAGGCGTAGAGAAGGCAATACCGCCGCTTATCAACGAAATCAGTGACTCGGTACGTACCTTGAAGCCGTTCAGACCACCACTGATGTCAACACCGCTGGCATTCCAGAACCGGGTCTCACTGTTAATCAGTTCATCAAAGGGCGGCTGTACATAGATGTCCACTTCAACATTCTGACTGTTATTCGCCAGACGATATTCCTGTACTGTGCCCACCTTGATTTGCTTGTAATACACCGGCGTGCCCGGACTGACGGACCCCAGTGAATCAGCACGCAAGGTAATATGCAGTCCTGGCTCATCCATACTGACTGGTGGCGCCTTGTCGGTGGCGACAAACTCAGTGGTTTCCGTCCCCCCCCCTGGCTGCACGCCGATATAGTTACCCGAAACCAGCGTTTCCAGACCGCTCACCCCTTCAAAGCTGACGCTCGGCGTTACCAGCCAGAACTCGGTACCTGTCCTAAGACCCGACTCTGCAGCCCGGTCAACTTCAGCTTCGACGATGACCGTCTCCAGATCTTTGCCGATGTCGACTTTCTTGACCAGGCCAACTTTCAGGCCTTTATAGCGAATCTCGGTTTTTCCGGCCTCAATGCCCTGCCCGCTTTTAAAGGTGATATGTACTGTGATACCGACATCCGACAGCGTCTTCCACAGTAGCCAACCTCCCATCACCAAAGCCACTAATGGGAGTAACCACACCAATGACCAGCTACGACGCTTACGCACGACCGGTGCAGCGCCTCGTGGCGTGGGCAGTGGTTCGGCACAGTCAATACGATCCTCAGATGAAGTTTGCCGGGCACCACCCAGAGGCTGGCCAACAACGACATCCTCATCTGCTTCTATTTCTTCCGACACTGCTTTCTCTTCCGCTGCCAGACTGGCATCGCCAGTAGCTTCCTTCTGCACTTCAGCCTGTTCTGGCGAGGCAGCCTTTATCCGCTGGTCACTGTCATCAGGCGGTGTGACCGACTTGTCTCTATCGTTACCGGAGGTATCACTCATCTCCAACCTCCTTATCCCATATCAGACGGGGATCGAAGGTCATCGCCGCCAGCATCGTCAGCACCACCGTCAGGCCAAAAGCCGTGGCAGCTGGCCCTGCTTCTATGCGGGCGACCGCACCCAAATTAACCAGGGCCGCCAGTAAGGCAATGACAAAAATGTCCAGCATGGACCACCTGCCAATAAATTCGATCATGCGGTACATCGACGTGCATTGACTGGCATTCAGATGCCAGCCTATCTGAATCTTGATCAACAAAATCACCAAACCAATCAACTTCAAAAAAGGAACGGCCAGGCTGGCAATGAATACCACCGCAGCAATACCGTAAGCACCATGGTGCACCAAGGCCACGACACCTCCAAAAATGGTACTTGGCGTGTCGTTACCTAGCTGGGATACCACCATGATGGGGTACAGGTTGGCCGGCAAAAAACATATCGCTGCCGTAATCAGCAGCGCCCATGTATGCACCACACTGTTGGGGTAGCGGCTATATAAACGGGTGCCGCAGCGGGGACAGTACTGAGCGATCTCGTCGTTATCGACAAAACGGCATAATTTATGACAGAGGCTGCAGGAAGCCATCCCCAGCGAGCGGGCAGAACGGACGTCCATCATCGCTTGTTCAATCCTTCTTCCTTTAACGCATAACGCTCAGTGATAACCTGATCATCTTCTCGAGCAGTCGGAACTGATGCAGGTACTGCCTCATAAGGTACAGGCGCATGAATCCCGTGCTCCAGGAACTCCCAAACCTCTTCAGTATCCAGACTCAACGTCATCAGCAGCGTCATCAGCAGCATGCCAATAAATGCATAAAGCCCAAGACCAATATGGACCGACGCCATATCCAGCAGCTTCACCATGGAAACCAGTACGCCGATCAGATAGACCTCCAGCATTCCCCAGCCTTTTAAAAGGTGCCAGAACTTGAACATGCTTTTGACCCAAGGATTATAGTGGTCCAGGCTGATCGCAATCAGCACAAGTGTCAGGCTCAGCATTTCGATAAAAGGCACTGCAATACTGCATGCAAGCACCAGAAAACTAGTCCACCAGTATCCTTCATTGAACAGTGCCAGTACCGCAGCAATCAAAGTGGCACTATTGGACATACCCAGCACATCAAGGCCGATAATCGGCAGCAAGACCGCCGGAAAAAACAGAATCAGCCCGGTCAGACTGAGAGCCAGCGTACGACGCACCGTATCAGGACGACTGGCATAGAGATGACATCCACAGCGTGGGCAATAGGCATCAAAACGAACATCAATAGCCTGCTTTATGAAAACGGCATCACACTCGTGACACGCCAGCCACTCACCTTCCTCCTGATACAACGCATTCTGCTTGATATCGCTCGTTACCATAACGTCCTTAACACTCACACTCATCTATTACCTGTCTGCCGCCTGCATCAATCAGGCTCGCGCGCTGATGAGACACCTTGCAGCGATCAATGAACAGATACCATCGCTTACAGAAGTTGCTTATCAGAAAATCGGCTCTGCCACTATGTTTAAAGACAATGCTCCCCATTGTGCAAATGAAAAGCCACGCATTATACGTGGCGAGCAAGGCAAAAGTGTCAGTAAGCGTCAATTGTCTGACTCTTCTGCTCGCATACAGGTGATAAACTCTTTCAGCGACAAGAAGAAAGCCACTTTCTGTGTGAAGCCCTCCCGGCAGGGTAGTTCTTACGCACTTGCATCAATGTAGTGCAATTCGTTGTTACCACTTTCCCCATAAGGCGTTACGCAAGAGCCCCACTAGAACACAATCCGACTTTAGTCAACTCTGCAAGAGCACAACTAATCATATGAATTAGACATACTCAATAACGCCAAACTTAATGGTTTTAGACAGATTTTCCCTGCAAAGTCGTATAGTTTGGCATTTCAAGTTACGGTTTTTGAATGAATTTTTCATATACCAAAAATTCAGGCACGGCTTTTGCTATATACCTGTCGAGCTCGCCATTAGCAGATATGGCACTTCCAAACCAGTGATAGACCGAGGAATAACCAAGATGAAGAAGATCGGTTCTGTAGCTGCCGCCGCAGCGGTTGCGCTGACCTTTTCTGTACAGAGTCACTCAGCGACTCTGGATACAGTTAAAGAACGCGGCTACTTGCAGTGTGGTGTCAGCACAGGTTTGCCTGGGTTCTCTAACCCTGATGACAAAGGCAACTGGCAGGGACTTGATGTGGACGTGTGCCGTGCGGTAGCTGCTGCTGCCCTGGGTGATGCCAGCAAAGTGAAGTATGTCCCTCTGAACGCCAAAGAGCGCTTTACTGCGCTGCAGTCTGGCGAAATTGACATGCTGTCACGTAACACCACCTGGACCCTGACTCGTGACACCACGCTGGGTCTGAACTTCACTGGCGTCAGCTACTATGACGGTCAGGGCTTCATGGTCAGCAAGAAGCTGGGCGTAAGCAGTGCTCTGGAACTGGACGGCGCTACCGTATGTATCCAGGCAGGTACTACCACCGAGCTGAACCTGGCTGACTACTTCCGTCAGAACAACATGACCTATCAGCCTGTGGTATTCGATACCTCTGACCAGACCGTACAAGGCTTCGAAGCAGGTCGCTGCGACGTTCTGACCTCTGACCAGTCTCAACTGTACGCACTGCGTATCAAACTGGCTGATCCTTCATCTGCCATGGTTCTGCCAGAAGTCATCTCCAAAGAGCCTCTGGGCCCATCCGTTCGTCAGGGTGACGATCAGTGGTTCAACCTGGTCAAGTGGTCTCTGTTTGCAGCCGTTACTGCTGAAGAAATGGGTCTGACCTCTGCCAACGTTGATCAGATGAAAAACAGTGACAACCCCGATGTGAAACGCTTCACCGGTGCTGAAGGCGACTTCGGCAAGGCGCTGGGTGTCAACAATGACTGGGCTTACCAGATCGTCAAGCAGGTAGGTAACTACGGCGAGATCTTCGAGCGCAACGTAGGTGCCAACACTCCTCTGGGCATCGCTCGTGGCTTGAACGCCCTGTGGAGCAAAGGTGGCCTGCAGTACGCACCTCCCATGCGTTAATGGTTGTGTGATGCGCTTGTTATAGCGCAGCACTTGAAACAAGAGCGGGAATGGATATTCCCGCTCTCAATGCTCAGCTGATGCCTCTCACCCTGCCGTATGCCCTTGGTCAGTGGTGAAGAAGTGTGCGACCCGGTCGCCAGCCACGGCGGAAGCCCGAGTATCGAATTATCCCTTTCAGGAGGTTTGCGAATGTCGTCTGAAGCCAAAAAGCCTCAGGCCCACAGCACCATGCCTAATAACAAGCCGCTGTTCTGGAATGATCCAGAAAAACGTGCGCTGTTTTTCCAGGCGTTGCTGATTCTTGCGGTTGGGGGAGCAATCTGGATCATCGTCGATAACACTCTCGCCAATCTGGAGCAACGTGGTATCACGACCGGCTTTGATTTTCTGTCGAAACCTGCCGGTTTCGGGATTCTTCAATCCCTCATTGAATATAACGAACAAGAATCCTATGGCCGTACCTTTATAGTCGGTTTACTAAACACCTTACTCGTTTCAGGTATAGGTATCGCCCTAGCCACCCTGCTCGGTTTCGTTATCGGTGTGGCGCGCCTGTCTCACAACTGGCTGATTTCTCGCCTGGCACTGGTTTATATTGAGATCTTCCGCAACATTCCATTGCTACTGCAGATTTTCTTCTGGTATTTCGCCGTTCTGCGCGCCCTGCCTAATGCCAAACAGAGCCTGTCTATCGGTGAGAGCGTTTTCCTCAATATTCGCGGCCTGTATATCCCCAGCCCGGTATTTGAAGCAGGCAGCAGTATCATTCTGATCGCCCTTATTACTGGTGTTATCGCATCCTTCTTCGTTTCTCGCTGGGCACACAAACGTCAGGACGACACCGGTCAGATCTTCCCGACTACCTGGGTAAACCTGGGTCTGATCGTGGGCCTGCCTGTCATTGCCTTCTTTATTTCCGGCTCCCCTGTCAGCCTCGAATATCCTGAGCTGAAAGGTTTCAACTTCCGCGGTGGCATCACTGTTATCCCTGAGTTTCTGGCCCTGCTGGTAGCATTGTCGATCTATACCGCCGCCTTCATTGCCGAAATCGTTCGCTCAGGTATCCAGTCAGTCCATCATGGTCAGACTGAAGCAGCTCATGCTTTGGGCCTGCCACACGGTCGTACTCTGAAGCTGGTGATTATCCCCCAGGCAATGCGTGTCATCATTCCACCACTCACCAGCCAGTATCTGAACCTGACCAAGAACTCTTCACTGGCAACCGCCATTGGCTATCCCGACCTGGTATCTGTTTTTGCTGGTACCACGCTCAACCAGACTGGCCAGGCTGTTGAAATTATCTTCATCACCATGGCGGTTTACCTGCTGATCAGTCTGCTCATCTCGGTGTTCATGAACTGGTACAACAAACGCATGTCGTTGGTGGAGCGTTAACATGGAAAAATTCAAACCTTTGCCAAGCCTGCCCGCGCCAGTGAAAACCACCGGTATCATCGGCTGGCTGCGCACCAACCTGTTCTCTTCACCGCTGAACTCGGTGATGAGTCTGATCCTGGGCTACATTGTCCTGTCGCTGCTGATCCCGGCCATTAACTGGGCTTTCGTTAAGGCAGACTGGTTTGGCACCAGCCGTGACGCCTGTACTTCAGGCGGCGCCTGCTGGGTGTTTATCACTTCACGCTTTTCGCAGTTTATCTATGGCTTCTATCCAGAAACCGAGTACTGGCGTGTAGACACCACGTTTGTCGTGCTTGCAGCCAGTCTGGCTTGGCTGATGATCAATCACCTGCCCTGGAAAAAATGGGTGTCGATCTTTGCCGTGTTTGTCTTTCCCTTCGTTGCTTACGTACTTCTGCATGGTGGCCACTTTGGTCTGATGGAGGTCGAGACCCATCGTTGGGGTGGCTTTATGCTGACGCTGGTCATCGCTGTCGTCGGCATTGCCGCAGCACTACCTCTGGGCATCCTGCTGGCATTGGGTCGTCGCTCACAGATGCCTGTTATCAAGAGCTTCTGCGTCGTCTTCATCGAAGTCTGGCGCGGCGTACCGCTGATAACCGTGCTGTTCATGGCCTCCGTCATGCTACCGCTGTTTGTTCCGCAGGACATTACCTTCGACAAACTATTGCGTGCGCTGATCGGCATCACCCTGTTCCAGTCTGCTTATATGGCTGAAGTGGTACGTGGTGGTCTGCAAGCCATTCCCAAAGGACAGTATGAGGCCGCCGATGCCCTGGGCCTGAGCTACTGGCGCAGCATGAGCATGATCATCCTGCCTCAGGCTCTGAAAATGATGATTCCCGGTATCGTCAACACCTTCATCGCACTGTTCAAAGACACCAGTCTGGTGCTGATCATTGGTCTGTTTGATCTGCTGGCGATTGTTCAGGCAGCACTGACCGATCCTAAATGGCTGGGCTTTTCCACCGAAGGTTATGTATTCGTCGCTTTGATGTTCTGGGTGTTCTGTTTTGGCATGTCACGTTATAGCCAGCACCTTGAGCGCAAACTGCACACCGGCCACAAACGCTGAGCCGTACCGGATTTGGAGATTTAGACAATGAGTTCAGAAAACTACATGGTTCAGCTGAAGAACGTGAACAAGTGGTACGGTAACTTCCACGTTCTGAAAAACGTTAACCTCAACGTCAAGAAAGGCGAGCGTATCGTCATCTGCGGGCCATCAGGCTCAGGCAAATCGACCACTATTCGCTGCATCAACCGTCTGGAAGAGCATCATCAGGGCGAAATCATCGTCAATGGCATCACCCTGAACAATGATCTGAAGAACATCGAGTCCATCCGTCGTGACGTGGGCATGGTGTTCCAGCACTTCAACCTCTTTCCTCATCTGACCGTGCTGGAGAACTGCTGCCTGGCCCCCATCTGGGTCAAAAAGGTTCCCCGTCGGGAAGCAGAAGCAACCGCCATGCGCTATCTGGAAAAGGTGAAGATCCCTGATCAGGCTAAGAAATTTCCTGGCCAGCTGTCAGGCGGACAGCAGCAGCGTGTGGCGATTGCCCGTGCACTGTGCATGAACCCCGATGTGATGCTGTTTGACGAGCCGACGTCTGCTCTTGACCCGGAAATGGTCAAGGAAGTGTTGGATACCATGATCAGTCTGGCGGAAACCGGTATGACCATGTTGTGCGTGACCCACGAAATGGGCTTCGCCAAATCCGTGGCCGACCGCGTGATCTTTATGGACGGAGGTCAGATTGTGGAAGAGAACGAGCCTAACGAGTTCTTCAATAATCCACAGAATGAGCGTACACAGCTGTTCCTGAGCCAGATTCTTAATCACTAACAGGCTGTTGAAAAACGTTATTGAGGCAGCCGAGAGAAGGAAGTACCCCGAGGGCACAAGAAAC
>NZ_LAPT01000100.1 GCF_003194385.1 Pokkaliibacter plantistimulans
CAGGTTGCACTGTGGCAGGCACACTGCCTGCCACAGTGTGCCCGTCGCTATGCTGACCTCACCTCCTCAAGGGTGAGACTGCCCGGTACACGCCTCTTAACAGGTCGTTGAAAATCTATCTGCGTTGCCGAATACCGCGTCAAAAACAGGCTCAAAATGCTCATTTAGTTCACTAAACTCCGCTTTTTCGCCTGCTTTTTCCTTGTCTCGGCTGCCTCGATAACGTTTTTCAACAGCCTGTTAAGTTCAGATTCACCGCTGATTTCCATATCGATCCTCTTTGCCTCACAGGCGAACCTGTTGTTCGACCTGAACCTGTATGCACGTCTGCACACTGCTGAATTTGAGGCTGTACGCAGCGATATGTGCAAGATGACACCCTCGGGAGACCGCCATGAGCACCTATACCCATCCGCTGAAAGACACCCTGTTTGTGCTGAAGGAGCTGGTCGATTTTGACAGCCTCAGTACGGATCTGGGGCTGGATGACGTCAATCTGGAGCTGGCTGAAGCCATTCTCAGCGAGGCCGGGAAACTGGGCGCTGAGGTACTGGCACCGCTCAATCAGCAGGGTGATCAGCAGGGTGCGACACTGACAGCGGAGGGGGTGAAGCAGAGCGCCGGGTTCGCCGCTGCCTATCAGCAATATGTGGAAAGCGGCTGGCCAGCACTGGTGGCCGATGAAGCTTTTGGGGGGCAGGGTCTACCGGCGGTGCTGGGTACGGCAGTCAACGAAATCTGGCACAGTGCCAACATGGCCTTTGCGCTGTGCCCCATGCTCTGTCAGGGCGCGGTGGAGGCGCTAACTGCGCACGGCAGTGATGAACTGAAGGCGCGCTATCTGCCACAGCTTATCAGCGGTGAGTGGACCGGCACCATGAACCTGACCGAGCCCAATGCGGGTTCTGATCTGGCGGCCGTCAGCGCCAGAGCCATACCTAATGACGATCATTACCTGATCAGTGGGCAGAAGATTTTTATCACCTGGGGGGATCATCAGATGACCTCCAACATCATTCATCTGGTGCTGGCCCGTCTGCCGGACGCTCCCAGGGGAGTGAAGGGGATTTCTCTGTTTATCGTGCCCAAGTTTCTGCTGGATGAGCACGGGGAGCCGGGGGCGCTGAATGACGTCAGCTGTGTCTCGCTGGAGCACAAGCTGGGCATTCATGGCAGCCCTACCTGCGTGATGAGTTTCGGTGATCAGGGCGGGGCCAAAGGCTATCTGGTGGGTGAGGC
This sequence comes from Pokkaliibacter plantistimulans, assembly GCF_003194385.1. Taxonomy (GTDB): domain Bacteria; phylum Pseudomonadota; class Gammaproteobacteria; order Pseudomonadales; family Balneatricaceae; genus Pokkaliibacter; species Pokkaliibacter plantistimulans. Next base: position 1,240 of record NZ_LAPT01000100.1, read on the forward strand.
AAACAAGGGCCTGATGTACATGTTCACCATGATGAACAATGCCCGGCAGGCAGTGGGCTTGCAGGGGCTGTCCATCTCTGAGCGGGCCTATCAGCAGGCGCGGCAATATGCGCAGGAGCGGCTGCAGGGCAGTCGCAGGGATGGCAGCCGCATGCCCATCATCGAGCACCCGGATGTACGGCGGATGCTGATGCTGATGAAGTCAGGTACGGAAGCCATGCGCGCGCTGGCGCTGGTGGCTATGGCGGAGGCGGATCGTGCCGCTATCGACAGCGAAGATCAGCAGGCTCTGGCCCGGCTTGAGCTGTTCACACCCATTGTCAAAGGCTGGATGACCGAACTGGCACAGGAAATCACCAGCCTCAACGTGCAGATTCACGGCGGTATGGGCTACATCGAGGAAACTGGCGCGGCTCAGCATTTCCGTGATGCGCGCATTCTCACTATTTACGAGGGCACCAGCGGTATTCAGGCGCTGGACCTTATCGGGCGTAAAACTCTGGTGAACGGCGGCGAACACCTGCGTGGGTTACTGGCAGAAATGGCGCAGTCCCTGACGGCGCTGCAGCAAGCGCAGGATACCGAGCTAAGTCCGATAGCCGAGCGTTTCAGTGATGCGCTGGCGCAGGCACAACAGGCGGCCGATGCCATCCTGACACGGGCGCCTGACGAACCGCATTTCGCCGGTACGGCCAGCTTCAACTTCATGATGCTGATGGGGTATCTCTGCGGTGGCTGGCTGCTGGCCCGGTCAGCACTTAAAGCCAGCGCGCAGCTAAACCATGTCGGCGCAGACAAGGCTTATCTGCAAGGCAAAGTCACTACTGCCCGTTTCTTTGCTGAGCATTATCTGCCGCGCGTGGGCAGCCATCTGCAGATGGTGCTGGCGGGCAGTCAGAGCACTATGGCACTGGCGGTCGAGCAGTTTTGAGAGTAGGGGCACGTTCCGAGAGGGTGAGTACATCGACGACCGGCTGCCAGGTTAGCGCTGTCAACCGCATAGTCGCAAAGGGTGTACAGATGCAATAGTGCCAAAGTACCGCTTTTGCCATCCTGTCGTCGTAGATTCAGCCATTGGCGCCAAGGAGGGCGCCGGGTGTGAGAAAAGTGGAGGAGTGCTCCTTATACTGAAGTGACCGGATCAGGTTAATTTCTGATCATCCCTGTACGCCAATGAGGAAGGAGTCGAATGGTTCAGCATAAGTTGTTTGTGCGCTTCAAGCCGGATGTCACCGAGCTGCAGATTGATCATGTCTGTCAGAGTCTGGCAGAGCTGGCGCACTCTCTCAGCAGCATCCCCGCGTTTCGTTACGGCACCAATATCAGCCCGGAAAACCTCAACAAAGGGCTGAATCATTATTTTCTGCTGACGTTCAAGGACGAAACCGAACGCAATCGCTATCTGATTCATCCCGGCCATAAAGCACTGCAAGAGGTCTTTGACCCCATGATCGATGACATCATGGTGTTTGATGTCATGGTGTGAGTGCGTACTGTGTCCGCGTTTTTTCGACAGCACCCGGAGGTGAGGTGATTGGCTTGCTCGGTACAGCGGTCATCACCTCTTCTCGTGCCATCTGTTCTTCTGCGTGTTTATCTGAGACACCGCGCTGCCACTGGTCAGCACTGACCTGATCTGACGTTTCAGGTGCTCGTCATTCTGAACGACCCTTGCCTGATCCCTGATTAACATGCCCGCTCTACGTCAACTAATGGTTGTCTCACTGGCCGCCTGTTCTGTTCGTTGGCTGCGCTCGTGCACCTTCGCAAGGTATGACGTCAGAACATGGCTCCAATGATTTCTTTTCGATTGTTGCGCTTGTTCGCTGCTCCCTAGGATGAAAGCACAGCAGTGATCAGCGGCTGGCCTCAGATGAGGCGCGGCCATTGAAACCAGCGTAGCCTGTGCTGGCATCAACCTGACGGCGCTGAGTCTTCCCGGCCATGGCCCGTGTTGCAACGTAGGTGGTGTGGTGTCTGTCACCCTGCCGCCTGAGGCATGCCGGGTACTGTATTAACTGATTCGATAGGCTGAACCATGAACAACATAAAAATAGCGGCAGTACAGATGAACAGTGGCGCTGATGTGGCGGCCAATCTGGCACTGGCACGACATTGGGCCACGGAAGCCGCTACGGCGGGCGCCTCACTGGTGGTCTTGCCTGAATACTTTTACCTGATGGGAGAGCAGGAGAGTCAGCGTGTAGCGCTGGCTGAACCATGGCAGGCGGGGCCCATACAGGTCTTTCTTGCCGGGCTGGCCAGAGAGCTGGGCGTCTGGTTGCTGGCGGGCAGTATTCCGCTGGTGTCGGATGATCCCGAGCGGGTGTACAACAGCAGCGTGCTCTATGACAACAACGGTGAATGCGTTGGCCGCTATGACAAGATCCACCTGTTCGGCTTCGATAACGGCGTGGAGTCCTACCGCGAAGCGGATGTGTTCAAGGCCGGACAGCAGATAGCGACCTTTGCCACGCCTGCCGGGCGTCTGCGCAGTTCTATCTGTTATGACGTGCGTTTCCCTGAGCTGTACCGGCATGCGCCGGGTTTTGATCTGCTGGCGGTCCCCGCTGCCTTTACGGCGACCACCGGAGAGGCGCACTGGGAGGTGCTGTTGCGAGCGCGGGCCATTGAAAACCAGTGCTATGTGATCGCGGCGGCGCAAACCGGCGTGCATCCCAGCGGCAAACGTACCTTTGGCCACAGCATGATCATCGACCCCTGGGGCAAGGTACTGGCACTGCTGGCGGAAGGTAACGGCTATGCGATGGCGGAGATGGATGCGGATTATCTGAGTAAGGTGCGTCTGAATCTGCCTGCACTGGCACACCGGATGGTGGGTTAGGGGCGAGTGCTTGGCCAGGTAGTAAGGATAGGTAGTCTGCACAGGAAGACGCTCAATGGCCAGAAAAGCAAACGGCCCATCTGAAGATGAGCCGTTGCCGATATCGATACTGCGCCTGAGATATGTTCAAGGCACAGTACGATCAATCAATGGTGATGATGACCACCTACACCGTGCGCATGGCCATGAGCCACTTCTTCGCTGGTGGCTTCACGGACATCGACCACTTCCAGATCGAAAGTCAGAGTACGGCCAGCCAGAGGGTGGTTGAGATCAACAGTGATCATGAATTTGCCGGGCTTGACGACCGTCACCTGACGCTGACCCTGTTCGGTGTTGACCACCGCAACCATACCGGGCTTCCACACCTTGGCACCTTGCAGATGCTTGGCAGGAATACGCTGAATCGCATCTTCCTTGCGCTCGCCGTAGGCTTCTTCGGCTGCCAGGGTAACGCTGAAGCTCTCACCCTTGGTTTTGCCAGTCAGGGCTTTTTCAACACCTGACAGCATGTTGCTGTGGCCGTGCAGGTAAGCCATGGGGTCATGGCCAGAGTTGCTTTCCAGAACGTTGCCTTCCTGGTCTTTCAGGGTGTAGTTGAACTGTACAACGGTGTTATCAGAAATCTGCATGTTTTGCCTCTTCATGCGGGTATCGCGCGAGTCGCGCCATAATAGCAAAACCTGCTTTTGCGGCTAGCAGTAATTCTGCTGGCGGTTTGCTAAATGAACGTCAGTTTGGTTACCCAGCAGCGCGGCACTGCTGACAGCAACTTCATTGTCGAAGAGGGGCTATTACGGACGAGGAGCGGCGACGCTCCGGCCATGAATCTTGCTTGGCTTTTATATGGCTACGGCTGTGTGTTGATACCGGAGTGGTGAGTTTTGTTCTCTTTACTCGTGCTAATGCGGCTATATACTGTATACATAACCAGTATTATTGATGCCTGACCATGAACACGCTGCTCTCTTATCTGGAAAACCATCATCTGATCTGGCGCGGCCGCCATCCGCACGGGGCCGCTGACACCCAGTCATCGGGTTACGCCGTGCTGGATGAATATCTGCAAGGCGGCTTTCCCCGACATGATGTCATCGAAATCGACAGCCCCTGCGGCATCGGTGAGCTGCGTCTGTTGCTGCCTTATCTGCAGCAGCAGGAGACGCCGCGCCTGCTGGTGTTTATTGCGCCCCCCGGCCTGTTGAGTGCGGAACTGCTGCTGGCAGCTGGTATTGACCTGCAACAGGTGCTGGTGCTGCAGCCTGAGAGTGACAAGGATGCGCTGTGGGCGGCAGAGCAATGCCTGAAGAGTGGAAGCAGCCATGGAGTGGTGATGTGGCACAGGCAGCTGGATGTACACCAGCTGAAACGTCTGCAGCTGGCGGCGCAGGAAGGCCGGGCCTCACTGTTTCTGTTTCGTACTGCCCAGCGTATCAAAGTGTCACTACCGGTGGCTCTGAGTCTGCAGCTGCGGCCTCATGCCCAGGGCTTGCGGGTACGTATCAACAAACGACGTGGCGGCTGGGCTGAACAGCCCTTCACGCTGGATATGTCCAGCCACTGGCCGGAACTGGCGTGTGCGCCGGTGCCCGACAACCTGCTTTATCTGCCCGTGGCCCGGGCCATCTAGCGGGGTACTGAGATGTTGTGGCTTTACCTGCACTTCCCCCGCCTGCAGCTGGAAACTCTCTATCAACCCGAGCGGCAGGAGGAGGGGCGCCTGCCTGCTATTGTGGTACTGGATGCTCAGCATAACCGTGTGGTGCAGATCAATCAGGTGGCCAGTGCCGCAGGTATTCAGCTGGGTATGGGGCTGGGAACGGCCGCCTCCCTCAGTCAGGAATTGCAGGTGGTGGAATATCAGCCGCAGCGTGAAGCCACCAAGCTGCAGGAAATCGCTCACTGGCTGTATGACGTGACGGCTGACATCAGCCTGTTCTCGCCGCAGGGTCTGGCAATGCGGGTAACGCCGATGTTGCGCCTGTATGGTGATCTGCCGCGCTACTGGCAGGCTGTGCAGCAGCATCTTGGTCGCTGGCGCGGGGCGTCATGCGTATCTGATGCGCCGGTCTCTGGCCTGAGCCTGCAGTTTGCCACTGCTACCACACCGCTGGCAGCCCGTGTGCTGGCCCGCAGTGGAGCAAACATGCTGACTGATCAGCAGGAACACATACAGGCTCAGCTGCGTGGGTTGTCCATCAGGCAAAGCGACTTGTCGACAAAGGATGTGGAGCGCCTGAGTCGCATCGGCGTGCTGACCATCGGTGATCTGCTGAAGCTGCCACTGGCTGATCTGGCGCGGCGCTTTGATATTGGCCTGATCAATCATGTGGGCAGACTGACGGGGCAGTTTCGTCATCCGCTGGATTTCTACCTGCCGCAGTCTCGCTTCCGCCAGTCGCTGGAGCTGCTTTATGAAATCGACAACACCGGGGTGCTGCAGCATCCCCTGAGCCATTTACTGGATCAGCTGGAAGCCTATCTGCGCCAGCGTGGCTGGATGACCGAGCGGCTGGAGCTGTTGCTGCATCAGCGCGACCGTGAGAACAAAAAGGTCAGTATTGCCTCTGCCCGTGGTGAATATCAGGCCTCGGTCTGGCGGTCGTTGGCGGCTCTGACCCTGCAGCATGTGAGTCTGGATGCACCGGTGCATAGCATGACGCTCTGTGTTGAGCAGGTCAGTTCTTATCAGGCGGAGAAACTTGATCTGCTTGATGGCAGGCAAGGCTGTGTGGCCGCTGAACAGCTGGTGTCACTGTTGCAGGCCCGTCTGGGGGAGGCGCGGGTACAGGGTATAACGCTGGTGGATGACCATCGGCCGGAGCGGGCCAATCAGCGCAGCAAACCACTGACCCCCGCTCAGGCGCCTGCACACCTCAATCGTCTGCGACCGAGCCTGATGTTCGAGCCGAGAGCATTGCGGGAAAAGGTGGAATTGCTGCATGGGCCGGAGCGGATTGTGACCGGCTGGTGGGATCAGCAGACCGTCAAGCGTGATTACTATGTGGCGCGCAATCAGGCCGGGCAGTGGCTGTGGGTGTTCAGGAATGAACAGAGGGAGTGGTTTGTGCAGGGGATGTTCAGCTGATGTCCTACGCCGAGCTGTTCTGTCGCAGCAACTTCAGCTTTCTGCAGGGCGCCTCTCACCCGGAAGAGCTGGTCATTCAGGCGGACTATCTGGGTTATCAGGCACTGGCTATAACCGATGAGTGCTCGGTAGCCGGAGTGGTGCGCGCCCACAGTGCCATTCGCGAGCACGGCCTGCGTCTGCGGTTGTTGATTGGCAGTTATTTTCGCTTCGATCAGCTGGAGCTGATTCTGCTCTGCCCCCATCGTCAGGCCTATGCCGAACTGTGTCGCACCATTACCAATGCCCGGCGACGGGCGGAGAAAGGCGCATATCAGCTGTCAGAGTGGGACATCAACGCGCTCAGGGAGTGTCTGGTGCTGTGGCTGCCGAGTGGTGATGAACAGGCAGACAGCCACTGGGGGCAGCAACTGAGCCGTTATCACCGGGAGCGCTTGTGGATTGCCTGCCGCCGGTCGTTACATCATCTGGAACATCGCTATCAGGCTCAGTGCCAGCAGCTGGCCCGGCAATGGCAGCTGCCGGTGGTGGCTTGCGGGGATGTGCTGATGCATTGTCCCAGCCGTCAGCCATTGCAGCATGTGCTGACAGCCGTCCGGCTGGGCACCACGGTGCAGCAGGCTGGGCGACAGTTGAGTGCCAATTGTGAAGGAGAGCTGCGGCCATTGGCCAAGGTGCACAGCCTGTTCCCGGCGCAATGGCTCAGCGAGTCGCTGGTGATCAGTCAACGCTGCGACTTTGATCTGGACTCCCTGCGCTATGAGTATCCGTCAGAGCTGGTGCCTGAAGGGATGGCGCCGATGGCGTGGTTGCGTCAGCGGGTGGCGGAAGGATGCCTGCGACGGTTCCCCGAAGGCGTGCCGGAGAAAGTGGCTGCCACTATTGCCAAAGAGCTGGACCTGATTGAGGAGCTGAATTACGTCTATTACTTCCTCACCATTGATGACATTGTGCGTTTCGCCCGTGAGCAGGGCATTCTCTATCAGGGGCGTGGTTCGGCAGCCAACTCTGTCGTGTGTTACTGCCTGGAGATCACAGCGGTTGATCCACGGCAGATCTCCGTGCTGTTTGAACGTTTCATCTCCAGAGAACGCGGTGAGCCGCCTGATATTGATGTGGACTTCGAGCACGAGCGGCGCGAGGAAGTCATCCAGTACATCTACGGCAAGTATGGTCGTCAGCGTGCGGCGCTGGCGGCGACGGTGATCAGCTATCGCATCAAAAGTGCCATTCGTGATGTTGGCAAGGCACTGGGAATTAACGAGACCCGGCTGGATTTCTTCATTCGCAATCTCAATCGACGGGATAAGGACAACCCCTGGAGCCATCAGCTGACCGAGCTGGGGCTGAACAGTCAGGGAGGACTGGGGCAGCATTTTGTTGAGCTGGTAGAGCAGATTCGCGGTTTTCCCCGTCATCTGTCGCAGCATGTAGGGGGCTTTGTGATTTCGGCCGGGCCCCTGTATGAACTGGTGCCGGTGGAGAATGCCGCGATGGCGGAGCGGACGGTCATCCAGTGGGACAAGGATGATCTGGAAAGCCTGGGCTTGCTGAAGGTCGATGTGCTGGCGCTGGGTATGCTGACGGCGATTCGCAAGGCGTTCACCCTGATTCAGCGGCACTATCCGGCCACGGCGTTGCAGCGTTTTGGTGTGGCTGACAGCCGCTCGCTGTCCATTGCCGATATGACCCGGCTGGGTGATGACCCGGCGGTCTATCACATGGTGCAGCAGGCTGATACGGTCGGGTTGTTCCAGATTGAATCGCGCGCGCAGATGAGCATGTTGCCACGCCTCAAACCGGCCTGCTACTACGATCTGGTGATTCAGATTGCCATCGTGCGGCCGGGGCCGATTCAGGGCGATATGGTGCATCCGTTCCTCAAGCGCCGAAATGGCGAGGAAGCGGTGGACTATCCCTCGGCAGAGGTGCAGGGCGTACTGAGCCGGACCATGGGCGTGCCGATCTTTCAGGAACAGGTGATTCAGATCGCCATGGTGGCTGCAGGTTTCAGTGGCGGCGAGGCGGATCAGCTGCGTCGTGCCATGGCCAGCTGGAAAAAGACGGGCAAGCTGGTGCAGTTCGAGCAGAAGCTGATCAAGGGCATGCTGGCGCGTGGCTATAGCCGCGACTATGCCGAACGCATCTACAACCAGATTTGCGGCTTTGGGGAGTACGGCTTTCCCGAATCGCATTCTGCTTCGTTTGCGGTGCTGGCCTATGCCTCTGCCTGGCTGAAGTTCTACTTTCCGGCGGCGTTCTATACCGCTGTGCTCAACAGCCTGCCCATGGGCTTCTATTCTCCCTCGCAGCTGGTGCAGGATGCTCGTCGCCATCAGGTGGCGGTGCTGCCGGTGTGTGTGAATCATTCGCAGTGGGACCATCAGCTGGAGGAGGCTGGACAGGTGCTGGCCATCCGGTTGGGACTGCGTCTGGTGAATGGACTGAGCAAGACGACGGGCGAGCAGCTTCTGCAGCATCGCCCTGTGGTGGGTTATCGCCATATCAGTGAACTGATCCGACTGGGGGTGCGTAAGAATGAGCTGGAGGCGCTGGCCAGTGCCAATGCGCTGCAGGTACTGAGCAGCAACCGTTATGACGCCCGCTGGCAGCTGATGGACTCCGCGCACGGTCTGGCACTGTTGGACACTGCACCAGACAGTGATCAGACTCCTATGCCCGTCGAATCGGGCGGGTTTGCCTTTCAGCCCAATGCCATCAACGATTTGCTGGAAGACTACACGGCCGTCGGGCTGACGCTGGGGGAGCATCCGGTTGCGCTGCTGCAACGTCTGAACCGGCTCACGCGTTTTACCCCAGCAGCGGAACTGAAAGGTGTGCGCCATCAGGCGGTTGTGACCGTTATTGGTCTGGTGACAGGGCGGCAAAGCCCGGGTACGGCCAGCGGCGTTACCTTTGTCACACTGGAAGATCACACCGGCAACATTAATGTGGTGGTCTGGTCGGCTACCGCCCGCGCCCAGAAACAGCCTTTCCTGACGGCGAAGCTGCTGCAGGTGCAGGGTGTGCTGGAGCGAGAAGGGGAGGTTATTCACGTTATTGCCGGGCGCATGACGGATCTGGGAGATCAGCTGCATGGGCTCGGCGTCCGTTCCCGCGATTTTCATTGACGGGTCATCTACAACCGCAATCACACCAGAATCACCATGGATGCCTATCGCCCACGCTTTGATCGTCATCATCGTCCGCCACGCAAGCCTCGTATTGCCGATGAAAACATCGACAGGCAAATCAGAGTGCTGCATCAGGCCATGGCTGAAAAACTACTGGCTCAGCCGGCGCTGGTGGAGCAGGTGCTGGCAAAACTGGAAGAACGCTACAGGGCAGGGCTGATCCGGCATGGTGCTTACATGACGTGGTTTTCGCTGCTGGACAATATCGATAAGCGCGAGCAGTTTCTGGCCGCTTTACTGGATGATGGCTTCTACATGCGCAAGCTGCGTCGCCGTACCCCTTTTGTTGGTATCCTGACCGAAGAGGAACGTCAGGCTGCGCTGCTTGCCGATGCAGTAGGGTAGCTGAGCGGAAACAACGCAGAGTGGATGAGTGTATCAGGTGAGGTTGAACCCGCTCAGGTCGGGCAGAGTACAACTCACATACCGTCACGGGTACAGGAGGCAAGGTGATCGATAAAACAGCATTAGCAATCAAGGTATTGACCGACGATGTCACAGTGATATACGGCATATTCGTAGCAATAAAAAGCTCAGGCTTTTTTCCACCGGCTCCCTTTCTCAATGAATTTCTGGAAATAGGTGTCGACTACTGTGATCAGGACGGAATAATGGACAGGTGGACGCCCTTCAGTCTGTCATCGGAAGAGTACCAGACCGTTTTGCTGTGGTGGCTGACGCAATACCCCGGAACCGTAGTCGAGGGTTTTGGCGCCGTAAACTGGAATGAATGGGTGGGAGTCATAGTAAGGGGGGAAATGTTCGGCTATTCAGACTTATAGCGCTGTGGTCAGGTGTGCCAGCTTGTACCGTCGCTTTACCTTTCTGTCTGGTCAGAATCTGCGAGGCCAGCCGGTTATTCTGGCGCCTGATCAGGTTTAACAGGTCGTTGAAAATCTATCTGCGTTGCCGAATACCGCGTCAAAAACAGGCTCACAGCCACAGGCTGAACGTGCTTTAGCACGGCCCCGAAGGGGCGAGCGGAGCGAGTCAAATGCTCATTTAGTTCACTAAACTCCGCTTTTTCGCCTGTTTCTTGTGCCCTCGGGGTATTTCCTTGTCTCGGCTGCCTCGATAACGTTTTTCAACAGCCTGTTAAGCAATTTGAGCAGATTGCAGGGG
>NZ_LAPT01000101.1 GCF_003194385.1 Pokkaliibacter plantistimulans
CGGTGACGTCGTGTTTGTGCGCCCTACGATTATCAGCCGAATCCAGCTCACGGTATGGGATGATCTGGGCGGCATGAGCGTGTTCCCCGCGCCGCCCCCGCGTGACCCGACCCGCTTTGACCCTCAGCGCCACTTGCGCCCTCACATGGACAAAACCGGCCAGCCCTTCTGGCTCGATGGCGGCGAGAAGGGCTGGCCGGTTTTGTCCATGTGAGGGCGCAAGTGGCGCTGAGGGTCAAAGCGGGTCGGGTCACGCGGGGGCGGCGCGGGGAACACGCTCATGCCGCCCAGATCATCCCATACCGTGAGCTGGATTCGGCTGATAATCGTAGGGCGCACAAACACGACGTCACCGGCTTTTAGCTTATGCAGCGGGGTGTTGAAGGTGGGCAGGCGAAAATAGTAGCAGCGGCCACTGTCCGTGATTTCGCTGTAGCGCGGGTAGATGGGCTGGTTTTTGCCCAGCCAGCCTGATGTGCTTTGCAGCTGAAAATACGAGCGGTAACTGGCTGCGGCCAGCAGGCTGGCCAGAGCCGACTCAACCCGTACCCGCCAGTTACATTCGCCCAGCAGCGGCAGTTTATGGCGCACGGCATCGTAATCGGCGGCACTGGGGATGGCGCTGTCGCCGTAGTAATACACGCCCTTGTCCACATAGGGGTTGGGCTCGACCGTAATACTAAAGCCTGCCAGCTGGTTGAGCAGGCGATAGCTGGCTTCGGGCGGGTTGTCGAGCAGGTGGCCATAAAGGGGGGTGTTGGGGCTGCGCGACAGGGGGCCATCGCGCAGTAGCAGGGCGGTATCGTCTTTATAGGTATAGAAGCTGATCAGCAGGGCGGTGGCACCTATCAGTGCCCCGACAATCCCCAGCACCAGCAGGGAGTGATAAAAGGCGATGCCAATCAGCCCGGTGCCGATGGCCAGCCCGGCCATGGCGGCGGCGGTGGCCTTATCGCCCGCTGACCAGCGCTCCAGCGTATCCATCACCGCGACGGCACTGGTCAGAATAAACCCCACGGTATTAAACAGCATGGCACGGGTCAGGTAGTTGGGGATTAAATATTCACCGAATACCTTGCCCAGCAAGCGGCCAAATACCTGCTGGCGCAAGGTGCTGGCCTGCTCGGCACCGGTAATCAGCGCATGGTCCATAAACAGGGTGACGGGCTTAACCTGCCCGCGAAAGCGTTCAATATCCATGGCGATTCGCAAGGAGACGCCTACCAGGTCATACGTCGCCGAGCCTATTGAGGCAATGCTTCGTGTTAAGCGCTGGATATTTTTATTAGCCCACTCATTCTTAACATTCCATAGCTCAATCGACAGTAAAAACACCGAAATCAACGGCGACACAAACTTATTGCCGAGCAATTCACTGGCCCCTTTGGCCAGCCAGTTATCTTCCAGCGCGCGCCGTTGCAGCAGGGTATCGGCCTCACTGCCGTTGTTGGTGACGACCAGCGCAATACGGCGGCTGGGGCCGCTGACCCTAACGTCTTCCGGCTCCAGATTAAGGTTCGGCAAGGGGGTGTTGCCCTCATACCAGCGCACACTGCGGGCCGTCACGGTTCTGGCGGCGTGGGTGGTGCCCTGATTGGGCAACGGCAGGGCCGACGGGGCGGGTTGGGCGTAGTCGATGCCGATCACGCGCGCCTGAGGGTAGCCGGTAAGCGCTTCGGCCTCCAGCAGGTAGAGATCACGTACCAGAGGGGTGTCAATGAGTTTGCCCAGTGCCAGCAGGTTGCGCAGGGCATTGCCGCTGACCTCCACCTCGACACGGGTCATGCTGCTGCCGGTAATGCCAGGCAGGATGCCAAAAATCCCGCCGAAAATGGCATCAATATCATTGGCGATGCGCTTGGTTTGGGCTTTGGTATTGGCGCTGATGCCATCGCTGCCGCCGCGGGTTTCGGTCGGTTGCCCCTGCTGCTGCGCCGGGGGATGTTGTTGCTGCTCGCGCTGGTCATCCTCCTGACCGCTTTCGCTGAGGGTAGCGAGCACCTCTAACAGCGCCATGTCGAGGCTTTGCAGCGGGTCGTCGGAGGGCATCTGGCCGTCATACTGCGTAAAGCGCGCCGGGCCTTTGAAGCCGGTCACCAGCCAGGCCAGATAGCCGGGGCGGCAGCGGCCATCACCGGGGTTGTCTTCAGGCGCGGGCACATCGGCTCGGGTGAAGGGGCGCGCCAGCGGCACACTGCCCTCGGCGGGGAACAGCATCTGCGCCAGCCAGTCACCGCTGTAGTCACTAAAGCTTTTGTACAGCGCACGGGCGGGCTCACTCAGCACATCGGCACCGGGCACATGAGGGGCGTTCAAGGGGTCTATGCGCGCCGGGTTACCGGCCAGCAGTTGCAGGGTGGTGGAGACAAAATAGAACGCCCCCAGATAGTCGCTGCCGTTTTTGCTGAAGTAGTCCGGCAGGTGGGCCTTCATCAGGCCGCTGCCGAGCAGGCTGGCGGCGTGCTGCTGGGCACGGCCCAGAGCCTCTCGCGCCACCTCGCGCAAAGTACTGAACAACAATCGGGCCAGTGGCGCGCGCGGGGTGGTATCAACCATCTCGGCGTAGCTGTCATGCCAGGGGTTGGCAAAGCGCTGGGTGCTGCCGTCATCGGCTGTTTTGGCGAAGTGCTTAGCCATCACCAGGCGGTTGGTCAGCTCGGCCATGGGGTAGTGCGGCTGGCGACAGGCCAGCTCTTGCAGCAGGTTCAGATAGGCGTGGGCATGTTGCATCTGGGCATTGGCCTGACGTTGCAGGGCAAAGGGGTCGGGCAGGACAAAACCGCAAATATGCCGCTGTTTGACGGCCTGCAGGCAGTCCGTTACCGCTGGCTGGGGCTGCCACTGCGGGGGCGGGCCACTCAATACCGGCAGGGGTGGCAGGGCAGGCACCGTCAGCGCTTTACCCTTGCCTTTGTGGCCGCCGAGGCTGGGGTTGTTATAACGGTTGGCCCCGGCGCGGCTGCCAAACTGGACATTGATATACATCAGCGTGGCATTGGCCAGGGCATCGCAGGAGGTGGCCAGCTCGGTGGCGCTGTCGGTCTGATCGAGACTATAGCGCTGGTGGATGATGTTATACGCACGGTGCCATTCCTGCTGGGGCGCCTTACCGCTTAAGTCGGTCAGATACACCTCTGGCACAGCACTCAGCCACTCCTGCTCAATATGGCGTGGGCGCTGAGCGGGAAGATCATCCACCCAGAACAGGCTACCGGGCCGGTAGTGGGTATAACAGGGCTGCTGTGGCAGGGCGGTATAGACGTAACTGGGCTCGTGGCTCAGGGAGTCACTGCAGCGCACCGGCGCCAGCTGAGTGAAGTCGAGCGTATGTTCGTAATAGGCGGTGCGCTGGGCTTCGAGAAAGTTGATGCGCTCAGCGGTCAGCTGTAGCTCACTGTAAAACAGCGCGACAGGGAGCTGAGTATTGCGGACGCAGAGGGGCAACCATACTTCTTCCAGCAGTGCGCCGACAAAGTTGCGCCGGGCCGAGGTGGACAGCGGCGCCGTGACCGTGCCGCCGCGTGCGGCGAGCACATCGCTGTCCTGAAAGCGCAGGGAGCCATCGTCGGCCTGAGTGATGCGCAGCTCCCGCCACAGCCTCCGCTCACGAAACACATAGAGAAAGCCCGGCCGGCTGGCCAGTGGGGTGCCAAACTGTTCGCCCTGCACCAGCGGAATGATGGGGGCGACCACATAATCCTGTCGGCCGCCCCGGCAGGCAGACACTCTCAGCTTATCTATTTTGAGGCTGTCGTACTCATCGGTCAGGCCATCAAACAGCGGCAGGCGCAGGGTGCTTTCGCCGCCGGTGATTTCAATCCAGGTGGTCAGAGGCGGGGCGGCGGCACCGACGTTTTCCTCCCAGGTATGGAGGGTGCTGGTGCCCAGCGTCTGGCCACCTTCGCGCACTTCTACTCGGGTTGGCTGGCCTTTGCTTTCCACCTTGAGCTGCTGGGTGGTGGGATGGTCTTTACCCAGTATTTCAATGATGTAGGCGGGTTTGGAGCAACTGGTTTCATAACTCATGGGGTGTCCTCCGTGCCTGCGCCGAGCCAGTCATCAATATAGTTTTGAAAGGCGGTTGTGGCGGTTGCGCCCCGCGCTGCCTGTTCACGCTGGCGGATGACGGCATCGTGGCGGTCCAGCGCGTCGATCTGTGCCTCAGACAGGTGGAACCAGCCGTGGTTGTGTACCTGGCTGCTGCCGGATTTAACCACTGCCCCACTCGCCGTGGGAGTGTGGGCCATCCATGACCAGCAGCGGGGCAGGCTGGTATCCCAGTGGTAGTGATGCAGGCCGTATTGCTGGTGTTGCAGGGGGCTGAGCCAGGCCCAACATTCGGCAGGCCCCAGCAGGGCATCCAGCTCGTCGTCAGTGAGGGTGCTGGCCCAGCTATCGAGAATGTCGGGAGCGTAATAGCGCATTAGCAGGTCTTTACCGCGTTGCTTCATCCACACCAGGCTGCGCAGGTGGTTGACCAGCACTTCACGCTCACAGCGATAACTGATCAGCAGCGCTCCTCTTGCCCAGTCCGGGTCATTTAGCCAGCGCTGAAACAGATCGGCGTCATGTTGAATGCCGACCAGTGTCGGGGAGCAGTCATCCAGGGTGTCATCCAGTGGGGTGTTTTCATAGAGGCCGTCCCACCCCAGGTAGTGCTGGTCATCACAGACAATCGTGAGCCAGCCCCACAGGCGTGGCGTGTCAATGAGCAGGGCCAGTTTGAGGTCATGCAGGGGCAGGCGTTGCAAGGGCAGCTGCCAGCCCGGCTGAGCGAAGGCATAGCCCTGGCGCAGTATTTTGCTGGTAATGGGCTGAGGCTGGGGTGTTACTGGCCGTGGCGGCGGGATGATGCGGGTCATGCGCTTTCTCCTTTGCAGGGGCACACCGGCTCATCGCAGATAGTGGGCTGGCCGTTCTTCTGGCACACCATAATGCGTGACAGGCTGCGGCGGGCCAGGTCTGTGACTTTGCCCTGTGGGGTGGAGCCACCTGTGCTGCGGAACGATTTATCGCCAATCAGCACACTGCCTTCGCCAGCGAGAATCACGCCGCTATGGGCGGTTTTATCACCCATGCGCGCCGCTGGTCGGCCATTGATCGTGACGGTCGCAGAGCCTTCGGTGATGGTGTCGGTGCCGCCACCTGTACAGATAAGCTTGTCGCCCGCTCTGGCGGCAGGTTGCCCGGCGATGCTGACATTGCTGGAGCCGCCGTCCACGGGGCCGCCGACGTGAGGCGTGTCACCGTTGTACTGGGGGCAAAAATGATAGTGGCCGTGTGTGGCTGCGGGTTTTCCCATGATGTTCCTTCCTTTGAATCGGGTTGTCTTGTTTCGGCTTTATTTGTCAGTCCGCTGTTCAGGTATGCTGCCAGAGCAGGGCGCTGCGCCTGCCACTGGCGGAAAAGTCCAGTTGTAATGCCCGTTGCCCGGCATGGCGGCTGTCTGCCAGCAGATGTTGAGCAAACAGGGCGTGGTATGGCCCCGCTAATGCGCCCAGTTCGCCGAGGCAGGTGGCCGGGCGATGGTAGGCCGTTGTCGCGGTCAGTAAAGGAGCGATCACCGGCAGTTGTGAGCGCCACTCATTGCCATAGGCCATGCTGGGGAGCAACAGGTGAGCAATATCTTGCTGAGCAGGCCAGGCTGCCATCTGCGCAAACAGGCTGGCGGTGGCTTCGGCTCCTGATGGCTGGCGGTGAAATGGCAGATAGGCGCTGTTGGCGTGGATTGGCTCCGGGCTGAAGCTTTGCCAGTGCTGGTGCAGGTACATTCCGTTCAGCGCTGGCGCTATGGTCAGCAGGATGATGCCTTCGGTGCTGACGGCGTAGGTTTCTTCCCCTCTGCGCTCGACGGGCCGGGGGCTGTCAATGGCCAGTACTGCCGACATCTTCCCAGCCCGTAAATGGTGCAGAATGCGTGGCCAGGCCACGCTCAGGGCGGTATTGCCTGCGGCGACGCAACGCACCTTTTCGGTATGTTCATTGAGGTGCAGGCAGGCGAGCAGCGCTTCGGCCAGGGGGGTGGGGGTGTTAAGGCGACCTGTGGCCTGTTCCCCCTCGCTGATGTCTGGGGCGGCTTCCGGGAGCAGCAAGGTCAGATAAGCGCCCGTAGCCAGCACGTGTTCGATCTTTTCTCTGGCCCCTTCCAGCAGCGTCAGCAGGCGTTGTGCTGCCGTACCCTGTGCAAGCGGGCAGGCATTCAGGGTGTAGTGGTCGAGTGCTTGCCGATGCGTCTGGTCAAATACATGGGGGAGGCATGCCTGCTGCCATGAGGTGAGTGAGCCGAGCCGTATATACAACGGGGTTAAGGTGAAAACATCCGCGCCGGGCAGTGCAGGCGGTGTGACCGATGAGGTCGGGCGTGTGGTCTGACTGGTCGGGGTGTGATCGTGGCAGGGGTTATCAATCCCGCCACGCCAGCCTGTGCTGTCGTGCCAGAGGGTACTGTATCGGTTCAGAAGCATGGCAGCAAAATGGCGGTGAGCCTGATGGCCGCCACGCCACAGCGTGTCGGCATAGCGCTCCTGCTCGGCAGGGTGTGACGGCAGAGGCTGCCCGGCTAACAGTAGAGTAGGGGCAGGCCAGGGCAGGGTATAGAGCCACCGCTCCAGGCTGACACGTTTTTGCTTTGCTTCTATGGCGATCAGCTCCGCATCACTTTCATGGAAAAAGGCGGGAGAGCAGGCCGGGCTGTTCGGGTCCAGCAGCAGAAAGTGCTGGCCAAAGAGTGTCCAGAGATGATCACGGGCCGACAGGGGGGTACTGGTGCAGAGCGCGTTAAGGGCGGCAGCCGCTGACTGCACGCTCAAATCATGGGAAAACACCCGGTCTAAGGGAGACTGCCAAAGTCGTTGCTCATCCATTCTCGCTGGCAGTGCCTCGCCCAGCTGTAAACAGATGCCTGCCACTGCGGCAGGTGTCAGCTCTCCATGCTGCAACAGTGACGTAAAGTTAGCCCTCTGGTAGGTAAGAAATGGCTGCGGCTGTTCCAGCAGGGTCAGGTATTGGCGGATAACGGTGCTGGCTCCATGCCGTTGGTATATCTGCTGCCGCACGGGGGGCGTGGCCATGCAGGGGTGTTCAAGTGCCCGGCCGAGCCAGTCCTGAGCAAAGGTCTCTGATTCCAGCCATGCGCCGAGCGGTGTTTGCCCTGTCAGCAGCAGAAAATCGATCAGCCAGGGGCGCAGTCTGGGAGTGTGCAGATAGCCCTTGTCCCACAGTGATAGCGTTAAGGGGCTGTCGGCATGCAGAACGTGCCAAAGTTGCAACAAATAACGACGCTGAGCCGTGGGCGGTAGTGGCTCAAGTTCGTTGAGACGCTGCAGAAAATCATAGGCATCAAAGGCAAACAGCGCATAAAGCCAGCTGCAGGTCGGAGGTATCAGGCGTCGATGTGGGGGAAGTGTGGTGAGCAGGGCCAGCAGCTCGTCATCATGCTGTTGTAACCGAGCAAGAGACGTGGTGGCTGTCTCGGCGGCTGACCAGCGCAGATGATACCGGCTCGTGACAGCGCTTAACGTGGCGTCCAGGTCCATGTTTCAAGCAATCCTTGCTTCAAAAGGCCACTATTCTAAATTTTGCTGGCGACAATAAAAAGTATGAGTTTTAAACAGAATGAAATAAATCAGACAGGGGACTTTAGAGGGTATTTCTGAATCTACATAGCGCGTCTAGTTCCGATCATTTTCGCCCGCGAGGCCGGCACAGTGAGCCATGGCGGTGCTATTCGGCGGGGTCGGCGGGTGTCATGTACTGGCTGGGGGCCGCGCCCAGCGCCCGGCGGAACATGGCAGAAAAGGCACTGGGGCTGGCATAACCCAGCGCCGACGCAATACGGGCAATGGACTCGCCACGTGCCAGACGACACAGGGCGTCCGACAGGTGCACCTGCTGGCACCACTGGTGGTACTTGAGGCCGGTTTCCCGCGGGAACAGCCGTATCAGGGTGCGTGGGCTGGCGCCTGCCATTTCGGCCAGCTGCTCCATGGTCCGCGGCGTGCCGGGCGCTTTCATGATGGCCTGACAGGCCGTCTGCAGACGCCGGTCTCTGGGCCAGGGAATATCCACCGCCAGCGTGCCTGCTTCGGCAATCTCCATCAGCAGCAGAATGGCCATATATTCACCACGACCGGGCACAGGGTATTCCATGGGCTGGGCCAGCAGGCTGAGGATCAGCTCACGCATCAGGCCGGACACACTGATGGCCTTGACCCGGGTGCCCAACTGTTCAGCTGCGTTCTGCTCCACATAAATGGTGCGCATGTTGACCGGGCTCATCATGTTGATCTGGTGGGGCACATTCGGCGGAATCCACAGCGCACGCTGCGGTGGCAGGGTCCAGACCGAATCCGGCGTCTGCACCTGCATTACCCCGGATACGCCGTACACCAGCTGGGCGCGCGGGTGGAAGTGGCTGGCTACCTGCTCACCCTCCTGATAGTCCATGGCCAGTGCAACCACGGTACGGGGGATGGTTTGGGCTGCTCTGGCCCCCTGAGAAATGCCCAGAGGTTGTGCCGGGAAAGAAGTGCGAGGTTGAGTAGGCATGCTATTTGTCACTTTGGCGACGATGGCTGGCATTTAGGCGTCAGACGGCCAGCTTATACTGCTTTCGTACTTCATTGCCAACGCGAGTGATGGAGTGAATAAACGCCTTGCATTGCCCTTTTCTAAAACAAGCCCTTTTTACAACAACAGCCGTCATGGTCCGTGAACCAGAACCGGCGAATCCAGGTATCAGAAGGAAATGGAAAATACCCTCGACCAGTCCGCCATAGCGCCACCCGCCACCCCGGCGCGTCCTGAACCTCATGCCCGTCTTGCTGCCAGCCCGCTGGTGCTGCCGGTGGTCGCAGCAGCAAGCTTCGTGCATCTGCTGAATGATCTGATTCAGGCGACGCTACCTGCCATCTATCCGATGCTGAAAACCACCTACAATCTGAGCTTTGCCCAGATTGGCCTGATCACCCTGGTGTTTCAGCTGACGGCGTCGGTGCTGCAACCGGGTGTGGGTTTCTACACCGACAAGCATCCCAAGCCTTATCTGCTGCCGATGGGCATGCTGTTTACCTTTATCGGCCTGCTGATGCTGGCGACGGTGAACAGTTTTCCGCTGATTCTGCTGGCGTCGGCCTGTATCGGCCTCGGCTCATCCACCTTCCATCCTGAAGCGTCCCGCGTGGCACGTATGGCATCGGGAGGGCGTTTCGGTTTTGCCCAGTCGTTCTTTCAGGTTGGTGGCAATGCCGGGTCGGCGCTGGGGCCACTGTTAGCGGCGGCGATTGTTATTCCGCGCGGTCAGGGGGCGATCAGCTGGTTCTTGGTCTTTGCCGTGCTCGGTATCGTGGTGCTGACACTGGTTAGCCGCTGGGTTGTGCGTACCCATGCGGCGATGAAAGGGCGCAAAGCCGCCGTGGCCATGCACAACCTGCCCCGTGAAAAAGTGATTGCCGCTTTGCTGGTGCTCTCCGTGCTGGTGTTCTCCAAGTACATCTACATGGCCAGCATGACGAACTACTATGCGTTTTATCTGATGGATCAGTTCGGCCTGTCAGTGCAGAAAGCGCAGTTGTTTCTGTTTCTGTTCATGGCGGCGGTGGCGCTGGGCACCTTTATCGGTGGTCCCATTGGTGACCGGGTAGGGCGTAAGGCGGTGATCTGGGTATCGATTCTCGGTGTGGCGCCCTTCACCCTGATGCTGCCCTACGCCAACCTGTTCTGGGCATCCGTATTGACGGTGATCATCGGCATTATCCTGTCGTCGGCCTTCTCCGCCATTGTGGTGTTCGCTCAGGAGCTGGTGCCGGGCAAGGTCGGGCTGATCGCCGGGATTTTCTTTGGCCTGATGTTTGGCTTCAGTGGTATTGCCGCAGCGGCACTGGGTCAGCTAGCGGATATGACTAGTATTCGCTATGTGTTTGAAGTCTGTGCCTTCCTGCCCCTGCTGGGCATCTTCACTGTGCTGTTGCCGAATATCGAGCAGCGTTAAACCACCGACTGATGGCATAGCGCTGTCGCGGAAGAAGGCATAGCACTGCTGCAGATGCAGATATAGTGCTGCCGTGGAAGGTAACCATAGTCCTGCTGTAAGCCCCGAACGGTCTGACTCGTTCGGGGCTTTCTTACTGTTCCAACGTTGTTGCAGCTCCAGCGTTCCTGCATTTCCAGCTTTGCCTGTTCGCCTTTTGGCGACTGCCCTGAGTGGTTTGGCGTCGATTTGACGCAGGCATCTTGTTCGTGTGTCTACAAACATTACTCTTGCACTCATAAGAAGCCGCTGAACGCTTTTTACAGGCACCCAGTTCAACTATCCAGCTCCGCAGTTCGGTTTAACCGTCGCCTTACGTTTGTCGTTCACCTGTGCTTTACCTCTGCGTTTGATCGGCGCAGCGACTATTTATTTCAGATGCCACAAGCTTAGGGACAGCATGCTTCTGGCATTCATCCGAGAGATGAGAGAACGCCAACCATGTTCGGTTCCAGCAAACTGAAAGAAGAAATGAGCGCGCTGCGTACCACCCTCACGGGTAAGCAGCAGGTCATTGATGCCATCAACGATAATGTCGCGCTGATCGAGTTCACCCCCGAAGGCCACATCATCTCGGCCAACGAGCTGTTCTTGCAGGCGATGGGCTACAGCCTGAGCGAAATCACCGGCAAACATCACGCCATATTCTGCGAAGGGGACTATGCCAAATCGGCGGAATACCGCGAGTTCTGGCAGGATCTCAAGCGAGGCAAGTCCCATGAGGGGACCTTTGTCCGCCTGACCAAATCCGGTCAGGCCATCTGGCTGCAGGCAAACTATTTCCCGATCAAGGGTGACAACGGCACGGTCACCAAGGTGGTGAAGTTCGCCTCGGATGTCACCGTCAAGGCCAAAGAGCTGTTCCAGCAACGAGCCATCTATGAGTCCATCAACCGTTCGATGGCGATCATCGAATTTGAGCCCGATGGCACCATCATCACCGCCAACAACAATTTTCTTGCCACCATGGGTTACTCGCTGAAGCAGATTCAGGGACAGCACCACCGGATGTTCTGCGAAGACAGTTTTTACCGTGACAACCCCAGCTTCTGGAAGGAGCTGGCCAACGGCCGCCTGAAAAGCGGTCAGTTCATGCGTATCAACGCCCAGCACCGCCCGGTATGGCTGGAGGCCACCTACAACCCGATTCTCAGTGGCCAGGGCAAGGTACTGCGGGTGATCAAGTTCGCTACCAATATCACCGAACAGGTTGAAAAGTCGCAGCAGGCCCGTGCGGCGGCAGAACTGGCCAACGTCACTGCGCTACAGACCAATCAGGTAGCCCGCGATGGGCGTCAGCGCATGCAATCCTCCATGAACATGGTGGGCATGATCGGCGACAAGATTCGCCATACCGATGACATCATTGCCCGTCTGAATGAGCAGGCACGCGGTATTGCCAATATTGTTTCCACTATCAGCGCGGTGGCTGATCAGACCAATCTGCTGGCGCTGAATGCGGCTATCGAGGCGGCGCGGGCAGGTGAGTCAGGCCGTGGTTTTGCGGTGGTGGCCGATGAGGTGCGCAAGCTGGCGGGCCGTACCAGTGCCGCGACGACCGAGATCAACTCGGTGGTGCAGGGTAATTTGCAGATTTCCCAGCAGGTGTCAGATGCGGTCAATGAGATCGGCACGTTCAGTGAGCAGAACCGCAGCGAGATTGAATCCCTGATGGCGCTGATGGAAGAAATGGAAGAGGGCGCCCAGAAGGTGCTGGATGCGGTCAGTCATATCGACCACTGAGACCGGTCAGGCTGACGCTGGCCCTGAACATGCTCTGAATCTTGAATGTAAAATGCCCGGGTGATCATTCTCCCGGGCTTTTGTGTCTGCGCCGTTCAGCGGACGCTATGAGCGGTGTCTGCCAGTTACGAGGCTTTGCGCTTGTCGTAGACGTGGCAGGCTTTGCCTTCCGAGCGCTTCAGGGTGTAGCTGGGGTTGAGCACGATCCGTGAGCTGATGCCGATATGGGATTTGATATGGTGGCTCAGTTCGCGGCTGACGTTGTTGCGTGCTGATTCATCCAGCTCACCTGCTTCGGCCCGCAGTTCCACATGCACTTCGATGCTGTCCATGTTGCCCTGACGGAAGACGTGGATTTCATAGCACTCAGCCAGCTGCTTGACCTTCAGCACCTGCTCTTCGATTTGGGTGGGGAACACGTTCACACCACGGATGATCAGCATGTCATCGCTGCGGCCGGTGATCTTGTCGATGCGCCGCATTGGACGGGCCGTGCCCGGCAGCAGACGGGTCAGGTCGCGGGTACGGTAGCGCACCATGGGCAGCGCTTCCTTGCTCAGCGAGGTAAAGACCAGCTCGCCCATTTCACCGTCAGGCAGCACTTCACCGGTGAGCGGGTTGATGATTTCAGGGTAGAAGTGATCTTCCCAGATCGTGGGGCCGTCTTTGCTTTCGTAACACTCCATCGCCACGCCCGGCCCCATCACCTCAGACAGACCGTAAATATCCAGCGCGGTAATGCCCAGACGCTGCTCGATCACGCTGCGCAGCTCGCCGGTCCAGGGTTCCGCACCAAAAATACCCAGACGCAAAGCCAGCTTGTGCGGGTCCACACCCTGACGATCCATCTCGTCGGCCAGATTCAGCATGTAGGAAGGGGTGACCATGATGATATCGGGCTGGAAGTCCCGGATCAGCTGCACCTGCTTCTCGGTTTGCCCGCCTGACATGGGAATCACTGTGCAGCCCAGTTTCTCGGCACCGTAGTGTGCCCCCAGTCCGCCAGTGAACAGACCGTAACCATAGGCAACGTGCACCTTGTCACCACGGCGGCCACCTGCAGCACGGATGGACCGCGCCACCACGTTAGCCCAGGTGTCGATGTCATTCTGGGTGTAGCCGACCACCGTCGGTTTGCCGGTAGTGCCGCTGGAGGCGTGCAGGCGCACGACCTGATCCATCGGAACGGCAAACATGCCATAGGGGTAGTTGTCGCGCAGGTCGCTCTTCACCGTGAAAGGGAAGCGAGACAGATCATCAAGGCTGCGCAGGTCATCCGGATGGACGCCCAGCTCATCAAATTTCTGTCGGTAGACCGGCACGTTGTTGTAAGCGTGGGAGAGGCTCCAGCGAAGGCGGTCAAGCTGATGCTGGCGCAATTCATCAATACTGGCGGTCTCCAGCGGATCAAGCTGGACGGTATTTTTGTTCTGCATTTTCACGACTTCACTCTGGTTGTTTTTGTATGGCCAGGTGCTGGCTCGAGTGCTGAGACACATTGTGCCTGCAGTGCTCCGGCGGCGAAAGCGTTCTGCCTGACCCTGAGTTTTTTCAGTGTAGCCGTCGAAAGTGATACTTAACAATAGAAAAAAATAAAAATAGCGTATCTAAAAAGTCTAATAACGGGGTGTTGTGATGCACAATGTGGGTAGTTGTGAGGGGCATAATACCAAGGTTTAACTGTGCTAAGTGATTGAATTTGCACATTGTGGAAGCGTATTTACCCCTCTTGTTTGCTGGAAGGGATACGCAAAAATTCATTTTTATTGATTTTTATGTGTCAAATGTGGACTATGACTTCCGAAGGTGACACGTAATCGCGCGCCAAACTGCTAATTGCTGTAACACATAACTGTTTTATGACTGCAACATCGGTGCTTGCTCATGCAGGTGCTGAGGTGGGGTCAGTTAAACAGGTGTCAGCAGGCAGGTGATTCCCGTGTCACTGACCGGCAGCCTGGCTGCCCGTCGCTGAAACCACACAACAAATACAAGAACCCTTGGGAGTCACAGATGAAATCCATCCGTTTAGCTGCGGTGATGGCTGCTGCCATGCTGGCAGGTACTGCTCAGGCTGCTGATACCTTCGTCCTCAAATTTGGTCACTTCCTTCCTGCTACCTCGCATCACCAGCGGCTTATTTTTGAACCCTGGTGTGAAAAGCTGAAAAGCGAGTCTGCCGGGCGTCTGAGCTGTCAGCTCTATCCTTCCATGCAGCTGGGCGGCACACCGGCCAAGCTGGCTGACATGGTGCGCAATGGTGTGGCGGATATTGTCTGGACGGCCCCGTCCTATTCACCGGGCAAATTCCCGCGTATTGAAGCGATGGAACAGCCCTTCATGCTGCCCTACGGCGCCCGCAAGAGTAATCCGATGGTGTGGAAGTTCTATGAAGACTACGCCAGAGATGAGTTTACCGATTACAAGGTACTGGCCATGCACAGTGACGGCGGCATGGGCATTCATACCGCACGTAAGCCGGTCAAAGTGCTGGCGGATCTGAAAGACATGAAGCTGCGCGCCTCCAACCGTTCTTCAGCCAAGCTGATTGAAGCACTGGGAGCAACACCGGTTTCCATGCCACCGGCGCAGATGACCGAGTCCATCTCCAAAGGCGTGATTGATGGGGTGCTGTTCACCTGGAACGCCATGCGTGACGTCAAGGTCAACGAAGTGACGCACTTCCACACCGAGCCTTCAGCCAATCAGCCTGCGCTGTCCAGCACCGTGCTGACCATGCTGATGAACAAGAACACCTTTAACCGTCTGCCCGACGACCTCAAGGTCATCATCGAGCGTAACAGCGGACCGGCACTCAACGAGTTTATCGGTGAGGTATGGGACGGCGAGATGGATGCTGCCTTCAAACAGACACCGGCCAGTGAAATTGTGCAGATGAGCGATGCCGATTATCAGGCCATGCAGACGGCGGCAGCTCAGGTTGCCGACAACTGGGTCAAGGAAGTGGATGGTAAGGGCCTGGATGGCGAGGCACTGCTGAAAGGCGCACGCGCCATCAGCCAGATCCAGTAACCAGTCAGGTAACAGGTAATGAACGAATCGATCTCCCTTGAGCGGAGTACCGATTGGCTGCGCGGCTGGTATGGCCGCGCACTCTATCAGCTCTGCCAGTCGTGGGCGCTGCTGGGTGGTGTTGTGCTGGTGGCATTGATGGTGATGTCGCTGGTATCCATCTTCGGGCGCAAGCTTTTTTCTGCACCTGTACACGGTGATATTGAACTGATGGAAATGGGGGCCGCCGTGGCCATCGCGGCGTTTCTGCCTCTGTGTGAAATGCGTGGCCACCATATCAAGGTGGATGCGTTCACGGCCTGGCTGCCCAGGGTGGTGAGCCGTTATCTGGATGCGCTGGCCCATCTTTGCTGCGCGCTGGCGGCGCTGATCCTGACCTGGCGTACCGGCCTGCAAATGCTCGACAGCCGCGAATACGGCGATGTCACCACCTTGCTGTCGGTGCCGCTATGGATTCCGCTGCTGATGATACTGCCCAGTCTGGTACTGCTGGCAATGGCGGCACTGCTGCGCAGTTATCTGTGTGTGACTGACCAGCAGGGGAGGGATGAAGGATGAGTGGACTGACACTGGGACTTTCCGCGCTGGGTGTCCTGCTGATCCTTCTGATGCTGCGTATTCATGTCGGCGTGACCATGCTGGTCGGTGGTGCGGTGTGCTTTCTGGTACTGAATCAGGGCGACACCAGTGCGCTGCTGTACACCCTCAATAATCTGGCCTATTCACGGCTGTCCAACTATGACCTGGCGGTGATCCCACTGTTTGTGCTGATGGGTCAGTTTGCCACCCACGGTGGTCTGTCACGGGCGATCTTCGCCTGTGCTTCGGCCTTTGTCGGCCACCTGCGTGGCGGTCTGGGTATGTCAGCCATCGGTGCCTGTGCAGGCTTCGGCGCTATCTGCGGTTCGTCGCTGGCCACCTCGGCCACCATGAGTCAGGTCGCCCTGCCTGAGCTGCGCCGTCACAACTATTCTGGCCGGCTGGCGACTGCCACGGTTGCGGCAGGCGGCACGCTGGGCATTCTGATCCCACCGTCTGTACCGCTGATCATCTATGCCGTGCTGACGCAGGAGTCCATTGCCAAACTCTTTGTCGCTGCGGTGCTGCCCGGTGTGCTGGCGGTGGTGGGTTATCTGCTGGTGTCACGCATCATGGTGGCACGCGAAGGCGGGGCGGAGAATATTCCCCGAGCCAGCCGTGCCGAACGGGTCATGGCCCTGCTGCGGGTGTTGCCGGTGGTGGGTGTGTTTCTGGTGGTGATCGTCGGTATCTACGGTGGCTGGTCCAACCCGACGGAAGCGGCCTCCATCGGTGCTGCTGCCTGCGGCATTCTGGCTTATATGCAGGGGGGGCTGCGCTGGCAGGGGCTGCGCGCCTGTCTGCTCGGGACCGCCGAAACCACCGCGATGATCTTTCTGGTACTGCTCGGCGCTGATCTGCTGACCACCGGGCTGGCACTGACACAGCTGCCTGCTGAACTGGCGGACTGGGTCAAAGGCAGTGGCCTGTCACCGATGCTGGTGCTGGTGGCGATTCTGGTGCTCTACATCCTGCTCGGTTGCGTGATGGATTCGCTGGCGATGATTCTGCTGACCATCCCGATTTTCTATCCGCTGATCATGGGGCTGGATTACTTCGGCATGACCGAAGCACAGAAATCCATCTGGTTCGGCATTCTGGCACTGATGGTGGTGGAGCTGGGGCTGATTACGCCACCGCTGGGGATGAACCTGTTCATCGTGCAGCGGGCGGCGGGGGATGTGAGCTATCAGGAGACCGCGCGCGGCGTCTGGCCCTTTATTGCCTCTGATCTGGTACGCATTGCCCTGCTGGTGATGTTCCCCGGCATCAGCCTGTATTTGCTGGGGTTGTAGCAGGAATACCTCCCGGCATTGATGAGCACGTGTTGCCCTGTTGAACCGGCCCCTTGTACTGAGGTGGCCGGTTTTTTTTCTGCTCAGCCAATGGTGAACGGCTTCCCGAGCTGCTCGGTAGCTCACTGACTGATCCCACCTTCCCGAGCGCAGCCGTGGTGCACTTACCGCCACGGCGCTCCCGACGCTCGATCATTTACGCCTTGTTTAGCGCCATCACACCGCTGCTGATGCCCGTGCTTGCGGAGAAAGTTCACTTGCTTCAGTGGCTTAGCTGATCTGGCGCAGGCTTTGCTTTTCCTATCGGGAAACTAAAAGTCATGAGGCTAAACATGACCCAGTCTATATCCGTCCCGCTAACGGTGTTTGAACAGCTCACTCCCCAGCAGCAGCTTGAGCATCTGCATTCCGTCGCCGAGCGTGCGCTGGCCTGCTGGGGGCTACGCTCGGGGGCCGGGTTAACGCTGCTGAGCCTGTCGGAAAATGCCACCTTCAGGGTCAGTCGCGCCTGTCACAGTGAGCCGCTGATTATGCGTGTACATCGCACCGGCTATCACAGCCGCGAAGCGATTCGCACCGAGCTGGCCTGGATGGCCGCCCTGCAGCAGCAGGCCGGGGTGCAGACGCCGCAGGCGCTGGCGGGCAGCAATGGGGAGATGATCCAGAGTGTGAAAACCCTCAATCTGGAGGAAGAACGCTTTGTGGTGATGTTCCATCTGATTCCCGGTGTCGCGCCGGATGAAGCCGAGCTGATTGCGCCCTTCAAACGACTCGGTGCCGTCACCGCGCGGATGCACAACCATGCCCGCGGCTGGGCGCGGCCTGCCTACTTTGAACGTCTGATCTGGGACTATGACGGCTGTCTCGGGCAGCGCAAACATTGGGGTGACTGGCGTGATGGCCCCGGCCTTGATCAGGCGGGCAAAGCACTGCTGGAGCAGGTCGATGAGCTGCTGCATACCCGGCTGTTGCGCTACGGCATGGG
The DNA here is from genome assembly GCF_003194385.1 of Pokkaliibacter plantistimulans. Classification (GTDB taxonomy): domain Bacteria; phylum Pseudomonadota; class Gammaproteobacteria; order Pseudomonadales; family Balneatricaceae; genus Pokkaliibacter; species Pokkaliibacter plantistimulans. The sequence goes on from NZ_LAPT01000101.1 coordinate 17,663, forward strand.
GCATCAGCGTTTCGGGCTGATTCACGCAGACCTGCGTCTGGCCAATCTGCTGGAGTCGGACGGAGATACCCGTGTCATCGACTTTGACGATGCCGGGCTGGGCTGGTTTCTCTACGATCTGGCCGGGGCGGTCAGCTTTATCGAGACACGGGCCGACCTGCCGCAGCTGATCGATGCCTGGGTGGCAGGCTACCAGACGCAGGGCCAGTTGAGTGCGGCGGATATCGCCGAAATTCCCACCTTTATCATGTTACGTCGCCTGACCCTGCTGGCCTGGGTGGCCTCCCACGCCAATACCGAGCTGGCCCAGTCACAAGGCGAGGCATTTACCACAGGCACCGTTGAGCTGGGCCGGAAATATCTGCAGCAGATGCGCGTGGAAACGGCCGAAGCCCTTCAGTACGCCATGCTGACGGACACCCTCTATGGATAATCGCGCTGCTATGGACAAGCCTGCTGCAATGGATAAGCCTGCTGCAATGGATAAGCCCGCGGCGATCAAACCGATTCTGGAGCAAAACGCCTTCCAGCCCGGCGACCGGCTCGAACCGGCGACGGCACGGCTGGTTGAGAAACGTCTGGCGACACTCGGGCCAACCACCATGCTGTTTTACCGGCAGCCGCTGGAAATTGTGCGCGGTGAAGGCGTGTGGCTGTTCGACAGTCAGGGCAGGCGCTATCTGGATGCCTACAACAATGTGCAGGTGCTGGGGCACTGCCACCCGGCCGTGGTGGAAGCGGTCAGCCGCCAGCTGGGGCAGCTGAATATTCACACCCGCTATCTGGATGACGCCATCCATCACTATGCCGAACAGTTACTGGCCAGCTTGCCGGTAGCGGACGGGCGGCTGGTGCTGACCTGTACCGGCAGTGAAGCCAATGATCTGGCCCTGCGGCTGGCGCGGCAGTGGACAGGTCGTCAGGGCGTTATCGTCTCGGCGGCGGCCTATCACGGCAATACCGAGCGGGTGACGGAGGTGTCGCCGTCTTCCTACAAAACCGGTCAGCCTCCGCCGTGGGTGGAGACCATCTCGCTCGAACCCCTGAATGATCCGCACACGGATGCCCGCCAGTGGCTGCAGCAGGAAACTCAGCGCGCACTCTGTGCGCTGGCCCGGCGCGGTTATGACTGTGCGGCGCTGCTGATCGACAGCATTTTTTCTTCAGATGGCATTTATGCTGACCCGCCGGGCTTTTTACAGCCCGCGGTCGAGCTGGTGCGCGCGGCCGGCGGCGTCCTGATTGCCGATGAAGTGCAGCCTGGCTTTGGTCGCACCGGTGAGGCGTTATGGGGTTTTGTGCGCCATGACCTGCAACCGGAGATCGTGACCTTCGGCAAACCCATGGGGAATGGCTTCCCTGTCGCCGGTCTGGTGGCGCAGCAACCCATGCTGGCCCGTCTGGCGCAGCAGCAGGGCTATTTCAATACCTTCGGCGGCAGCAGTGCGGCCATCGCCGCGGCTCAGGCAGTGTGGGATACCCTCGAAAAGGAACAGCTGCAGCGCAATGCCGCGCGCACCGGCGCCTATTTCAAACAGCAGCTGCAACAGCGTCAGCAACGCTGGCCGGTGATCAGTCAGGTACGGGGCAGCGGCCTGTTTATCGGTGTCGACCTGAGCCGTGCCGATACGCAGACCGAGCCTGATCCGCAGTTGACCGGACGCCTGATCAACGCCCTGCGTGAGCAGGGGGTACTGATCGGCGCCGCAGGCAGGCATGGCGCTACCCTCAAAATTCGGCCACCGCTGTGCTTCAACCAGCAGCATGCTGATCTGTTTCTCAGCCATTTCGATACCGTGATGAGTGAGCTGCTGGCAGGCTGATGCTGCCGCAGGTCAGCTGATGATGCTGTCGCAGGTCGGTTGATGATGCTGTTGCTGGCCGGTTGATAAAGTTGCCGCGGTCTGGATGCACAAGGCCGCTGTTCGCGCAGTCTCTCCGCTATTGAGCAAAAGGACACACTATGACTTCCACCTTATCTCGTTCTGTTCTGGTCACCGGTGCCAGTAAAGGGATCGGCAAGGGTATTGCCCGTGTCTTCTCCAGCAAGGGCGACCGGGTCGCGGTGCTGGGCAGAGACCTGAGCGCGGTCGAAAGTACCGTGGCGGAAATCCGCGCTGCAGGCGGCATTGCCCTGGCCTGTGCAGGTGACGTCACCAGCAAGGCATCCATGGCGGCGGTCGTCGAGGCAGTGGTGGGTGAATGGGGCAGCCTTGATGTGCTGTGTGCCAACGCCGGTATTTTCCCCTCGGCGTCGCTGGAAACCATGACGGGGGATGACTGGGATACGGTGCTGAATACCAACCTCAAAGGCACCTTTATCAGCGTGCAGGCCGCGCTGCCTGCCCTGAAGCAGAGTGCTGCCGGGCGCATCGTGGTGACCTCGTCCATTACCGGGCCGGTGACCGGCTATCCCGGCTGGTCACACTACGGTGCCAGCAAGGCCGGGCAGCTGGGTTTTATCAGAACGGCAGCCATTGAGCTGGCGAGGTACGGCATCACCATCAATGCGGTGATGCCCGGCAATATCCTGACGGAAGGGCTGGATGGCATGGGAGATGACTATCTGGCACAGATGAGTGCGTCCATTCCCCTGAAGCGCCTTGGCAGCGTCGACGATATCGCCCACGCCGCCTGCTACTTCGCTTCCGTGGAGGCCGGTTATGTCACAGGCCAGACGCTGATCATCGACGGCGGACAGATACTGCCGGAGTCTCTGGCGGCGCTGGGTTAGATCACAGCAGCGTTGGGCCAAGTCGATGGCGGTGAGCGCTACACCGGTAGCGCTGAGCTCTATACCGGTAGTGCTGAGCTCTGCCACCAGCCACCTGATAAGCGGTACTCCCCCGGCGTGGTGCCCGTCCAGCTGCGAAAGGCGCGGATAAAGGAATGGATATCCTGAAAGTCGAGGAGGAAGGCGACTTCCGCCAGCGTGTAAGCGGAGTGAATCAGATAATGGCAGGCCAGATCACGACGTAGCTGATTGAGCAGGTGCTGAAAGTGCTGGCCCTGTTCCTCCAGTTTGCGTTGCAGCGTCCGTTTGTTCAGGTCCAGCAAGGCAGCCGCATCATCAATAGCACAGCGGCCACTGGGCAGCATCAGCAGTAACGCTGCCCGCACCTGCTCGGTGAGGCTGTAACCGCTGTCGTTCAGCGCCTGCGGGCTGACCTGTAGCGCGTCGAAGAAACGCCACATGCCTTCGGCCTTTTTCATGGTTTCGGTAGCGACGACAAAGGGCCTCGCTGCATCCTGCTGGCGGAAGGTCAAGGCGAAGTGCGCACCCTGGCTGGGTGTGCAGCCAAAGAACGCCTCAAAGGGCGAGGTGGCCTCCGGTAACTGCGGCAGCTCAACCCGGCTGGGAGTGACCGGGCTGCCCGTCGCCAGTCTGGCCCGCTGAGTGATCAGCACCAGTTCGGTCATGCCCAGCGCAAAGGGCACAGGCTCATGAGTAGCCAGACACTCGATGCTGACGCGGGTGTGGTCAGCGGTAATCTCCGGTACGAGTCGCAGCGGCCCCTGCAGCTTCTGATACTGAGCCAGACGGCGCACGCCATGGTTGAGATCGGTACTGCAGAAGCAGGCAAACTGGGCTGGTGAGAAGTGGGCGGTACTGACCGAGCGGGCGGCCCTGAGTGGTGCATCTTCCCGTGCGGTCAGGGCTGCAAGGCTGCGCCACAGACGGAAGTAGTCGGTGATGCTCAGATGGGCGTCTTCCCGCTGCAGCAGGTCAGGTGCCAGTTGTGCATGCTTGAACAGTTGCGCAGGTTTGGCGCCCATCTCGCGCATCAGCGTCAGCCAGTCACCCGCAACTTTGAACGTAATCAGATCTGTCACGTTGTTTATATTTCCGTCGTTATTGTTTTTATGGGTGTGATAAGTGGCTATGTAATGCCCGAGGCAGCAGAAGCAAGTTCAGCACTGGCAGACATTACCTTTCTCAGTGGTAGAAAATCGCCCATCGATCCACGACAATTCCTGCCTGATTTTTGCTGCTCCCTTTCCACTTAACGAAGATCTACAGCTTATGAATATCTACACCATCGGTGCGCTTGTTTGTTTTGCCTTCGGTCTTTACACCCTGGTGATGCGCTTTGTTAACCCGCTGAAGTTTCCCAAACTGCAGGAGTTGCAGGGGCATTACGGGAAAGAGGCCGGTTACATCATGCATTTCGCTGGTTTTACCCTGATGCCGCTGGGGCTGGGTGGCATGTTGTTGTTGCGGGCGATGGAAGCCTCGATGCTGGGGCATTGATCAGCGGGGTGATCTTCGGTGGTAACGCGGTTTCCAGCGCTGTGGCGCAGGCGGTGTTGCAGGTCACAGGCGAACACAGTGAATAAAAAAAGGGCCGCTCGGGGCCCCGTCACGGTTGCTCATTACTGTCCAGATCGAATGATCATTAGATAGCTAATGAGCAAAGCCGTTTAAAAGGGCATCCATGCCCTACGACAGAAGTAATCAGAAGTTTCAGTAAAGGAACGGTCCTTTAACTTGCGCACACATTAAGTGATCAGTGGAATTGCTCCTCTTCGGTAGAGCCCGTCAGTGCAGTGACGGATGACTTCCCACCCTGGATAACTGTTGTAACGTCATCAAAGTACCCGGTGCCTACTTCCTGCTGATGCGCCACAAAGGTGTAGCCACGTTCAGCTGCAGCAAATTCTGGCTCCTGAACCATGTTGACGTAATGCTTCATGCCTTCACCACGAGCGTAGTGGTAGGCCAGATCGAACATGTTGAACCACATGTTGTGGATTCCGGCCAGTGTGATGAACTGGTACTTGTATCCCATGGCCGACAGCTCTTCCTGGAATTTGGCAATGGTTTTGTCATCCAGGTTTTTCTTCCAGTTGAAGGAAGGGGAGCAGTTATACGCCAGCAGCTGGTCGGGGTACTCCTTGTGAATGGCGTCGGCAAAGCGGCGAGCCTCATCCAGGTTGGGAGTGGCGGTTTCACACCAGATCATATCCGCGTAAGGGGCATAGGCCAGACCACGGGCGATGGCCTGATCAAGGCCGGCACGGGTACGGTAGAAACCTTCAGCGGTGCGGTCACCTATCACAAACGGCTTGTCGTAATCATCGCAGTCAGAGGTCAGCAGGTCTGCCGCGTTGGCATCGGTGCGAGCCAGAATAATAGTAGGCACACCACAGACGTCAGCAGCCAGACGTGCGGCTACCAGTTTTTGTACGGCTTCCTGTGTGGGAACCAGTACCTTGCCGCCCATATGGCCGCACTTCTTCACGGAGGCCAGCTGATCTTCAAAGTGCACGCCAGAGGCACCGGCTTCAATCATCGATTTCATCAGTTCATAGGCGTTGAGCACACCACCGAAGCCTGCCTCCGCATCAGCAACGATAGGAGCGAAGTAATCGATGAAGTTGTTGTCGCCCGGGTTGACGCCTTTCTGCCACTGCACCTGATCGGCGCGGCGGAACGTGTTGTTGATACGCTTTACTACCGCGGGTACGGAGTCCACGGGGTAGAGTGACTGATCGGGGTACATGGACTGATAGCTGTTGTTGTCCGCCGCCACCTGCCAGCCTGACAGGTAAATAGCTTCGATACCGGCTTTGACCTGCTGCATGGCCTGACCACCGGTCAGTGCTCCCAGGCAGTTGACGTAGCCTTTCTTGGCATCGCCGTTGACCAGTTTCCACAGTTTCTCTGCACCCATCTTGGCCAGCGTCAGCTCAGGCATGACGGAACCACGTAACCGCACGACATCTTCTGCACTGTAAGGACGGGTAATCCCTTTCCAGCGGGGGTTTTCTTTCCAGTCTTTTTCCAGAGCAGCAATCTGTTCAGCACGAGTCAAGGTCATGGTTATTTCCTCTCGGATAGATGTTTTTATTCTCATTACCGCTTCAGCTGTTCTCGGTATGAGAAAACAGGTTTAGGTAACTGATGGAGGTAAATGTCAGTCCAGCGCCTGATAGCCAGGCAAGGTCAAAAACTCTACCAATTCGTCATCAGTGGTGATCTGGTCGAGAATAGTGATGGCTTTCTCAAAGCGTCCTGCCTGCCATCTGCTTTCCCCTAGTTCTGACCTGACTACCTGAGCTTCTTCCGCCAGCATCTGACGGAAGAGGGCCTTGGTGACGACCTGGCCGTTGTCGAGGGTTTTCTGGTTCTGTATCCATTGCCAGATTGAAGTGCGGGAGATTTCAGCGGTCGCTGCATCTTCCATCAAACCGTAGATAGGTACGCATCCGTTGCCTGATATCCAGGCTTCGATGTACTGCAGTGCCACCCGAATATTGGTGCGCATGCCCTGTTCGGTACGAACACCGTCAGAGGGTTGCAGCAACAGACTGGCACTGATGGGGGCATCTTCATCGCGCAGTACGTGAAGCTGGTTGGGGCGGTTCCCCAGATAGTGGTTGAAGACGGTCATGGCGGTGTCGGCCAGCCCGGGATGTGCCACCCAGGTACCGTCATGGCCATTGCGTGCTTCGCGATCCTTGTCTGCCGTTACCCGGGCCAGCACCTTTTCATTCTCCTGCGGATCTTTGGCAGGGATGAATGCCGCCATGCCACCCATCGCCATCGCACCACGCTTGTGGCAGGTACGAATCAGCAGACGTGAATAGGCATCCAGAAACGGCTGATCCATGGTCACCACCTGACGATCAGGCAGTACCCGGTCAGCATGTCGGCGCAGGGTTTTGATGTAGCTGAAAATGTAGTCCCAGCGGCCGCAGTTGAGGGCGACAATGTGCTCACGCAGGGCGAACAGAATCTCATCCATCTCGAATACGGCAGGAAGGGTTTCAATCAATACCGTTGCTTTGATGGTACCGGTAGGCACCTTGAAACGCTGTTCGGCAAAGTGGAAAACCTTGCTCCACCAGGCGGCTTCTTTATAGCTCTGCAACTTGGGCAGGTAGAAGTACATGCCGCTGCCCTTGGCCTGACGAATGCCGAGGTTGTGGAAGAAGTACAGAGCAAAATCCATCAGACAGCCGGGAATAGCTTCCCCTTTATAAAGGATATGCTTCTCAGGCAGGTGCAGGCCGCGAACACGGGCCAGCAGCATGGCTGGTTGATCCTTCAGGCGATAGTGCTTGCCGGTTTCAGGGTGGGTGTACTCAATGGTGCCGAGGTTGGCGTCACGCAGGTTTGCCTGGCCTTCAACCACGCCATCCCAGGTGGGAGACTGCGCGTCTTCGAAGTCCGCCATGAAAACCTTGACGTTGGCATTCATGGCATTGATTACCATCTTGCGCTCAACGGGTCCGGTGATCTCTACCCGACGGTCCTGCAGGTCTGTGGGAATACCAGCGATTTTCCAGTGGCTTTCGCGAATATCGCGGGTCTCAGCGAGAAAGTCCGGCAATTGCCCGTTGTCGATTTCAGACTGACGGCGGTCGCGATCTTTCAGCAGTTGTTTGAGGGCGGGAGCAAATTCATGCACCAGCTCAGAGAGAAACTCGATGGCATCTGCGCTCAGAATGGCGTCATAGCCAGGTTTCATCTCACCGGTGATCTGCAATCCTTGTTGTTCTTGTGTGGTCATCTGACTACACCTCAAATCCAGTGGCGTTAAACGGTGCCCTAAGGGCGCGGGTCTGACCGAAAAGCGGTCGCTAGGCTGATTAGGCTAGGGTGGCAGCTTGTTGGGCTTGGCCACCAAGTCTGTCAGGGATGACCTGGACGCTTGGGCGACGTGTAGCAGTCAGATATCGATAATCGGGGTGGTGTTTATCGGTTGACTTTGGGTCGCTAGCCGTTGGGGGAAATGATGGACGCGGGGAATGTCAAGGTCAATGAGGCTTCGGTGCAGTGCGGAAGATGTAGTATTTTTACATGGTGCAATGCACAAAGTAATGTAGTTAAACTACCGTTTTGTAGTGACTTGGAATGGTGCTAACTACATGAAAAATATAGATTTTTATTTAAATGAATTAGATTTGTTAGACTTTTTGTTGATGCAAAAACAGCTGCTGCTCTGATGAATTACAAGAATATTAAAAATTATATTTATTCTAAAATAATCTAAAAAATATAGTTCTGTAGTGCACCTCAAGGTTTTACCTGAGTCTGAACAGCAAACAAGCCCATACCTGAGCGGTGATGGGCTTGTTACCGGGCCTGCGGGTGCAGTGCGCCTGAGTTATAAAACTACTTAAAAATCAATATTTTCCAGGTAAAGACTACCTTGGTTGTAAAGGATCTGCAGAATGGCCTGATTGGCGCTCTCTGCTAATCCTTCCTTCAGCTGTTGCAGATTGAACTCACGCTCATGGCAGAGTGCTTTTACAAATGCGGCACTCTGAGGGGGACAGGGGAACGCCGCACCATCTGCGAATAATGTCACGCCACCATCGCCTACTTCCGTCCAGGCAAAGCGACTGCTGTCAGTGCGACGCAACAGGGCGCCCTGTTCCAGCCATTCCAGCAGGGTGTCTGCATCCATTTCTTCCTCAGGTGCGAGGTCCATTTCTGCGTACTTGGGTTCAGTCATCGCTTTGCCGAACCATTGGACCAGGTTTTCCTTGTTGCTGACGACTTCTTCCAGCAGGGTCTGCAAACGCTGGACGGCGTCCGCGGTAATTTCTGCGGAGTTGGGTTGCAGGGGCAGATTCTGATCGGCGTAACGCTGTTCTGGTAACAGGCGCTCACCCACATAGTCGGTAAAGTCGCGCAAGATTTCCTGCACGGATGGGGCGCGGAATCCGACCGAGTAGGTGACGCAATCATCACCGACCGCAATACCGTTGTGTCCTACACAGGGTGGCAGATAAAGAATGTCACCGGGGTGCAGGTCGTACACTTCTTCCGGCTGCCAGTCCGCGACAATCTTCACCGGCAGGTTGGGTTTCAGGGCTGAACGGCTGTCAAACAAGCCACCCACTTCCCAGCGGCGTACTCCCTCTGCCTGCACCAGGAACACATCGTAGTTGTCATAATGGGCGCCGACACCACCGCCATCGACGGCATAGCTGATCATCAGATCGTCCATGCGCCAGCGTGGGATAAAACGGAACTGATCCAGAAAGTCAGCTGCTTCCGGCAACCAGTGGTCAACGGCCTGAACCAGCAGCGTCCAGCGATCTTCAGGGAGTGAGCTGAATGTGTCGTCATCAAAGGGACCGTGTAGCAGTTGCCAGTCCTGTCCTTCGCGTTCGCCGATGATCAGGCGTGATTCCACTTCTTCTTCACAGGAAAGACCAGCCAGTTCGTCGGCACTCAGCAGTGGTTCAAAGTCCGGGAGAGCGTTGCGAATCACGACGGGCTTTTTTTGCCAGTAATCACGCAGGAAAACGTCAACTGGCATATCGCCAAGATGAGTGAGAGGTGCCTTGTTCATGCTGATTCCCATACTGAAGTGAATAGGTACGCAGTATCACGAGTGCCGGAAATCAGAATTCCGATCATGGTCTCAGAGTGGTGCTGCGGGTTTGGCGCGCATCATATACCTATCCTGTGACCAGTGCATTTCTCCATGGTGAAGGCTTGATGTCGGGCAGCAGATCACGCTGACGATGACTGCGCCTCCGCGCTCTTTTTTCACTGTTGAAGTCATTATTGGACGAACAGGTGGGTGTATGAGGTCAATACATGCATCGTTCATGCATCTTTAAAAAAAATCATGGGAACTGGCTTTCTGAGAGAGTTGCCTGCACTGGCGCTATCTTATCCCCCCAATGGGCGCTTTTTTTCTTTTGAATCATTGGTTTAGTGCTTTGTGTACAAATCACGCCAACGATTGTCAAAATCATGATGTCATTAAAACAACACGCTTATTTTATCTGTAATGCGACTATCGTGACATTTAAGAATTTTGACCGTTTGCGCTTATTTTTCGCTCAACTACTTTTAGTTTGAGATGCCTGTGGGTGGTGTGGACAAGATGTCTGGAGCCGCGTACCCAGCTGGATGTACGGACTTGAAAGCGCGTAAACCGGGCTGTTGAAGCCTGGATAGCCCTTGCTGGAGGCAACTGAAAATGAGTACCTACCTGTCTCAACTGCCTGAAGAACTGACTATCGGTTACATCGGTTCTGTCTGGAAAGCATTGCACGATTCGCTACAGAACCAATTGCATCCTGCTGAAGAGTCACAGCTTGTCATAGATGCTTCTGCCGTCCGTCTGATTGATACCGCTGGTGTGCAGTTTCTCTGTGCGCTGGATCGTTACGCCCGTAAGTCTGGACTTTGCCTGACCTGGAAAGCAAAGAGCGCCCTGATAGACGAAAAGTTCGAAAGCCTCGGTCTTTGCCGACTCAACTGATCTGATATCCCTGATTACGCCTACCCCTCGTTCCGGAGATTGCACTATGTCTAATATTCTCGTTGTTGATGATTCCTCCTCGCTGCGCAGCATGGTGTCTTTCACCCTCAAGCAGCAGGGACATTCGGTCACTGAAGCGGAGAACGGCCGTGATGCGCTGAGCAAAGCGCAAACCGGGCGCTACGATCTGGTGCTGACCGACGTCAATATGCCGATGATGGATGGCATTTCACTGTGTACAGAACTGCGCAAGCTGCCTACCTTCAAGTTCACGCCTATTCTGATGCTGACGACCGAAAGCTCGGCAGATATGAAACAGAAAGGGAAGACAGCCGGGGCGACTGGCTGGCTGGTGAAACCCTTTAACCCGGATACCTTGCTGTCGACTGTTAAACGCGTCATAGGCTGATGCGCTATGAACCTGGACCTGTCGCAGTTTGTTCCTGCCTTTCTGGAAGAGAGTATGGAAGGGCTGGATCTGATCGAATCCAGCCTGCTCCATTTGGATGAAGGCGACAGCGATGCCCTTAACGCCATTTTTCGGGCGGCCCACAGTATTAAAGGAGGGGCAGGCACCTTTGGCTTTGCCGATGTTGTTGGGCTGACCCATCTGGTTGAAACACTGCTGGATGAGTTGCGCTCTCACGAGCGAGTCCTTGAGCAACCTCTGGTTGATCTGTTGCTGCAGTCTACCGACTGCATACGGGTGATGCTCAGTAAGGGCAAAGAGGCCGGTGCGGAGGAGTATGCCCGGCAAGATCAGATCAGCCAGCAGTTGCTAGCCGTACTGAGTAGTTGGGCTCATGCTTCTGAAGATGCAGCGGCCAATACCTCTCCGCCAGCCGATAGTGCGTCAGACCGACCACGGCAACCGGAACGGCAAGGCTGGCATATCGATTTTCTGCCCAAGCCAGAACTGCTTCAGTCCGGTAATGACCCTGTCTATCTGATTAACGCACTGTGTAGTGGCTCAATGATTTCGGACACTCAGTAAAGCGTTATTCTAACGCGCTCAGTGAGGTGTCTTATTTATGAGCAAACGTCGTCAGTCCTTTACTCCAGAGTTCAAGCTGGAGGCCGTCGCGTTAGTGACCGAGAAAGGCTATTCCGTAACGGAGGCCTGTCAGGCGCTGGGGGTCGGCCCTACTGCGCTTCGGCG
>NZ_LAPT01000102.1 GCF_003194385.1 Pokkaliibacter plantistimulans
CAACGTGGTGGGTTTACACAGTTAGCCGTACTAGCGGAGCACCGTTCCGGTGACCAGATCGCGAATGCGTGATGGCTGAGCCTGGCCGCCCAGCGCACCGGGCACAATGGCATCCAGACCGTAGCCAAAATACTGCTGCAGCCGCAGCCGGCTGCGGGCCGGAGCCACGCCAGAAGGATTGGCAGAGGTGGATACCAGCGGACCGCCCCAGGCCTGACACAACTCACGCACCAGCGGATGATTGCTCACCCGCACAGCGACCTTGTTGTGCTTGCCTTTGATCCAGTCAGGTATCCAGCCTTCCGGGTCAGACATGATCCAGGTATTGGGGCCGGGCCAGGTGGCCTGCAGCATCTGCATCTGGTCCTCATTGAGCCCAACCAGCAGCGGAGCGATCTGCTCCAGACTAGCAGCCGCCAGAATGACGCCTTTCTCCGGCGGGCGCTGCTTGACCTCCAGCAGACGGGCAAAGGCACTGGCATTCCAGGGATCACAGCCCAACCCCCAAACCGCTTCCGTCGGATAGGCAATTACGCCGCCGGCACGCAGTGCCTGAACGGCCTGTCGGATATACAGATTCATCAGCGTCGGTCACATCAATGCGGGAAAGCGCACAGTTTAGCGCAATTTGCCGGGCCATGGGGCAGGCGGCTATACAGTGGACTGGTCAGCATGGCTCCCCGCAAATCGGCAATGGGTGCTTGGCGTCCTGTGCTTTGCTCGCTAGTCTGGGCGCTTCTGCCAACCGCAAAACCGTACACACAGCCCCAGATAACACCTATGACTTTATCCCACACAGATCACCTGACAGACGGCACAACCTTGCATCACTGGCTGCAGCGGGCGGCCAGTCATGGTCATCGCTTACCTGTCATCCTGCAGGGCGAGTCGCTGTGGATCACGCAGCAGCTGCAGCACTGGCAAGCGGCGCTGCCCCCCCAGCCGCTTTATCTCGGCCCGGACCACCTTGACCATTGCGAATGCAAGACCTTACGCGCCGCCAGCCTGTTGCTTGGGCAGGAGCGCCGGTGTGTCATTTTCGATAGTCGTCAGGCTCTGGATGTCGATGCGCTGGCCGCCGCCAGTGGACTGGTAACAGCAGGCGGGGTGTTTATCTGGCTGCTACCGCCATCGGAGCAATGGCAACAGCAGGGCGCTTTTCATCAGCGCTTGCTGCGTCTGCTGGCAGTTGACTCTCATGTCTGGCTGATCCGGGCGCAACGTCAGCGCACACCGCAGCTCACGGAGCCGCCGCGGCAAGCTGACCATCACCTCAGCAGCGACCCTGATTGCCTGAGTGAAGATCAGGCCATTGCGGTACAACGGATTATCAGCACAGCACAAGGACGAGCACGGCGGCCACTGGTCATTCAGGCAGATCGGGGGCGGGGTAAATCCAGCGCGCTGGGGTTGGCCGCCGCACGGCTGATCCACCTGGGTATGGCGGCGCAGCAGCCAATTCTTGTGACCGCCCCCCGGCAGGCGGCCTGTGCCGAAGTGCTGACCCAGGCTCAGCGCCATCTGAGCGCCGCTCAGGTTGAGTTACTACGCTATATCAGCCCGGATCAACTGCTCGACCAGCTGCCGGATGCGGCTTTACTGCTGGTGGATGAGGCTGCCAGCCTGCCAGCGGCGGTGTTACAGACTTTATTACAGCGCTATCCACGGGTGATTTTTGCATCCACCGTGCATGGTTACGAAGGTACGGGGCGCGGCTTTGCGGTGCGCTTTGTTGACTATCTCAATCAGCATACGCCGGCATGGAAGGGCATCAGCCTGAGTACGCCGATACGCTGGCGTGACCATGATCCGCTGGAAACCCTGATCCGCCAGTGGCTGCTGCTGGATGCCGAGCCTCATGCTCTGGCCACTGATCACGCTCTAACAATCCCAACCACACTCATCCAGGAGACCCGTGCCGAACGGCTGGCCAGCGATGAGGCGCTGCTGCACGGCCTGTTCGGGCTGCTGGTACAGGCTCATTACCGCACCACACCCAGTGATCTGCAGCAACTGCTGGAAGATCCGCAGTGCCAGACCACACTGGCGTTGTCAGCCACCCAGCAGGTGATGGGAGCTGCAGTGCTGATGCAAGAGGGGCCGCTTGAGCCCTCACTGGCCGAAGCCGTGTGGCTGGGACAACGCCGTCCCAAAGGTCAGTTGTTGCCGCAGTCACTGCTGTTCCACTGCGGGCTGCGTCACAGCGGTCAGCTGCGATACGGCCGGATCATGCGGGTGGCCGTTGCGGCCAGTCTGCGTCAACAGGGGATCGGTCTGCAGCTGCTGCAGGATATAGAGCAACGCGCCCGCCGCCAGGGCCTGGACTGCCTTGGCAGCAGCTTTGGCGCTACCGACTATCTGCTGCGCTTCTGGCAAAAGGCAGGGTATTGCGTGGTGCGGCTGGGCCTGACCCGCGATGCGGCCAGCGGTGAATATGCTGTGATGGTGCTGAAGCCACTCAACTCCGTCGGCCATGCGTTAGTACAGGATGCCCGTCGGCGCTTCCTCCACGAGTTACCTGAACTGCTGAATGGCGCGCTGCAGCGTGCTGAACCTTCACTGCTGCATCAGTTGCTGGCGGTGGCCGATCTGCCCGCGGTATCGCTCAGCTCGCAGGACCGTGATGATTTGCAGGCTTTCACCCGGGGTAATCGCGATCTGCTGCTCAGCCGCGGCGCACTGAAGCGCCTGCTGTTGCTGGCACTGAAACGCGGAGCAGACGCACAGGCCTGTCTTGGCCTGATCGGCGCGGTGCTGCAGCAGTGCGACGAAAAACTACTCTGCCAGCGCCTGGCGTGCTCGCCCGGCAAACCACTCAGTCAGATGCTGCGGCAACAGGCACAGGCGTTACTGATCTGGCTGGCGTAGGAACTTCAGGGTTAGCAGTCCATTGCCTGCGGCAACAGCGACTCAACCAGCAAACGTCAGCCAACAAAACGACTGTAGCCGCCGGGCTCCAGCACCACACGGCCTTCCAGCTCCCATTGCAGCAGCTGCCCCAGCACCTCTTCTATGGCCAGATTAGCCAGCTCCGCCAGTTGATCCGGGGGGCGCGGCAGATCATCCAGCACTTGCCACAACGGGTGAGCGGGTACTGACTTCTGTGATAGTCCGTAGTTTCCCTCACCTGCTTTTGGCGATAAGTGCCCCGCAACGAGTACAGGTTCAGGCGCAACCGCCTTGAATACATCCTCTCTTCCCGCCGTTAAAACGGGGTCAGTTTCCATCAGGTGCTCAGCTCTCTGCGGCTGCCGTGGTACGGCGTACTGGCTGTACTGATAGTGAAAAGCCAGCAATGACGTCACTTCCTGCGCAATTTGTTCAGTGCTTTCCAGCAGGGTGGCGCCTTCCCGGATCAGCGCATGACAACCACGACTGAGGGGATTGTGGATGGAGCCGGGAATCGCAAAGACGGCACGGTTCTGGCTCATGCCATGACGGGCTGTGGACAATGAACCACTCTGCAGTGCGGCTTCCACCACAATGGTGCCCACACTGAGGCCACTGATCAGCCGGTTGCGCTTGGGGAACAGCGAGCGCTGCGGAGTCGTCCCAAGGGGAAACTCAGATACCAGGGCTCCGCCCTGTTCGGTGATCTGCGCCGCCAGACTGCGATTACGTGCCGGGTAGAGCACATCCACACCCGTCCCCAGTACGGCTAGCGTGATGCCATTCCCGGCCAGAGCACCTTCGTGGGCAGCAGTGTCGATGCCGAGGGCCAGACCACTGGTGACCGCCAGTCCCTGACTGGCAATGTCCTTGGCAAACTGGCGGGCATTGCCAATACCCTGATGGCTGGCATGACGGCTGCCGACGATAGCCAGTTGCGGATGATTGAGGGCAGCAGCGTCTCCCAGCACATACAACAGGGGTGGTGCATCATCAATTTGTTTGAGTAGCGGTGGGTACTCATCATCCTCAAAGCACAGCAACTGATGACGATCACTGGCCGATAGCCAGCTCTGTACCCTGTCATGCTCGGCCTGCCAGGGTGCGGCCACACCTGTGAGGCAGCGACTGCTCAGCATGGCAGCGGCATCTCTGGGTAACTGTTTAAGCAGGGCGGCAGGTGGATCCAGCAGAGGACGCGGCCAGTCTGGCCATTCATCAGCCAGCTTCAGCCACAGGCGATTGCCACAACGAGGCAGGCTCTGCCAGATCAGATGAGGGAGAAACGTATTGGCAGACATCGACAACCTTCCTTAGTCAGGGGAGAGCCATCCTGGCTCTCAGCATAAGTTCTGGGGAAGAATCAGCCCTGTGATTCAGTCAACGATAAACTCAGTCAACGATAAACTCAGTCAACGATAAAGAGTCTGGCGCCAGTCACGGTACTGGAGCGATGGGCTTCCGCCTGATCCGCGACCTGATAGCTCATGCCTGCGCGCAGGATAAAGGTGCGGCCATCATCCAGCTCGGTATGCAGCTCACCTTCAAGACACAGCAGGACATGCCCTTTACTGCACCAGTGATCAGCCAGATAACCGGGGGTGTATTCCACCATCCGTACGCGGATATCGCCAAAGTTCCGCGTTTGCCAGTAGGCCACCCCGGTAACGCCCGGGTGTTCAGTACGCTCCACGTCATCCCAGGTCGTGGTGACAAAGGGAATATTCTGCATCTGCATGACACTGGCCTCCCGCCAAGTGCTATTGGTGTTCACTGAGCGTGTGCTCGCAATCAGGGCTGATCAGTAGTCAGGCGAGACGACCTTGTCGCCCACGCGCAGGGTACGCTCGGCTTTCAGGACCAGCGCGTAGCTGGTGTGATCAAAGACCTTGAACACCATCAGCACCCCGGCCCGGGAATCAGGCAGGGTGACCACTTCCTTGGTAAAAGGATCCTTGACCTGTTCCCCTGCAGCGTTGATCTGCAGGATATTGCCCGGTTCCAATGCCGAATCTTCACCGACGTTAAGGATGACTATATCGTTGCGGCCGGTGTAGGCCACGCCCGAAGGCACGGCAAGGATGCGTCCCTTGACGTCGGGATCAGCAGGGTAGGAAGGAGCGAAGGGAGCATAAGGATCGTCAGCAGGCATCTTCACCAACCGGTCGCCGCTACGAATCTCTTCGGCTACATGCAGGACTTCAAACTTATGGATATCTCCACTTTCTGCTTCCGTTTCCAGCTTCAGTGTCGCGATGTATTTGGCTTCCTGACCATAGGCGATCTTCTTCTCACCCAGATTCTCGGTCAGCATCGAGCCCGGACGGTACAGGCGCCATTCTCCTTCATCATAGGGCAAGGTACCCCGGACATAGAGCAGCTGACCTGCCGCACTGAGCAAACGCTGATCGTCCGTACCCACCACGTAGGGGGCCTTGTCCAGCTCACCGGGCTTGATTACCAGACTGCTGCGCAGGAAGGGAGCAATGGTTTCCACCGGCAATGTTGGCACGGGTGACAGATTGGCTACGCGCATCTGCGGCAGCAGTTTGACCTTGTCGCCTACTCCGGAGCCCGTGGCTTTCAGGTAGGCATCACCCCGCTTGAGTGCCAGCCTGGGCTGCCCATTGACCTTGACCAGAAAGATTTCATCGCCAGGGTAAATCCAGTGCGGATTGGCGATCTGTGGGTTCTTGGCCCAGATTTTTGGCCACAGCCAGGGATTAGAGAAGAAGCGACCAGTGATATGCCAGAGCGTGTCTCCCTTGACCACTTGATACACCGTCGGTGCATCGCTTTTTAACGCAGGTTGCTCGGCGTACACCACTGCTGAAAAGCACAACAGCACGGAGATCAGCAATTTGCGCATAACAGGTCCTTTGTTGGCCAGAGGGGCTCGGAAGGCAAGGGCAGGGAACTGTAACCTTCGGATGAATTGTTAGGATGCTGCCGATATAATAGAAATTAATCAAATTTTAGCCAATAAATCGTCGCTATAAGTCCCGTTCGTCGCGCTTCAGCGCTGTTTGCGGACGTGGCAACGCCCTGTGATGGCAGGATTTATCGGCGCTGTACCGTCTTTGACAGGGTTACACCTATGGCACTACTCGAAATTCTGGAATTTCCCGATGCGCGCCTGCGCACCAAGGCCACATCGTTCACGGCAGAAGAGATCAGCGATCCTCAACTGCAGACCATGATCGATGACATGTTCGAGACCATGTACAAGGCACCCGGCATTGGTCTGGCCGCCAGTCAGGTCAACTTCCACAAGCGTCTGGTGGTCATTGATGTCTCTGAGGAAAACGATCAGCCGCTGGTCTTTATCAACCCCGAAGTCATACCCCTGACCGATGAGCTGGAAACCATGCAGGAAGGTTGCCTGTCAGTACCCGGTTTCTACGAGGAAGTGACGCGTCCCGAGCGGGTCAGAGTCAAAGCCATTGATCGTCATGGCAAGGCATTCGAGATGGAAGCTGATGGCCTGCTGGCCGTCTGCATCCAGCACGAACTGGATCACCTGGAAGGCAAGCTGTTCGTCGACTACATTTCTCCGCTCAAGCGCAACCGCATTCGCAAGAAGCTGGAAAAGCAGCATCGTCAGGCAGCGGAAGCCTGATCTATCTCCCCATTTCACTTGGCGACCCGAACAAACAGGTTTACCGTGAGTAAACCTGTTGTTCTATTCAGAGAACCATGAGCACATCCAAGCCCCTTCGCATCGTCTTCGCCGGCACGCCCGAGTTTGCCGCCACTAATCTGCAGGCCGTTCTGTCCAGCCGCCATGAGGTGATCGGTGTGTATACACAGCCCGACCGGCCTGCTGGACGTGGCCAGAAGCTCACTGCCAGCCCGGTCAAGCAGCTGGCACAGCAGCATGATATTCCGGTCTATCAGCCATTGAGCCTGCGCAACGCTGAGGCCCAGGCGGAACTGGCGAGCCTGAAAGCCGACCTGATGGTGGTCGTGGCCTACGGTCTGATTCTGCCGCAAGGGGTGCTGGATACTCCGCGCCTTGGATGCATCAATGTACACGCCTCCATCCTGCCACGCTGGCGTGGCGCGGCACCGATTCATCGTGCGGTGCTGGCAGGAGACAGCGAAAGCGGAGTGACCATCATGCAGATGGAAGCAGGTCTGGATACCGGCCCCATGCTGAAGAAAGTCTTCACCCCCATCGCCGCAGCTGAAACCAGCGGCACCCTGCATGACCGACTGGCCACGCTGGGCGCAGACGCCTTGCTGCAGGTACTGGAACAATTGGCGGAAGGGCCATTGCAGGGCGAAGTGCAGGATGATGCCCTGGCGACCTATGCCCACAAGCTGGAAAAGGAAGAGGGCCAGCTGGACTGGCATTTACCGGCAGCCCAGCTCGACCGACAGGTGCGAGGTCTGCACCCCTGGCCTGTGGCCTATACCGATGCAGGTGACAAGCGCATTCGGGTGCTCGCTGCCAGCGTTGACGCTATCCAGCATAACAAGCAGCCCGGTACGCTGCTGCAGGCGGATCGCAGTGGTCTGCTGATCGCCTGTGGTGATGGTGCCCTGCGCCTGACCCATATCCAGCTTCCCGGCAGCCGTGCCATGGCCGTCGCCGATGTACTCAACTCCCGGGCCAGCGACTTTCCTCCCGGCATACGCTTTGGCCAGCAGGAGGCAGACGCATGAGTGCCCGTCAGGAAGCATTACTGGCACTGCTGGATGTCCTTGAAGGCGGCCATTCTCTGACTGCCGCCCTCGGCCATGCCAAACCGCTCAGTGATCCCCGCGATCAGGCTTTGTTACAGGAACTGAGTTATGGCGTGCTGCGCTGGCAACCACAGTTGCAGGCCATCGCCGATTACCTGCTGATGAAGAAATTCAAGCGCCGTGATCTGGATGTCTATCTAATCATCCAGCTGGGGCTGTATCAGCTGATGCACACCCGGGTTCCTTCCCATGCCGCCATCAGTCAGACCGTGGAAATCTGCCGCGGGATCGACAAGCAATGGGCTACCGGTCTGGTCAACGGCATCCTGCGCCGCTTTGAGCGCGATCAGGGTGACATCATCGCCACCCTGCAAGGCAAGCCCGAGTTTGATCATGTCCATCCCGGCTGGTTCATTGCCAAGCTGGCCCACGCCTGGCCACAGCACTGGAAAGCCATTCTGGATGCCAACAACGAACGCCCGCCCATGACCCTGAGAGTCAATCTGGCCCATGGCAGCCGCGAAGACTACCTGCAGCTGCTACAGCAGGCAGAAATTGCAGCACAGCCCACGTCCTTCAGTCCGGTCGGACTGACGCTGGAGCAGCCGGTTGATGTCAACAAACTGCCCGGCTTCAACGACGGCCTGGTCAGCGTGCAGGACGAAGCGGCACAGCTGGCAGCAGCTTTGCTGGCCCCCCAGGCCGGTGAACGTCTGCTGGATGCCTGCTGCGCCCCCGGTGGCAAAACGGCTCATCTGCTGGAGCTGGCCAGCGCCGCGGGTCATGAAGTGGAAGTGATCGCCATGGACGTTGATCCACAACGCCTTCAGCGTACTCAGGAAACGCTGGAACGGCTGCAACTGGGCGCTGAACTGGTGTGTGGCGATGCGGCAGAACAGGACTGGTGGGATCAGCAATACTTCGATGCCATTCTGGCCGACGTTCCCTGCTCGGCCACCGGTGTCATTCGCCGTCATCCCGATATCAAGTCATTGCGCACCAATGAAGACATTGGCCAGCTGGCCGAGCTGCAACTGCGCATTCTGGCCAACCTGTGGTCGATGCTGAAGCCGGGAGGCCGCCTGGTGTACGCCACCTGCTCGGTATTACCGCAGGAAAACAATCGCATCATTGAACGCTTCAGCCGTGACCACGACGATGTCCAGGTACAGCCTCTGCAGGTCGACTGGGGGATTGAACAGTCGTGCGGTCGCCAGCTGTTTCCGACCTCACAGGGTCATGACGGCTTCTTTTACGCCTTGCTGCACAAACGGGCAGCCTGCTGATAAGCCCTGCAACAGGCACCATTCGCTGACAGGAACTCTATGAAGATCATCATTCTCGGCGCAGGACAGGTTGGCGGCACTCTGGCGGAAAACCTGGCCAGTGAAGCCAACGACATCACGGTGGTGGATACCGATGTCAAACGCCTGCGTGAGCTGCAGGACCATCTGGATATCCGCACGGTGGAAGGCAAGGCATCCTTCCCCAGCGTCCTGGCCGAAGCCGGTTGTGAAGATGCCGACATGCTGATTGCGGTGACCAACAGTGATGAGGTCAACATGGTGGCCTGTCAGATTGCCAAGACCCTGTTCAAGACCCCGAAGAAGATCTGCCGGGTACGCGAGAGTGACTACCTGACCGAGCGCGAGACTCTCTATGGTGAGAAAGCCATCGCGGTCGACGTGCTGATCAGTCCGGAGCAGGAAGTCACCCGCAGTATTTATCGCCTGATCCAGCACCCCGGCTCACTGCAAGTACTGGATTTCGCCGAAGGCAAACTGATGCTGGTGGCCGTCAAGGCGTTCTATGGCGGCCCGCTGGTAGGGCAGGAAATCGCTCAGTTACGTCAGCACATGCCCAAGGTCGACTGCCGCGTAGCGGCGATTTTCCGCCGGGGAGCGCCGATCACGCCGCAGGGTAATACCGTCATTGAAGTCGATGACGAAGTCTTCCTGATTGCTGCGCGCGAAGATATCCGCGCGGTAATGAGCGAGCTACGCCGCCTTGATCGTCCTTACCGCAAGATTGTCATCGCCGGCGGCGGCAATATCGGTGCCCGACTGGCCGAACGACTGGAACACAACTATCAGGTCAAGATCATCGAGCGCACCCTCGACCGCTGCCGTCATCTGGCCAACCGCCTCAACAACAGCATCGTCCTGCACGGCAGCGTGTCTGACCGTCAGCTGCTGTTGGATGAAAACATCGAAGACTGTGACGTGTTCTGCGCACTGACCAACGATGACGAGGCCAATATCATGGCATCGATGCTGGCTAAGCGGCTGGGTGCCCGTACCGTCATGACCCTGATCAACAACCCCGCCTACGTCGATCTGGTGCAGGGCGGGGTGATCGATATCGCCATCTCACCTCAGCAGACCACCATCGGCACCCTGCTGACCCATGTACGACGCCACGATGTGGCTGCCGTCTACTCCCTGCGCCGTGGCGCTGCCGAAGCCATGGAGGCCATTGCTCACGGTGACCGTTATTCCTCCAAGGTCGTCGGCCGTACCATCGGCGAGCTGCGCCTGCCGCCGGGCACCACCATCGGCGCCCTGGTACGAGGTGACGAAGTATTAATCGCCCATGATGACGTGGTTATTGAAAACGACGATCACGTCATTCTGTTCCTGGTCGACAAGAAATACATTGCTGAGGTCGAACGCCTGTTCCAGGTCGATTTCACCTTCTTTTGAGTCAATCACAGAGGACGTGCCATGACCCCCGCTATCAAACAGGCAGAAAAGGCCAGGATTGCGTTTGCCGTGCACAGCTACAGCCATGATCCGCGCGCGGAATCCTTTGGCGAGGAAGCCGCTGACAAGCTGGGGCTGGCACAGGAGCAGGTATTCAAGACATTGCTGGCCAAGCTGGATGGCAAGCAGCTGGCCGTCGCCGTGGTACCGGTCAACAAGAAGCTGGATCTGAAAGCCCTGGCGACGGTCCTCAAAGCCAAAAAAGCCGATATGGCGCCTCCCGCCGAAGCCGAGCGGGCGACCGGCTACGTCGTCGGCGGCATCAGCCCGCTGGGGCAAAAGAAACACCTGCCGCTGGTCCTTGATAACAGTGCACAGGGTTTTGCCACCATCTATGTCAGCGCTGGCCGCCGGGGTCTGGAAATTGAGCTGGCAGGCGCTGATCTGCTGGCCCTGAGTCAGGGGCAGTGGGGCGATATCGCCCGCTGACGCGCTAGCAGGCTGTTGAAAAACGTTATCGAGGCAGCCGAGACAAGGAAAAAACAGGCGAAAAAGCGGAGTTTAGTAGGCTAAATGAGCATTTTGAGC
>NZ_LAPT01000103.1 GCF_003194385.1 Pokkaliibacter plantistimulans
TGGTAACTGCTGGGATAATGCGCCTATGGAGCGGCTCTTTCGCAGTGTGAAAAGTGAGTGGGTACCGAAGTGTGGATACACCAGCCTGGATCAGGCGATCAAGGATATCGGTGACTACCTGATGAGCTATTACAACGAACAGAGGCCTCATTGCCACAACGGTGGTTTAACCCCGGTGATGAGGGAAAAAGAAGCTAAGAAGCTGTCCGGAAATAGTTGACCACTACATTGCGGGGGCCAGATGTGAACTGACAACCTTCGCCCCGGGGTTATAAGCAGCGAGCCCGATGCTTTTCCTCTCAAACCCAGAATGCGAAAAGGGCGACCACCTTACGGTAATCGCCCTTTCCTGAATGTGGTTGCGGGGGCCAGATGTGAACTGACAACCTTCGCCCCGGGGTTATAAGCAGCGAGCCCGATGCTTTTTCCTCTCAAAACCAGAATGCGAAAAGGGCGATCACCTTACGGTAATCGCCCTTTCCTGAATGGGGTTGTGGGGGCCAGATGTGAACTGACAACCTTCGCCCCGGGGTTATAAGCAGCGAGCCCGATGCTTTTTCCTCTCAAACCCAGAATGCGAAAAGGGCGACCACCTTACGGTAATCGCCCTTTCCTGAATGTGGTTGCGGGGGCCAGATTTGAACTGACGACCTTCGGGTTATGAGCCCGACGAGCTACCAGGCTGCTCCACCCCGCGTCGACGGCGTGCATAATAATAATATGTTCACTTACTGTCAAGCACTCGTGAAGTCAGATAATTCTGCTAACGGCTCTGCAATAGCCACACAGCACTTACTCACAGCTTACATAGGTCTGTGTAGAAAACCTTGATAAGCTTGGGATAGCCACTTGAAAACTGACCTATTCGATCAAACATCGGCTCACACTATCCAGCTTTTCCAAGTTTTCTCTGCCCATCAGTGTGGACATCCTTGGGAATAGATAAAATTCTACTTATAAATCAATAAGTTAATATATGAGGTTGTTTTTTACTCAATGTCCCTTAACTACTATCTGGGTTGTCCACAATGGCAACATCCTCGGTGGAAAAGTATCTTGGGAGCACCAGAGAGGCAACCACTGGCACTTTATGCCCAGACGTTCAATACAGTAGAAGGGAATACCACTTTCTATTCATTGCCTGACCCCCGTCAGTCAGAGCGCTGGCGCCAGCAAGTTCCAGATCACTTTCGCTTTGCCTTCAAGTTTCCGCGCCAGATCAGCCATGATGCACAATTGGCCAACTGTGCACAGGAGACTTCTCGCTTCATGCATGCCATGCAACCCCTGATGGACGTCTGTGGCCCCTTCATGCTGCAACTATCGGCTCAATTCTCCGCATCGCAGCTGGATAGCCTGTGGCGCTTTCTGGATGCACTGCCTGAATACTTAGCCATCGCTGTGGAAGTACGCCATCCGGACTTTTTTGCCAAGGGAGAAAGTGAGCGCCAGCTGAATCGCGGACTACTGGAAAGAAGGATGAGCAGAGTATGTTTTGACAGCAGAGCCCTGTTCAGTGCGCTACCGGATGATGAAGCGACACGTGAAGCTCAGAGGAAAAAGCCTCGTTTGCCAGTACACATTCTGGACCCGGTGGAATGCCCCATGGTGCGTTTTATCGGTC
The DNA here is from genome assembly GCF_003194385.1 of Pokkaliibacter plantistimulans. Taxonomy (GTDB): domain Bacteria; phylum Pseudomonadota; class Gammaproteobacteria; order Pseudomonadales; family Balneatricaceae; genus Pokkaliibacter; species Pokkaliibacter plantistimulans. Next base: position 1,625 of record NZ_LAPT01000103.1, read on the forward strand.
ACCCACAGCTAGAGAAAAACACCGAGTTTCTTCGCCCCTGGGCCACCAAGATGAGCCAGTGGCTGGCACAGGGAAAGCACCCCTACTTTTTTGTTCACATGCCTGATATCGGCGATGCATTACAGCTGACTCAACTCTGGCATGAGCTGATCAATGAGGTATCGCCTGTGGCAGGCGCCTGGAGCCTGCCGCCAAAAGCAGAACAGCCCCAACAGGGGCTGTTCTGACAAACACACTCAACGCATCAGGAACGCAGAATAGAGACATCCTCCGCCTGCAAACCTTTGTCACTCTGAATCACGTGAAAGCGCACTTTCTGCCCCTGCACCAGGGTACGATGGCCTTTTCCACGAATGGCACGGAAATGTACAAATACATCCTCGCCATTTTCCCGGGTAACGAAACCGAAACCTTTGTTGACGTTGAACCACTTTACCTGGCCCAGTTCGCGAGTATCATTTTCGTCGTCCTCTTCACCTACCACCCGCGTACTCACAAACAGACCCAGAACACTGGCGATGGCCGCCAATACAGCAGCTACTGCCCAGACGGGGATGAAGGCATTAGACATGGCTAGTTCAGGCAAGATTTGCTGGAGCAGCAGCGGCAAAGGTAGTGTTACCAGCGCGCTGATGACGATGCTCACTACGATATTTTTTGGTGTCATTGTATCTCTCTTTTTTACATCAATAGCTGACAAATACAGAAAGCGTCAGAAGTACAGGCGAAAAGATTGGGAATGAGCTCTGACACTTCCCACAAGGTTACTTACCGATATCATTGTTAGCTCTCTTCACACATAAGCCCACGGGAGGCCCTATGGAAGACCGCTTGACTGAGCTGGAAACACGGGTCGCATTTATGGACGACACCATCAACCAGCTGAACGATGAACTAGTTCACCAGCAAAAAGAGCTGGAAACCTTACATCGCATGCTCCACCTCATGCATGAGCAGATGAAGCAGATGACCAACCCCGAACAATCTAATCAGGGCGAGCCACCACCTCCCCATTACTAACTCACAGGAAGGCTCATCATCATCCACCGGGGATGATGAAATTTAAAAACTCATTACCAGGTAAAGACGGATGGGTTACATCCCATCCGCCATACAAACAATCAACATTGCCTCAATCAGGAAGTGCACGGAAGGTATAGATATCAAAACGGCCGGACTTTCCTTCCAGCACCATTGACGGTACTACCCCCTCAATCGCAGGCGCTTTCCGTGCCCTTTTCACCACTATCCGACAAGGGTTGGCTGCCACCGCCGCCGCCAGCAACTCTGCGCTGTCCTCATCCGCGCCTACCAGGGTGCGAAAGGCCTTCATATCTTTTTTGACCTCTGCCGATTTGTCGCTGTGGGGAAACATCGGGTCAAGATAAATGACATCAGCATTCAACGCCTGGGATTGAGCCGTCAGGCTGGTCAGATAATCCTTTCCATCCTGCTGAAACAGCTTCATGCGATCGATGATCGGCCCCACCTCCGGATCTTCCGCGGCACGTTTCATTCCATCTGCAAGCAAAGCGGCTACCCAAGGGTTACGTTCAAACATCTGAACCTCACAACCCAGAGAAGCCAGGACAAAACTGTCACGCCCCAGTCCTGCCGTGGCATCCAGAACGGTAGGTCGGCGCTTCCCTTTGATACCAATGGCCTTGGCTACACTCTGCCCAGCCCCGCCGCCAAAAAGCCGCCGATGCGCCTGCGCTCCCTGCAGAAAGTCAACTCGAACAGGGCCAGGTGCTTTTTGTCCGGTCTGTTGAATAGCTAACCCTTCTGGATGTATCCACAGGACCTGCTCATATTCAGAGACATCTCGTGGTGACATGACTGGCAGGCAGACGCAACACAGATGCTCAGCTAACTGCAGTGCAATGCTGACTTCAGCGTCTGAAAAGGGAAGGATAGCAAACATAGTATTAGGGGCTGGCAGGCAAACATCAGGCATAGGTATCGATACCTACCAACTCAACGCTGTTAGCTTCATCGAGCTGCTTATAACTTGAAGTGGTCAAATAGGAAGACAGGGCTTTGAACTGGCGCAGACCTATCTCGGAGGCCATCGCCCATAACTTGCCCAAAGCCTGTCGCTGGCTACTGTCGCTGGCAACTCGATGCGTTGTACTACCCGAGGAAGTTGAACCTGAGCCCGTTACAGAACCTTCCTGACGGTCAGTTCTGCGCTTACTCCCTACGCGCCAGTCGTAGCCTGAATATCCCTCAACCCGCATCAGCACTTCCTATTTCAAAGTGCTACAAGTTTAACTGTTCAGTCGCCGCACTCAAGTAGGTATCGGGCTGTTTTATCGCATTTTTTAACGAAATAAGCGGATTTCCCCAGATTGCATCAGGCAGTCACCAGTACCAGCAACAGCACCGTTCCAAGTAACAGGCGATAACAGGTAAGAGGCCAGAAGCTGAACTGTTTTAACAACGTCAGCAACAGATGGAAGGCCAGCAATGCAGCGATGAAACTACTACCAAACAATAATAATGTTTCTGCCCAGTAGATGGGCACAGCATCTCCCAGCATCGCCTGAGAGGCAGCAGCTATCATCATGAGATGTATCGGCAGCGACAACAGAATTGCCAGCCTGGCAGCAGCTACGCGCTCATAACCTATTACCAGCAGCGCAGTTATAACGACACCGGTAAAAGAAGCCCCCGGCAGGAGTCCCAGAACCTGTGCAGCCATCAGGAGCAGCAACTCTACCCAGCTTAGCGAAATAGCCAGGCGACAATAGTGACGCCAAGAGTCTGCCCACTGCAGTAGTATGGCAAAGATCAGGGTCGCGGCCACAATCAGCAAGGGATGGCCAATCGACATCAACCACTCACGCAGCTGCCAGTAACCCAGCAGTGCAGGTATAGCCGACAGCAACAATCCCCAGCTCAGCCAGCCTTGAGGGCTATGCTGCCCTTTCACGGATTGCCACCAACCGCTGGTCAGATGCAGGAAGTCTCGCCAACCATAGCATAGAATGGCCAGTACGATGCCACTCTGGATAGCAATGTAAGTCGCCAGCGATGGCAAAGGCCATCCCAGCAACTGCAGTGGCAACATGCCATGAGAGCTGGAGGCGACCGGCAAGATGGCCGTAGCCCCTTGTACCAGGGCCACCAGCAATTGCTGCCAGAGACTCATCAACATGACAGCACAATCACCTTTGCAGAAGGGAGCACAGAACTCACGAACATGGCTTATCCTGCGGCCTTATGAGTAACCTGATCCCGGATATAGACCGGCAACGCCTCTTCCGCCCTGATAACCACGCCCGCCGCCAGCAACGGCATTGCCAGCCGGGCTACGTCCTGCGCATGAGGAAACACTTCAACATGATGGGAATGTGTTTGAACAGCTCCCGAGAAGCGTGATGCATAGCGCCAGCCACTTCCCCATCCCAACCATTCACCGGACGGAGACACGACATTCTCAGGTGGCAAGACCTGCTCGTCGCCCTGTAAAACGGCCAGCCCTTGCTCTATGCGATACGCCGACCAGTAGACCTCATCCATGCGGGCATCCAGACTTGCCAGAATGGCCTGCTGGCCCGTTTCCCGCCACGCACCCTGTGCCATCGCAGCCAGGGTTGAAACAGGGTACAGCGGACGATCCACCGCATAAGCAAGACCCTGCGCGACTCCGGCAGCAATGCGGATCCCCGTAAACGCCCCCGGGCCACGGCCGTATGCCAGCGCATCCAGCTGCGCCAGCGATACCCCTGCCTGAGCCAGCAGAGCCTCAATCATCGGTAACAAGCGCTGCGCATGAAGACGTGGGATGACCTGGAAGTCCTCGATGACCTGCTCGCCAGTCAACAGTGCGACAGAGCAGGCCTCAGTGGTTGCATCCAGGGCAAGAATATATGACATGACTTCACTCTCAATTCCGGAAGCCGCATTTTACCGCATCGACTCCCGAAACCAACCACGAGCTCAGGTCAAAATATTCACCTGCTGGTAGCTTCCTTCAATCTTCAGCTGAAAACTCATACTGCTGTACTGGCTCTCTGCCATCGTGCGCCGATGCTGCAACTGCTCGGCTGCAGAAGGATCACCTTGCTGGTAGTGCTTCTCTTCGCGGGCCTTTTCGCGTCGTTCACGCATCGCATCCAGCATTTCCTTGATCAGTCTGGTAAAGCGGCTGACCGGATCGTTGCTGTCCTCATCCGTCTTCTTCGGTTGATGCAACTTGTTCAGCGAAGCCATCGCCTGGTTGTACAGCTCAGCCATGGACTTGAGCCAGGAATGGACCTCAGGGCTGAAATTCCCCTGATCGGCTGACGGCGTCTGGTCAGCAGAAGCCTGCTCTTCATCCTGCTGCTGAGCCTGCTGAATGGCCAGATCGACCTGAAACAACCCACCTACTTCACCATTCTCCTTGAGGTAGAGACCACTGCGACTAAGCTGCCCCAGTGGATTGTTGTCTTTGTCACGAAGGGCAAAAGGCGTATCGACACTCCCCAGATACATGGCACCAATGCCTGCCTTTTTGAGACTGAGCAGCTGATCCTTGCCGGAGCTGTCCTTCTGCCAGACGAGCAACTGGTCGAAAATCGGATCAGACTCATCAATCCAGCCATTATGATCGGCATCGTACTTGGCCAGATCGGCAAAACCATTCCCGGAACGGGTACCAAACAGCTCTGTGCCATCATTGATACGACCATCACCATTGCGATCCAGCGCCAGAAAACCTACTCCAGCGTTCGGTAAGGCCAACTGATCACGCTGACCATCAGCATCCAGATCAAACTTGAAACGCATCTCACTGAGTGATGGGGGGACACCATTGAGGCTGATCATCAGCGGGTCTGTCAGCTGAAACGTCCCCTGCTGCACTCTGGCACCCTCATAGGTGAAACTTCGGCTCATCTCCAGCTGCAGATTAAAGGACATGGAATCACCGGCAGCCGTGGTAACAGAGCCTGCGGCCGCAAAGGACATAGACTCTTCCTGATGCAGGTAGGTGTATTCCTTGACTGCCGCAACCGCGCCTGACTGCGCCGTGTCAGCAGATGGCGTCGCGGTGACCTTACTGGCTTCACTGCTGTTCCAGGTCGATGCCTTGACAACCTTGGTCTGCATTGACTGGCCAAACACACCACTGATCAGCTCGGTGGCAAACGCCTCCTGCTCATCAGCGCTAGGGTCTTCGGCATCATTCTCTAGGGCGTTGGGGGAAAGCTGTACCTGCGTGGCGGTGGACATGGCCGCCGTATTCGAACCAGTGGTCTGATTTGCCTCTTCTGACACCACCGAAGCAGAGAGCGCGCTACTGGTGCGCAACAGTGTCTGCTGTTCCTTGGCATCGTGAATGGCGCCCATACCAACAAGTGACTGCTGTATTTGCATGGCTACCTCCGGGATCAACATTTAGGAGAGATCACCAGAGACCTATCGGCACAGAATGGCCAAACTTTTTCACAATTAAGACGAAATTTATACAGAATATTTACATAGGAAATGAACAAAACTTGTACACACCCAAGCTCACCCGCTGATGTGTAACACCACCTTCCTGTCTCGTAACATAAGACCGCCTGAAAAGCACAAAAGGAGCCGAAGCTCCTTTTGTCATAGTCCTGCTGTTACCGTCATAACGGTAAACGTGCGGATATCAGCCCAAAGCTGCAAATACCTTGTCACGAATATCATCTACACTGCCAACACCGGCAATGTAGTTATACTTGGGTGCAGTAGCAGGATCACTCTCCGCCAGCGCCTTGTAGAAGTCCACCAGCGGAGCAGTCTGGGTGTGGTACACCTGCAAACGCTTGCGTACGGTTTCTTCCTTGTCATCTTCACGCTGGATCAGTTCATCACCCGTCACATCATCTTTACCCTCAGCCTTGGGAGGATTGTAAAGAGTGTGATATACACGACCAGAGGCTTCGTGAATGCGGCGACCGCTCATGCGTTTAACAATCTCTTCATCATCAACGTCGATCTGGACAATATGATCCAGTTTCACGCCGGCTTCTTTCAGTGCTTCCGCCTGAGGGATAGTGCGGGGGAAGCCATCAAACAGGAAACCCTTGGCACAATCAGCCTGAGCAATACGCTCTTTGACCAGTGCGATGATCAGATCATCAGACACCAGACCACCGCTGGCCATCACTTCCTTGGCCTGCAGACCTAGGGGAGTACCGGCTTTGACTGCAGCGCGCAGCATGTCACCAGTGGAGATCTGGGGGATATCATAACGCTCAGTAATATAACGAGCCTGAGTGCCCTTGCCAGCACCGGGTGCTCCCAAAAGAATGATACGCATGTAGCATCTCTCCAAGTTGTTTTGTAATCCGTACAACCCACTGCACGTCACCATGCAACCAGGCGAGTCCCGGTCAATGTGTGTACAACACATCGTTCGCGGACGTGAATGGGCCAGACCTTAACGGGTCAGACCCATTTGTGCAATACGACAAAGGGCTTTAGCACTGAAACCACAACAGGCACTGTAAAAATGGCTAAATTGTGGTCGTTTTTCGTCGAAAAGACCTGTCTTTTCAACTAGCTAGCAGCCAGTAGCAACACCGGGCAGGTGGTGACAGAGGCACCAATCACCCCGTATTGCGCATGCCAGCGGCGATTCCCGTCATGGTGACCATCAGCGCCTGGTCGATCTGATTGGGTACGCCTTTTTCACCATACAGACGTACCCGACGCATCAGCTCCGCCTGCAATAGATGCAATGGATCGATATAGGGGTTGCGCACGCCGATAGAATGCTTGATCACCGGGTTCTGAACCAATAACTCATCGCGCCCACGGATGCGCTTGTACAGTGCAATCATGTCGCGCAGCCGGGTACGCAGCTCCGCCCCCAGAGGCTGCAGGTCCGCACCGACCAGGCGCTGATCGTACCAGGCCGCCGTATTGGTATCGGTTTTGGCCATGACCATCTCCAGCATGTCCAGATAGGCGGAAAAGAAACGCCATTCCGATGCCATATCACGCAGCTCATCCAGACGCTGCTGCGCTTCGATCCGCGCCAGCGCCTGATCACTTCCCAGCCAGGTCGGCAACATCAGGCGCATCTGCGTCCAGGCAAAGATCCACGGAATCGCCCGCAAACTTTCCACGCCACCATCGACTTTACGCTTCGCCGGACGGCTGCCCAATGGCAGCTTGGCCAGCTCCTGCTCAGGCGTGGCTGCACGGAAATACGGCACAAACTGTGGGTTATCCCGCACCATGGCGCGGTACTCACGGCAAGACACCGCCGTCATATCATCCATGAGCTTGCGCCATTCCATTTTGGGCGCCGGGGCTGGCGTCAGGGTCGCCTCCAGTACGGCACCGGTGTAAAGCTCAAGGTTGCGTACAGCGATTTCAGGAATGCCGAACTTGAAGCGAATCATCTCACCCTGCTCGGTCACCCGAATACTGCCGTTAACCGACCTGGGCGGCTGTGACAGGATGGCCGTATGGCTGGGGCCACCGCCCCGGCCTACGGTACCGCCACGACCATGGAACAGTGTCAGATGAACGCCACGCTCACTGCACAGTGCGGTCAGCGCTTCCTGCGCCTTGAACTGTCCCCAGGTCGCCGCCAGATGGCCAGCATCCTTGGCGGAGTCCGAGTAGCCGATCATCACCATCTGCTGCCCCTGGGTATAAGCCTTATACCAGGGCATATCGAGCAGCTGCTGCATGCATGACTGGGCGTTATCAAGGTCATCCAGCGTTTCAAACAGCGGCGCAACTGGAATGTTCCAGCTCATGCCCGCTTCTTTCAGCAACAGAATGACCGCCAGCACATCAGACGGCACACTGGCCATGGAGATAACATAGGCGGACAGCGCCGATGCGGGAGTCTGCGCAACCGTGCGACAGGTTGCTAGAACCTCCTGCACCTCCTCAGAGGGTACCCAGTCACGGGGGAAGAGCGGACGGCGATCTTTCAGCTCGCGCAGCAGAAAGGCCTGCTTCTGCGGTTCTGACCATTCCGCATAGTTACCCCAGCCGTAATAAGCCACCAGCTCTTCAAACACCTGTGCATGGCGCTCAGAGTTCTGCCGGATATCCAGACGCAGCAGGTGGATTCCGAAGACATAGGCCCGATGAATGATGTCGCGCAGCATACCCTCGGCGATGATGTCCATACCGCATTCACGCAAGCTGCGGTCACACTCCAGTAACGGCTGCAGCAGCTCTTCGTTGTGCCTGAGGATGTCACTGTCGTCCGCTGGCCGTCCTGCCAGCTCATCACGCGCCCAGCGCTGGGTCGCCTCTATGCGACGGCTGAGCTGTCGCAGATAGGCACGATATGGTTCCTGCTCATCGTCACCCACGGCCTGTCGCAGCGTTGCATTGCAATCCCCCATGGACAACTCTGCCCGCAGGTCAGAGATATCCTTACTGAACAGGTCTGCTGCCTGCCAGCGTGCCAGTAGCAACACTTCGCGAGTTACCGCCGAGGTGACAAAGGGATTGCCGTCTCTGTCCCCCCCCATCCAGGAGGCAAAACGGATAGGCGCCGCTGACAATGGCAGGCGATGACCGGTCGCAATTTCCACCGACTCATCCAGCTGGCGCAGAAAGCGCGGCATGGCTTTCCACAGCGAGTTCTCAATGATGGCAAACCCCCATTTGGCTTCATCCACGGGGGTCGGTCGGCGGGTGCGGATTTCATTGGTGTGCCAGGCCTGGCTGATCAGCTCCTTGAGCCGGTCGACCAGCCGCTGACCATCCGCGGTATCATCGCCCACGTTGTCCAGAGCACGCAGGCATTCTGCGATGCCATCATATTTCTGGATCAGGGTACGGCGCACAGCCTCAGTGGGGTGTGCCGTCAGTACCAGCTCGATATCCAGCGCCAGAATCTGTTTGACGATATCGTCCTTGCTGATGCCATGGTTATGCAACCTGACCAGCTGCTGTGGCAGCGTGTCATCATCCATCAGCTGGTTACTGTCATGCTTGCGTCGCCGCACCCGGTGCACTTCTTCGGCGATATTGGCCAGATTGAGAAACTGATTGAAGGAGCGGGTAACGGGCAGGATTTGCTCATCACTGAGGGTGGTCAGCAGCTCTTCCAGACGGGCACGACTTTCGCTATCACCCGCCCGGCCCTGCTTGGCCAGACGACGAATGGTCTCGATGGTATCGAGAATGGCGGTACCGAGGTGGTCCTCGATGGTCTTACCCAGGCTGTCGCCGAGCAGACGGACGTTATCCCGTAATGGTTGGTGCACATCGACCATAGACTATCTCCATGCGTTCATGCATTGGTGAAAATGAAAACCGGTGTTCGGCCTGATGTTTTCATCTTTCTCCACTTCAATAAAAAGTGGCGCTGCATTGCGTCAAGTCCACTGAAATGGACTCACGGTCTGTCCCTGCGTTGATGTGGCGTATGTGCGCTGGTTGTTCGGGCGTGTTCGTCAGCACGCCCTGATTCATTGTTGTTATGTTCTATTCCGAAGGGCTGCTACAGCCCTTCCTGCTTGGCCTGATTCCAGAGCTGATCCAACACCTCCAGAGAACTGCCCTGCATGTTTATGTGCCCGGCCTCTGCCAGCTGTTCCACCCGGCGAAAGCGTCGTTCAAACTTATTATTGGCGCGGCGTAATGCTTTATCCGGATCAATCTTTAAATGGCGTGCCAGATTGACACAGCTGAACAGGACATCACCCAGTTCATCCTCCATGGCGTCCTGATCGCCAAGTGCCCGTGCCTCATCAATCTCATCCAGCTCTTCCAACAGCTTCTGCCTTACTGGCATCCACTCAAACCAGTCAAAGCCCACGGAAGCAGCACGCTTTTGCAGCTTGTGTGCACGGTTCAGCGCAGGTAAGGCATGGGGCACGTCATCCAGCACAGAAGAGATAGCACTTTTTTCTGCCCGCTCTTCGGCCTTGATCTCTTCCCAGCGCAGCTTGATCTCCGCCTCGGGCAGCGGATCGGTCACTGCATCACTGGCCAGAGTGCCATCAGGAAATACGTGAGGATGGCGGCGCAGCAGCTTGGCAACCAGGTTATCGATGATATCATCCAGATCGAACCGCTGTTCTTCCGCAGCCAGCTGTGCATAGAAGATTACCTGAAACAACAGATCGCCCAGCTCATCCTTTAGTTGCATAAAATCCTGTCGCTCGATCGCATCAGCGACCTCATACGCTTCCTCCAGCGTGTGCGGCAAAATGCTGGCATAGGTCTGCTGCCGATCCCATGGGCAGCCACCTTCGGGGGCACGCAGGCGCTTCATCAGCTGACGCAGATCATCAAGACCGTGGCGTGCGGATTGGGCAGAAGTGGTCATGGCATCACTCACTTGAAACAAGTCACTTTCAGATCAGAGAGAAACGCTGCCTCCAGCGGAAGCAGCGCGGGTCGAGCAGAAGATGGGAATGCAGAACAGGCTATTTTTTTGCCGTCTGCATCACGCCGCGTTGACGGTGCACATCAATCACATTGGGCAGCTGATTGATCTTGTCCATCAATCTGCCCAGATGCTCCAGACGGGCAATCTCCAGCGTCATGGCAATACGTGCCGTGCAATAGACCTTATCGGTCTGCGTGTGGAATGCGAGAATATTGACCTTTTCGTTGGACAGAATCGTCGTCAGGTCACGCAGCAGCCCCGAACGATCAAAGGCCTCCACCACGATATCGACCGGATAGGTCTGCTCAGGCTCTTCGCCCCAGCTGACCTGGACAATACGCTGTGGCTCCTTGTCCTGCAGCGACAGAATATTCTGGCAGTCCTGACGGTGAATCGATACACCACGGTTCAGGGTAATGAAACCGATGATCGGATCACCCGGCAACGGCGTACAGCATGACGCCATGTTGGTCAGCAGATTACCTACACCAAGAATGTAGACACCACTGTCATCACTCTGGTGCTTGTGCTTGCGCTCGCGCACCACCAGCTGGTCAGGTGCCTGATTGCGCTCTGGCTCCAGCGTACGCTGCACTTCGTGGATGATCTGCGACAGGCGCAGGTCCCCGGCACCGAGTGCCGCGAACATATCCTCGGCAGTCTTGTAGCTGAGCTGCAGAGCTATCGGCTGATAGTCGAGATGGCTGTCCAGCGCCAGACGCTTCAGCTCACGCTCAACGATATGGCGTCCTTCGTCGGCATTCTCTTCTTTCGCCTGCAACTTGAACCAGGCCTGTACCTTGGCACGGCCACGGGAAGTCTGCAGGTAGCCGAAGTTCGGGTTGAGCCAGTCACGGCTTGGAGTGCCTCCCTTCTGCCGCAGAATCTCGACCTGATCACCGGTTTTCAGCTTGTAGGTCAGCGGCACAATACGCCCGCTGATCTTGGCGCCACGGCAACTGTGACCGATCTCGGTGTGCACCCGATAAGCGAAGTCCAGCGGAGTGGAGCCTGAAGGCAGATCGACAACATGCCCTTCAGGCGTAAAGACGTAGATTCGGTCCTGCGTAATGGAGTTGCGGAACTGTTCGACCAGCCCGGTGGCATCGCCCATTTCCTCCTGCCACTCCAGTACCTGTCTTAGCCAGGAGATCTTGTCCTCGTAACTGTTGGACTTGTTGTGTACATCGGTGCCCTTGTAGCGCCAATGGGCACAGACCCCAAGCTCAGCTTCCTCATGCATGGTATGGGTGCGAATCTGCACTTCCAGCCCTTTGCCATCCGGGCCAATAACCGCAGTGTGCAGAGAGCGATAGCCATTTTCTTTCGGAGCGGCGATATAGTCATCGAACTCATTGGGGACATGACGCCAAAGCGCATGAACGATACCCAGCGCGGCATAACAGTCACGCACTTCCGGCACCAGAATGCGCACCGCACGAATATCGTAAACCTGACTGAAGGGGATGTTCTTGCGCTGCATTTTGCGCCAGATGGAATAAATATGCTTGGCCCGTCCCATCAGCTCAGCATCAATGCCCGCATCAGACAGCCGCTCTTTCAGCAGGCTCAGGACACTGTGGATATATTGCTGTCGGTCGAGTCGCTTCTCATCCAGCAACTGCGCAATGTGTTTGTAGGCATTGGGCTGCAGGTAGCGGAAGGAAAGATCTTCCAGCTCCCACTTGATATGGCCGATACCAAGACGATGAGCCAGCGGTGCATAGATGTCGAACACCTCGCGCGCCACCAGATACCGCTTCTTGCGATTGGCATTCTTGACCACCCGGATAGCACAGGTGCGTTCAGCCAGCTTGATCAGTGCAACCCGCACATCATCAATGATCGACACCAGCATCTTGCGCACGTTGTCGAGCTGGCTTTCCTGCTGCCCGAGCACCTGCTCCTTGATAGGGCGCATCAGGGCGGTGATGGCTGCCATTTGCATGACACCGTCAATCAGGCGGGCAACATCCTTACCAAAATCACTCTGCACCCGCTCCAGCGGTAACTTGCGCTGACGCACGGAGCGATACAACACAGCCGCCACCAGCGAATCACTGTCGAGCTTCAGTTCTGCCAGGATCAACGCCATTTCCAAACCGGTATGAAAACAGTTCATCGGGCTGTTGATCCATTCATCGTCCTCCACCGACTCGGGGCGGGGGGCAACACTTTCTACCAAACGACAGGCTTGTAGCAGACGCTCTGACTCGGTTACCGGGACGTGCTCGCCAATCTTGGCCAACCAATTGCCCAGATCGACACTGCCATCTTCCAGTAAATAGTGGTCCTCGCGTACTTTGACCATCTTACTGATACTCCCTGTCCAGCCTCATTAGGAGACTCGTTATAACTTCGGAAAACCCGACAAGCAGGCTATGCCGAGACAAAAGGGGCAATGACTATCCCCTGGCATACCTCACATCAAGGGGTGCATTTCCACAAAGCAATGGTTCTGACAACGCACCCACCAACACTGTATTTATTTTAAATGTGCATCTCTGACTCAGTATGTTGAGCCACTGCCACCTGCCATCCTCCCGATGGTGGTCATCCGCCCTCTGACAGGGCTGGGCAGTATCTCATCCGCGGCCACTATAGCGTCTTGCCAGTGCTGAGCCTGCTGCGGCTTTCTTGCCCTGCCCTCCCCGTTTATAGGGCTCGAACAGAGCAATCGCCTCCACATGGGAGGTCTGCGGGAACATATCCATAGCGCCCGCCTTGATCAAACGGTATCCCAGCTGATCCAGCTCCGCCGCATCACGCGCCAGCGTTGCCGGATTGCAGGAGATATAGACGATCCTGCTGGGCTTCAGGCCAGCCACATGGCGTACCGCATGCAAAGCGCCTGCCCGCGGCGGATCAAGTATGACCTTGTCAACTGAACGGCCTGCCCATGACTGATGCGAAAAATCTGCCATAAGGTCTGCACAGTGAAACTGTACTGCAGACAGACCATTGCGCTGGGCATTGGCATTGCCACGCTCAACCATCGCCTTGGTCCCTTCCACCGCGATCACCTCTGCACCGACACGTGCAGCGGCCAGACTGAAGTTGCCCAGACCGGCAAACAGATCCAGTACCCGCTCACCCGGCTTCACCGCCAGCAACGCCATCGCCTGCTCCACCATCAGACGGTTCAGGGCAGGATTGACCTGAATGAAATCTGCCGGTGTGAAGTCAAAGCGGCTGGCAAAGGCTGGCAGAGTATAATACAACCCGCCCTGTTCTGGTGCGGGCCAATGGCACGAAGGCTGGGTTTGCTCCCCTTCTTGCAACCAAAGTTGTAGCTGCTGCGCTTCACACCAGGTCGTCAGTTCGCTCAACCAGGCAGCATCTGCTTTCGCCGTCAGCCGCAGCATCAGCGCCCGGTGTTCGTCACCCGCCACCAGCTCGATGTGCCCCAGCCGCTCCTTGTGCGGATATTGCAGCATCAGCGCCTTGAGTGCCGGCAACAGCTCACTCAGCCGGGGATCAAGTACCTGGCAGTGACCAACTTCCACCACCTCATGGTCCTTGCGTGCACGAAAACCCAGGCGCAGAACTTTACTCTGTTTGTCCCACAACATCGCCAGATGCGTACGGGTGCGATACCGCCATTCACCTGCGGTCAGGGTAGGTAACCACTCCTGCGGCTTGAGCCCTGCCAGCTTGCTCAACTGCTCAGCGACCGCCTGCTGCTTTATTTCCAGCTGCAAGCCGTACTGCATATGCTGTACCGAGCAGCCACCACAGCGCCCATAGTATTCACAGGGGGGCTGGCGGCGCAGCTCAACCGGCTGCAACACCTTCTCAGTCACCGCCTCGGCAAAGCGGCTGTGCTCAGCCGACAGACGCGCCTGTACCTGTTCCCCCGCCAGAGCGCCCTCAACAAAGACAGGCTTGTCCTGGTAGTGGCTGAGGCCGCGGCCTTCCGGGGTCATCCGCTCAATATCCAGCACAATGGCAGCCCGGGTACTGAGCGGCGCAGGTTTGGCAAATGGAGTTTTTTTCTTATGTAGCTTGGCCATATTCACGGTCGTTGATTCTATAGTTTGTTCGGGCACTATTGACCCGCTCATCCAAGCAGGGTCAATACCGGCCAAAAACAAAACGGGGAGAGAACTGCCTGGGCCTTCCTCTCCCCGTTCGTGCAATGCGTACTGATACTAAGACTGAGAGTTGAACACACCGGTGGACAGATAGCGATCACCACGGTCACAGATGATGCAGACAATCACTGCATGCTCCAGCTGCTGGCTGAGTCGCAATGCTCCGGCCACGGCGCCCCCCGACGACACGCCGCAGAAAATCCCTTCCTCACGAGCCAGACGCCGCATGGTCTGCTCCGCCTCGGCCTGGGTCACATCAACAATCTGATCCACACGCTGAGGCTCAAATATTTTCGGCAGATAGGCCTCCGGCCAGCGACGAATACCGGGGATGCTGGAGCCTTCCTGAGGTTGCAGACCAACAATCTGGATGGCCGCATTCTGTTCCTTGAGAAAACGGGACGTGCCCATGATTGTTCCGGTGGTCCCCATAGAACTGACAAAGTGCGTGATACGCCCTTCTGTCTGCTGCCAGATCTCAGGGCCGGTGCCCTTGTAGTGAGCCAGAGGATTATCAAAATTGGCGAACTGATCCAGCACGATCCCCTGCCCCTGCTGCTGCATCTGCGAGGCCAGGTCGCGGGCATACTCCATGCCCTGTTCACGGCTGACAGAAATAATTTCTGCGCCGTAGGCAGTCATCGCATCACGACGTTCCTGACTCATGTTGTCAGGCATGATCAGCACCATGCGGTAGCCCTTGATCGCTGCTGCCATGGCCAGAGCAATGCCGGTATTCCCTGACGTGGCTTCGATCAGGGTATCACCCGGCTTGATCATGCCGCGCCGCTCGGCTTCCTGAATCATCGACAGCGCGGGACGGTCCTTTACTGAGCCCGCCGGATTGTTCCCCTCCAGCTTGCACAGAATGGTATTAGTGGTATTGCCAGGCAGGCGTTGCAGTCTGACCAGCGGAGTGTGGCCAACATAGTCTTCAATTGTTGGAAAGTGCATATCCAGTCCTAATACCCAACTCAACAGCGCAATGCAGGCATACTTGCCAGAGCAGCAGGATCAGTCCCGGCTCAAAACCACAAATGCCAGCGCATAGTCTTTTTCATCACTGAGGCTGACATGCCAGCGACTGGCCCCGCACGCCTCAGCCAGCTCAAGAGCACGCCCGCTTAACTGCAGCAGCGGTGCCCCCTGTGCGTTATTCAACACCTGTATATGGGTCAGCGACAAACCCTGCGCCACACCGGTTCCGAGTGCTTTGGCGCAGGCCTCTTTCGCCGCCCAGCGTTTGGCCAGCCAGGCATGGGGCTGACTGACCTGCTGATAGATGTGCCACTCCTGTTCGCCGAGAATCTTGCGGGCAAAGCGCTCACGCGTCCGCTCCATGACTTCGGCTATCCGGCCAATGGCCACCATATCTGTGCCAATACCGCAGATCACCTTAACCCCGGGCCAGCAGCATCAGTTTTTTCATTTCCGCCACGGCTTCACGCAGACCGGTAAATACCGCGCGAGCCACAATGCCATGACCAATATTGAGTTCATTGATCTCGGCAATAGCAGCAATCGGCTCAACGTTCTGATAATTCAGCCCGTGACCTGCGTTCACCACCAGCCCCAGAGAATGAGCATAGCGAGCCGCTTCAGCAATACGCTCAAACTCGGCCTGCTGACTGGCATCATCCTCGGCATCAGCGTAAGCCCCGGTGTGCAGCTCTATCACTGGCGCACCACAGCGCACAGTGGCATCTATCTGGGCTTTGTCGGCATCGATAAACAGGGACACCTCAATACCCAGCGCGGCGAGGCGCTCACAGGCGGCTTTGACGCGCGCCTCCTGACCGACCACATCGAGGCCACCTTCAGTGGTCAGCTCTTCACGACGCTCAGGTACCAGACAGGCATGCTCGGGATGGATTTCGCAGGCGAAGTCCAGCATTTCATCGGTCACAGCCAGCTCAAGATTCATACGGGTCTGCAAGGTTTGCCTGAGCAACCTGACATCACGCTCCTGAATATGGCGACGATCTTCACGCATATGCACGGTGATGCCATCTGCACCCGCCTCTTCTGCCAGCTGGGCGGCGTAGACCGGATCAGGGTAACGGGTACCACGGGCCTGACGCAGGGTGGCAACGTGGTCAATATTCACTCCCAGAAGAATACGCTTGGGGTGCATCTACTTGGCTCCTTAGCTCGAAAAAACAGGAGGCGGAAGAAACAGGGAACGACTGTGCAACGGGCGATCCCCCAGCAGAGGCGCAAGCGCCTCACGCAACAAAACCTTGGCAACCTTGCGCGTCAGAGAGGCGCTGTAATCGTCCTGAGCCATCGCCAGCAAGGCGGCGCCAGGATAACTGCGCTGAGTTCCGCGGCCATCGGCAACCACAGGGCGCAAGCCGTACTCTGGATGGTAAGCGTACCACGCCTCAGCCAGCACCGGTTCGCCAGAAGCGACACAGTAATCAAGCACAACAGCAAAACCCAGCTCGCTGAGCAGCTCTTTCTCAAAGCGACGTAATACCGGCTCAAGCTCACCCGGCTCAGACAGATGGGTCAATGCCCACTCATACACCGTGTACATCCTCGGATGAGGCTCACCTTCAGGCAGCAACCGCTGCAATAACTCATTCAGGTAGAGCCCACTGATCAGACAAGCACCGGCCAGCGGTGGCGCCATACCACACAGATCAATCTGTTGAAGGGTTTTCAAACTGGAACGGCCCGTCGCCGACAGCACAACCGGGTAAAAAGGCTGCAATGCTGCCTTCTGGCGTGACTTCGGTCGACGGGCGCCACGAGCCAGGATGGCGACCCGGCCCTGAGTGGAGGTGAAAAACTCGGCGAGAATGCTGGTCTCCCGATAGGGGCGACCATGCAGCAGATAAGCCGGCTCAGAGATCAGCGCTGACACGCTTAGCCATTAAAGTCGGTGTAACCCAGACTCTGCAGTGCACGCTCATCATCTGCCCAGCCCTGCTTGACCTTGACCCACAGATTCAGCATGACCTTGGCTTCGAACATTTTCTCCATGTCCAGACGCGCATCGCGACCGATGGTCTTGATACGGCTGCCGCCATCACCGATTACAATCTTTTTCTGGCCATCACGCTCAACCAGAATCAGCGCGTGAATGTGGATGGTGCCACTGACTTCGTCCTGACGGAACTGCTCAATTTCCACGGTCACGCCGTAGGGTACTTCATCCCCCAGCTGACGCATCAGTTTCTCACGTACCAGTTCAGCGGCCACAAAGCGTGAACTGCGATCAGTCACCTGATCTTCGGGGAAATGATGCATCCCCTCTGGCATACGCTCACCGACCAGCTGTTCGAGGCGGGCAACGTTATGCCCATTCTGAGCAGAAATCGGCACGATGTCGGCAAAACTCATCTTGCTGGACATCTCCTGCAGCATCGGCAGCAGTGCTTCCTTATTGTCCAGACGATCGACCTTGTTGACCGCCAGAATCACCGGGCAGTCCAGATTCTGCAACTGCTCCAGTACCATCTGGTCTTCTTCAGTCCAGCGGGTACGATCAATGACGAAGATCACCACGTCCACATCCTTGAGGGCAGCGCTGGCTGTCTTGTTCATGAAACGGTTCAGCGCACGCTCGCCCGCTTTGTGTATTCCGGGCGTATCGACATAGATGATCTGCACTTCTTCTTCGGTTTTGATACCGAGAATCTGATGACGGGTAGTTTGCGGCTTACGCGAGGTGATACTGATCTTCTGCCCGAGAATGTGGTTCAGTAGGGTAGACTTACCGACATTGGGGCGCCCTACTATGGCAACGAAACCACAGCGTTCCGGACGGTTTTCTACTTCACTCATGACAGATTACCTAATAACTCCAATGCCTCTGACGCCGCGGCCTGTTCAGCCAGACGACGACTGCTACCGGTCCCCAGGGTGGGATCGTCAAGCAGATCAATGGTGCAGCTCACAGTAAATACCTGAGCGTGAGCTTCACCTTCTATATGGGTAGTTTCATAACAGGGCAAGGCCGCCCCTTTCGCCTGCAACAACTCTTGCAGACGGGTCTTCGGATCCTTCTGGGTATCTTTCAGGTCCAGCTTCTGCAAGCGGCTGTGATACCAGGCCAGCACACGCTCCTTGACGGTATCCATGTTGCTGTCGATGAAGATCGCACCGATAAGTGCCTCCATGGCATCAGCCAGAATGGACTCGCGGCGGAATCCGCCACTTTTCAGCTCACCGATCCCCAGATGCAGGTAATCACCCAGTTCAAACTCGCGGGCGATCTCCGCCAGAGTGACCCCTTTGACCAGACGGGCGCGCAGACGGCTGAGCTGCCCTTCTTTGGCTTCCTGAAAGTTCTGGTAAAGCGCTTCGGCAATCACACAGTTAAGGATGGAGTCACCGAGGAACTCAAGACGTTCGTTATTACGGTTACCGCAACTGCGATGGGTTAGGGCCAACTCCGCCAGGGAGGGATCCTTGAACTGGTAACCCAGCTTGGAAAACAGGCGGTCTAATTGAATACTCAAGGCTTCACTGCTTCGTAATGATGACTAAAAGATAAAACGACGGAGAGATTGCTGACGAGGGGGATACGTCGTTCGTAATTGACGTCCACGTACCAGATATTGCCATCGCGACTGTAGGCCAGCGCATCCTTTGGCAGGTCAATATCATTGATATCAAGACGCTTGCCGATACTGGTCTGCAGGCCGCGGCCACCCTCAGCCACAATGTCCGGGGTAGCCACTGCCTCAGTGATAATGGCATTGACGGTACGGTCATCCAGATACGCAGGACCGATCTTAACGGCCAGAATCACCAGCACGATCAGGAACAGTACATTGACCATGGTCATCATGGTGGCACCGCGTTGTCTGGAATACATCGCCACTGCTCCTGTTAGTTGATCCGTCCGTTGTTACTGAAACTGTTGAGAATGGAGAACAACCCTTCCCAATGGAACCAGACGAAGAACGCTTTGCCGACAATATTCTCTTCAGGCACAAACCCCCAGTAACGGCTGTCGTTACTGTTGTCACGGTTATCACCCATCATGAAGTAATGGCCGGGAGGAACTTCCCACTCGGCTTCAACTGATGGCTGGCCGGGCACCTTGTAAATCTTGTGGCTGACATTCCCCAGCTGTTCCTGGAACAGCTGCAGGCTGGGCTCAGTCGGCGGAATATTGGACAGGAACTGCTCAGGCACCTCCTGACCGTTAACGTACAGACGCTTGTGATAGTAGGCAATCTTGTCACCCGGCACGCCAATTACACGCTTGATGTAATTGATCTTGGGGTCGCCAGGATAACGGAACACCATGACATCACCGCGCTTGGGTTCCCCCACTTCAATTACCTTGGTATTCAGCACCGGCAGGCGAATACCGTAGGAGAATTTGTTTACCAGGATAAAGTCGCCAATCTCCAGTGTAGGGAGCATGGAGCCAGAAGGAATCTGGAAGGGTTCGACGATAAAGGAGCGCAGGAAAAAGACGATGAACAGCACAGGGAAGAATGACTTGGCGTACTCGATAGGCCATGACTCACGGGTCAGCCCGCCGAGCACTTCTTCATCGGTTACGCCCTGCTGCTCAGCCAGGCTGCGGGCAGCCTGGCGACGTCTGCTGAAAAGCACGATATCCGCCAGCCAGATGGCCCCACAGAGGGCCACGGCGATGGTCAGATAGAGGGGAAAATCCAGATCCATTAACTATCCACCTTGAGTACGGCCAAGAAGGCTTCCTGGGGCACCTCGACGCTACCCAGCTGTTTCATGCGCTTCTTACCCTCTTTCTGTTTCTGCAACAGCTTCTTCTTACGGCTGACGTCACCGCCATAGCACTTGGCCAAAACGTTCTTGCGCAGTGCCTTCACGGTAGTACGAGCGATGATATGCCCGCCGATGGCAGCCTGAATGGCGACATCGAACATCTGTCGGGGAATCAGCTCCTTCATTTTTTCGCAAAGCATACGGCCACGATACTGGGCATTGTCACGGTGCATGATGACCGCCAGTGCATCAACCCGGTCGCCGTTGATCATGATATCCAGACGTACCATGTTGGCAGACTGATAACGCTGGAAGCTGTAATCCAGCGATGCAAAGCCACGGCTGCAGGACTTCAGGCGATCAAAGAAGTCCATTACCACTTCGCTCATAGGCAATTCATAGACCACCTGCACCTGAGTTGCCATGAAGTGCATGTTTTTCTGCACTCCACGCTTCTCTACACACAGGCTGATGACGTTGCCCAGAAACTCTTGTGGCACCAGAATGTGGGCCTCGCAAATCGGCTCGCGCATATCCCTGACCTTGCCGGGTTCAGGCAGACGCGAGGGGTTGTCAACATAGACGACTTCACCGGTGCTGAGCTCAATCTCATAGACTACCGTCGGTGCTGTAGTGATCAGATCCAGATCGTACTCACGCTCCAGACGCTCCTGAATGATCTCCATGTGCAGCATTCCGAGGAAGCCACAGCGGAAACCGAAGCCCAGTGCATCGGAGCTTTCAGGTTCGAAGAACAGTGAGGCATCGTTGAGCGAGAGCTTGTCCAGCGCTTCACGGAAATCTTCGTAGTCATCGGAACTGACAGGGAAAAGACCGGCGTAAACCTGCGGCTTGACCTTCTGGAATCCGGGAAGGCTGGGCGTATCCGGGCTGCTGGACAGGGTCAGGGTGTCACCTACGGGAGCACCATGGATGTCCTTGATACCCGCCACTACATAGCCTACTTCGCCAGCACTGAGGTACTCTTCGGATTTACGCTTGGGCGTGAACACACCCACATCATCAATCAGATGCACCTGACCGGTAGACTTGACCAGAATCTTATCTTTCTTGCGCAGCGTGCCATTCTTGATACGGACCAGCGACACGACGCCCAGATAGTTGTCAAACCAGGAGTCAATGATCAACGCCTGCAGCGGCGCAGCAGGGTCGCCTTCCGGAGCAGGAATACGTTCAACCAGCTGTTCCAGCAGATCATCGATACCCATGCCACTCTTGGCACTACAGGCTACTGCATCCGTCGCATCGATACCGATGATGTCTTCAATCTCGGTCTTGACCCGCTCAGGCTCAGCCTGAGGCAAATCCATCTTGTTCAGTACAGGTACAACTTCCAGTCCCTGCTCGATGGCGGTGTAGCAGTTGGCAACCGACTGGGCTTCCACACCCTGAGCAGCATCCACTACCAGCAGCGCGCCTTCACAGGCAGACAGGGAGCGAGATACTTCGTAGGAAAAGTCGACGTGGCCGGGAGTATCGATAAAGTTCAGCTGATACACCTGACCATCACGGGCGGTGTAGTCCAGAGTCACACTCTGCGCTTTGATGGTGATGCCGCGCTCGCGCTCGATATCCATGGAGTCCAGTACCTGAGCCTCCATTTCGCGCTCGGACAGGCCACCACAGATCTGAATAAAACGGTCGGCCAGGGTAGATTTACCGTGGTCGATATGGGCAATGATAGAAAAGTTACGAATATGCTTAAGACTGCTCACGGAACCAAACACCAGTAGCTAATGCAGGCCGGAGGGCCTGAGGCAAAGGCGGCATTCTAGCCGATTTAGTGACACATCGCACCATGTACACAACGGCTTCCGCCAGCCATCTCCAACCCTTCATACGGGTGGAGTGATGACGACATAGCGCTGCTATCAGGCAGCAAAAAGGGAGCAGCCGAAGCTGCTCCCCTGCCACTCATCGAGTGTCACTCATACCAAAGGTGTTTATGTTACTCAATTCGCAGTGCCAGGAAAATTGGCGAGCCATCACGAACAATCTGCATCGGCACAGAGCGGCCTTTCGGCAGCGCCTTGACGATAGTTTCAAGATCCTTCACAGAACTGACCGCCTTGCCATTCAACAGCGTGATGACATCACCCGGCTGTACACCGGCCGAGAAGGCTGGGCCTTGCTCGATCTGTTTGACGACAACACCGTTGTCCAGTTCCAGACGTGATTTGTCATCTTCAGTCAGATTGGCCGCACCAATATGCAGGACATTGGCGATGACACTACCGTCAGTGCTGTTACCACGGCTATCAACCAGGATATTGGTCTCGTCATCAGGCAGCAGGCCAATGGTCACGTCCAGATCCTGCTCTTTACCATCACGGATAACATGCAGGGTTGCCTTGCTGTTGGGCTTCACTCGCCCGACGAAGTGAGGCAGATCGGATGACATGATGATGTCCTGACCATTGAAACCGAGGATCACATCCCCTTCTTTCAGGCCCGCTTTCTCGGCAGGGCTATCAGGCAATACCTTGGCTACCAGCGCACCTGCAGCCTTTTTCAGCCCGAAGGACTCGGCCAGATCACGGTTAACTTCCTGGATGACCACACCCAGCCAGCCGCGTTTCACATGACCGCCATTTTTCAGCTGGTCAGCCACATCCATTGCCACATCAATCGGGATGGCAAACGACAGCCCCATGAAGCCACCCGAGCGAGTATAGATCTGCGAGTTGATACCGACGACCTCACCATCCATGTTGAACAACGGACCACCAGAGTTGCCGGGGTTGATAGGCACATCGGTCTGGATAAAGGGCACATAGTTATCACCCGACAGACTGCGGCCGACGGCTGAGACGATACCCTTGGTCACTGAATAGTCGAAGCCGAAGGGTGAACCGATGGCTACCACCCACTGCCCGGCTTTCAGATCGCTGGAGTGGCCGATCTTGACGGTAGGCAGATGATCAGCATTAATCTTCAGCAACGCCAGATCGGAACGGGGATCCGCACCCACCAGCTTGGCATTCAGCTCACGGCGATCATTCAGACGCACGACAATTTCGTCAGCACCGTTGACCACATGGTTATTGGTCAGAATGTAACCATCATCGGAGATAATGAAACCTGAACCGAGAGAGCGCGGCTCAACACGCTTGAGCGTCTTGCCCGGATTACTGGGCGCTGGGATACCACGCTGCAGACCGAAGAAGTGACGGAAGATTTCAGGCATCTGCTGCAGATCGGGGTCGTTGGGATCAAACGGCATGCTGCCATCGGAAGAGTACTGAACGTTTTTCAGGGTACTGATATTTACCACCGCCGGAGCAGATTTCGCTACCAGGTCGGTGAAATCGGGAAGTTCTGCTGCCCTGACGCTACTGACGGCGACCAGTGCAATACAGGCCGCCCCCGCCAGGGTCTGATAGAGTTTTTTCAACATAGATTACCTGCCTTTTCCTTCCATAATGCGAATTGGCACTTGCTCAACAACCTCGGCAAACCCATTTTCAGATTGAACCTTATCCAAGATAACGGGCTGCCACTGTCCTTGCTGACATTGTCTGCTTACCCTGCGTGTCAGCAGAAAACCGGCCAACAAACCCAACATACCGGCAAGCAATATCCAACCTTCTCCCCAGCTCAGCTCAGCCCCCAGCAGTACACCGGCAAACAGTCCCATCAGGGGCAGGATGTACATCAGCAAAGACACTTGCAGCAAAGCCTGAGGCAAGATGCCCAGCGTCACGGCGTCACCTACCTGAAGTAGCATTCCTTCGGGAAGCGTCAGGGTCATGCGTTGCTGCTTGCCCTCCCCCACACTGTTCATCAGCCCCTGGCCACAGCCTGATTTGAGCTGGCAGCTACTGCAGGTGGAGCGGCGGGTGGTTTCCACTACGACCTGTTCAGGCAGCAGTTGCACTACCCAGCCCTGCTCTTCAAGCAGTGGCTGCATTGATTGATTATTGCTTGCTGGCATGTTTCAGATTCTGAATGATGGCGAGAGCGACCTGCTGCGGAATATCACCGGCCACGGTGACATAACAGTCACCCCTGTTACTCAGCAGCTGTCGCGCCAGAACCACTTTTCCCTGACGCTCAATGGCCCCTTCGATACGCGGTTTCAAGCCGAGAGGCTCGATAAACACACTGAACGAATGGCTGTCATTGGCATAGGTCATGACCTGCTGATCACCACTGAGATCCTGTGACGTGAGCTGGTAGCCGTCTGGCGCCCATCCCAGTTGCCAGGGAGTCATGGTGTCGCTGATACGCTGGTTATGACGCTGCAGGTAGTCATCCAGCCCGGTATCCAGACGGATGTAGTGGCTGGGCTGCAATCCCGGCTGGGGTTGCACCAGCGACTGGCTGCTGTAACTCACCGGCAATACAGGTTCACTACCTGCTGACGGATCCAGTGCGGGGGTGCTGGCTACGCTGGCCACCTGTGACGACACTGACTCCGAAGCGGCCGGCAGGCTGGCAGAGCGGGGCAAAAACTGCCCGACACCGACAAACACTACGGCTGCCACGGAAGCTGCCACCGCCAGATGACTGAATGGCTTCCACCACTGACTGACCCGCTCAGGCTGCTGCATTGCATCTTCATCGTCCAGCTGCGCTCTCACCCGATCAGCCAGCTGCATGCCACTGCCTGACGGCCGTTCATGCAACATATCACTGATCAAATGATAGCGTTGCCAGCTTTGCCGAAGCTTGGACGCATCATCTGCCTGCTGCAGCAGTCGCCTCAGATTCAGCTCATCCGCCTCTCCATCAAGGAGAGCAGACAAGTGTTCCCGGCTCTGCTCGTTCATAGTTTTACCTCAACCCGTTTTATGCTCTCGGGCCTCTCTTCCAGATCTGCCGCACAAGGCGACGCTCCGGAGGGAAGTCCTGATACCACTGCGGGTATCTCTGAGCGTTTAGAGGGTCATGCGTTGATTAAGTTCCGGCCAGATACATTCTGTTAAGGCCATGGCGCTTTTGTCCGCCTTTCCCCGCTTGCTTTGCACTTTGTATCCAGGCGCCCGCTTATCCGGCCAATTGTTACTTAAACTTCAACCAGGGCCGCCCTCAGGAAACTCTCACAGCAAGGGAGCAATTTCCTGCTCAATAGCCTCTCGTGCTCTGAAGATACGGGAGCGCACCGTGCCTACCGGACACTGCATGATGGTCGCGATGTCTTCATAACTCAGACCATCGTATTCCCGCAGCATCAGCGCCACACGCAGATCCTCCGGCAAGCGATTGAGAGCGGCGTTGATCGTTTCCCGCAGTCGGTCGCGATTGAGCTCGTGCTCCGGCGACCCCCGGTCACGCAGCGCATCTCCGCCCTCCACGTACACCGCATCTTCTGCCATGACATCAACATCTGGCGGACGGCGGCCACGCGCGGCAAGGTAGTTTTTCGCAGTATTGACAGCAATCCGATAGAGCCAGGTGTAGAAGGCACTCTCCCCGCGAAAATTATGCAGCGAGCGATAGGCCTTGATGAAAGCCTCCTGAGCCACATCCATGGATTCCACCGGATCTTTCAGAAAACGCTGCACCAGCAACAGGATGCGATGCTGATACTTGACCACCAACAGATCGTAGGCGCGTTTGTTGCCTTTCTGCGCCTGTGTGACCAACACCAGATCTGAATCTTCGTTTTCCAGCGTCACCGTAATCCCCTTTCTTCTGGAGGCGCCAATTATTACCTGAACCTGAGCCGATACCCAACAGCCAGGCCGCTCTCAACACGATCTGTTACGACTCACACTGCGCTGACAGGGTGAAGCGCAGCTGAAACGCAGCCTGCTTGGGTACAGAGCGCCAGCACAGCTAACCACAACGGACAATAGTCAAAGACAGGTGCATATCTTATATTCACCAGCCTGCCCCAGAATCGTCATGGCATTGTCATCATCCGCTCCCTAACAGGCTGTTGAAAAACGTTATCGAGGCCGCCGAGACAAGGAAAAAACAGGCGAAAAAGCGGAGTTTAGTGAGCTAAATGAGCATTTTGAGCCTGTTTTTGACGCGGTATTCGGCAACGCAGATAGATTTTCAATAGCCTGCTAAGCACGGCAAGCCCACTATTGATGACCATTACTGCTGCAGGGTTCCGCGCACGGTAGCTGTAGCCTGCTCCGGCCAGGCAGCTTGAGA
>NZ_LAPT01000104.1 GCF_003194385.1 Pokkaliibacter plantistimulans
CGCTTTTTCGCCTGTTTCTTGTGCCCTATGGGTATTTCCCTGTCTCGGCTGCCTCGATAACGTTTTTCAACAGCCTGCTAAAGCGTTTCTTTGCTGCGGGCTATCTTTTTTTTCGCTATTTCCTATGCTGGTGAGCGTGTTGCAATAGCTCTCCAGACTCACTGGTCAAAAGGAAAAGTGAATGAAGCTCTACTACAAACCCGGCGCCTGTTCTCTCAGCCCCCATATCGTTGCCCATGAACTGGGGCTCGATATCGAAGCCGAGCAGGTTGACCTGATGAAGAAAGTCACCGCCAGCGGTGCAGACTATCTGCAGATCAATCCCAAGGGCCAGGTACCGGCGCTGGTGCTCGACAACGGTGAGCTGCTGACTGAAGGCCCGGCCATCGTGCAGTATCTGGCCGATCAGGCCGGTAAGCTGATTCCTGCTGCTGGCACTTTGGCCCGCTACCACATGATTGAAGCTCTGAACTATATCTCGACCGAGCTGCACAAAGGCTTCACACCGCTGTTTGCGGCGTTGTTTGGCAAGCGTGAAGAAGGTGTGGGTGAGCAGGTGTGTCGTGATCGTCTGAAACAGAACCTGGCCCTGACCAACCAGAAGCTGAGTCAGCAGGACTATTTTTGCGGATCTGAGTTCAGTGTTGCTGATGCTTACCTGTTCACCGTGCTGAACTGGGCTAAGTACGTCAGGATCGATATTGCTGATTACCCGGCACTACCTGCCTATCTGGCCCGGATCGCCGAGCGTCCTGGCGTGCAGGCTGCCCTTAAAGCAGAAGGCCTGCTTGGTTAAGGAAGCAGAAGTGTGATTGGACAGGCTCTGACAGAGTCTGTCCTGCTGACAGACAGGCGAATGCTCAGTGAAGCTCGGTATGGGGAAAGCTGTAGTCGGACCACAGTGCCGCCATTTCTCCATCACTCAGATATGCCTTGACCGGCCCCAGACGGTAGAGGGTAACCACCAGCTCGGGCACCGGCGCAACAGGTTTGCGTGCCAGTGGCATGTGCTCATCGCGGATGCAGTCCAGATCGCGCTCGAACATCTCGGCGTATAACGGTTCCAGTTCGAACCAGATGGTCTCCTGCGATTTAGGCAGCAGGAAAAAGGTATGCAATTCCTCGGTGCTTAGCAGCAGCCGCTGTTGTGACCAGTCTTCGCTGTGACACTGCACATCGACCACCAGCGGTTCAAGCAGGGGGGAAGGGCTAGCTCTATTCATTGGCACAGGCTTCAAGGACGTCAGGCAGCATGCCCGTCGGTAATGAACGGAAACATACTGCGCTTCCCACTTGCGTGCAAGGTCTGTGCGGTATTGCTGCATAGCCATCGCAAACATTTACAGACGGCCGTCACTGTCCTCTTTGGCAAACACGCCCTTCACATCAAAGAACACATGGTTGGTCTTGCCAAACTGCCTGATACCTGCTGCTCCCAGCTCGGCAAACTGACGGTGCCCAACCGCCAGAATCAGCGCGTCATAGTGGGCTGATGGTGGCTGGCTGACCAGTCTGACGCCGTATTCCTGACAGGCTTCATCACTGTCGGCCCAGGGGTCATGGACATCCACCTCGATTCCCAGCTCCTGTAGTTCATGGATCACGTCGATCACCCGCGAGTTGCGCAGGTCAGGGCAGTTTTCCTTGAAGGTGAGGCCAAGTACCAGAGCGCGTGAGTGATTGACCAGAATCGACTTTTTCAGCATCTGCCTGATGACGCGGATGGCAACATAGCTGCCCATGGAATCATTAATGCGTCGCCCGGCCAGAATCACTTCGGGGTGATAGCCGATAGCCTGGGCTTTATGGGTCAGATAGTAGGGGTCAACACCGATGCAGTGGCCGCCGACCAGACCGGGGGTGAAGGGCAGGAAGTTCCACTTGGTGCCGGCCGCGGCCAGCACTTCCTGCGTATCAATACCCAGACGGTGAAAGATGATCGCCAGCTCGTTGATCAGCGCTATGTTCAGGTCGCGCTGGGTGTTCTCAATCACCTTGGCCGCTTCAGCGACACGGATGGACGGCGCCAGATGGGTACCGGCAGAGACAACGCGCCGGTACATACCATCAATCAGCGCCGCGGCTTCGGGTGTTGAACCTGAGGTGACTTTGGTGATGGTTTCCAGCCGCCGCTGTTTGTCGCCGGGATTGATCCGTTCCGGGCTGTAGCCGGCGTAGAAGTCCTGATTGAAGCGCAGCCCTGAGCCCTGTTCCAGAATGGGCACGCAAACTTCTTCCGTTGCTCCCGGATAGACGGTGGATTCGTAAATCACCAGATTGCCCGGCGCCAGTACCTGCGCCACGCTGGCACTGGCTTTGCGCAGGGGTGTGAGGTCGGGCTGTTTGTATTCATCGACGGGGGTCGGCACCGTGATGATGTAGGTATCGCAGTCACGCAGCTGCTCAAGATCGCAGCTGAAGCTCAACTGGCTGGCTTGCTGCAGTTCCTCTGCGCTGACTTCCTGTGTCAGGTCTATGCCCTGTTGCAGTTGCGCTATGCGCTGCGGATTAATATCAAAACCCACCACCGGCAACTGCCGTCCGAAGGCCACAGCCAGAGGCAGGCCAACATAACCTAGACCGATGATGGCAATGCGCTGGGGAGGGTTGGGAGACATGCGGACATCCTTAGCTAACTCGGGAAAATGGGCTGTCGATTAATATCTGTCGGGCTTGCCAATATCAACCGCCGGGAGGCTGCAGGCGGTGCAGATCAAGGCGCTGGCGCTCATCGAACAGCAGGTGCCGACAGGCCGACAACGCCAGCATGATACCCACACTGGTACAGACTGCCAGCAACAGCATGATCATCAGCTGATACTTGACGGCCTCCATGGGGGCGGCACCGGCCAGTATCTGGCCGGTCATCATCCCCGGCAGGCTGATCACTCCGGCACTGACCAGCATGTTGAAGGTGGGGCGTAGTGCGGCCTCTAGACTTTGCCGGTACAGCGGCTGAATCACCTCCGCGGCCGTCATGCCCAATGCCAGCCGCCATTCCAGTTGCGCCTGCTGCTGCCAGACCTGACGGTTGAAGTGATCCATGCCCATACTGACTCCCGTCAGGCAGTTGCCCAGCAGCATACCCAAAAGTGGCAGGAAATAGCGCGGACTGTACCAGGGATCCGTTTGCAGCAGTGCCACCACAACCAGCATTGTCATGCTCAGTGCTGCGATACCCATACTCATTAGTGCCAGGCCATAGCGCCACGCAGCCTGCAATGGCACCGCCTGTCGGCGGCCAGCCTCCAGCGTGGCTGCGCCCAGCATGATCACGCTCATCAGCGCCACCCAGCCCCAGTGCTGACGGGTGAAAATAAAGCTGAGCCAGACACCCATCAGCAGCAGTTGCAGCCCGCAACGCAGAGCGCTGCCGTACAGCTGTCGGGTCAGTGCCGGGTGGTGCAGGGTCAGCAGGCCGCCGCAGGCGATGACCAGCAGGGCGCACAGCCCCAGATCGGTATAGCTGAGATGAATCATGCCGCTACTCTCAGGGTAATGATGTGCTGACACAGCCGCTGCAATTGCTGCGGGTCATGGCTGATCCATAGTGCGGCAGCCTGATGTTGTTGCAGGTAATCCTGCACGTGTCGTTCCACACGTTCGACATTGACCGCGTCCAGACTGGCGGTCGGCTCGTCGAGCAGCAGCACGCGGGGTTGATTCTGCAGCAGGCGCAGCAGGGCCAGACGCTGCTTTTCACCGGTCGACAGCTGCAGCAAGGGCTGGTGCCAGATACTGTCCGGCAACCCCAGAATGCCCAGCGGTGGCTGCTGGTTGAAGTGTTCGGCAACCTGATTTCCCCACCAGTGTACCTGTGCAGGCAGATAACCTATCTGCTGGCGCCAGTGGGCCGGAGCGATATCCTGCTGTGCCTTACCGTCCAGCCAGAGGTGACCACGATGCGGCAGCAGATCGGCCACTGCCTTGAACAGCTGGCTCTTGCCGATCCCGGATGGACCCGCCAGACCAATAAGCTCACCACCGTGCAGGCTGAGTGATAAAGCAGGGCTGTTGGCCGTAGCGACATCTTCAATGCGTAACAGAGGGGCGGTCATCGGTGGCACGGGCTCCAGGCCGGAAGGGGCATGAGCGGGGATTAGATCACAGGAAGCAGGGCAGGGATAAGCCTGATGATGCAGAACAGGGTGGCGAGCTGCCGCGTATCAACCGGCGATATAGAAAAGTGCTCTGGCTGAGAGGTCTGTGGTTGCCTGTTACACGTTTCTAGCAGGGTAACCACAGCTCAACGCATGCCCCACCCTGCGCAGGGTTGTAGTGGTGCAGCTGGCCACGGCGCTGTTGATGCTGGTGCTGATCCAGCGCGGCGGCGGCAAACTTCAGCCCCAGCCCGGTGCTGTATTGTGTCGCAGGCATAGTAGGATCGGCAGGGCTGGCAAAGCCCGCACCGTCATCCTCGATGCGAATCACGTTATAGCCGTCTGCCATTGTGCTGCTGATCACTATCTGGCTACGAGCATGGTCCAGAGCATTGAACAGCACCGTGCTGATGGCCAGTTCCAGTAAGGTGGCGTCAAACCACAGCACCAGCTGTTCATCGATGTGGAGTGCCAGTTGCAGCTGCTTGCTGTGGGCAATGGCAGTAAAGTGCAGCAACAGATCATCAATAAAATCGTGCAGCCCATGGCTGTCGAGCTGCAGGGGATAGCTGCTGCTTTTCAGATTGTAGAGGTGCAGCATGCGCACCAGATCGTGATTGAGTTTGCGTACATCCTGCTCCATGGCCAGCAATTCTGACGCCGCCTGAGGGTGGCTGGATTGCAGTTGTTCGATGGCTTGTAGTTGTTCAATCGTTTGCAGCAGATGCACCAGACGATTCTTGCTTTCATGTACGGTGCTGGCCAGCAACAGGCCGATGTCAATCTTTCCGGGCATGGTTTGGCACTCGTTTCAATGGCCGGTCAGGGCTGACAGGCCTGATAGCGGCTGCGCAAGGTGTCTGTGGCGATGCCCTTGAAGTCGTTGTCGAGGGTGTTCAGTGATTCCTCGACCTGATTAAGGGTGGCTTTGGGCAGCGTCTGCCCGGCCTCCAGCTGTTGCAGCACGGCCTCGATAAAGCCCAGATAGTTGTCGGCACAGCGATAGACTGAATGGTTGGCCAGCACAATGGCGCGCTTGAAGCCCTGTTCGCTGGTAGTCCAGTCCTTGTTCAGTGCGGCCACCTTGCCCAGCTCCATCTGCCGTAATACTGCTTTGGGGGATTTGGCGATGGCGGCCAGCAGGATGTCCTCCGCACCGCGATAGTCACCCTGTACCGTCAGCGTTTTGGCCATCCAGTCGTCGGCCTTGACGAAGTACTGGTTGTCCAGCATCAGCTTCTGCAGGTATTCCACTGCCTTGTCGTAGTCATGCATATAAAAACAGGCACGGGCCAGACCAAACAGGGCCCAGGGCATATGGCGGTCTTTCAGCTGCGCGGCATAGAAACGGCGGGCATCGTCGTAATACTCCAGCTCCAGCATCAGCGTGCCTTTGATGCGCAGTAACTTGCCTGCCAGCTGAGGCTTGCTGTCCAGCAGCTCTTCAGTCAGTTGCAGGGCGCTGGCCCAGTCCTGGCGGTCGAGCAGGACATTAACCTCCCGCATCTGCTCCTTCTGCTGCAGCATGCGGTCGATACGACGGCGTAGTTCTGCGCGGGTGAAGGGCTTGGAGATATAGCCGTCAGGCTGATATTCCAGCGCGCCCATGACCATTTCCGGCGAGGTTTCGGCGGTGATCATGATAAACGCGGCTGTGTGGGGAATAAGACGATTGTGGCGGGCTTCCTCAAGGATTTGCTGGCCATCCTTGCCGCGACCCAGGTTGTAGTCCGACAGAATCAGATCGTAATGACGGGTGCGCAGGTACTCCATGGCCGCATTGGCGGACATGGCGACATCAATCTTGCTCGCCCCGGCTTCCTTCAATGTGTCGCGGACCATGGAGCGGGCTTCTACCAGATCGTCGATGACCAGAAAGCGTTTTTTGCTGTAGTCAATCAAGGGCACGCTTGCTTCATTCCTACCTGGACCACCCTCCGTCGGAGGCCATGCTGGTTACGAACTCAGAACGTAAACACGCTCCTGACGGAGGCGGGTTGATCTCATCCTGGCTCGGACTGTCTTCAGGGAGAATAGCAGAAATAAACCTGTTGCAAAGAATCACGCCAGGCCTGATTTCTCAGGCTGAAAGCACGATAAAAGTGCGATAAATGCTACCGCACGACAGGTCAGAAACGTTCTGCACAGCCTGTATGGTTTAACCGTGCCGCTAATGGCTATACGCATCTGCGCGATAAAAAGAAATGATCATTACTCTTTGTTGGAAATGCCATTGTGGAAAATGCTAATTCTTGTGTGAGAAATAGGAGTTATGTATAGCGAGAAATTGGTTTCTTTAATTAGCTGTCCTGATGATGTATGAAACATGGTGGTATCAGCTGTTGTGGTTTCGGTCCTGATACTGCCTGTTTACTGCTTCTTATTCTTCGTTGGTTTTTCTAAATATATGTTTTTAATGACTTTATTTTATTTTGTACAGCATAGATCCGTGACGGTTACTTTATATTTGAAATTAGTTAATAAAATCAAGGCATTGTGATGGCGTAAAAAGGTGACTAAATCACGACGAAGTATTTTTGAACGGTGTGCTTGAAAAAAACGGAGGGCATTACTTAACTTCTAGCTAATAGTGATTGATACGGTGGCGTATTTATTCGGTTTTATTTGAATGGGCGACCACTATCAGGGGCTGACCATGGAGCTGCTGTGCTTTTTCGTTGACCAACATCGTTATGCTCTGGAGCTTCAGCACGTCTATCGCGTTTTTCCTGCCGTTAGTGTATCGCCCCTGCCTGATGGGCCGGGCATCTTGCAGGGTGTTGTCAATGTGCATGGCCAGGCTATCGGCGTGGTGCGTTTACGCGAGCGTCTGGGCTTGCCAGCGCGAGCTTTGTCTGTCAGTGACAAGCTGATCTGGGTACGGAGCAATGAGCTGGATCTGCTGTTGCCGGTCGATGACATTGACGATGTGCATCTGCTGAGCCAGCCCAAACTGGCGGAGACCCACGATTTTCCGGCGTTACCTGCACTGGTAAAGGGGGTAGTTATCCTGCACGACGGTCTGATGTTTATTCAGGACCTAGCCAGATTGTTGAGCCTGCAGGAGCAGCGGGAGGCACGTGATGCGCTCGCAGCCATCTAACGCTGCGGCAGAGCCTCTGCTGAACGATACGCTGTTGAGCGGTTGCCAGGAGGCCATTGCCCTGCGCTGGGGGTTGCAGTTTGGCAGCGAACGGCGGAGTGATCTGCTGCGTCATCTGCATCAGGCGGCGGCGCGTCTGGGTGATACTGAGCCGCTGATGCTGGCGCGCAGTCTGATGGCCAATCAGCTGACCCCTGCACAACAGCGGGCGCTCTGTGCCAGCCTGACCGTTGGCGAGACCTACTTCCTGCGTGATCGACCCTTCCTGCAACACCTTACGGAGCACTTCCTGAGGCCGCTGATTGCCGAGCGTCGTCTTACGGGGCAGCGGCATCTGAAGGTATGGAGTGCAGGCTGTGCCAGTGGCGAAGAAGCCTACACCCTGGCCATTCTGCTGGATCAGCTGCTGCCGGACTTTGCCGACTGGCAGGTGCAGATTCTCGCGACAGACATCAACCCGGATGCGCTGGCCAAAGCGCGTCGTGGCTGTTACAGCACATGGTCATTTCGTAGCGCAGAGCCGCAATGGCGACAGCACTACTTTGATCCGTGCGACGGCCAGCAATGGCAAATCAAGCCCTACCTGCGCCAGCGGGTCAGCTTTCAGCCGTTGAATCTGGCCGACGAAGTGTTGTCAGTGACGCCACCCTGTGGTGATGCTGAGTCGCCTGCCATGGTGCCGTCACCCGCAGAGACGATCAGGGATGTTGACCTGATCCTGTGCCGCCATGTGCTGATGTACTTTGTGCCGACACTGGGTCAGGCGGCGCTGCGGCGTCTGCATCGCTGCCTGTCTGCCGATGGGGCGGTCGTGCTGGCTGCCGTGGAGAACACCCCCAGTCAGGTATTTGGTCTGGACGTCAGCCTGTGGCCGGGGGCGCAGTGCGTCTACCAGCAAGCCCGTTGTCGTGAACAGAATGCGATGCCGCCAGTGCTGCCCGCAGGTGATATACCAGCGTCTGAGCCGGTTGCTATGCCGATTGCTGCGCCGCTTATGCCGGTCTATAGCCCCGCTGCCTCACTGCATCCGCTACTGGCGGCTGAGCAGTCAGCGAGCACTTTGGCCTCCGTCAATCTGCCAACGCAGAGCGTAGCGAGCAATGCAGACCTTGTTCAGCCTCCACCGGACCAGCCTGATGCGGATCAGGGCGAGGCGATAGAGCTGACCCGTGCCAGGACACTGGCCGATCAGGGCGACTATGCCCAGGCTGAACGCTTGTTACACCAGCAGTTGCACCAGCAGCCGACGGATGTGGAGGCACACTGGCTGCTGGTCATGATCCTGCTGCAACAGGAGCGCTGGCCTGCGTTACAGCAGCAGCTACGCAAGGTGCTGTATCTGTCACCGCTGCAACCGATGGTGCATTACCACTGCGCCCAGCTGGCGCGCCGTCAGCAGCAGACGGAGCTGTCGCAGCGACATCTGCTGCAATGTCGGCGGCTGCTGGCACGTTTGCCTGCTGATCAGGTGCTGTGGGGGAGTGATGGCCTGAGTGTGCGGGATCTGCAGCAACTGCTGGGGCATCATTCGGATAACAGGGAGGCTTCATGAGCACAACGACAGGTGAGGAACACTGGCTGGTACTGCGTCAGCGTCTGGATCAGCTGAGCCGGATGCAAGAGACAGCGGATCCGGATGCCGTGCTGGCGCAACGGGCCAGACAGCTGGCTGCACCATTGCAGGACGAAGAGCAGGTCGCCAGGGTGGCGTTGCTGGTGTTCGAGTTGAGTGGTGAGCGTTATGCCCTGTCCCCCTACCGGGTTGTTGAGGTAGTACCTCTGCGGCAGCTTACCCCTGTGCCCTGCACGCCCGGCTACATCCTCGGGGTGGTGGCTGTGCGCGGGCGGCTGGTATCGGTGCTGGATTTGCGCCAGTTCTTTGAGCTGCCGCTACGCAGTCTGTCGGAGCGCAACAGCGTGATTCTGCTCAGTGACGGACGCATGGAGTTTGGTCTGCTGTGCGACACCCTCTGTGGTACGCAGGAGCTGCCGCTGGAACAGATTCTTCCCCCGCTCAGACATCGTCATGACAGCCGGGAAGGGTATTTGCTTGGGGTGACTGCCGAGCACTGGGCGATTCTGGATGCCGAGGTGCTGCTGGGTGACCCGCGTCTGGTGGTCAATCAACAGGTTTAAGGAACAGACAATGATGACGGCCTACCGCAATCTCCGTATTCGCAACAAATTGCTGGTGTCTTTTCTGCTGCTGGCAGTGCTTTTTTGTCTGTCTCAACTGTTCAACTATCAGCAGTTTCAGCGTCTGCAACAGGGGCAGCAGCAGCTCATTGACGAGCAGGTGCAGGTGCTGATGCAAATGAAAGATGTGCAGCTGCAGGCTAACAGCATCAGGGCTTTGCTGCTGGGACGTATCGTTCGCGCCGGGCAGAGTGGTGGTGCCAGTGACGAATTGATCAAACAGCAGCTGGAAGATCAGGTCGCGGCCTTGCAGAAACTGATGCAGGACAGTGCCGACAGTAACGATATCGCCGGGTTGGTGCAGAGCCTGTATCAGGTGTGGGGCGATTATGCGGCCAATATTCTGCAGGAAGAGTTGCCATTGCTGAATCAGGGCAAGTTTGACGCAGTCCGCGAGCAGAGCATCGGCATACAGGCCCAGCGTATCAGCCGTATTCGTGAACTGGGGGATCAGATTACCCAGATCAAACAGCAACAGGTGCAGCAGCAACTGCAGCTGGCCGCTCAGCAGCTGGATGAGCTGCGTGCTGAAATTCTCGCTTTCTTTGTACTGGTACTGCTGATCATTGCCCTGGTGATCGCCGTGACTTCACGCTCCATTGCCCGACCACTGGAGCATCTGACTGGTTGGGCACGGCAGATCGCCAGCGGCGAGCTGGTCACCGATGTGCAATTTGAACGCCGTGATGACGAGGTAGGGCGGTTGTCGGACGCCTTTCAGCAGATGAGCGGATATCTGCGCAGCCTGGCACAGTCGTCTGAGCGCATTGCCCGCGGCGACCTGACACTGGAAGTGGTGCCGCAATCCGAGCGCGATGTGCTGGGCAATGCCTTTGCCCGTATGGTGGCCAATTTGCGCGAGCTGCTGCAGGAGCTGCAGGAAGGGATCGGTGTACTGGCTACAGCCAGTCAGGAAATTCTGGCCTCCACCGCTCAGGTTGCCAGTGGTGCCCAGCAGACCGCTATTGCCATCACCGAGATCACCACCACCGTTGAAGAGGTCAGACAGACTGCCAACACTGCCACCGAGAAGGCGCGCCACGTCAGTGACAGTGCCCAGCGTACGCTGCAGGTCTCGAAGGATGGTAAGGCAGCCATCGACGCAACGATGGAAGGAATGACCCAGATTCGCGAGCAGATGCACTCCGTAGCGCAAAGTATTGTGCGCCTGAGTGAACAGGCACAGGCCATCGGTGAAGTGGTAGCGACCGTGAATGAGCTGGCCGAACAATCCAACCTGCTGGGGGTGAATGCTTCCATTGAGGCCACCCGGTCAGGGGAACAGGGCCGTGGCTTCTCCGTGGTTGCACAGGAGGTGAAAAATCTGGCGGTGCAGTCCAAGCAGGCGACCGGGCAGGTTCGCACCATTCTCAACGATGTACAGAAGGCGCTGAACCAGGCGGTACTGCAGGCCGAGCAGAGCAGCAAGGCGGTGGACAGTGGTCATCGTCAGGCACAGTCCAGCGCGGTTGCCATCAACACGCTGGCCTACAGCATTGAAGAGTCATCCGGCGCCGCCCTGCAGATTGCCGCATCCAGCCAGCAGCAGATGGTCGGCATGGACCAGATGGTGGTGGCCATGGAAAGCATCAAGCAGGCCAGTCAGGAGAATGTGGAAGGCACCAAGCAGACGGAAGCCGCTGCCCGCAATCTGCATCAGCTCGGACAGAAGATGAAGGGACGGGTTGCGCAGTTCCAGATTTGATGCAGACCGCACCGCGAATTAGCTCAGCAAAGGAGAATACTGTGGAGCGATTGGAGCATCTGACCACCAGAAGTAAGTTGCTGCTGTCCTTTGGCGTCGTGTTTCTGCTGTTACTGGCGGTGTCCTGGTCGTCAGCTCGCAGCCTGCAGCAGCTGCAGTCTGCCCAGCAGCGGTTGTACGACACCTATGTCGCCCAGCTACTGTCGCTGAAGAACATTCGTATCAACCTCAACAGCAACCGTGCGGACATTCTGCAACTGCTGATGAGTAACGGCATCAGCAACGACGAGAAAATTCAGCAACGCATGTATCAGCGCGGTCAGGATGATGAAAGTGCCATGCAGCAGCTGATTACCAACAATGTTGCCAGGCCGCAGATGCTGGCCGTGCTGAATCGGATGGTGGACGTGCGCCATCAGTATCAGGCTGTTCGTGAGCGTCAGTTGCAGGCCATTCGCAGTGGCGACAGCCAGGCGCTGGAGCAGGCGCAGACACTGGCGGTGGAGGAACAGGCGCAGCGGGTGGAGCAACTGAGATCACTGGCTGATCAGGCCAGTCAGCTGATCGAGCAGAATGTGGCGTTGTTGCAGCAGCAGAGCAGCGACACCCTGCAGCGGCAGGAATCGCTGCTACTGGGCACTGCGGTGCTGGCAGCGTTGCTGATCATTGCGCTGGTAATCTGGCTCAACCGTCAGTTGGCACTGCCGCTGGCGGCCTTGACTCAATGGGCACAACGTATCGCCCAGGGCGAATTGCTGCAGAGCACAGCGGTCAGTCAACGCCGTGATGAGGTAGGGCAACTGAGTCGGGCTTTTTATCAGATGGGCAGCTATCTGAGCGCATTGGCCTCGCAGGCCGAGCGGATTGCTGGCGGCGAATTGGAGCTGGCTGCCAAGCCGGTTTCAGAGCGTGATCTGCTGGGCAGTGCGTTTGCCGGTATGACCCGCTATTTAGCCGCCTTGTCCGGTTCGGCTGCGCAGATTGCCGGCGGTGATCTGACCGTAGTGATTGCCCCACGCTCGGAGCGGGATGTTTTGGGAACCGCATTTGCGGCCATGGTTGGTAATCTGCGTGAACTAGTGCAGCAGCTACGTAGCGGTATTGATGTGCTGGCCGATGCCAGTCAGGAAATTCTGTCGATGACGGCACAGGTGGCTGCCAGTGCGCAGGAGACGTCTGTTTCCGTTAATGAAATCAGTACCACCGTAGAGGAAGTAAAGCAGACAGCCGGCCAGGCATCGGAGCGGGCGCGAACGATGACGGCGGCGGCGCAGCAGGCCGCACAGGTGGGGCAGCAGGGCAAGCAGGCGGTGGAAGTGACGCTGGAGCGGATGCAGCAGATTCGTGAGCAGATGCAGGACGTGGCGGACAGCATCGTGCAGCTGAGTGAGCGTAGTCAGGCTATTGGCGAGGTGGTCACCACGGTCAATGGGCTGGCGGAACAGTCCAATCTGCTGGGCGTTAATGCCTCCATCGAAGCGGCCAAGGCGGGCGAGGTAGGGCGTGGTTTCAGCGTGGTCGCGCAAGAGGTCAAGCTGCTGGCGGAGCAGTCCAAACAGGCGACCAGTCAGGCACGGGCACTGCTGGGTGAGACTCAGAAAGCGGTCAATAGGGCGGTGATGACAGCAGAGCAAAGCAGCAAGGCGGTAGATAAGGGGTATCAGCAAGCCAGCTTGTCCGGAGGCGCTATTCAGCAGCTGCTGGAAAGCTTACAGGGCTCGTCCGCTGCTTCACTACAGATTGCTGCGGCCAGCCAGCAGCAGGTACAGGGCATGGATCAGGTGGTGATTGCCATGACCAACATTCGTAAGGCCAGTGAGGACAATGTGGCTGGCACCCGTCAGGCTGAACAGGCAGCCCTCAATCTGCATGAGCTGGGGCGTAAACTGATGAGCCAGATGGCCTCGTTCAAGGTCTGAGGGTGAAGGTATGAATCCGGCGCAACAAGCTCTGCGACTGAAACTACTGGCCGCTTTCCGCAGCGAGGCGGCGGAGCGTCTGAACATTCTCGGTGATGTGCTGGCGCAGGCTGAGCAGAGCGCTACGCAGGCTGAGGTAGAGCAGATATTCCGTGAGATTCACAGTCTCAAGGGCGCGGCCCGGGCTGTCAGTCTGCCATTGATCGAAGAGTTGTGTCATAGCTGGGAAAGCCTGTTCGCCAGTCTGCGACGACGTAATGTCAGCCCTTCTGCGGCTCATCTGCAGTTATGTCGTCAGGCTAATGCCATGCTGCGGCAGCTGCTGGCCGACATTGAAGCACCGCGCCCGGCACAGCTGAGCGGACTGTGCCGTCAACTGGAAAGCGGTCAGCTGGCGCCTGCGGCAGCGCCAGGCAGTGAGACAGCAACAGCAATAACGTCGGTGATGACTGATCTAAAGGAGGAGACCGCCTCCTCACAGCCGCCAGCAACGACAGACCCTGAAGTACCGCAAACGGTGATATCTCCTGTGTCGGAGGATGCGGCTACCGCACCTGGGAAAGCACCGGAGATCAGTGCGCAGGGCGAGTCCCTTGCCCAGCCTCAGCCGGGTACAACGGGATTGCTGGAGCAGAACAGCCTGCAGCAATGGCAGATGCGACTGCAGGGGTTATTGCAGCCACCCGCAGCACCGCCAGTGACGGCGGAAGACGAGCAGCGTCAGGTATTGCGGGTGGATGTCAGCCGTTTTGATGGGTTGATGGCCGTGGCCGATACCCTGCAGCAGGCCAAGCTCGACAGTCGTCAGCTGGTGCAGGACTGTCAGGGACTGCTGCAACAGCTGGAGCAGTGGCGCCGTCATGGTCAGGATGCACAGGCCATGCTGCGGCAATGGCAGAGTGGTGGTCATACGCCGCCACGGCAGGCCAGCGCCACGGAGCCGCAGCGTTTGCAGGAGCTGATCGAAGCGCTGCGAGCCGGGCTGGCCAGCTGGGAATATCAGCTGGGGCATATGAATCAGGCCATGCAGCAGCTGGCGCGTAACGTCGCCGGTGTGACGGAGCTGATGCAGCAGGAGCTGCAGGCCATTCTGATTTTACCCTGCAGTTCAGTGACCGAAGGCATGGCGGGAATGGTGCAGGAGCTGGCGGAGACCACCGGCAAGGCCGTCAGGCTGCAGATCAGCGGTGCCGAGCTGAAGGTGGACAAGCGCGTTCTGGATGGCATCCGTACGCCTTTGCTGCATCTTCTGCGCAATGCCGTCGATCACGGCATCGAGGCCGCAGCAGAGCGCCAGAAGCAGGGTAAAGCGAGTCAGGGCAATCTCAGTGTGCGTTTTGTGCAGGACAGCGCCGGGCGCTTTGAACTGCAGGTGGAAGATGACGGCGGGGGCATGAATATCGAGATGCTGAAGCGCAAGGCGCTGGCCCAGCGCCTTGTCGATGAAGAAGCACTCGCAGCGATGAGTGATGAAGCCGCCTGTCAGCTGGCCTTTCATTCAGGGCTGTCGACATCCGCCATGATTACTGACCTGTCCGGGCGTGGACTGGGGCTGGCGATTGTGCGGGAGAAGGTAGAGCGGCTGGGTGGCCATGTCAGTCTGCTCAGTGTGCCCGGGCGGGGGTGTCGTTTTACCTTCCTTCTGCCGGTCAGTCTGGCTACCTATCGGGTGGTGCTGGTGCAGGTGGCCGGGCACTGTCTGGCGCTGCCAGCAGGCGTGGTCCAGCGGGTGCTGCGTATTAGTCAGGAAGCGCTGAAAACCATCGAGCGTCGGTTGTCGGTACGTGTCGGCGAACAGCTACTGCCCGTGTGGCCGTTAGCAACGCTGCTGAATCTGACGAGCGCCCCCAGAGAGCGCCCCAGCCACTGGCAGATTGTGCTGCTGAATGTGGGCAGTGAGTCGTTTGGTTTGCTGGTCGATGAGGTGGTGGGGGATGAAGAAGTGGTGATTAAGCCCCTCGGGGCCCAGTTACAACGGGTGCCCAATGTGCTGGCGGCCACCCAGCTGGGCGATGGTCGCATTGTGCCCATCCTGCATCCGCAGGATCTGTATAAGACGGCCTGCCTGAGTGGGGCGACTGACATGCCTCTCGGTGAGCAGGAGCAGGCTGCTCTGCCGCGGGTGCTGGTGGCCGAAGACTCGATTACCTCACGCAGTCTGCTGAAGATGATTCTGGAAAGTGCCGGCTATCAGGTGATCACCGCCAATGACGGGATGGATGCCTGGGAACGTCTGCGTCAGGAGTCGGTCGACCTGCTGGTGTCGGATGTGGAGATGCCGCGCATGGACGGTTTTGAGCTGACTGCCCGACTGCGGGCAGACCGGCGGCTGGAAAATTTACCGGTGATTCTGGTGACGGCACTCAGTCGCAGTGAGGACCGCGAACGCGGTCTGGAGGTGGGGGCCAATGCCTATATCGTCAAAAGTGGTTTTGATCAGGGTAATCTGCTCGACGTGGTCCGCCAATTGGTGTGAGGTGCGATGAACAACTTGCGCGTGTTAGTAGTGGAAGACTCGCTGGTGATCCGCCAGTTGTTGCGCCACGTCCTTGAAGAGGCCGGGTTTGAAGTGATTGGTGAAGCGGTTAACGGTCTGGAGGCGGTGGAATTTGTCAGCCGCGTTCGGCCTGATGTCATCACCATGGACGTGCATATGCCGGTGATGGATGGTTACAGCGCGGCGCGGCGGATCATGGAAACCCACCCGATACCCATCGTGGTAGTAACGGCCAGCAGCAATATCGGTGACAGCGTCACCGCCATGCAGGTGCTGGAGGCGGGTGCCATTACTGTACTGCAGAAACCGCAGGGGCCGGGCCATCCCCATTTTCAGCAGGATGTGGCAGAGCTGGTGCGCACCCTGAAGATTGCCGCCGAGGTCAAGCTGGTACGTCGTCGTGGTCCGCGGCAGGCCGATACCCAGGCTTTTGCCGGGGTGCAGGTGCCTGCCACCAATACCACCCTGCCCCCACGCATGGTACTGATTGGTGCCTCTACCGGCGGCCCGGCGGCCCTGAAGACCTTTCTCTCCCATTTGCAGCCGCAGCTGCCCTGGCCGGTGTTGATTGTGCAGCATATTTCTCCCGGCTTTCTGCCCAGTCTGTGTGAGTGGCTGAACCTGTCTTCAGCCATACCAGTACGAGTGGCGGAGTTTGGTGAAACGGTGCAACCGGGGCATGCCTATCTGGCGCCGGATTTGTGTCATATGCAGGTGGATGATCAGGGGCGGGTGCTGTTGTCTGACAGTGACGCGCGCACCATGCTGCGACCTTCGGTGGCGCAACTGTTCAGTGGTGCGCTGCGTTATCTCAATGGGCAGTGTATCGCCATTCTGTTTTCCGGGATGGGGCAGGATGGCGTCGAGGAAATGTTGCAGTTACGCCAGCATGGCGCCCTGACGCTGGCCCAGCACCCCGACACGGTGGTGGTCAATGGCATGCCGGGTGAAGCGGTGAAACGAGGGGCGGCCGGTCAGGTGCTCACGCCTGAGCAAATGGCGGAGCTGGTAATGAAGCTCGCCAGGGCTTAGTGAAGCAGAACAGATGGGCTTTCACAGTCTGTAGAGGGAGATCAGTGCGTGGACGGCAAACTCATTCTTATCGTCGAAGACAGCCTGACTCAGGCGCTGCAACTGCAGGCGCTATTGGAGACATATCGCTGCACCGTGGCGGTGGCAAATAATGGCGTTGAGGCGCTGGAATACGTCGAGCACAGCCTGCCTGATATCATCATCAGCGATGTCATCATGCCCAGAATGGATGGTTATGAGCTGTGCCAGACGCTGAAATCACGCCCGGCAACGGCTGCCATTCCAGTGATACTGGTGACGTCCCTGACGGACCCGCGTGATGTAGTCAAAGGCCTGACCTGCGGTGCTGACAACTTCATCACCAAGCCTTATGACGAACGCTACCTGATCAGCCGTATCCGTTATCTGATCGTCAATCGTGAGCACCGTGAACATGAGCGGGTGCAGATTGGTATTGAGGTGGTGCTGGAAGGGGAGCGTCACTTCATTACCGCGGCCCGTCAGCAGATGCTGGATTTGCTGATTTCCACCTATGAGGAAGGTATTCGTCTTAACACCGAACTGAAGAGCAAGCATGAGGAACTGAGCCAGAGCAACTCCCTGATCAACAGCCTGTTTCGCTTTACCTCAGACCTCAGTGCGGCCAGCAGCGAAAAGGACATCATTCAGCGCGGACTGGCCCAGCTGCTCAGTTTTAACGGCGTTGCCTGTGCCTGGCTGATGCTGACCAGTGGCGAGCAGTGGCATCTGGCGGGGCTGGTCGGCGAAGGGCTGACAGCCAACCGCATCCTGCATTGTGGGCTGCAATGCCCCTGTCGCCATGCCTACGACACGGATCATTTTTGTGACCTGATTGAAGTGGCGGACTGCCCTGTACTACAGGAGATATTGCCCCAGCAGTACCACGTCACCATTCCGCTGTTCTTCGGCAATGAGGTGGCCGGGCTGCTGAATATTACCCAGGAAGAAGGCGCCGCCTGGGATGAACAGCAACGCTCGGCGCTGCGGGCACTGGGGCATCAGTTTTCAGTGGCACTGGGGCGTGCCCGGTTGTTTGACAGCCTTGAGCTGCTAGTAGGGCAACGCACCGCGGCTTTGCAGCAGGAAATGCATCGACGTGAAAGTGCGCAGATCGCTCTGGCCAAGAATGAAGCATTGTTGCGACATATTCTGGAAGCGCTGCCGGTGGGGGTGCTGGTAGCCGATGTGGATGGACAGATCATCCTGCACAATCCGGAAGCGCGGCGTATCTGGGATGTCACCCAACAGGACGCACAGACCTGTAAAGGACACTGGGAAGCCAGCGGTGAAACCATTCAGGGCTGCAACTGGCCGCTGCAGCACAGTCTGAGCAGCGGTGAGGCATTTCTCAATCAGGTGGCGGAAATCACCCGTGAAGGTGAGCAACAGACCCTGCTGGTCTCCGCCGTCCCTTTCGCCCTGGAGGGCGAAGAGCGCCACGGTGCCATCAGCGTGCTGCAGGATATCAGTGTGCAACGCCAGGCCGAGGTGGAATTGCGCTTGCGCAATCATGCGATCGAAGCCAGCGTCAACGCCATCATCATCACGGATGCCAGTCAGGCTGATAATCCTATTGTTTATGTCAATCCAGCCTTCGAGCGGATCACCGGCTATGCCA
Source organism: Pokkaliibacter plantistimulans (assembly GCF_003194385.1). GTDB lineage: Bacteria > Pseudomonadota > Gammaproteobacteria > Pseudomonadales > Balneatricaceae > Pokkaliibacter > Pokkaliibacter plantistimulans. The sequence continues at coordinate 18,192 of NZ_LAPT01000104.1, forward strand.
CTGATGAGGTAATGGGGTGTAACTGTCGCCTGTTGCAGGGCAATGACCGCGAGCAGATGGGGCTGGAAAGCATTCGCCGGGCGCTGCGTAATGGCAGTGAAGGCGCCGCCTTGCTGCGCAATTACCGCAAGGACGGATCGCTGTTCTGGAACGAGCTGCGGGTGGCACCGGTGCGAGATGATCAGGGCCGCATCCGGCATTTTGTCGGGGTGCTCAATGATGTCACCGAGGCCAAGCGTTATCAGGAGCAGCTGGAATATCAGGCCAATTACGATGACCTGACCGGTCTGCCCAACCGTAACCTGCTGATGGACCGTATTCAGCAGTCGATCAACTTCAATAGTCGTCACCGTTCTGGCTTTGCGCTGGCTTTTATTGATCTGGATAACTTCAAGTACGTTAATGACAGTCTTGGTCATGTCGTTGGCGATCAGTTGTTGCGGCAGGTGGCACAGTCACTGGATGGTTGTGTGCGTGAGGGGGATACCCTGGCGCGCCTGGGCGGCGACGAGTTTGTGGTGCTGCTCAATGATATGGTGGATGTTGACAGCATCAGTATCACGCTGCGGCGTATGCTGGATGCCGTCGCTTCCCCCAAAGTGCTGGAGGAGACTGAAGTACTGGTGACTTCCAGTATTGGCTTCTGCCTGTCGCCCCAGGATGGGGACGATCCGGTAACCCTGCTGAAGAAGGCTGATAATGCCATGTATCGGGCCAAGGAGCAGGGGCGTAATCAGATTTGCAGCTACAAGCAGGAAATGGACGAAGCGGTAAGGCGCCGTCTGGCGCTGGAGCATGATCTGCGTCTTGGGTTGGAGCGCAATGAACTGGTGCTGTATTACCAGCCGCAGTGGAGCCCGCATAGCCATACCACGGTAGGTGTGGAGGCTCTGGTACGCTGGCGCCGGGGGGACCGTATGGTGTCGCCCGCTGAGTTTATCCCACTGGCGGAAGAGACTGGGCTGATACTGGAGCTGGACGATTGGGTGGTACGCACTGCCTGCGCCCAGGCCAAAGCCTGGCAGGAGGCCAATCTGCCGCGCATGACGGTATCGGTCAATCTGTCAGCCCGGCAGTTCAAGAACGGTCGCTGTATTGAGCTGATCCGTGAGGTGCTGCAGCAAAGTGAGCTGGAGCCTGAGTTGCTGAAGGTGGAGGTGACCGAAAGTCTGGTGATGCAGAATGCCGAAGATGCCCTGATGACGATGCAACAATTACGGCAGTTGGGGGTGGGGCTGTCGATGGATGACTTTGGCACCGGGTATTCCTCGCTGAGCTACCTCAAGCGTTTCCCCTTCCAGCAGTTGAAAATCGACAAGAGCTTTGTGGACAACGTGGTGGGGGATCGTGAAGGAGCTGCCATCGTTCAGGCGGTGATCGGCTTGGGCAAGACACTGGGGATCCAGATTGTGGCGGAAGGGGTTGAGACTATGGCCCAGTACAACTATCTGACACTGGCGGGCTGTGACCTGATTCAGGGTTACTTTTTCTCCCCACCCTTGCCGGTGGACGCCTGCACCACTTTCCTGCAGCAGGATCATAACTGGAACCCCAAGCTGCGATAGCGGTAGAAAATAAGCGGGTAGAGCACATTGTTCGCTTTCAGGTCAGGCTGAATCGTTCAGCATATTTGAATAGTTGCTCCAACTGATGATCAAAAAACTGTCATGAGAGCGGGGTAAGCTGGTATCAAAACTGCATGGGTGAAGTTTGTGTCTTGACTATTTCACCGTATGACATGCAACTAAGTGATAGTTGGCATGTCGTATCACTCTGGCAGACTTTGAACCAATCGGATTGGCAGGCATGAGCACATAAAGGGCAGAACCGCCATAGCTGCACCAAGAAGGGGAAGGTGTGTCTTCTTATATGCCACGTGAAGACGGTGTGGGGCGAGGTTGGATCCATCGCTGGTGTGGGAAATTAAGTAACACGACGATTTTTCACAGACTGTTTCCAATCATTTAGTTGTATGTTGAACACGGCTTGACCTCGCATAGTGCGAGTGACACTCTGTAGTGGCGTCACTTGTTTTATGACCTGTGTTCTGTAAGAAGCAAGATGTAGTTGTGCGAAGTTTGCACGAGGTTTCAGGGGGCGTTTTGGATATCCATCAAGAAGTAGATCTGCTACGCAAGATCCCGATGCTGGCCAGGCTGGATACGTCCAAGTTGAAACTATTGGCGTTCACCAGCCGCCTGATGCATTACGAAGATGGTGAAGTGCTGTTCAGCATTAATGATCCGGCGGACTCGGTCTATCTGATTATTGAAGGAGAGGTGGAAATCATGGCCACCACCAGGGCGGGCGATTTTACATCGGTTGTCCGTGGGGTGAACTCCCTGGTCGGGGAGATGGCAGTGATTTCCAAAAGCAGGCGCAGTGCCACCGTTCGAGCGAGTGGTCACGTGGCTGCGTTGTGCATGGAAGGCTCCATATTTCTGCAGCTGATCACCTCCAACCCTGATGTGGCGTTGGACGTACTGCGGCAGTTGAGTGACAAACTGGTTGAAGCGCATCACGCCAACGAAGCGCTCTACAGCCAACTGGAACTGCATTCATAGGCTAACCATGAACAAAGAACGCTTTCTCGCCTTGTGGCAACGGACGCTGGTAACAGCCGCCAAGGACGCGGAGCAGGCTTTTACGACGCTGGAAGAGCTGTACGCCGCTCCGGGTCGGCATTATCACAACGGTTGCCATGTGCAGCATTGCCTGCTGTGGCTTGACCGCTATCGCAGCCATGCCATCAATGCGGATGCCATTGAGCTGGCTATCTGGTTCCATGATGCCATTTATGAGTTTCAGGCCTGCGATAACGAGCAGCGCAGTGCTGAACTGTTCCTGCAGTGCAGTTTAGGCGCGGATCAGACCCTGCGCCGCTATATCTACGATCTGATTCTGGCCACCACCCATCGCCAGCCGCCGACCAATCCGGATCAGGCGCTGATCATGGATGTTGATCTGTCCAGCTTTGCCCTGCCCTGGCATCCTTTTATCAAGGATTCCGTGCGGTGCCGTAAGGAAAAAGCGTTTCTGACAGACCCTGAATTTTTCGCCAGGCAAATCTGTTTCTGGGAAAGTTTGCTGGCTCGTCCTGCGTTCTTCTATACCCCGGTGTTTTTCCATGAACACGAGCAACAGGCCCGTGAGAATGTAAAGCGTATGCTGGAGTTGATGGTGGAGCGCGGTTATGACTGCTCTCTGAATAAGCAGTGCCAAAGCGCCTGATGGCGCTTCTGTAGCCTGCGCAGCAACGGCTGCCGGGCTGACAGAATCCCCTCCTGAATCCATCTCATTGTTGTATCCCCCTGAATTAATTGAGAATTTTTTCTGCCATTGGGCCAAAATCCGCGCAATACAGAGTTGTGATGCTTGATCTATAGTTAAGCGTGGCGGCGTTGTTGAAATTCCCCTGCGGCGTCTCCATTTGCAGCGGCCACTGTTTACCCTGCTATCCCATGCTCACAAGGCATGCTGTCTATCCGGGATATTGCTTATGAAGCCTGAACAAATTGCCCTTCTCACCGGTGGTATGGATCAGCTGCCTGGCTGGCCGCTGCGTCCCGTGGTCAGCTGGTTGTTGCAGTCGGCTGCTGAGCTGGGGCAGCCGGTAGAGCTGGTCAGTGGTCTGTGCTCGCGTTTGACTGAGGTGGGGGCGCCGCTTAAGCGTGTTCGGGCAGGCATCAATGTGCTGCATCCTGAAGTGGTGGGCTGCTCCTACACCTGGTGGCGTGATCAGGGAGTAGTTGAGGAGGAGAGTGCGCTGCACGGCGTGACCAATACCTCCGCCTACATTGGCAGCCCGATGGAAAAGCTGCATCAGGGCCGGGAGTCGGTGCGCTATCCGTTGTTCACCCTTGCTGATGACGGGCTGCATTCTTCTCTGCGTGAGCTGAAAGAAGCCGGTTGCACAGACTATGTCGGATTTCCCGTTGTGTTCAGCAATGGCAGGGTGCAGTCACTGTTATTTGCTACCGATGCTGCAGACGGTTTTGATGATCATGATCTGGCCAAACTGGCACTGGTAAAAGACCTGCTGGCGCCCTACTGGGAGATCATTGCCCGCCAGCAATTATGCGACTCACTACTGAGTACCTATATCGGCCCGCGCATCGCCAAACGGGTGATGAATGGCCAGATCAAGCGTGGTGATATGGAGCTGATCGAGGCGGCGCTGTGGTTCAGTGATCTGCGCAGTTTTACCAGTCTTAGTGAGCACTTGTCGGCACAGACCTTGCTCGATTCTCTCAACACCTATTTCGAAACCGTGGCGGTCGAGGTGACGGTGCGGGGAGGCGAGATTCTGCGTTTTATTGGTGATGCCATGCTGATCGTATTCCCGGTCAGTGAACAGGTCAGTCTGGCACAGGCGGCTGATCAGGCGCTCGCGGCGGCTCAGGCTACGCTGCAACGTATGGATGGTATCAATCAGCAACGTGCAGAAGAACGGATGCCGCCGCTGTTGTTTGGTCTGGGATTACATGTGGGCAGCGTGCAATACGGCAATGTCGGGGCGCCAAACCGGCTGGATTTCACGGTGATGGGCCCTGCCGTCAACCGTACTGCGCGTATTGAAGATATGACCAAGCTTCTGCAGCAGCCGGTGCTGATCTCTGCCGAAATGGCGGGTTTGCTGGAGCGACCGTTGCGGCAGATGGGCAGTCATACGCTGCGGGGTGTGGATGAACCGGTCACGCTGTTTGCGCCATTACCTGCTGAGCCGAACTTGCCGCATTCGGCAACCTAGACGGCCTGTAAAGCGGTAACAGATGTTGCGCTATATAGCGGAAGTGTAAAGGAATTCGTGCTAGGCTCTGTCGTTCGCGCCGAGCCGAGGAAAATACCCCCAGATGGCGTCAACTCGCACAGATTGGGCGGTTCAGGTAGTGAGATGGTTGTATGCCGCTAGAACCCACTTCTAGGGAAAAGACGATGTACCGATTGGACAATACCCGCGTGTTGATCTATAGCCATGACAGCTTTGGTCTGGGGCATCTGCGTCGTTGCCGCGCCCTGGCTCATGCGCTGGTGGAACGCTACAAAGGGGTATCGGTACTGATCCTCACCGGCTCACCTATCATTGGGCGTTTTGACTTCAAGGCGCGGGTAGATTTTGTCCGTATCCCCGGCGTGATCAAGCTGCACAACGGTGACTACACTTCGCTGGGTTTGCATATTCGCCTTGATCAGACACTGGCGCTGCGTGAGTCCATCATTCTCAACACCGCCAAGGCCTTTGAGCCTGATCTGTTTATCGTCGATAAAGAACCGCTGGGCCTGCAGGGCGAGGTGGAGTCCACCCTGCGGATGCTGCGCGATACCGAGTGCGTCAATGTGCTGGGTATCCGTGATGTGATGGATGAGCCCGTCAAGCTGACTAAGGAATGGGAACACAAACAGGCGTTTCCTGCGCTGGCTGAGCTCTATGACGAAATCTGGGTGTACGGCGATGAGTCCATGGGTAACCCCCTGCAGGGCTTGCCGCTACCGGCCAGTGTGCCGGAAAAAATGTTCTATACCGGCTATCTGCAGCGTCAGCTGCCAGTGCACACCCGTTCCCGCTATCTGGAAAAGGTTGAACGCCCTTACCTGCTGGTGACCCCCGGTGGCGGTGGTGACGGGGCGGAAATGGTGGACTGGGTGTTGCGTGCTTACGAAGCCGACCCCGATTTGCCATGGGATGTGATGTTTGTGCTTGGCCCCTTCATGAACAGCCAGGAACAGCAGCAGTTTATGGACCGTGCTGAACCGCTGCGCGGCGTGCATATGATTACCTTCGATGCCAATCTGGAAAGCCTGCTGAGCGAAGCTGCCGGCATTGTGGCGATGGGCGGTTATAACACCTTCTGTGAAATACTTTCCTTTGATAAGCCTGCCTTGCTTATTCCGCGTACAGAGCCGCGTCAGGAGCAGCTGATACGAGCCCGCAATGCCAGTGAACTGGGCCTGCTCAGTATGCTGGACCCGCGTGAGCCCCATACCACCGAGCGTATGCTGGCCGCTCTGCGTGCCCTGCCACAGCAGAGTGCGCCATCACAACACATGCCTGCCAATATGCTGAGCGGCCTGGAGCAGGTGCAGTGCCGGGTTAAAGGCTTGCTCAGCGAGCGCATTGACTGACACCAGTTCGTATTTTGAGAATCTTGTCCCACGTTCAGGGCAACGGACCCACAGCTTAGGAAAGACCATGCGGGTAATGTTTTACGTCCAGCATCTGCTGGGCATTGGCCATATCAAGCGTGCCGCACAGCTGAGTCTGGGCATGCAGCAAGCCGGGCTGGACGTCTGGGTGGTGCAGGGTGGTGAAGCGGTAGCAGGTATCGATTTTGGTCAGGCCAACGTTATCAGCCTGCCGGCGATTCGCGCTGCAGATGCGCAGTTCAGTGGTCTGGTGGACGAGCAGGGCAAGGCCCTGGATGACGACTTCAAGGCTCACCGTCGGGCCTTGCTGCTGCAGGCGCTGGAGCAGATTCAGCCCGATGCGTTGCTGATCGAGAGCTACCCTTTCGGGCGTGGCCAGCTGCGCTTTGAACTTGATCCCTTGCTGCAGCAGGCACATAACATGTCACCGCGCCCGTTGATCCTGTCATCGGCGCGGGACATTCTGCAGCGTCGTCCGGTGGAGAAAGAGCAAAAAGCACTGAAGCTGCTGGAGCGCTATTTTGATGGTGTGCTGGTGCATGGTCAGCAGGACTTTGTGCCACTGACGGAAAGCTTCAGTCTGTGTGACCAGCTGAACATTCCATTGCATTACACCGGCTATGTGACGGATACCAGCGTAACTCCGGCAGCTGAAGGGCAGCATGAAGTCATCGTCTCTGCCGGTGGCGGCGCCGTTGGTTTGGGTATCATGCAGGCGGCCTTGCTGGCCCGGCCACTGACCGTGCTGCGTGAACATCGCTGGCGCGTTCTGATTGGCCCCAATCTGCCGGCTGATCAGATAGCCACATTACAGCTGCTGGCGGCGGATGGCGTGATCCTCGAACCTATTCGCAGCGACTTCCGTGGCCTGCTGGCTAATGCAGCACTGTCCATCTCGCAGGGGGGGTACAACACCCTGATGGATATTCTGCTGACAGGTGTTCCCAGTGTCATCGTGCCGTTTGAAGGCAAGGGCGAGACCGAACAGATTACCCGTACCGCCAAGCTGGAGGCCCTGGGCATCTGCGCCATGGTGCGGGAGCAGCAATTGCAGCCCGAGTATCTGGCCAGGGTGATTGACCAGACGGTGACTAACCTTCATCAGTCTTCTCCCGAGCTGTCGCTGCAACTGGCTGGTGCCCGGCGCAGTGGTGACATTATTCGCACATTGCTGGAGCAACGCCATGGCTGACTGGCAAAGCCTGGAGCAGGAGCTGCGGCTGTGGGCCAGGCAACATCGTCGGCCAACGCTGTGGTGGCGGGATGACGATGCCGAAGCGGATGTGCCTGAGCTTCAGCATCTGTTGCAGATCAGTGATGAGCTGCAGGTGCCTGTGTTGCTGGCCGCCGTGCCGGCGAAAGTGCAGCCGTCACTGGCGACAGCCGTGCAAGGACATGGCCTGGTGGGCATAGTGCAGCATGGGTTTGATCATACCAATCATGCACCGCCAACCGAGCGTAAGCATGAGCTGGGCGCGCATCGGCCCCTTGCCGTCATGATTGATGCGTTGCGTCAGGGGCGGGAGCTGCTGGAGCAGCACTTTGCCGGGCGTTTTCAGCCTGTGCTGGTGCCGCCATGGAATCGCTATACCCCGGCGTTGCGACCCTATCTGCATGATCAGGTCGGGTTGCGAGGTCTGTCTACTCTGGGTCCGCGCGATGCGGCAGAGGTGGATGGCCTGACGCAGGTGAATGTCCATGTGGATGTGCTGAAGTGGAAGCCGTCTGCTCACTTCGCCGGAGAAGCGGACACGCTCACGGCGCTGATCACCCATCTGCAACAGCGACGTCTGGGGCTGGTGGATGCGGCTGAGCCAACCGGCATCATGACTCATCATCTGGTCATGGATGCCGCGGCCTGGCGCTTTACTCGCCAGCTGTTGAAGGTGCTGAACGATGCTGGCGTAGGCTGGATTGCGGACCTGTTACCAGCGGGCTAGCGTGAAAAAGCGCCAGCCCGCCACTGTCAGCATGCCTGTCTGGCTGAAGTGCTCAGTGCAGCTGCATCGGTAACTCGAAGGATGGGAAGCCCGTGTCAAACGTGGTGTGGGGGTGATACTGCATCAACAGCAGCGCTTGACCGTCCTGATTCTGAGTAAAGCGGCGCTGGGTAACAAAGCCGTAGCGATCATAGAAGTGGCGGCCCTGTCGATTGGATTCATAGATGACTGCCTGCAGGTGCGGGAAGAACTGGCGCACATGATTCAGCAGGGTACAGCCGATGCCTTTGCCGCGCAGCTCGGGCTGGACGCAAAGGCAGACAATTTCGGTATCGACCAGACTGATAAATCCCACCACCTGCATCTGATGCAGGTACACCCAGGTTTCTCCCTGTTCCAGCACCTGATCCAGTTGTTGTAAGCGTTCGTAGCTACGCCAGGCGGGGTGGTAAAAAGCACTGATCTCGTTGGCGGTATCTTCCCATAGCGCTTCTATGGCCGTCCGATCCGATGCTAGATAGGCGCGTATCATTTCTCACTTCCTATATAACAAGGCTAAAGGTTTACTCAGTGTCAGGACGGTACGCACTTCCCGTACGGGTCCGCTGGGGTTGCTGAGGTCTGCCTGAAAAGATCATTACTGGGCTGACACAGGCTCAGACAAGGAGCGCTGGCTGGCCACTGATGACGGCAAAATCTGTGGTTCGTTACGAAACGCCAGATTCACTTAGCATAGAGCAAAAAACGCAGCGGGGAAGCGGTACGAACGGGCTTTGTAGCGAGGGATCACGCCATTTTTCAGGTAGCGCAGGTGCAGGTCGCGGGCAAGTTACATCTGGTCGTAAAATAACCAATCGTTGTAGTGCTAGCCTTGGACTGAGGCAGAGAAGCAGGTAGAATGCGCGCCTTTCTGAACAGGTGCTCACGTTTTGCCTGGCGTCGGTCATAGGTTAAGACCGGCTCGGCTTTGCGAGATTGTGAGTGCCTGCTAACCCGCTGTCGTGCTCTGGTTTTACGTTCCAGACCGCATGGAGAAGTTCGATGTCACAGTTTGTTGTTTGTGCGCTGTATAAGTTCGTCGCTCTGGATGATTTTGAAGCCATCCGTCAGCCATTGCTGGATGTGATGGAGAGCAACGAAGTCCGCGGTACCCTGTTGCTGGCGAAAGAAGGTATCAACGGTACCGTGGCCGGCTCCCGCGCAGGTATTGATGCGTTGCTGGCCTGGCTGAAGTCCGACCCTCGTCTGGCTGCATTGTCCTATAAAGAGTCCTTTACCGAGGTGCTGCCGTTCTACCGCACCAAGGTCAAACTCAAGCGTGAAATCGTCACTATGGGGGTTGAGGGTATTGACCCTAACAAAGTGGTGGGAACCTACGTCAAACCTCAGGACTGGAATGCCCTGATTTCTGACCCGGACGTACTGCTGGTCGACACGCGTAACGACTACGAAGTGCAGATCGGTACGTTCAAAGGTGCCATCAACCCGATGACCGAAACCTTCCGCGAGTTCCCTGAATACGTGAAGCAGAACCTCGATCCGGGCAAGCACAAGAAAGTGGCGATGTTCTGCACCGGTGGTATTCGTTGTGAAAAATCCACCGCGTACCTCAAGGAACAGGGCTTTGAGGAGGTCTATCACCTCGAAGGTGGCATCCTCAAATATCTGGAGGAAGTTCCTGAAGCTGACACCCTGTGGGAAGGCGAATGCTTTGTGTTCGATAACCGTGTAGCGGTCAATCACAAGCTGGAAAAAGGCCAGTACGATCAGTGCAATGCCTGCCGTCGTCCGATCACCGAAGCTGACAAGCTACGCCCTGAATACAAGGCTGGTGTCAGTTGCCACCAGTGCCACGATCAACTGAGCGAGCAGCAGCTGACCCGTTTCGAAGAGCGCGAAAAGCAGATGCAACTGGCCGCCAAGCGTGGCGAAACCCATCTGGGGGGTGATGTGAAACACACCATCGAAGAGCGCCGCCGTGAAAAGCAGGCATGGCGTGAGCATCAGAAGGCGCTGAGCGAGCAGGGGCAGCCTGCGTAAGCATCAAGCTGAAGGACGTATGCAGGATCTGAAGTAAGCACCGATGATCCAGAGCAGAAAGGGCACGTGATGTGCCCTTTCTTGTTTCTGTCCTCTCTTGTTTCTGTCCTTTCTTGTTGCTGTCGTGGCTCACATCCTGCTCGATTCCAGCAGGAACTCCACAAACGCCCGATTGGCCCGCGACAGATAGCCGTCCTTGCGCCAGGCGATGCACAGATCAAGAAAGATCGGCGGCGCAAAGGAAACCGTGACCAGATCAGGGTCGTCCGCCACTGCCATATTCAGCAGGGTGGAAATGCCGAAACCCTGTTTGACGATAGAGCGGATCAGCGGCACCAGATTGGTTTCAAAACTGATGTTCGGCGTACAGCCGACTTCCTTGGCCAGCCTGTCCAGTACCTTGCGGTGAAAGTAGCCAGGCTTGAACATCACCAGCTCTTCGGTGAAGAACTCCTGCAGTGTGATTGAGCTGCGCTCGGCAAAGAGGTGTTCGCGGCTGACCGTGGCGCGCATTTCCTCGCGCAGGATCGTCCTGGCTTCCAGAATGTCGGAAATGGTTTCAGACTCGATGACGGCCAGATCCAGTTCGCCCTTTTCCAGCATCTGCTGCAGCTGCCAGGTGCCGCCTTCCTGTACCGAGAACGTCAGATTGGGATAACGATGGCGAAATGCCATCAGTATCGGAGGGAAGTGGAACGAACCCAGCATGCTGGGGATACCCACCCGCACTTCGCCGCGACTCAGTCCCTTCAGCTCCTGCATTTCCAGCTCGGCATCGGCCACCACCTGCAGGATTTTTTCCGCCTGAGCGAACAGGCATTTACCCTCGTCAGTCAGGGCAATGGAGCGTTCGTGACGATGGAACAGGGTCAGCTCCAGTTCATTTTCCAGCTTGCGAATCGCCATGCTGACTGCCGGCTGGGCGAGATTGAGCAGCTCTGCCGCGCGGGTAAAGCTGCCGAGGCGTGCGACCTCATAGAAGTAGCGCAGAGGTTTGAGTTCCATGGTACGGGCCCGTCAGTGCAGGGAGATGTCTGGTCTGCATCGGGCAGACTGTCGCATCCGTACAGAATATAAAACTTTATTATCCTAATCATAATTTGCATATATTTTTATTATGAAAAGGGGGTCGATATAGTGTGCCGCAGGCCCTGTCTTCGGGCTGCTTCACTACCGCAGGACCGCCATCATGATTCAAGCAGGCAGTCGCGCTTACTGGCGTGCCACCCTGGCTCTGTGCCTGGGTTCCTTTATGATCTTCTCCAACCTTTATGTCACCCAGCCACTGTTGCCCATGCTGGCGGCTGACTTTCAGGTGTCTCCCCTTTCCGCCAGCTACAGTTTTACCGTGTCCACCCTGACGCTGGGGCTATCACTGCTGGTATATGGCCCCCTGTCAGATGTGCTGGGCCGTCGTGGCATCATGCTGATCACCATGGCAGGGGTCATAGTGACGACGCTGGCGCTGTCACAGACTAACAGCTACGAAATGCTGCTGGGGCTGCGTGCAGTACAGGGCTTTTTCCTCGGCGGGCTGCCCGCGATTGCGGTGGCCTATATGGGAGACGAATTCGACAAGGAAGCACTGATGACCGCTGTCGGTCTGTATATCGGTGCCAATACCCTGGGCGGCATAGGTGGTCGTCTGATTGGTGGTTTTGCCGGTGAAAGTCTGGGCTGGGCCAATACCTTCCTGGTGATTGCAGGTGTCAGTCTGGTGGTGTGGCTCAGCTTTGCCTTCCTGCTGCCACGCTCCAGCAACTTTCAGGCGCGGCCGTTCCATCTGCGCACCATGCTCGGCAATATGCTTGATCACCTGCGTAATCCCATCCTGCTGACGGCCTATCTGATCGGTGGATTCAACTTCTTTGTTTTTATCAATCAGTACAGCTATATCACCTTTGTGCTGGGCGATGAGCCGTACTCATTGTCACCGCGCTTTCTGGGCATGCTGTTCCTGACCTATCTGACCGGCACCCTTGGCTCGGCACTGGCCGGGCGTGCTGCCAGACGTTTCCCGCAACCGCTGTGCATGGCATTTGGCATCGTGGTGCTGATGCTGGGTAGCCTTTGCACCCTGCTGCCAAGTCTGTGGACCATTATTCTCGGTTTCTTTATCAACAGCTTCGGCTTCTTCTTTGCCCATTCCACCAACAGCAGCTGGGTCAGCCGTAACGCCCAGCATGCCAAGGCCAGTGCCAGCTCGTTGTATCTGGTGTTCTATTACACCGGCGCCAGTACCGGCGGTATCTATCTGCATCCCTTCTGGGAATGGCGCGGCTGGACGGGAGTGATCATCGGCTCTCTGGTGGTACTGGTGGGCACGCTGAGCGCAGCGCTTTATCTGCACCGTAAAACCCGGGTTGCGGGTGAGGTGACAAACGCAGTGGCTTGCTGAAGGGCGTGTAGCAGGTCAGTCGGGCGTGAGGGTAAACCACCGGTGCCAGTGTCGGCGCCAGAGGCTGGCAAAGTGCACGAACTCCCAGGCATCCAGCTGCCCCTGACGAGTGACGGCATGCTGGGGAACGTAGCGGCAGCGCAGAAAGGACTGCTTTTCCAGAACACGCTGTGAAGCGATATTGCTGACTGAGGCAAAGGCGCGCAGATGGTCCAGCCGCATCTGCTCGTAGCCTGCCCGGATCAGCTGCTTCAGTGCCGCTGAGGCTACGCCCTGACCGCAGTATGCTTCACCGACTCGATAGCCGACGAAACCGTAGCGTGGATCATTGAGCGAGCGACGCAGGTTGGCTCTGCCCATCAGCTCGCCCTGTTCATTGATTATCAGCAGCGGATAGATCATGCCTTCATGGTAACGCTGCACGTATTCATCAATATGCTCATGTACCCCCTGCAGCGAGTAGAACGCCGGCTCACGGGCTTCGATGGTGCGCTCAAACCAGGCCTGATTGCTCTCTTCAAAGGCCAGCAGTGCTTGCGCGTGGCGCTCGCTCAGCAGTTCAAATCGCATGGTGATCAGGTCAGGTGGTTGAGGGGCAGGGCGGTGCTGCTGATAGGGGTTTTCATCACAAAGCTGGAATGCACCCCGGTCACACCTTCAATCGTGGTCACCCGATTCAGCAAGAACTGCTGGAAGGCTTCCATATCCTTGACGATGACTTTCAGCAGGTAGTCGGCTGACTGGCCGGTGATCAGGTGGCATTCCAGCACCTCCGGATAACTGGCAATCAGCTCTTCAAAACGCTGGAAACGCTCCGGAGTATGACGATCCATACTGATACCGATAAAGGCCATCAGGGTCAAACCGAGCTTTTTGGCATTGAGCAAGGCGCTGTAGCCCTCGATGATGCCTTCCTCTTCCAGACGTTTGACCCGTCGCAGACAGGGCGAAGGAGACAGCTGAATGCTGTCGGCCAGCTCCTGATTACTCATGCGACCGTCTTTTTGCAGTACTTCCATAATGCGCCGATCATAACGATTGAATGTCATTTTCTGGTCTCCCTGCGGTCTGGCCGACAGATTAATGCGCGTTTGGCTATGGTAAAGCAATTTTGTGCTTTAGGCATTGTCAGGGCCTGGTTGCAATCCAAGACACCCTCTGAATCAATCATTAGATTGATCTTGTGATGGATAATGAGAAGCTTTAGCATTAGTGAAATCTATTGGATCGAATGGGCAAGCTCGATTAGCCACTGACCATGCGTCGGTTAGCCGTCCAGCAGCCCTGCCGCCGTCGGGATTTCACATGAAAAATATCGAGCAGAACAAAGGCATGGCCAAACACTGGGCCATGATCATCGGGCTGAGTGCTGGCATGGTGCTGGCTCCGTTGAGCCACGCTGAATCGGATACGCTTACCGCTCCTGTTACATCGACCAGCGCACCTGCCAGCAGCGAATCTGCATCCTCTCCCAGTTCTACTACTATTTCTGCTCCTGCCAGCGATGCTGTTTCCGCGGCGGACACCCCAATGCAGGGATCAGTCTCTGCGTCAGAAGACCTCTCCCAGACCAGTGAGTCACTGCCCGAAGCGGCTGCCGACAGCCATGCTGTGGCGTCCATGCTGCCGCACGACCTGACCCCCATGGGCATGTTCATGGCCGCTGACTGGGTGGTCAAGTCAGTGATGCTGGGTCTGGCCTTTGCTTCCATCGTGACCTGGACCATCGCACTGGTGAAAAGCATCGAGATTGCTGCAGCGAAGAAACGCGCTCGCCGCACCCTGCGCAATCTGGGTGAGGTCGGCACGCTGCGTGAGGCTCTGAAAGCCGTTGAGCATGACACCTGCCTGTCAGCCTCCATGGTGCAGGCGGCCGAGTATGAGCTGGTGCTGTCAGCCAAGCACGAAGCCTTTGATAAAGGTGGGGTGAAAGAGCGTGTCGAATCCCGCCTGCATCGCATCGAAGCCGCCGCTGCACGCCGCATCAATGTCGGTACCGGCGTGCTGGCCACCATCGGTTCGACTTCTCCCTTTGTCGGTTTGTTCGGCACCGTCTGGGGCATCATGAACAGCTTTATCGGTATCTCCAAATCACAAACTACCAATCTGGCTGTGGTGGCGCCGGGTATCGCCGAAGCCTTGCTGGCTACTGCGATTGGTCTGGTGGCAGCCATTCCGGCGGTCGTCATCTACAACCACTTTGCCCGTAGTATCGGTGGCTACCGCGCCATCATGGCCGATACCACCGCAGAAGTGGCGCGTATCGTCAGTCGCGATCTGGATCGCCAGCCACAGGTGACTCCCCTGCGTAAAGTAGGGAGCTGATCATGGCAGGTGGACTGCATCATGGTGATGATGATCTGGGTGAGAACCACGAGATCAACGTTACGCCCTTTATCGACGTCATTCTGGTGCTGCTGATCATCTTCATGGTGGCAGCACCGCTGGCCACCGTCAGTGTCCCGGTGGATCTGCCTGCCTCGTCGGCACAACCCCAGCCTCATCCTGATAAACCCGTCTATATCTCCATTCAGGCGGATCTGAGTGTCAGCGTCGGTGAAGAGAAGGTGCCGGAGCAGGGGCTGGGTGCCGTGCTGGATAAGGTGACCGCGAAGGATTATCAGCAGCGCCTGTTTCTGCGTGCCGATAAAGGCGTGCCTTACGGTGAGCTGATGAAGGTCATGGATCAGCTGCGAACTGCGGGTTATCTGAAAATTGGCCTGGTGGGTCTGGAGACGGTCGGAAGCGCCCAATGACAGAACCGCTGAACCCTTCCCCCGCAGCAGCCAGAGCTTCTGCGGTGCACAATCCCATGCCTGAAACCCAGCCGCCGCTGAGTCTGCGCCGTGCCAGTGCCTGGGGGCTGGGCCTGACGCTGGTGGCGGGAGTGCATCTGGCACTGTTGCTGCCACTGGTCAAAGCGGCCCCGCTGCCTGCCAATCCACCGGCGGCACCGGAAGCCATCATGATCGAGCTGGCGCCGATGCCAGAAGTGGTCAAGCCTGAGCCGGTCCCGGAACCTGTCGTTGAGCCGGAGCCCGAACCGGAGCCACCACCGCCCGAGCCTGAACCCTTGCCTGAGCCACCGCCCCCTCCACCACCGGAGGTGAAGCCGGAAGTGGTCATTCCTCCGCCACCACCGCCCAAACCGAAGAAGGTGGAAAAAAAGGTAGAGAAGAAAGTCGAGAAGAAGGTAGAAAAGCCGAAGGAACAGCCACCGAAGAAAGAGCAGCCCAAAGCGGCTCCGCCTGCGGTACAGGATGCACCCCCGGCCACGCCAAAGGCGCCGAAGGCGGTGGACCCGGGTGAGCAGCAGCGACGGGTGCAGGCACAGCGTAGCTGGCAGGGAGACCTGATGGCTCATCTGGCTAAGCACAAGCGTTATCCTCGTGCGGCCCGGGTAAGGCGTCAGGAAGGTGTGGTCTATGTCCGTTTTGTCATGGACCGTTCTGGCAAGGTGCTGAGTGCTTCACTGAAGACCTCGTCCGGTTTTGAATTGCTGGATGATGCCGCGCTGGAGCTGATCCAGCAGGCCAGTCCGCTACCGGCACCGCCTGACAGTATCCCCAATGAGCTGGTGGTGCCGATCGATTACAACCTGCGCCGCTAGATTCTGGCCTACGGCCAGCCCACAACACCCTCGTCTGATCCGTCAGCGAGGGTGTTGTTGTTTTCGCCATAAGGATGGAGGCAGATTTAACCTCAGCAGGCAGGGTAGAAAGCTATACGCAATATGTATTTTTCAAAGAGTGGTCATAATCTGCCTTTAAAAAGGAATTTTTATAGTAAAGGTTGCTCAGGTGGAGAAAAAGACAGCAATTTTAGCAATCTTCTGCTGCTGGAAAATCCGTATACTGACATCCGTCTTCAGAGCAACCCGCCCCGGCGGAACACTGAAGCTCAGGACTGGTCAGGGGCTCACAAGGCACCATCCGACCCTTTCTCTCCACCCGGGAGACTGCAAGTTGGCTGAAGGATTGGTTATCACCGAACCGTCAGTAACTGGAAGAGCTACCCATTCTTTCCGAAGTCAGCGCGTCGTCTGTCGACGAGTCGAGTACCGAGCAGCGGGGCGCCACTTCAACTAACGGACAACACCAGGACATTCATCATGAGTTACGACCATCGCAAATACCGCCCCGCACCTACCATCAACATGCCTGATCGTCAGTGGCCTAATCAGGTCATGACCAAGGCACCGCTATGGTGTGCGGTTGACCTACGCGATGGTAACCAGGCGCTGGTTGAGCCCATGACCGTTGCACAAAAGCTGCAGATGTGGGACCTGATGATGCGCATCGGTTTCAAACATGTGGAAGTGGGATTTCCGGCGGCCTCTCAGCCTGACTTCGACTTTGTCCGTGAACTGATCGACAACAACCTGATTCCCGAAGACGTGACCATTCAGGTGCTGGTTCAGGCTCGCGAAGACCTGATCGCCCGCACCTATCAGGCGCTGGAAGGTTCCAGACAGGCCATCGTGCACGTCTATAACTCGGTGAACCCGACTCAGCGTCAGTACGTGTTCAACACTGACAAGGATGGCGTCAAAGCCATTGCGGTGCAGGGCGCACGCTGGGTGCGTGAGTATTCAAAACGTTATCCGCACACCGAGTGGAGCTTCCAGTATTCACCGGAAAGCTTCAGCAGCACCGAAGTCGATTTTGCGGTGGAAGTCTGTGATGCGGTGATTGATGAGTGGCGCGAAACCGGCCGTCCGATGATCATCAACCTGCCTGCGACCGTCGAAGTGAGTACGCCTAACGTGTTCGCCGATCAGGTCGAATGGTTCTGCCGTAACCTGCGTGGCCGCAAGGATGTCAGCATTTCCATTCACACCCATAACGACCGTGGCTGCGGTGTTGCAGCGGCAGAGCTGGCCGTACTGGCGGGGGCTGATCGTATCGAGGGCACTCTGCTCGGCAACGGTGAGCGTACCGGCAACATGGATATCGTCACCATGGCGATGAATCTGTACAGCCAGGGCATTGATCCTGAACTGGATCTGTCTGACATGGACGCCATCGTATCGACCGTCAGTGCCTGCACCCAGATTGCCCTTCATCCGCGTCATCCCTATGCGGGTGAACTGGTGTACACAGCCTTCTCCGGCAGCCATCAGGATGCGATCCGCAAGTCGCTGGCGGCCGAGAAACCTGATCACTACTGGGATGTGGCTTATCTGCCCATCGATCCTGCTGACCTCGGCCGCAGCTATGAGGCGGTGATCCGTATTAATAGCCAGTCAGGTAAAGGCGGCGTGACCTACCTCCTTGAGCGTGATCTTGGTTTGCAGTTGCCACGCTGGTTGCAGATCGATTTCAGCCGCCGCGTTCAGGCCGAAGCCGAAGCGAGCTCCAGTGAGATCAGCCCGGATCAGATTCGCAGCCTGTTCGAGCGCCATTACCTGCAGCCTGCCCATGGCTATCAGGTCAAGCGCTTCCAGCTGGATCAGGACCAGCAGGAAAGTCTGCGTGTTGAACTGCAGACGCCGAACGGCGCCGTACACATTGCCGGTGAAGGCGAAGGCGCCATCACCGCGCTGGCCAATGCCTGGGAGCGCGAAACCGGTATCCGTATCGACGTGCTGGATTACTCCGAGCATGCCTTGACCGAGGGCACTGAGTCTCGCGCTGCTGCCTACATCCTGCTGGCAGTGGAAGGTCAGCGTATGTGCGGTGTAGCCATCGGTCGTGACGTGGTAAATGCATCCCTGCAGGCGGTCATCAACGCCGCTGCGCAGGTGCCTGCACTGCGTAAAATCGCCTGAGGCAGGAACGCTTCGGCACAAGGCACACTTCACCCTGCCTGTGGCAGGTGAGACGCCAGTCAATATGCCAACAAGGAGGCGTGGTGCAGATCGGCAAGGCTGTGTACCAATGACCTCCAGATAAAGCTGAACATACAGCTGATGTAAAAACAGGCCCCGGCCTGTGAAGACCACAACAAGCGGGACGGCCTTGGCTCTCCCGCTTGTTGCTTTCCGGGCACTTGCCAGCAGGCTGCCGAGGCCCTATGACAGACAGGGTGTGGCATGCTGGTTGCACTGTACAGTTCTGGCTGCAACGTGAACGTATCCGGATGGCTGCTCAGCGCACCCGGCTGGCCCGCTTATGGAGAGCGACGTGAATAAACATCAGATCAGCATGCACCCGTCCCTGCTGGCAGGGACACAGGCGATGGTCGTCGACAGCAACCGTCACTATCCCCGCCATAGTCATGACCAGTACGGCGTCGGGCTGATTCATCGCGGTGCCCAGCGCTCCGCCAGTGGCTTTGGCCGGGTAGAGGCAGGCCCCGGTGAACTGATTATGGTGAATCCGGGAGAAGTGCATGATGGTGTGCCACTGGGCGAGGAAGGGCGTCAGTGGAGCATGCTGTATTTTGAGCCGTCGTTACTGCATGAGCTGGCCAGTGAGCTGGAGCTGCCGTTTTCTGCCGAAATCAGTCTGGTGCGACCTGTCGCACAGGATCAGCAGCTGCGGCAGCACTTTGTCCGGCTGTTCCGGCGTGTCACCTGTGTCCGGCAGGGCCAGCAGACACAAGTGGATGAAGCGGCTCGACTGGCAGCGGAAGAATGCGCCGTGACGACACTGGTCTATCTGCTCTCGCATCACAGTCAGGCGCGCCCGGTGCAGCCGGTATCTGCGACCGTGGAGCGGGCACGCCAGCGGCTGGCCGATGAGCCACTGCAGGCGCCTTCATTACAGGAGCTGGCCGCGATGGTGGGCGTCAGCCGCTTTAATCTGATCCGCAGTTTCAACAAGGCGCTGGGGCTGTCGCCCCATGCCTATCTGCTGCAGCAACGTCTGCATCTGGCCCGCCGTCTGCTGCTGCAGGGGCACAAGCCAGTGGACGCGGCGCTGCAGGCGGGCTTCGCCGACCAGAGCCATATGACCCGGCTGTTTCGGCGCCAGTACGGGATTACACCTGGGCTGTATGGGCAGATCGGCAGCCAGCCCTGAGTTCGCTCCTCTCCACCCTGCAATTTCATTCAAGACCCCCATCTTCCCGCTCTCTACAGTGCCTCCATACCGAACCGGAGGAGAACACCATGAACAGGTCGCAATTGAGTGGGTACAGCTATCTGACGCTGGCCATGATGATGGTCGGGAGTACGGTGATTGCCAGTCGTCTGATTGCCGCCGGGTTACCGCCCTTTACCGCAACGGCGGCACGATTTGCCATGGCCTTGCCGATCTTTCTGCTGCTGATGAAGCTGACCGCCACGCCCTGGCCACGCCCCCGTTGCCATGATGCCTGGGTGCTGATCTGTCAGGCAGGGGCGGGCAGTGTGGCCTACACAGTGCTGCTGATCAGCGGCATGGCGCACACGTCGGCCGCCAATGCCGGCGTGATCAGCGGCACCCTTCCGGCTGTTACCGGGCTGGTCGCCATGGTATTGCTGCGGGAGAAGCCGGGGCGCAGCACCTGGCTGGCGGTGGCTCTGAGCTCACTGGGGGTCATGCTGTTGCTGGTGCCTGCCCAACAGGGCTCCGTGCAGGCGGGCAGTCTTTACGGGGATGGGCTGATACTGGCGGCCATAGTCGCAGAGGCCCTGTTCATCCTGCTCAATCAACGTCTGCAGCAACCCATTCCCCCGCTGGCATTATCGACCCTGATGAGCGCATTGGGATTGCTGCTGACGGCGATACCGGCACTGGCCGAGCGACCCTGGACGCTGGCGCCCATGGCGCAGGCCTGGTGGGCAGTGCTGTACTATGCCGTGGTGCCGACAGTGATGGGGTTCTGCCTGTGGTATGCCGGCAGCGCTCGTATTCGCGGCAGTGCCGCCGCGCCCTTTACTGCCGTTGCACCGCTGACCACGGTGCTGCTGGCGGCGCTGTGGCTGGACGAGCCGATCCTGCTCTGGCAGTGGCTGGGCATGGGCTGTGTACTGATGGCGATCCTGACGGGGCCGCTGCTGTCATGGTGCCAGCGCTCAGGCGAGCCTGTTCAGGCGCGCTATGAGTAAAGCCGGATGGGCTGTCAGCCGTGGCGTCAGAGCCCGAGCGTCAGACCATTCAGCGATATGCTGGTGGGTTGTCCGCTGAGCTGTTCAGCCAGCAGGGTGGCACTGCCGCAGGCCAGGGTAAAACCCAAAGCACCGTGACCGAGATTCAGCCACAGGTTGCGCCAGCGGGTAGCGCCGATGACGGGCAGACCGGTCGGTGTTGCCGGGCGTAAGCCTGCCCAGCTGTGGGCCTGAGTAAAGTCTCCCGCCGCCGGGAAGCTGGCAGTGGCCTGCTGGCGCAGGCTCTGGATGCGCCGTGGGGTGATCAGGGTGTCCTGTACACCGATATCCACCATGGCCGCGACGCGCAGGCGTTGCGGCAGGGCGTCGGTCGCGGGCAGACGGGCATAGACCATTTTCCGTTCGTAGTCAGTCACGCTGATGTGCGGTGCGACTGCCTCTTCAGCCAGTGGCAGCGTCAGGCTGTAGCCTTTCAGCGGGTAAAGCGGCAGGTGTAAGCCGAGTGCTTTGGCCAGTTCATAACTGCCCATCCCGGCAGTCAGAATATAGTGATCCGCCTGCAACGGGCCGAGGTCCGTCTCAATCGCCTGAATCTGCCCGGCCTGCTGCGTCAGGGCGCTGACCGGGCATTGCTCCACCAGCCGGAAGCGGTTCTGTTGCTGCAGGTAGCCAAGTAGAGCCTGACAGAACAGATGGCAGTCACCGACCTCATCGCCCGGCGTAAAGATCGCCCCGCTCAGCTGCTCTGCCATGCCTGCCAGACTGGGCTCCAGCGCCAGCAGTTGCTGCCGGTTCAGCACCTGCTGACTGTCGGCTGCGACCCGACTGGCGGCGGCCCGGGAGAGGGCCTGCGGCTGCCGGTAGACCACCAGCTTGCCGTTACTGCGCCAGCTGAAATCCGCCAGAGGAGACTGCGCCTGCCAGGCATGCAACTGCTGCTGACTGAGCAAGGCCAGTTGTAGCAGCCGCTGGCCATTGCGCTGATTGACCGAGCGCCGGCAGGCGGCAAGGAAGGTGGCACACCAGCGCCACTGCTGCAGATCGAGCCGGGGGCGAAACGTCAGCGGGGCATCGCGGTTCAGCATCCAGCCCAGTGCTTGCAGCGGTACGCCGACATCGGCCAGTGGTGCTACATAACGGTAGCTGAGCTGGCCACCGTTGGCGTAGCTGGTGCCCATGCCGACCTCGCGGCAGGCTTCAACCAGAGTGACGCGGTGGCCGCGCTGCAGCAGGGCATAAGCGGTGGTCAGGCCGATAACGCCAGCACCGATGATCAGGCAATGTGAAGACATGATGGGTGAGTGGGTTTCGTTGCTGAGAATGCAGCCATTCTGGCCAGCCGACGGCAGGCTGCCCAATGAATACTGCCACGCAGCTTATAACCCAGAGTTATGGGCTATACTGCCCGCCATCGTTGTTGTGGAGGCTTGCCGTCGATGCGTTTGCGCCATATCGAGATTTTTCAGGCCATCATGCAAACCGGCTCGGTCAGCGGTGCTGCCCAGTTGCTGCATATCTCCCAGCCTGCGGTGACCAAGGCGCTGCAGCATGCTGAGCTGCAACTGGGCTTTGCGCTGTTTCAGCGGGTGAAGGGCAAGCTGGTGGCAACAGAAGAAGCGAAGACACTGGAGCCGGAGGTGGCGCAGGTCTTCGAGGCGCTGCGCCGGGTCCAGCAGCTGGCTCAGAATCTGCGCCAGCCTCTGGAGCGGCCGTTGCGGCTGCTGGTGATTCCCACGCTGGCGCAGTATCTGCTGCCGCAGGTGGTGCCGCTCTGGCATCAGCGCAGCCGCCAGCCGCTCAGCATTGCTACCCAGCACAGCCGGGAAATCGTGCAGAAGCTGGTGCTGCAGGAAGCCGACATCGGTATTACCTTTCACCCGGTGGCGCATCCCAATCTGCTGATGAAGCCCCTGCTGCAGGGGACATTGCGGGTTATTGCCAGTCCGGGGCAATGGACAGAACAGGAGCTGCAGCAGCCCTGCAGTCTGGCATCACTGGCCGGACAGAAGCTGATTGGCTTTGACAGCCATGATCCGATGAGCGGTCTGCTCAACAGCCATCTGCAGCAGCTGCAACCGCCACCGCAGATTCAGACCCGGGTGCAGAACTATCAGTTGGCCTGTGCGCTGGTGGAAGCCGGGCAGGGGCTGGCTATCGTTGATCCCTTCACGCTGATGGGCTCGCCGCTACCAAGTCGTGCACTGGAGCCGAGAATCAGCATTACCCTCTATGCCATGAGCCGTGCAGAAGAAGCGGATCAGCCCGGTATGCAGCTGTTGCTGGAATGCCTGACGCGGGTGGTGAAACCCGCGCTGGCCAGCACACTTTAACAGGGCCGTCATCAACCCAGAGGGGTCAGTTTGCCGCCGCGAGCCAGTGCTCGCTGATAGGCGGGCTGCTCACTGACCCGGCTGAGAAAACGGCCGATATGGGGGTAGTCACTGAGGTCTGCCCGGCTGCTGGCAGCCTGCAGGGGAAAGCTCATCTGGATATCCGCCCCGCTCAGTTGCTCGCCGGTAAACCACGGGCGTTGTGCCAGCGTGTCGTTGATCAGTGCCAGCTGTGGCAGCAAACGCGGCGTCAGGAAGATCTCCTGCACCTTGCTGCTCATACCCCGGGCGACCGGGCGAACAAAGAAGGGCATGGGGTTTTCAGGCATGCGGGTAAAGATCAGCTTCATCACCAGCAGCGGCATCAGCGAGCCTTCGGCAAAATGCAGCCAGTAGCGGTAGTCCAGCAGCGGCTGCCCCGAACCGGGGCGCAGACGTCCATCGTCATAGCGATCCAGCAGATATTCGATAATGGCACCGGACTCGGCGATCACCAGTTCACCGTCACTGATAATCGGCGCCTTGCCCAGCGGGTGTATGGCCTTGAGACTGTCGGGAGCGGCCATGGTCTGGGGATCACGGCGGTAGAGGCGAATGTCGTAATCCAGCCCCAGCTCCTCCAGTAGCCACAGAATGCGCAGGGAGCGGGAGTTTTCCAGATGATGAACGATGATCATAAGGGATCCTTGTCAGGGTGATGGAAACCGACCGGTGCTCAGCTGTTCTGTAGTGCCTGTCGTTCGGCCTTGTGCTGCTTCTGTTCCTTGAGTCGCTGCTTGTAGGCCGTGAGTTCATCAATACGGATGGCAAAGCGATTTGGATGTATCTCATGGCCCCGCGCATGGGCATAGACTTGAGTGAACTCGGCCCCGAAAAACAGGATGCAGGCCGAGTAATGTACCCACAGCAGAATCAGCACAAAGGCACCGGCGGCACCGTAGGTGGAGACCGCACTTTCCCGCCCCAGATAGAGCGACAGCCCCCATTTTCCCAGAGTGAAGAGCAGCGAGGTGATGGCGGCGCCAGTCCAGACGTCCAGCCAGCGAATGTCGGCATCGGGCAGAATCTTGAAAATCATGGCAAACAGCAGCGTAGTAACGGCAAAGCTGACCAGCAGGTTGAGCGCCTGCCAGAAGGCGCCGGGCAGTGGCATCACATCGCCGAGCCAGCCGGACAAGGCGCTCAGGCAGACAGTAATCACCAGAGAAGCCATCAGCAGCAGGCCGATACAGAACACCATGATCAGCGCCAGCAGCCGGTCAATCACCATGCCGCGCACCCCCCGGTCCGGTTTGGGCATGATGCCCCAGATGGTGTTCATGGCATCTTTCAGCTGACCGAAAATGCCGGTGGCACTGAAGATCAGCAGGCCGATACCGACAACGGCCATCAGCCCGCTGGAAGCGGTGGAGCGGGCGCTGTTGATCATGTTTTCCACCGCTGAGGCGCCCATCGGGCCGAGGGTCTCAGTCAGCTGTTCACTGATGGCGCCGCGGGCGGCGGCTTCGCCGAAGATAAAGCCGGCCACGGAGATGGCAATGATGATCAGCGGTGCCAGCGAGAAAATGGAGTAATACGCCAGTGCCGCGGCCAGTCGCATGGCGCGGTCATCCAGCCAGGCCGTGGCGGTCATTTTCAGCAAGTGCCAGAGGCTGGGCAGGGAGCGTCCCGCAGACATAATCGTTCCTTGGATAACAATGCTGCAGGGCAGGGCCGTGCAGTGAATAGAGGTAACGCGGTTATCTGCGGCAGATCACAGGCGCACTATGCTGGCCTGAACGGGTGAATATCTGTCGTCAGAAGATTGCAGCCAGGCTCTAGTCTATATGTCCGGATGGGGGGGAAGGCAAATCCGGCAGGGCGTTGCCGTGCGGAGACAGGCGGGTATACAGGAGAGAAAAACATCTGGGGCCGGGCGTCAGCCGCCCCAGACCGAAGGGAAGGGTAAAGAGGAAAACTCAGCGCTCGACGAAGGCGCGCTCGATCACGTAGTGGCCCTGATCGCCGTGGCGTGACTCGACAAAGCCGCGCTCATCAAGAATGGTGCAGAATTCTTTCAGCATGCTCGGGCTGCCACACAGCATAAAGCGGTCATGCTCGGGGTTGATATCGGGCAGGCCAATATCGGCCGTGAGCTTGCCGGAGGTCAGCAGGTCGGTCAGGCGACCCTGATTGCGGAACGGTTCACGGGTGACGGTGGGGTAATAGATCAGTTTTTCCCGCACCATGTCGCCGAAGAATTCATTGCCGGGCAGCTCTTCGGTGATGTATCGGGTATAGGCCAGTTCGGCCACGGTCCGGCAGCCGTGAGTGAGGATCACCTTGTCATAGGCGTCGTACACTTCCGGGTCCTTGATGATGCTCATGAACGGCGCCAGACCGGTGCCGGTGCTGAGCAGATACAGATTGCGGCCGGGCAGCAGGTGATCGTTGATCAGGGTGCCGGTGGTTTTACGACCGATAAAGACTTCATCACCGACCTGAATGTTCTGCAGTCGTGAGGTCAGCGGGCCATCGGGTACCTTGATGCTGAAGAACTCCAGCTCTTCCTCATAGTTGGCACTGGCAATACTGTAGGCTCGCAGCAGAGGCTTACCTTCGACTTCCAGACCGATCATGGTGAAATGGCCGTTCTTGAAGCGAAAACCGCTGTCACGTGTGGTCTTGAAGCTGAAAAGATTGTCGGTCCAGTGGTGGACGCTGAGCACGCGTTCTACATTCAGGTTTGACATGGCGACCTCAGAGAAGTGTCGGAGCGCGGGTCCCGGTGAGAACGTCATCGCAGACTGCTGCAGTGTGACGTCGTTCCTGATGCGAAGAGGCGCGCTCAAAGAAGATGGGCTTCACTCTATGCCTGGGCCCTTTATATGGAAAATAGATAGTTTTTCTAAAGTTGATCAGCTGAACTGATTCCAGCAGTTCATAGCGCCAGCGGTTATAAAAACAAGAGCATCCATTGTGCTGACGATCTCGCAGACAAACGCAACGCCGTCTAGGCTTGCTCTTATAAATCAAATGATTAGCCGGGTTTGAGAGTACATCTATGATGTTTGAGGTGTTTCTGGTCAATTCTGTGGTGGTCTCGCTGGCGGTCGGCGTGCACTACGAATTCCTCTATCGACTGACCACGCTGTTACCAAAAATGCGAATGTTGCACCGATCTCGCATCGTGCTGGGGGTGATGGGTGCGCTGGTGGCCCATGCGGTGGAAGTGTGGATTTTCGCCATCGCCTACTTCTTTATGCATCACACCGACGGCTGGGGGCAGCTGACTGGCAGCTTTGATGGTTCACTGATGGACTGCGCCTACTTTTCCTTCACTGTGTTCAGCACCGTGGGATTTGGTGATATCGAGCCTGCCGGACATCTGCGTTACCTGACCGGTATCGAGTCACTGACCGGCTTGTTGCTGGTGACCTGGAGCGCGTCTTTTCTGTTTCTGGAAATGGAGCGCTACTGGAAAACGCGGCTGTGAATGAAAGAAGAGCAGAAAAGCAGCAAGAGAGCAGGGTAAACAGAAAAAGCGGGAAGCAGCGGGAAACAGCTCAGCAGCTGACCTGCCAGCATGCTGCGGCAGGTCAGGGGTAAGGCGTTGGGCTGGTGTTATGCCAGCAGGTTATGGGTGACGTCTTCCCAGTAGAAACGATAGACCCAGGCGTGAATATTGCCGGCGACTTCCTCCAGCTCACGCTCAACCCGCTCACCGCCCCAGCGCAGATAGGCATTCACGGCGGTCTTGTTGGCTTCAAATACCCACAGGTGCATGCTCTTGCTGCCCGCTTCTTCCAGACTCCAGCGTGCACCACGCTGTGCCAGCTGGCGGCCCAGACCGCGGCCTTTCAGCTCCGGCTGCACATGCATGTTGTCCAGCAGGGTGCCCCAGCTGGGCTCTTCCGGCTTGCGACAGTAGACAAAACCGATCAGCTCACCGTGCTCTTCGGCGAGACAGAGAAAATCATCCTTGCCCTGATAATCGGCCGGGCGGCCAGCCAGCACCTCCAGCCAGCGACTCTTGTGGATATTGGGCACCTGCTGATCAAGAAAGGCATCGGGCAGAATACCGCGCAGGCTGGTTTGCCAGCTCAGGGTATGCAGTTTGGCAATGGCTTCCGCGTCTTCTGAATGCGCTTGTCGATATACGAGATTTGTCATTGTAATAACCATTCATTGCGGGAATTTTGCATCTCCAGAATCTGCAGATGCAGGGTGTTGAGGTGATCCTGCCAGTAGTCTTCCCGTGCCAGCCAGGGGAAGTGCATGGGGAAGGCGGGGTCATCCCAGCGACGCGCCAGCCAGGCACTGTAGTGCATCAGCCTCAGGCTGCGCAGGGCATCGATCAGATGCAGCTGGCGTCGGTCGAAATCGTGGAAGGTCTCATAACCTTCCAGCAGCTCGATCAGCTGCAGGGATTGCTGCTGGTGATCACCACTGAGCAGCATCCAGATATCCTGTACCGCCGGGGCCATCACGCTGTCGTCAAAGTCAACGAAGTGCGGGCGTTCATCACGCCAGAGCACGTTGCCGGGGTGGCAGTCGCCGTGTACCCGAATCCATTCCACCTTTCCGATTTGGACAAAACGCTGCTCGATTAATTCCAGCAGCTGCGCCGAAATAGCGTCATAGCGGTCACGCAGGTGACGCGGCAGCAGCGGGCTTTGCAGCAGGAAGCTGCGGCTGTCGTGGCCAAAGCGCTGCACGCTCAGTGCTGGCCGTGCCACATAGGGCTGGGCGGCACCCACAGCATGAATACGGCCGATGGTCATCCCCAGCTGGAACAGATGATCAGGGTTGTCCAGCTCCGGCGCCTGTCCGCCCTGACGGCGAAACAGTGAGAAGCGAAAGCCCTGATGCTCAAACAGTGTCTGACCGGCGTCGCCCGGCTGAGGCAGCGCGCTGTAGCGCTGTTCCAGTTCCGCCCGGGTAGCTGGCGCGACCACTGACAGATCCTGCTCCTGCAGTGCCTGACAGAAGGTGTGTTCCTCAAGGATGGCGGCATCGTCCCAGCGGGCCGGGCGATAGAACTTGGCAATCAGAGGCTGATGTTCTTCGATGCCAACCTGATAGACACGGTTCTCGTAGGAGTTGAGGGTAAACAGGCGGGCATCGCTGAGCAGGCCGGTGCTTTCAACCGCGTCCAACACCAGTTCCGGCGTCAGGGCTTCATAGGGATGGGCAGTGGAGGTCATAGGTAATCCGGCCTACAGCGCTAACAGGTGGAGCAAACGGTCAGGTTCGCATGGCAGACAGCATCTCTGCCCAGAGGGTCTTGAGCTGAGAATACGCTGCCTGCGCTGCGCTGATGACGTGTGCTCCGGCCTGTTAAAGCCAATGTCATGTTAGTCAGGCCGATGATTGTAGGTGCAGGGCGGAGTGAAGTCCAAAGGCGTCCCATGCCGAAACGTAACTGAGCCTCTTTTCAGCGCTTGACCTCGAGTTAACTCTAAGTCTTAGGCTGCGAATACTGGCAGAGCAGAGGTGCTGCCTGCCGCTATCGACAGGAACGAGCAATGAACAAGATACCGACCCAGCCCAGCAACAACTCAGCAAACATCGATCCAGCAAACATCGATCCAGCAAACATCGATCCAGCGAACAGCAGTCCAGCGAACAGCAATCCAGCATATAACGACCCGCGCTATCAGGCGGGCTGGCACAAACTGGCAGAAGTGGATGGTGAACAGGGGCAGCGGGTGATCGACAGCCTGCAGGGCATCGCT
>NZ_LAPT01000105.1 GCF_003194385.1 Pokkaliibacter plantistimulans
TCAGGCCATCCTGCCAGAGGGTTTATTGTTGCTGGAGTAGTCCGGTAGCGATGCGTTTTAACAGGTCGTTGAAAATCTATCTGCGTTGCCGAATACCGCGTCAAAAACAGGCTCACAGCCAAAGGCTGAACGTGCTTTAGCACGGCCCCGAAGGGGCGAGCGGAGCGAGTCAAATGCTCATTTAGTTCACTAAACTCCGCTTTTTCGCCTGTTTTTTCCTTGTCTCGGCTGCCTCGATAACGTTTTTCAACAGCCTGTTAGGCCTGCAGCACATTCTTACCGAAACGCTGTCGCTGCATCTCATTCAGGCGACTCAGGGTACGCTGGAATGGGAACGACAGATAGCCCCGCGGATACAACTCGTTCATCGCCACATCGGCTTCGATATACAGCGGAATGCCGCGGTCATAACACTCATCCACCAGCGCAATAAAGCGCCGGGCGCCGTCATCCTGTTTGGACAGATTGGGCAGCACCCGGTCGCCGGTCTTGACCTGTTCCACCGCATCCTCGGTGCCACGGGCAATGTACTGCACTTCCTCCGGAGCACTCAGACAGGGCACATCGCTGAGCAGAATCTGACTGAACTCATCACACAGGCGAATATAGTCGTTGGCCGACAGGGGCTTGCCGCACAGTTCGCGATAGCTGCACCAGACGACCTTGCTGCTGCGCTTGATCACGGTGACGCTGCGGCCCAGCTGCACCTCCTGCTGATCGCAGGCGGCGTCACCGCGCAGCTGCTCGAATACCGCCGCCAGTGCACTGTCGCTGGCATCCGCCGAACGTTGCCAGTAGCGCTGTACCCGTGGGCCGGGATGCAGGCGGTGGTCTTCGCCGCCATCGACATCGAGGATATCCATATGCTCACGAATGGCCTTGATGGCCGGATCGAAGCGGTCGTGATGGGTGCCGTGGGCGTAGAGACGTTCGGGCGGCAGGTTGGAAGTGGTGACCACCACCACCTTGTGCTCGAACAGCATGCGCATCAGGCGGCCAAGGATCATGGCATCGCCGATATCGGCGACAAAAAACTCATCAAGACAGAGCACACGAATTTCATCGCTGAGGCGCTTGGCCAGCACTTTCAGCGGCTCGGGAGTGCCGGTCAGCTCGAACAGGCATTTGTGCACCCAGCGCATGAAATGGTGAAAGTGCTGACGCCGCGCAGGCAGGGTCAGGCTTTTGTAGAAACTGTCCATCAGCCAGGTTTTGCCGCGGCCAACCGGCCCCCACAGATAGACCCCACGGGGTGGCTGACGCAGTTTGGTGCCGGGCCAGGCCTGCCAGTGATGCAGGCCCTGATGGCAGGCTTCCAGTGCTCGGGCAGCGCGCTCCTGAGCGGAGTCCTGTTTGAAATCGTCATTGGCAAGCGCCCACTCGTAGGCGGCCCAGGGTGACAATGCTGACATAAAGAATGGAGCCTTGCAGGGGGCGGGCCTACAATGATCCTCAGCCTGCCCGCCGCCCGCAAGCGGACTTTGGTCAACAGCCTGTTGATGGCCGTGGGCACATCATGCGGGAGCCTGGCGCTCATTGCCGGGCACCCAACAAGGAGAGACAGACAATGTGGTCAATGGAACCCTGGCAGATCTGGGTCATCGTCGGTTTGTTACTGGCCGTAGGGGAAGTGCTCGGTGCGGCCTTTGTGGCACTGGCACTGGGTCTGGCCTGCCTGCTCGGCGCCCTGCTGGCGAGTATGGGTGTTGAATTCAAGCTGCAACTGCTGGGCGTGGCCATCGCCGCAGTCATACTGATCCCGCTGGCCATCGGTGCCTATCGCCGTCGCCAGCAGTCAGGCGACAACCGTGCGGCGGCCATGGTGGGTGAACAGCATTACAAGGTGCGGACCCGGGTGGTGGAGCATAACGGCCGTATCGGCGTGCGTATCGACGGTACGTTCTATCCTCTGGCGGCTCAGGGGGATGAGCAGCCCTGGCAGGTCGGCAGTGAAGTAGAGGTGCTGGGGTTTGAAGGGATTACCGCCAAGGCCCGCCCATGTCTGCCGTGACGACGCCTGCTTTCGTACAGCAGCTGCGGCTGGCGCAGCGACCCGAGGGTGAGCTGCAGCCCGGTGATTTCTGTCTGCATCGCGTAGCCGCGCCTGTCGCCGCACAGTTGCAGCCGGGCCAGTTGTTGCTGCGCCCCTGTTATCTCAGTGTTGACCCCTATATGCGCACCCGCATGCATACCAGCGGCTATGACTATATCGAGCACTGGCAGGCGGGCAGCCTGCTGTCAGGCTGGACCCTGGCACAGGTGGAAGCCAGTGCTGATCCGCGCTGGCAGGCGGGAGACTGGGCCATTGGCCATCTGCCGATGCAGCAGCGGCTGATTGCTGATGCCGCGACACTGTGGCAGCAGCGGTCCGAAGCCCCGCCACTGGCCTATATGCACCCGCTGGGGATGACCGGCTTCACTGCCTGGCTGGGCATGCAGCTGGGGCAGCCCGGCCCGGATGATACCGTACTGGTCTGCGCTGCGGCCGGCGCGGTGGGTTCGCTGGCCGCTCAGCTGGCACGACAGGCCGGAGCGCGGGTGATTGTGGCCGCCGGACGTGAAGACAAGCGCCAGTGGTTGCAGCAGGCGGGCTTCACCGAGGTACTCGACCATCACCACCGCGATTTTCTCGCCATGCTGGCGCAGTGGGCGCCGCAGGGCATCAGCCTCAACTTCGAGCTGATCGGCGGGCAGGTGTTTCATGGTGTCAATGAACTAATGCGCGACGGCGGCAGAGTGGTGCTGTGCGGACTGGTCAGCCAGTATCAGACGGCTCAGCCGCGACAGGCCCCGGCCAATCTGGCGCAACTACAGCGGCGACGGGTGCAGGTGCTGCCCTACGTGGCCCCTCACTATGAACATCGGCTGCCTGAGTTCCGACAGGCCATGCCTGCCCTGCTGGCGGATCTGCACTGGCAGCTGGATGTGCTCGATGGCGGTCTGGAGGCCGTGCCCGCCGCGCTGATCGGCCTGTTACGGGGTGACAATCTGGGTAAACGACTGGTCCGGCTGGAGTAAGCCGGGCCACACTTTTCATATCAACAGCAGAAGGAGAATTCTCATGGATGTACAACTGACAGGTGGTCTGCTGATCACACTGGTCATCGCCGTACTGGCGATTGTGATGCTGATCAAGGGGCTGCGCATCGTGCAGCAGTCAGAAGCCGTGGTGATCGAGCGCCTCGGCAGCTACCACAAGACTCTCGAACCCGGCGTCAACTGGATCGTGCCCTTTGTCGATCTGCCACGAGCAATCAAGGTCAAGCGCTATATGGGCGAAAATGCCGCGGCGATGATGGTGGAGACCAGCCGGATTGACCGTCGTGAGACGGTGCTGGACTTCCCCGGTCAGTCGGTGATCACCACCGACAACGTCAGCGTGATGATCAATGGCGTGCTCTACTACCAGATCATTGATCCGCAGCGGGCGGTGTATCAGGTGGAAAACCTGATCCAGTCCATCGAAGTGCTGGCCAAGACCACACTACGCTCGGAGATCGGCAAGATGGAGCTGGACAAGCTGTTCGAGTCGCGTCAGGAAATCAACGCCAGTCTGGAGACCGTGCTCGATGAGGCGGCCAACAAATGGGGGGTAAAGGTCACCCGGGTGGAGATTCAGGACATCCAGATTCCCGATGAAATTCAGGACGCCATGCGCAAGCAGATGACGGCCGAGCGCGAGCGGCGCGCGGTGGTCAGGCGCGCCGAGGGGGAACGTCAGGCCGCCATCGAGACCGCCGAAGGTGAGCGTCAGGCCGCCATTCTGCGGGCTCAGGGTGAACGCGAGGCGTCAATCCTGACGGCAGAAGGCCAGCAGCAGGCCATCCAGCTGCTGACCGAGGCGCTGGGCGCCAACGTCGACAAGAGCAAGGTCATCGGCTATCTGATCGCCAAGGATTACCTCAATACCCTGCCGCAGATTGCCAAAGACGGCGAACGGGTGTTCCTGCCGTATGAGGCCAGTGCCACGCTGGGCAGCCTTGGGATGATCAGCGAACTGTTCAAGAAAGACGGTCAGGCTTAAGGTTGGCTAAAGGATCGGCAGCTAGTGTCGCTGCGTGGCTGAGCATGGATAAGGGTAAACAATGCGTATTTTGATGGTGGAAGACGATCAGGCGCTGGCCGAAGTGCTGGTCAGAGGGCTGCAGAAAGCCGGTGATGTGGTGGACTGGGTCAGTCGCGGCCAGCAGGCCTGGACGGCCCTGCACACGTCTACCGAGCACTTCGACCTGCTGGTGCTCGATCTGGGTTTGCCCGATGGCGATGGTCTGAGTCTGCTGCGCAAACTGCGCAATGAGGGCAATACCATGCCCACCCTGATACTCACCGCTCGCGACGCGCTGGAAGACCGCGTCAGTGGTCTCGATGCCGGGGCCGATGACTATCTGGTCAAGCCCTTTGAGCTGGCCGAACTGCAGGCCCGGCTGCGGGCGCTGGGCCGTCGTCAGCGCGGCAAAAGCTCGGAAGAGTGGCGGCTGGGGCCGTTGCGGCTGGACCCCGGTCAGCTGCGGGCGTGGCTGAGTGATGCCGATCTGCAGCTCAACCGGCGTGAATTCATGCTGCTGCGTGCACTGGCGGAGCGCTCCGGGCAGGTCATTACCCGCAGCCGGCTGGAAGAACAGCTGTATGGCTGGGGCGAAGAAGTGGAGAGCAACACCCTGGAAGTGCATATCCACCATCTGCGTAAAAAGCTCGGTAAAGACGCCATCCGCACCGTGCGCGGCGTGGGTTACCGGCTGGAGCTGGCGGAATGAGTCTGCGCCGCATCCTGCTGGTGACGGTGCTGAGTCTGGTGGCCATTGGTCAGATCACCAGCTTTGTCTGGATTTACAGCGAAGGGCAGGAAGAAATGGAGGAGGTGCTCGACAGCGACCTCCTCAGTCAGGCGGGCTGGACCAGTTTGTGGCTGAAAAACCTGCCGGCCGAAGACACCGAAAAGATCGCCAAGAACCTCACCGAGCGCCAGTTTGAAGGGCTGCCTGCCGACTGGGTGATGGATCAGGGCTACCATCTGGTCAGCTCGCGGCTGCAGCTGTGGGATGCCAAATTACAGCGCTGGTGGCCGGAGGATCTGCCGCAGGACCCGATAGAAAAGGCCGGATTTGGCTGGCATGACTACGGCGGTCTGCGCTGGCGTACTTTCGATCTGGTGCTGGAGGACGTACCTATTCGTGCCCGCCTGTGGCAGTCACTGGACGTACGCGATGTGGCGCTGGAAGAAACGCTGGAAGCCATGCTGGTGCCGAATCTGACGGTGCTGGTGCTGCTGCTGTTTATTCTCGGTATCGTCATTCACCGTGGCCTGTCGCCGCTGGCGATGCTGGCGCAGCGCATGAGCCGCCGCACGGCGGATGATCTGGACACCATTCCCACCCTGTCGCGTACGCAGGAGATCCAGCAGCTGACGCAAAGCCTCAATGACTGGATTCTGCGTCTTAACGATACCCTGCAGCGCGAACGGGGGTTTGCCTCCGATGTCGCCCATGAACTGCGCTCGCCGCTGGCGGCGTTGCAGTTACAGCTGGATGAGTTCAGTGCCGATCAGCCCGGTATCAGTCAGGCCCGCAACAGCGTGCGACGGCTGGCGCGGGTGGTGGATCAGCTGCTCAGTCTGGCGCGGCTGGAGCACCGGCTGGCGACATTACGTATGCAGCCGGTGGCGCTGGATGCCCTGCTGGAAGACCTGCTTGGCGAAATGGCCGATCAGGTACTGGCCAAGGGCAAGGAAATTGAACTGATCGGGCAGGCGGGGGAAGTGCAGAGCGAACCCATCCTGCTCAGCGTGGTGCTGCGCAACCTGCTGGAAAATGCCAGCAAATACAGCGATGCCGGTAGCCTGATTGAAGTCGAACTGCGTGAAAGCGACAGCGAAGTACTGTGTCTGGTACGTGACCGGGGCGCCGGGATTCCCGCCGCCCGCCGCAGTGAAGTGCAGCAGCGCTTTGTGCGGCTGGATACCGGCCGTGACGGTGCCGGTCTCGGGCTGGCGATAGTCGGTCGTATCTGCGACGCCCTGCATATCGACTGGCAGCTGCAGGACCGCGATGACGGTCAGTCGGGCCTGCAGGTATGCCTGCGTTGGCCCCGCTGATCTGGCTCACATTTGCTGCCGCATCGGCCACAGGGCATCAACAAGGACGCCTGTGGCCCTGCCTGCCAAGATCTTTTGCGAGATATTGTGCGAGCTCGTTATCACCCTTCCTGAACGAATCCTCTCAGGGCCAGTGCCCGGTCTTACTCGCCGTCAGCGCTGCCGTTGACGCTGAACGCCTCCCCGGTGGCAAAAAATGACCCGCCCGCCACGTAGTGCAACGAACGTGGCGCATCCCCCTCGAAGTGCCAGCGGCCCTGACTGAAGGCGCGGCTGTCAGCCCTGGCGGCGACCACCTCACCAATAAACAGATCATAACGCTGCTGATTGTGCGGCTCGTCGATGATGCGGCATTCCAGATAAGCCAGACAGCCATCGGCCAGTGGTACATCAATCACCGATCCGACGTGACTGGCGATTGCCAGCTGACTGAATTTATCTCCGTCGCGGCCTGAGCAGGTGCCGACATCCATGGTCAACTGTGCCTGCTCGGTCGATGGCGCCTGCAGGGCAAACACCCCCGAGGCTTCCATCAGCTCACGGGTCAGGGTGTTGCGATCCACCACAACCAGCACCTTGGGCGGGTCAAAATCGAGCGGCATGGCCCAGGCGGCCGCCATGATATTGCGCTGGCCGTGGGCAGCACTGCTGACCAGAACGGTCGGACCGTGATTGAGCAGACGGTAGGCTTTGGGCAGTTCGACGGGCAGAAGATGGGACATGATCAGGCTCTGGTTGTGAAGTCACGCCTGCTTATATAGGTGCGTCCGCCATGGATTACCAGACGCGGAACGTGCTCGCCCTCTGCTGCGCCCAGCCCTTCGCCAGTGCCCGGACGCGCTGTTGCAGGTCATCCAGCAACAGCTGATTTTGCTCTTCCAGCGCTTCCATCGGCTTGTCGTATTACAGCAGGTCGATGCCGGTAAGGTAGTCAACCAGCGGGTGGGCAGATTTTCTTCCAGCATCTGCCGTATCCCTGCTTTGCAGAAGCCGTCCTGCTGGCAGGTAGCTTTATCCTGACTGCCTATGGCAGCCACTGCTGCAGGTGTCGATCAACAGCAGAGCTACAGGCAGCAGTGGCTGCGCATGATCAGAGTGGATTGAGGCCGGATGCAAAGGGCACTCTGCATGAGCGCCCCTGCCGAAGGTCTCAGGGTCTGGCCGGTATTTCCAGCCCGCGTTGGACGGCCGGACGCTGCAGGCAGCGCTCAAGCCAGGCCTGTACGCCGGTGAAACTGTGGTACTCCACCAGTTCGCCCGCACCATAGAAACCCACCAGATTGCGTACCCAGCCGAGCAGCGAAATATCGGCGATGGTGAACTCCTCACCCATGATCCAGCTACGACCTTGCAGACGAGTTTCCAGTACACCCAGCAGGCGCTTGCTTTCACTGACATAGCGCTGTAGCGGGCGTTTGTCCTCGTAGTCTTTACCGGCAAATTTGTGGAAGAAGCCGACCTGACCAAACATCGGCCCGACCGCGGCCATCTGGAAAAACACCCATTGCAGGGTCTCATAGCGGCTGGCCGGATCAGTCGGCATCAGCTTGCCGGTCTTTTCTGCCAGATAGAGCAGAATCGCGCCGGATTCAAACAGTGCCAGCGGCTGACCGCCCGGGCCATCGGGGTCAATGATGGCGGGAATCTTGCCGTTGGGGTTCAGTGCCAGAAATTCCGGCGTCCAGGTTTCATTGGCACCAATATTGATGGTGTGCGGTTCATAGGCCAGCCCCAGCTCCTCCAGCGCAATGGAGACCTTGACGCCATTGGGGGTCGGCAGCGAGTACAGCTGCAGGCGTTCGGGATGTTGCGCAGGCCAGCGCCGGGTAATGGGGAAGGCAGACAGATCAGACATGCAGGGGCTCCTTGGCAGGCTATTTTACCAGCCTGTATATAGGGTCGTCAGTCGTGCTATCCAGCCTTCAGGGGCGGACAA
Organism: Pokkaliibacter plantistimulans; assembly: GCF_003194385.1. GTDB lineage: Bacteria > Pseudomonadota > Gammaproteobacteria > Pseudomonadales > Balneatricaceae > Pokkaliibacter > Pokkaliibacter plantistimulans. The sequence goes on from NZ_LAPT01000105.1 coordinate 8,028, forward strand.
ACTGTTGTCGTGCGGTGCTGACTCTGTCGCGAATGACGCATTCGTGAGTGTGGTCATTGATCAGCCCCATGGACTGCAGAAAGGCGTACACCGTGGTCGGGCCAACGAATTTCCAGCCGCGCTTTTTCAGTTCTTTTGACAGGGCCACGGATTCTGCCGAGGTGGACTGGGTCTGGGGCGCGCCGAGACTGTCGGCCGCCGGCTCGTAACGCCAGACGAAGCGGGCAAAGGAGCCTTCCCTGTCGATCAGCTCCAGCAGACGCTGAGCGTTGTTGATCACCGCTTCGATCTTGCCACGATGACGGACGATGCCTTCGTCCTGAAGCAGTCGTTCAATCTCCGCTGCGCCAAACTGAGCGACCTGATGGAAGTCGAACTGGGCAAAGGCGGCGCGGAAGTTATCACGCTTATTAAGGATGGTGCGCCAGCTCAGGCCCGACTGAAAACTTTCCAGACACAGCTTCTCAAACAGGCGGCGATCATCGGCCACCGGGAAGCCCCATTCGTGGTCGTGATAGGGCAGAAACTCGGGAGCACCTCCGCACCAGCGGCAGCGCGGCAGATTGTCGGGGGCAATAAAGGGATCGGTCATGTTGTTCTGCCTGTAGTTTTTAACATGCGTTCACGCGTTACGGCGCGTCGGCCACAGGGCGTTGACAAGCCCTGCGGAGGCTTATTCAGGGCGACTCACTTTGTGGCCAGGGCAAGCCACTTCTTCAGCACTTTTCGCCTTGTCCGGGGCTGGCTCGCAAGATCGTGAACAGGTTCTGGGAGAAACGTCAAAACCTAGGTGACATGGTGGCGGCTGTCAAACATGAGGGATAACAGTCATCTGCTCACAGCGAAGTCAGCAGGGATGAGCGGTGAGGGGATAGAGCGGGGAGTAACGGCAGAAGTGCAGGTCACTTCTGCCGGTAGGACAGGGCAAACTTCATGTCTGGTAAATTTACAGGCTGTTGAAAAACGTTATCGAGGCAGCCGAGACAAGGAAGAAACAGGCGAAAAAGCGGAGTTTAGTGAACTAAATGAGCATTTGACTCGCTCCGCTCGCCCCTTCGGGGCCGTGCTAAAGCACGTTCAGCCTTTGGCTGTGAGCCTGTTTTTGACGCGGTATTCGGCAACACAGATAGATTTTCAACGACCTGTTAAGCCGACACGCAGGCGCTACACACGTCCCTCTCTCCCTGAGAGAGGGCAGCCACACGCTGCACATCTGTATCAGGTAAAA
>NZ_LAPT01000106.1 GCF_003194385.1 Pokkaliibacter plantistimulans
GGAGTAGTCCGGTAGCGATGCGTTTTAACAGGTCGTTGAAAAGCTATCTGCGTTGCCGAATACCGCGTCAAAAACAGGCTCACAGCCAAAGGCTGAACGTGCTTTAGCACGGCCCCGAAGGGGCGAGCGGAGCGAGTCAAATGCTCATTTAGTTCACTAAACTCCGCTTTTTCGCCTGTTTCTTGTGCCCTCGGGGTATTTCCTTGTCTCGGCGGCCTCGATAACGTTTTTCAACAGCCTGTTAGAAGGCAAGTGATTAAGGGGAAGACCGCACCGCCGTAATGGGGTGCGGTTTGTCGTTATCGCTACACCGGATGCAGCACGACTGAATAGCGCGGTGTGGTTTAGCAGGGCTGACCGATCTGGGCAGCCAGATCCTGTGCTGCGGCCAGATGTTTCAGTTCAATCTTAGTACCCCCCAGACCCACAATTTCCACATTGGCGCACTTGTTGACCGGGTAGCCCATGGCCTCCAGACGCACGCTTTCAATGCGGTTGAACTTGATATGGGCCTTGTAACTGATGGGCCAGCCGGAGTTCAGACGTACTGCATCGGCCGTCACATCCAGACTCATGTTGAATGTATAGAGCAGCTGTTTGATCAGCTTCTTCAGGGCAAGTAAGGCAGGGATGTACAGCAGCCACGGGATGATGCTGGCCCAGCTGACAAAAATAAAATCAGCGATGAAGTCCACTTTCTTCAGATCAGTCAGCTGCACAATCAGCCAGTTTTCCAGCGGCGGTTGCAGGTTGGCGGCCAGTATCAGCAGGAACAGAAACAGAATGACGGGTTTGATCAGACTCAGCGGGCTAATTCGGTAGGTGGTCAAAATGGTATCCGTCTGCATATAAGCTTTCCTTAACAAAACACGCGGCCGTGGCCATAGGATTGATTGTTATTTCTTGCGGGGTTGACGCCGGGAGCCGGTGAACCAGAGCGGTGTCTGTGCCAGTGTCCGTTCTGGCGGCAGGTGCCGTGGTAGCCGTTGTCAGTCGCTCGGTAGGGCGCAACCAAGGGCATAGAATACCCGAACTCAGCCGCTTCATGATGGCAAAAAATCGAATGATTATTTAATTTGTTCAAGTTAAATCATAAAAATATGAGATTTACTAATTTTTTGTGGGGTCGCACACTCTGTTCATCACTTAATTAGACGCATGCTTGGCGCATATCTCCGAGTGGCGTTTCTGATCATTTGAGGACAGCAGAATGACTATTACCCATACCCTGGGCTTTCCACGTGTCGGTGCCCGTCGTGAACTGAAATTTGCTCAGGAAGCCTACTGGAAAGGCGAGAGCAGTCAGGAAACCTTGCTGCAGCTGGCCAGAGAGCTGCGCCAGCGTCACTGGCAGCAGCAGGCTCAGGCAGGCATCGATCTGGTGCCCGTCAATGATTTTTCCCTCTATGACCACGTACTGGATACCTCTCTGTTACTCGGTGTCATCCCCGAGCGCTTCGGTATCGCCGACGGTTATGTGGGGCTGGATGACTATTTCCGCATGGCACGAGGCCGCGCCCCCAGTGGCGAGCCGGTCGCCGCTCAGGAAATGACCAAGTGGTTCGACACCAACTACCACTATCTGGTGCCGGAGCTGGCCCCGGATCAGACCTTCTCCATCCGCAGCAGCAAGCTATTTGACGAAGTGGACGAAGCTCAGGGGCTGGGCCTCAGGGCCAAACCTGTGCTGGTTGGCCCGCTGACCTTCCTGTGGCTGTCCAAATTCCGCGGTTCGCAGGACGCGCATGATCATGCTGATTGCTGTGGCGCAGCGAATGGCTGTGGTGCTGCGCAGTTGCAGGATCTGGCGCAGGATGAAGGCAAGCTGCAACTGTTGCCTGCCCTGTTGCCCGTCTACAACCAGATTCTGGCGAAACTGGCGGCGCAGGGTGTCGAGTGGGTGCAGATTGATGAACCAATCTTGTCGCTGGAGTTGCCCCAGAGCTGGCTGGATGCCTTTACCCGCAGCTACGCCGGGCTGGAAAAGTCGGGTGTCAAAGTCCTTCTGGCCACCTATTTTGGTGAGCTGCAGAGCAATCTGGCCGTGGTGGCCAAGCTCCCTTTTGACGGTCTGCACATCGATGCGGTGCGTGGTGCCGCGGAAGTGGACGTCGTCTTTCAGGCGGTGCCTGCAGACCGGGTGATTTCGGTAGGTATCGTTGAAGGGCGCAATATCTGGCGCAATGATCTGCGTGCCAGCCTGACACTGCTTGCCCGTCTGCAAGCCCGCTATCCGCAGCAGATCTGGATCGGTTCCAGCTGCTCCCTGCTGCATGTGCCGGTCGATCTGGCACAGGAGCAAAGCCTTGATGAAGACATCACCTCCTGGCTGGCCTTTGCAGTACAGAAAGTAGGGGAGATCGCCGTATTGCGACTGGGGCTGGATAAAGGTGCCGAGGCAATTGACGCCGTACTGAGTGCGGCAGATGCTGCCCGGCACAGCCGCAAGACCTCGGCCCTGATCCACCGAGCGGACGTCAAGGCACGTCTGGCGGCCAGTAGCGAAGCGGACGCCAGTCGCCATCAGCCCTATGACGTGCGGGCCAGAGCGCAGGCCAAACGTCTGCAGCTACCGGTACTGCCAACCACCACCATTGGTTCTTTCCCGCAGACTCAGGCCATACGCAAGGCACGTCTGGCGTTTCGTAAGGGTGAGCTGAGCGAAGCGGATTACAACGCGGCGATGAAGGCAGAAATAGCCGGTTGCGTCGCCGCTCAGGAAGACTACGGCCTCGATATGCTGGTGCACGGTGAGGCCGAGCGTAACGACATGGTGGAATACTTTGCCGAGTTCCTCGATGGCTACGCTTTTACTAGCTACGGCTGGGTGCAGTCTTATGGCTCACGCTGCGTCAAACCGCCGGTGATTTTTGGTGATATCCGCCGTCGTGTGCCCATGACGGTGGCCTGGAGTACCTACGCACAGTCGCTGACCGATAAACCGATGAAAGGCATGCTGACCGGGCCGGTGACCATGCTGAAATGGGCCTTTGTGCGGGATGATCAGCCGCTGTCTGAAACCTGCCTGCAGATTGCGTATGCCCTGCGCGATGAAGTGGTGGATCTGGAGAAAGCCGGTATTGCCGCGATTCAGATCGATGAACCTGCGATCAAGGAGTGCTTGCCGCTGCGCAAGGCGGAATGGTCATCCTGTTTGCAGTGGGCCGTGCGTGCGTTTCGCATTTCTGCTTCAGGCGTGCAGGATGACACCCAGATTCACACTCACATGTGCTATTCGGAGTTCAACGACATCATTGATTCCATTGCCGCACTGGATGCTGACGTGATTACCATCGAAACCTCACGCTCGGCGATGGAGCTGCTGGATGCCTTTGTGGACTTCCGCTATCCCAATGAAATCGGTCCGGGGGTCTATGACATTCACAGCCCCAATGTGCCCAGTGTTGAGCAGATGGTGGTGCTGATGCACAAGGCGGCAGAGCAGATTCCGGTGCAGCGTCTATGGATCAATCCAGATTGTGGCCTGAAAACCCGCGGCTGGCCTGAAGTGGAAGCCTCGCTGCGTAATATGGTCACGGCGGCCAGACAGCTGCGCACCGAGCTGGCCTGAGGGTGATGCGTATCTGCGCATGACGGTGTGTTAATCCGTCGCTGACTCAACCCCGTTGCCCACGGGCACCGGGGTTTTCCTGTTACGGGGCAACCCTGCAAACGGGGTTAGTGAGTGGTGGCGGGTAGCTTGAACTCAAATACCTCTTCCAGCTCACTGGTGTTCCAGGGCGTAAAGCCAAAGCGGTCTTCAAACAGCTCTTCCACGACTTTCTCGGTCAGCTGGCATTCCAGCAGCTCTTCTTCACGGTCACCCTTGTAATAGACCTTCTCGATTTCCACCTCATCCAGTTCATCTTCATCCATGACCAGATCGTCGTCAGCTTCTTCGCCGTCATAAAGCAGATAGAAAGGGCAATCCAGCCACGCCTGCTCGATTGCAGGAGGGGTGCCGGTATCAATACTGGGCGGGAAGTCGCCGCTTTCCTGCAGGCGGGCGCGGACCAGCACACCCTGATGCAGGATGGCATAGCCATAGGTGCCGCCGGATTCGAGCACGGCGAAGGCGATGATTTCCTCTGGCATATCCAGAGCGTGATAGATCTGCTGTAACTGCTCGGAGGAACTACGGAAGGTGTTTAGGCCAAGGTCCGCATTGATGATCAGCACAGTTTCGCCATCCGTCTCGACGCGGAAGGAACCCGCATCACGGGTATCGAACTCGCTGTCGCCTGTCACGGCCACCGGCTCCATCCCGGTCAGGCGGGCAATGTAGTCAGCGGGGGTAATTTCTTTCTGCGTCTTGAACGCCAGTCCGGCAATGCTGAATCCCATATGTTGTCTCTGCTGTGAGTGAGAGGGGAAAACACAACCCAATCATCAGGTTGAGTGTGCATTCTGGCGGTTCCCTGTGGTCCAAGGCAACGCTGTCTTGCTGCTCTCTCCCGAGTGATGCAACGGTTTGCTATGGCTGCAATACGAATAACAATCGCCTGCATGAGTACGGTATTAATTGAGAAAGGTATTAGCAGTTATGAATATCAGGCTGGAATAAAAGGGTATGGAAATAATTAGCGGCATGACTATGAATTAAAGGGTTCTAATGGATTTAAAGGACATAATTCGGCCTTTATATCCCTTCATGGATTTGCATCAGGGCAATCGTTAGAATCCGCCGCTCAAGCTTGATGTGCAGATCATGCACCTGTCCTGATCTTTTTTCAGCAAGGAGAATGCAGCCGGAAGCCACGTGTGCAGAGGCTTGGCTGAATTCCATATTCCATGAATAGTGGGAATATGTGCTGAGTATTTTTTTACCGGGATGTAAGCGCTTTATCGTGACGGCGGTGTTGCTTCTGCCATCGGCAGAATAGTCCTAGAAAAAGCACGTTATAGAACGATATAGCCATGGAGAATGGCTGCAGAAATTCTATTTCAAGGCTTCCACTATTGCCCACGATAAAAGAAACCTGCCCATGAGAAAGTTTGCTAAAGCGCTTCTCTGCCTGAATCTCTTTGTGACAGCTGGTCACGCGATGGCAGAAAATCAGAAAACTGACGTCCTCCTGATTGGCGGCGGCATCATGAGTGCCACCCTGGGGACTTACCTGCAGGAACTGCAGCCAGACTGGCATATTGATCTGTACGAGCGTATGGACCATGTCGCCGGAGAAAGCTCAAACGGCTGGAATAACGCCGGTACTGGCCACTCGGCCTTCTGCGAGCTGAACTACACCCCCGAAAAAGACGATGGCACCATCGACACCAGCAAGGCGGTCAAGGTAAACGAAGCCTTTGAAATCTCCCGCCAGTTCTGGTCGTACCAGATTCGCAATCAGGTCCTCAATAATCCCCGTTCCTTTATCAACAACACACCGCACATGAGCTTTGTGTGGGGTGATGATCGCGTCGACTTCCTCAGTGGAGCAGGCGGTGGCATCGGGGTTGTCTTTCCACACTTCATCCTGTGTTTCTTTGGGGAACATGGCCAGCTGATGGTTGTGGGTGCACAGCAGGCTCCCGCCAGTGCGGCGATGCAGTCGGTAAATTCCGGCAGGGAGATTTCCAGACCGCCGTAGGCTTTGGGCAGAAAGGCGCGATGCAGGCTGACCTGTTTGAGCAGGTCAATATTCTCCTGCGGTACTTTGCGCAGCTGTTCGGTGTGCTCGGCGTTGGCGGCAATGGCAGGCAATATCGCCTTGAGGTCTTGCAACAGCGGGTTGTGCTTTTTCATCGCGGGCTTCTCTCTCGTTATCGTTATTTGAGTAGGGGCCGGTGTACTGGCAGCCTCAGAACGGGTTCCGGGTCCGGCATGAAGTGCATTGTTGCCAGCGAGAGTCAGGCGGTGAATGTGCGTTCCGAAGGATCACTTGTACTTTTCAATCGCATTGAGTCAGTGGCATAGAGGCCCGCCGGCCAAAAAGGATTGCAAGGCCGGGCGTCGGTTGCCACAAGCCCTGCCATCGGGCTTATTGACTCCGGGTATGTTTGGCCTCCGTGGCGGGTATAACGACGGGGCGCTGGCGGGTGAGGGACAGGGCGGCCAGACACCCGAGGGCACAGCCTCCTACCATCATTGTCATCGGCAGCGGCGTTCCGTCATGCAGTGCGCTGGTGACAGAGCTGGCCAGCGCGCCCAGGCCAAACTGGGTGGCAACAGCCATGCCCGCCGCCGCGCCACCCAGCGCCTGCACGATACGCAGGGCGATCAGCTGGCCGATGCTGTCTGCCAGCAGACAGCCCACACAGGCCAGGGCATAGAGGGCAATACCGAGCAAAAGCAACGGGCGCCGACCGTATTTGTCAGACAGCGGGCCATACAGCAGCATGCCGCCAAACAGCCCCAGCAGGAAGGCACTGATGGTCAGCTGGGTCTGGCTGGCATCCGTATGAAGATCCGTGGCAATGGCCGGTAACCCGGCCAGATACATATCAATGGAGAGTGGCCCAAAGGCCTGCAGCGCTGCCAGCAGCACAATCAGCCAGGGGCCACGCAGCGCGGAGGGAGTGGAAGCAGGTTGCATCGCTGTGGTCCTTTAAGCGGTAGTCAGTCTCGTTAGTCTTACTAAATTAACATGTTAAATAAATGGCGAGACTAATCCCTTCGCGGATGCACGGCAAGGCCGTGTGAGCTGATCGAGTTAACTGAGGCAGTTAGCTGATGAAGTGAACTGAAGGAGTTCACTGAGAAGAAGCGGATTAGTCTGGCGGTGGATGTCGAGAGCTTGCCAAATTCCGCGCTGGCTGTACTTTGGCCTGTCAGGTAACACGATGAATCCGCTTTTGCAGGAGGACATATGCCCAGTGGACTCAATCATGTAACGCTGGCCGTCAGCGATGTGCAGCGCTCGCTGGCTTTTTACACTGAGGTGCTGGGCTGTGTGCCCAGAGTCAAATGGCAGCGGGGTGCCTATCTGCAACTGGGCGAGCTGTGGCTTTGCCTGTCGCTTGATCAGGTCTGCCCGGCGCAGGATTACACCCATTACGCCTTCAGCATTGAAGCCCACGAGCTGCCGGGAATGCGGGCGCTGTTGAAGGAGCGACAGGTGCCATTGTGGAAAGACAACCGCAGTGAAGGGGAGTCGCTGTATTTTCTGGACCCGGATGGCCACAAACTGGAAGTGCATGTCGGCGACCTGCACAGCCGCCTTGCAGCACTGCGTGACCAGCCCTATGACGGGCTGGAGTGGTTGGACTGATTGCTTCCCGTCAGTCACACGGCATTGAAATGACTGGCGAATGCTTGTCTATAGCATCTGAGCTTCGCTTTCCTTGTATTGTCCCACCGCGAGCACGTGATCATCAGCTTGCTGGCGCAGCAGTACTTTCCCTGATCACCAGTTCCGTCCCCAGCACAATCTCCTGCTTTTTGACCTTGCCCGGCTGATTGATCAGATCCAGTAACAGGGCAGCCGCCTGTCGGCCAATCTCCTTGCGGGGCTGGTGGATGGTGGTCAGTGCCGGATAGAAGCGGGCGGCGAACTGAATGTCGTCAAACCCTACCACCGATACCTGCTCAGGTACGCGGATGCCGTGGCGGCGCACTTCATCAATAAAACCGAAGGCCAGCTCATCGTTGGCACAGGTGATGGCGGTCGGGCGCTCGGTCTGGGCAAGCCACTGCCGGGCCGCAGCGGCACCGGCATCCATGGAGAAATCACCGCTGTATACCCAGCTGTCGGCGACCGGCAGGGCGGTATCGGCCATGGCCTGCCTGAACCCGGCCAGACGCTCCTTGGTCAGCACGTTCGCCAGCGGACCGCTGAGATGGCCGATGCGCTGATGGCCCAGTTGCAACAGATGCTGCGTGGCGCTGGCCAGTGCGGCGGCGTTATCGACACAGACGGTGGGCAGTTCCGCACCTTCGATACGCTCACTGACCACCACCACGGGGGGCAGTGCGGTATCGCTCTGTTCTCCCAGCGAGGGCAGGGTGCCATCGAGGATCAGAATGCCGTCGGCACGGTTGCTGCGCACATAGTCGTAAAGCCGGTGCTCCACATGGGGATCACAGTTGGTGTTGGCAATCAGCAGGTTGTATCCCTGCTGGCTGGCGGTTTCTTCCATGCCCGCCAGCAGTAGCGAAAAGTAAGGGTTGCCGATGTCCGGCACGGTCACCAGCAGCATCCGTGAACGATTCATGCGCAGGCTGCGAGCGGCTTCGTTCAGGGTATAGCGGGTGGCGGCGATGGCGTCGGCCACACGCTGACGGGTCTCCTCCGAGACCTTGTCGGGCTCGTTGATGGCCCGGCTGACGGTGGCGGTGGAGACACCGGCAGCACGAGCGACATCCTGCACTGTCGCGGCTCTGTTCTTCACGGTTGTGCCCTCAAAATTTTTTTAGTTTTTATCTTGTTGTATCCGTTCAGTTTTTCCAGATTTTCCAAACTTCTCTGTGGTTTTGGCGCGGAACTGCGCTTGACAGTCAGAATGGGTGAAATCTATGGTTGCTCCTGCAATGTAATCAATTACATTTTTATTTGAGGTGAAATGTAATCGATTTCATAACGTTTGAAAAGGTCGATTTTTGATCAGTTCAGGCGCTGGTGAGGTAGCGCAAACACCGTTCTGGCACGTGTTTCCGGCAGGCGCACCGGGGGCTGTCAAGGTCAGGGCATCACATCACTACGGGGATTACCGATCCGGCAATAACACCACAATCTGAAGCGTACTCGTGGAGACAATAAAAATATGAAATACACGATTCCACTGGCTGCAGCCCTGTCTGCAGCCCTCTGGCAACTGCCTGCGCAGGCTGCCGATCTTGAAGTGATTCACTGGTGGACCTCTGGCGGTGAGCAGGCGGCGGTGTCCGTGCTGGCCAGGGAGTTTGACCAGCTGGGGGCCGACAAATGGAAAGACAGTGCCATTGCTCAGGGTGAGAATGCCCGTGCCGTGGCCTATCAGCGCATCTTTGGTGGCACGCCACCGGGAGCGGCGCAGTTCAATACTTCACGTCAGTTTGAAGAGCTGATCAATGCCGGTCTGCTGCAGGATTTGAGCAGCGTGGCTGACAAAGAGCAGTGGGCTTCGTTTATCCGGCCTCCCGCTATCTTCGGACCCTGTCAGAAAGACGGCAAAGTCTACTGCGTGCCCGTCAACCTGCACTCGGAACAATGGATCTGGGTTAACCGCAAGGTCTATCAGCAGGCGGGTGTAACCGAGCCTACGACCTGGCAGGACTTTCTGGAGTCTGCTCCCAAAATCAAGGCGGCGGGCTTTATTCCGCTGGCGCAGGGTGGTCAGCCCTGGCAGGAGTTTCTGCTGTTTCGCGACATGTTGCTGGGCATGGCGGGTAAGGATGTCTGGTATCAGGTCTGGCGTGACAAGAATGCCGATGTTGCCGGAGGCAGCGCGGTACGCAAGGTGTTTGAAACCATGGGTGAGCTGCGCCAGTACACCGATCAGGGCATGGCCGGCCGCAACTGGAACGACACCACCAATCTGGTCATCACTGGCAAGGCGGCGGCTCAGGTCATGGGTGACTGGGCGCGCGGTGAGTTCGTGCTGGCTGGTAAACAGCCGGGTGAGGACTATGACTGCATTCCCGGCCCGTCACCTGAGCCTTATCTGACCACCAATGGTGACGTCTTTATCTTTCCCAAACAGAAAGACCCGGCAGTCACTCAGGCGCAGTTCAAGCTGGCTTCCATGCTGGTGGACGCACGGGTACAGACGCTGTTCAACAACGCCAAGGGGTCACTGCCCATTCGTGATGATGTGGACATGAGTCTGGCCGATGCCTGCATCAAGAAGGGCCTGGCGCTGCTTAAGCGACCTGATGCCATCGTGCAGGGCTATGCCCTCTTTATTACCCCTGATACCCGCGGGCAGATCGAAGATCTCCTGACGGAATACTGGAGCACGCCAGATATGACGGTGGATGCAGCCCAGCAACGCTTTGTCGAGATTATCGGCGACGCTGACTGAGAGCGTTCACCCATCAGCGACAGGGCCCTGCACGGTGTGCAACGCCGCAGGGCCAGAGGATCGCCGATGATGAGTACGTTCTGAGTATGACGGGCCGGTTACGCTGGCCCCGCTATCAGGGGGGAGCCCTATGTCTTCATCTGCATCTCAGTCCGGGCGGGCAGGCGCTGCCCGCAAACGCTGGCAGTGGCGTCCGCTGCTGGCAACCACGCCCATGGCCCTGACGGCCATCGGTATCTTCGTGGTCTGTGTGGTGTATTCGGTGGTACTGGCATTCACCAGAACCAAACGCTTCCCGACCTTTGATTTTGTCGGTTTCGATCAGTTCGGCCGTCTCTGGCACACCAGTCGCTGGCTGGCATCGGTGGAGAATCTGCTGATCTTTGGTGTGCTGTTTATTGCCATCTGCCTGCTGGTCGGCTTTCTGCTGGCGGTGCTGATGGATCAGAAAGTGCGGATGGAAAGTGCCTTCCGTACCGTCTTTCTCTATCCCTATGCCATGTCTTTCGTGGTGACCGGGCTGGTCTGGCAGTGGATGCTGGAGCCCAGTCTCGGCATCCAGAACGAGGTACGCAGCTGGGGCTGGAGCAGCTTCAGTTTTGCCCCGCTGACCGACCCTGATTTTGCCATCTATGGCGTCATCATCGCCGCCGCCTGGCAGTCCTCGGGGCTGATCATGGCCCTGATGCTGGCGGGCCTGCGTGGTATCGACAGCGATATCTGGAAGGCGGCACGGGTCGATGGCATCCCCACCTGGCAGACCTATCTGTTCATTGTGTTGCCGATGATGCGGCCGGTGGTGGTGACCTCGGTGGTGCTGCTCGGCGCCAGTGTGGTCAAGGTGTATGACCTGATCGTGGCGCAGACCGGCGGTGGCCCCGGTATCTCGACCGAAGTGCCTGCCAAGTTCGTGATCGACTACATCACCGAGCGCGGCAATGCCGGGCAGGGGATGGCTGCGGCCACCATGATGCTATTGCCGATTCTGCTACTGGTAGGCCCCTGGGTCTATAACGAGTATGTGCGCCGCGGTGCGCGTCCCTGAGTGTTGAGTCGTGAGCTGCTGCGTGTTGCGCAGAGGATTATCGACCGACCCCAAGCCACAACAAGGATAACGACCATGGCCAAAATCGATGGGATGACCCATTCCAGCCTGATCGGGCGTGCAGCAGTCACACCGCGCTCGGTCTCCCCCCGGGTCCGACGTCGCAGTACGGCAGCGGTGGCAGTGAGAGCAACTGCTGTTGTAGAGACGCAGGTGGACGAAGGCACCGCTGAAGCGCTGGCGACCGCTGCCCTGCAGCAGCTGGGGCAAACGGACAGCGTGCAGCCTAAACCTGCCAGCCGTCGCCGTACGCAGCAACGCTATGGCCGTCTCGGTATCTATGGCTTCCTGCTGCTCTCGGCACTGTTTTTCGCCATTCCACTGTACGTGATGATCATCACCTCCATGAAAGGCATGCCGGAAATTCGCCTCGGCCAGCTGTTCAGTCTGCCCGGTGACCCCACCTTTGCTGCCTGGATCAAAGCCTGGTCACAGGCCTGTACCGGGGTGACCTGTGAAGGTATTCAGGCCGGCTTTTTTAACTCCATCAAGATCACGCTGCCCAGTGTGGCGCTGTCGATCCTGATTGGCTCCATCAATGGTTACGCCCTGTCGTTCTGGCGTTTCAGGGGGGCCAACCTGCTGTTCGGCATTCTGGTATTTGGCGCCTTTGTGCCTTATCAGGTGGTGATCTACCCGATGATCATCGGATTCCGGGAAGTCGGTCTGTACGGCACCCTGACCAGCATCATTCTGGTCCACACCATGTTCGGCATGCCGATCATGACCCTGCTGTTCCGTAACTACTTCGCCTCCCTGCCCAGCGAGCTGTTCAAGGCAGCACGCATCGACGGTGCCGGGTTCTGGCAGATCTTTCTGCAGATCATGCTGCCGCTGGCGGTACCTATCATCATCGTCGCCGTCATTCTGCAGACCACCAATATCTGGAACGACTACCTGCTGGGGCTGATCTTCGCAGGCTCCGACAATCTGCCGATGACAGTGCAGCTGAACAATATCGTCACCACGACCTACGGTGTGCGTGAGTACAACGTCAACATGGCGGCTACCATGCTGACGGCGGCGGTGCCTCTGGCCGTGTATCTGCTGTCAGGCAAGTACTTCGTACGGGGTATTGCTTCCGGTGCCGTCAAAGGCTGATCACTGCTGCGAACAGGAGAAATTCCCATGACTCATCTCTCAACAGCTGCCCGCGCGGATAACCCATACAGCGTCGCCATTCGCGATCTTGATCTGGACTTTGACGGCGTACGGGTGCTGCGCTCACTCAATCTGAACATTCACAAGGGCGAGTTTCTGGTGCTGCTGGGCTCTTCCGGCTGTGGCAAGTCCACGCTGCTGAACTGCATCGCCGGGTTGCTGGATATCACCGACGGTCAGATTCTGATCAATGATCGTGACGTGACCTGGGAAGAACCCAAGGACCGTGATATTGCCATGGTGTTCCAGTCATACGCCCTGTACCCGCAGATGACGGTGGAAAAGAACCTGTCTTTTGCGCTCAAGGTCGCCGGGGTCAACAAGGAGGAAATTCAGCGCCGGGTCAGCAAGGCGGCAGAGATGCTGCACCTCACGCCCTTGCTGCAGCGCAAGCCTGCAGCACTGTCTGGCGGACAGCGGCAGCGGGTGGCCATTGGCCGGGCACTGGTGCGTGATGTGGATGTATTCCTGTTCGATGAGCCGCTGTCCAACCTCGACGCCAAGTTGCGTACCGAGCTGCGGGTGGAGATCAAGCGTCTGCATCAGCAGCTCAATAACACCATGATCTATGTCACCCATGACCAGATCGAAGCGCTGACCCTGGCAGACCGCATAGCCATCATGAAGGAGGGGGTGATCCAGCAACTGGACACGCCGCAGACCATCTACAACAAGCCGGTCAATCGCTTTGTGGCCGGGTTTATCGGCTCCCCCGGCATGAACTTCCTGCAGGGACAGTTACAGCTGCAGGACAGCCAGCCCTGGTTTATCGCGGACAGCGCACTGGCCGGACTGAGCGTGCCGCTGACCCACTATCCGTTTTGTGCCGATCTGACCGGCAGCAAGGCGGTGGAGCTGGGGGTGCGACCAGAGCATGTGGTGGTGGGTGAGGCCGCCACTGCCTTGCCTGTCTGCCAGGAGGTCGGGGTAGAAATCGTCGAGCCTATGGGCAGCGATACCCTGGCCTGGACCCGCCTGGCAGGGCAGGCCTTTTCCTTTCGTACCGATACCGAGCTGAATCTGAAACCGGGAGACCGGCTACTGATCGGTTTTGACCCGGCGCGGGCGTCCTGCTTTGACGCTCGCAGCGGCGAACGAATCTGACAGCGAGCCTAATTTCTAACCAACAATAACTAGCGTCGCCAGAGGGCGATGCCATCGAGGAAATCATCATGGCGGATTGGTCTTTTCAACTGTACAGCGCCCGTAACTTCCCCCCACTGGCGCAGACCCTGCAATTGCTGGCAAAAACAGGCTACAGCCAGGTGGAAGGCTATGGCGGCCTGTATCCACAGCTGGATGAGCTGCAGCAGGCACTGCAGGCGTCGGGCCTGACCATGCCGACGGGGCATTTCGGCTGGGACATGCTGAAGCATCACTTTGCCGATGCCGTGCATATCGCCCGCACACTGGGCATGCATACGGTGATCTGCCCCTATCTGCTGCCCGATGCCCGGCCCACCGACAGCGAGGGCTGGCTGGCCTTTGCCGCAGAGCTGGAGCAGGTGGCTCAGCAGCTTAAGCAGGAGGGCTTCGGCTTTGCCTGGCACAACCATGATTTTGAGCTGAAAGCGCTGCCGGACGGTGGCATCCCCATGGCGTTACTGCTGGAAGGTGCACCTGGCATGCAATGGGAAGTCGATGTCGCCTGGGTGGTACGCGGTGGAGCCAACCCGCTGCACTGGATCAGTGAGTACGGCGCCCGTATCTGCGCTGCCCATCTGAAGGATATTGCCGCGGTGGGTGAATGCCGCGATGAAGACGGCTGGGCCGATCTGGGCCATGGCGTCATGGACTGGTCAACTATCTGGCGGGCACTGCAGGCCACGCCTGCCAGGGTATTTGTCATGGAGCACGACAACCCCAGCGATCTGGCGCGTTTTGCCGCCCGTTCGCTCAGCACTGCCCATGCACTGTGACCCAAGCCACTGTGACCCAAGCCACTTTGACCTGAACATTTTGATCTGAGCATTTTGATCCGAGCATTTTTGATAAGGACACGGAATCATGACCAACCACAGTCATCCTCAGGGGAACATCAATGGCAGCCAGAGCGCCGGGCAGGAACGCGTGCTGGGCGTCGGTATTATCGGCTGCGGTAATATCTCCGCTGCCTACCTCAAGCTGGCACCGCTATTTCACGGCATAGAAATGCGCGCCTGTGCCGACCTGAACAGTGCTGCAGCTGACGCCCGTGCCCGGGAGTTCGGCATCGCCTCGCGCAGTATCGAAGCGCTGCTGGCCAGCACGGATATCGACATCATCATCAATCTGACCGTACCGGCAGCACACTTTGATGTGTCCATGGCCATTCTGGAAGCAGGCAAGCACGTGTACTCGGAGAAGCCGCTTGTGCTGGAGCTGGAACAGGGGCTGGCCTTGCAGCAGGCCGCCACATCCCGCGGGCTGGCGGTTGGCTGTGCACCGGACACCTTCCTCGGCGGTGCTCATCAGCAGGCGCGTGATCTGATCGACAGCGGCAGGCTGGGGACCATTGTTGGCGGCACCTGCCATGTGATGAGCCATGGTATGGAGCACTGGCATCCTAACCCTGATTTCTTCTTCAAGCATGGCGGAGGCCCCGTGCTTGACCTTGGGCCTTACTACATCGCCAACCTGATCAACCTGATCGGGCCGGTCAAACGGGTGGCTGCCATCAGTGCCATTCCCAGCAAGCAGCGGGTGATCAGCAGTGAGCCACGCAAAGGTCAGCTGATTGAGGTGGAGACCCCGACCACCATTCATGCTCTGTTGCAGTTCCACAACGGTGCCACCGTAACCCTGGGCGCCAGCTGGGATGTCTGGGCGCATCGTCACGGCAATATGGAGCTGTATGGCAGCGAAGGGTCGATCTATGTGCCGGACCCCAACTTCTTTGGTGGTGATGTGCGTTACACCGAGCGCAGTGGCGAGGCCCAGCTGCTGCAACCCTGGGATCACCCGTTCAGCCTGCCCAACTATCCGGCAGAGGCACCGAAGTTCGCTAACTATCGCACCGCAGGGCTGGCCGAAATGGCGCAGGCACTGTTACTGGGTGAGGAGCCACGCTGTTCGCTGTCACGCACGCTGCATGGCATCGAGGTGATGACGGCCATTCTTGAATCCGGCGAAACGGGTCAGTTTGTCGAGCTGCAGACGTACTGTGAGCGTCCGCCTGCCCTTGATCCTCAGGCTGCCCGCGCCTTGCTGCGCCAGCCTCACTGACGGAGGAGTTGCGATGAAAACCATCAAAGGACCGGCCATCTTTCTGGCTCAGTTTGCCGGAGACCAGCCTCCGTTCAACTCTCTGGCGGCCATCTGCCAGTGGGCCGCTGACAAGGGCTTCAAAGGGGTTCAGTTGCCGAGCAATGATGCCCGCCTGTTTGATCTGGCGCTGGCGGCGGAATCACAGACCTACTGTGATGAGGTCACCGGTAGTGCAGCGGAACACGGCATTGTCATCACCGAGTTGTCTACCCACCTGCAGGGGCAGCTGGTCGCGGTGCATCCGGTGTACGACGCGCTGTTTGATGCCTTTGCGCCTGAGCCTCTGCGTGGCAAACCGGCAGAGCGTCAGGCATGGGCAGTGCAGCAGCTGAAGCTGGCGGCAAAAGCCTCGCGGCGGCTGGGCCTGCAGGCTCACGCTACCTTTTCCGGAGCGTTGCTGTGGCCGTTTCTCTACCCCTGGCCACAGCGTCCGGCCGGGCTGGTAGAGGAAGGTTTTGCTGAACTGGGGCAGCGCTGGCGGCCTATTCTGGATGCCTTTGATGAGCAGGGCGTCGATCTGTGTTACGAGATCCATCCCGGTGAAGACCTGCACGACGGCGCCACCTTCGAGCGTTTTCTGGCGGCAGTGGATCAGCATCCGCGCTGTCACATCCTGTATGACCCCAGCCACTTCGTGCTGCAGGCGCTGGATTATCTGGCCTTTCTCGATATTTACGGCGAGCGGGTCAAGATGTTCCATGTCAAGGATGCCGAACTCAATGGCAACGGCCGCAGCGGCGTATACGGTGGCTATCAGGACTGGCTGCAGCGGCCGGGGCGCTTCCGATCGCTGGGTGACGGCCAGGTCGATTTCAAGGCCATCTTTTCGCGGCTGGCGGCCATGGATTTTGATGGCTGGGCGGTACTGGAGTGGGAGTGCTGCCTCAAACACCCCGAAGACGGCGCAAGCGAGGGGGCTGCCTTTATCCGCGATCATATTATTCGGGTCACGGATAAAGCCTTTGATGACTTTGCCGGTGCGGCGACTGACCGTGGACGTAATCGGGCCATTCTGGGGTTGTAATCAGACGCAGGGGAGATAACCCATGACTAAACCACGTATCCGTCTGGGCATGGTAGGCGGTGGTCAGGATGCCTTTATCGGCGCCGTTCATCGTATCGCCGCCCGCATTGACGATCAGTTTGAGCTGGTCGCCGGAGCACTGTCGTCAACGCCTGAGCGTGCGCTGGCCTCCGGCCTTGCGCTGGGGCTGGAGCAAGCGCGGATCTACAGTGATTTTGAGGTGATGGCCCGGGAGGAAAGCGAGCGTGAAGACGGTATTGAGGCCGTCGCCATAGTCACGCCGAATCATCTGCATTTCCCGGCAGCCAGGGCTTTTCTGCAGGCCGGGATTCATGTGATCTGCGACAAACCGATGACGGCCACGCTGCAGGAGGCAGAGGCGCTGTTACAGCTTAGTCAGCAACATCGGGCGCTGTTTGTCCTGACCCATACCTACACCGGTTACCCCATGGTGAGGCAGGCACGGGAAATGGTGGCTAGCGGACAACTCGGCACTTTGCGGGTAGCGCAGGTCAACTATACCCAGGACTGGCTGACCGAGCCGCTGGAGCAGAGCGGTAACAAGCAGGCCAGCTGGCGCACCGATCCTGCGCGCTCCGGTGCTGGCGGCTGCATTGGTGACATTGGCACCCATGCCTATCAGCTACTGAGCTATATCAGCGGGCTGAAGACGGCTTCGCTGTGTGCCGAGATGAGCCGTTTTGTAGCCGGGCGTACGCTGGATGACAACGTGCAGGTACTACTGCGGATGCACGGAGGCGCCCGCGCCACGCTGTGGGCCAGTCAGGTCGCTGCCGGATGTGAGAACCGTCTGGACATCCGTCTTTACGGAGACAAGGGTGGGCTGGAGTGGTCACAGGAGCATCCCAATCAGCTGTGGTTCACCCCTTATGGCGGACCTGCTCAACTGCTGACCCGCGGTGGTGCCGGGGCAACGGCTCTGTCGCGTGCCGAGTGCCGGGTGCCTGCTGGCCATCCGGAAGGGTATTTGGAGGCCTTTGCCTCGCTCTACCGGGATACCGCAATGGCGATCCGTCATTACCAGCAGACGGGTGAGGTGGCACTGTCGGCCTTGCTGCCGGGTATCGAGGACGGTGTGGAGGGCATGCGCTTTATTGACTGTGCGGTGCGATCAGGCCGTGACGGCGCGGTATGGGTTGGTCTGGCCTGATGGTCATAATGTTTTCTTATTGTTTCGATAAAGGTTGAACGGTGTAAATTGTGATTCTGTCCGTCTAGCCTTATCAACAGCCTTGGTGTGCCCTGGCGCCTGCTCACGGTGCCTGTTCATGGTGCCTGTTCATTGTTTAGGGAGCAGGCAGGGTCATGGCGGGGTGGTTGGTAAATGAAGGAGGGCAGGATGGCTGAGAGTAAAAATCCTTTTCCTGATGTGCAGTTCAAAGGGTATGAATTTTCAGGATGTGACATGAGAAAGGCCTCGTTCAACGGGGTGGATCTCAGTCACTCATCCTATTGGGCTGTGCTGAAGCAGGCCCGATTTGAGGACTGCAATCTGCACGCCTGTGTCTTCACCAATGCCAATCTCGCCAGTAGTACCTTCGAGAACATCAATCTGAGCGATGCCACATTCCACAACATCAATATGTCGGGTGTGTCGCTGCGCAATCTGAACCTGTCTAACGTGCAGATTGCTGATGCCAACATGACAGGTATGACGATCAACGGTGTTCTTGTTGCCGATCTCTTTGCTGCCTACGAAAAGGTCGCGAAAAGTGAAGGGTGATGCACACCAGAGGAGGTTGACGTGATCAGTGTGCGAATCTCTTCGCAGGGTGATCGTGCTGGACATAAGTGACCGCAGCAGGGCGGCCCCCTGCAACAGGTGATGACAGGAGAAGCGGATGAGCCGTCTTACTGCAAAGGATTTTCCTCAGGAGTTGCTGGAGCTTTACGACTACTACGCTCACGGCAAGATTTCCCGCCGCGAGTTTCTCGACCGCGCCACCCAGTACGCCATCGGTGGCGCTACGGCGGTGTCGCTGCTGGCAACCCTGAGCCCGAACTATGCACTGGCGCAGCAGGTGGAGTTCACCGACCCTGATATTCTGCCGCAGTACATTACCTACTCCTCACCCAACGGCCACGGCGAAGTGCGGGGTTATCTGGTGATGCCAGCCAAACTGACAGGCAAGGTGCCGGCTGTGGTGGTGGTGCATGAAAACCGTGGCCTGAACCCCTATATCGAAGACGTTGCACGACGGGTTGCCAAGGCCGGTTATATAGCGCTGGCGCCCGACGGGCTGAGTTCGGTAGGCGGCTATCCCGGTAATGACGATAAGGGCCGCGAGCTGCAACAGCAGGTTGATCCGACCAAATTGATGAATGATTTCTTCGCCGCCATCGAGTTCCTGATGAAGCACGAGTCCAGCACCGGCAAGGTGGGCATCACTGGTTTCTGCTATGGCGGCGGCGTCGCCAACGCAGCAGCAGTGGCCTATCCGGAGCTGGCGGCTGCGGTGCCATTCTATGGTCGTCAGCCCAAGGCGGAAGATGTGGCGCGTATCAAGGCGCCATTGCTGCTGCACTATGCCGAGCTGGATACCCGCATCAACGAAGGCTGGCCTGCCTATGAGGCTGCCTTGAAGGCAGACGGCAAGGTGTACGAGGCCTATGTCTATCCCAAGGTCAATCATGGCTTCCACAATGATTCCACCCCCCGTTATGACGAAGCCGCGGCCAAGCTGGCGTGGGATAGAACGCTGGAGTGGTTCAAGAAGTATCTGGCCTGACGGACGGTTGACGACCCGCTGCGTGTCGGCCACAGGGCGTTGAAACAGTCGTCAGCTTTGAGTTGACAGCTGGCGTGAGAAAAAGCGGTTACCTGCCAAGGTGGGTGACCGCTTTTTTTATACTTGCAGGCAACGTCTCAGCCTGCAGCCAGATAAGACACGTCAGCGTAAACACACCAGACCACGCGGTGTCAGCAGACTGGCTTCAAGGTAGGCGGGCTGTCCTTCTGGCAGGGCAAGGCATTGAATCGATGCGGGCAACTGTAGCGTGGCAAGCTGCTCTGCCAGTTGCTGAGCGAGCGGATGATAGATGTGCAGCGCCTGCAGCTGACAACCCGACGGTGCCAGACGGCTGGCAGGATGAGGTGCGGTATGCCATTCAATCAGGGTCGGTGCCATGCCGGTATAGGGCAGGGTGCCATCCTGACGCAGGGCAAACAGCCAGCGCATGTCGCCCCGGGTCATGGGCTCCGCGCTGTCAAAGAAGCCGGGCAACTGAAGCAGCAGCTCATTGATTATCGAGGTGCGGCACACCCAGGTGGTCAGTCGTGGGGAGCGCATCTGCTCCGCATCATCCATATTGAACCAGCGCGGATAGCCGGGATGAGGTGCTTCGGGGTTACAGGCGATGACTTCCAGATAGGCGCCGTTATCCAGCTGCAACAGGGTATTGTGGGTGCCCATCCGCGGGTGCTCGCCGCCGGGCTGAGGACGGATACCAAACAGCTGTTCGATATAGTCACTGCCTTCCTGCAGGCTGGGGGCGGTCACGACCAGATGATCAAGTTCACAGTGAAGCGGGGAGGTTGCAGCAGCTGAAGCGCGGGTCATGGGGTCTTCCTGATGCCTGTAGTGGCCTGTCAGCCGGCAGCTGAAAGCGGTTGCCGGGCCTGCCTCTGGCAACGCGCCCGGTACACAGATCGCTTTTCAACTACCTGCTAAGCCAGTTAAAGGGCTTCGAGCTTACCCTGATCCAGCGCCTTGGCATAGGTCATCTTCTCGTCCATGGTGGCCGAGCCATTAACCGTGACCATAAAGCGATTGGCGACAATCATCGTGAGTTGTTCATCATTGCCCTGCAGCACCAGGGTTTTGCCAATCTTGGTGACTTTGCCCATGGTGGCGGCCATGGCGGGATTCGCCAGCATCGGCATCCATTGTGCCAGCAGGGGGGAGTCAGCAGTGATCTGCATTTCCACGGTATTGCCGGCACTGTTGGTGTAGGTGCGGCTGACCTGGATGCCGCCTCCCAACAGTCCCATTGCGGAAGTGCCCTCTGTGCTGGCTTCTTCTGCTGTCCATTCGGCCAGCGGTTCCGGCATCAGGCCGCTGAGAGCGGTGGCACTCTGCTGGGCGATCAGCTGTGAGGCGTAGTCGAGAGCCTGCTTGGCTGCTTTGAGGTCGTGCTTGTTGTAAGCGGCGAGACCTTCTTCGATGGAGCTGGAGATATCGTCGGCGTGAGCCAGAGGTAACAGGATCAGGCTGAGGAATACACTGCGGGTCAGTAGGGAAGCTTTCATCGGATTCACTCTTGTTCCATGTGAGCGCTTGCTGCGTGAGCGTGAGAGGTGCAGCGCGCTCCATACTGACAATGATGTAAAGAAAATGTAAGCGCGGCGAAGATGAAATTTATGGGGATGACAGACGCCTTTGATGGCAGTGGGTAATGGACCTGTTGAGCTGTCGTACTGGCGCTGTAATGTAGAAAAACAAAACCCCCGGCCTTGGCCGGGGGGGAGTGTCATCAGTACGCTGACCGCTGTTCAGGCAGTCACTGCTCAGGCAATCTCTACCAGAATCTCTCCGGGAGTGACGCGGTCGCCTTTCTTGATATAAACCGCTTTCACGGTGCCGGATACGGCAGCCTTGACCTCGGTTTCCATCTTCATGGCTTCGATAACCAGCACGGCGGCGCCTGCCTCAATGCTGTCTCCCTCTTTGACCAGCACATCAACGATGTTACCGGGCATGGAGGTGGTCACGTGACCCTGGCTGGTGGCCTTACCGCGACCGCCACCACTGCCACCGGTGCTGTATTCACCCTGAGTTTCCAGGAACACTTCTTCCGGCATGCCATCGATGGTCAGGTAGAAGTTGCGATCATGCTCACCTTTAGGACCTGCACCGGTAACCTGAATATCATAGGTCTCGCCATGCAACGTCACCTTGAAGGCGGTCGGCACAACGCCATCGGCACGGGTGTCATTTTTCGGCAGCAGGGGTTCTGGCTGCAGGGTACCGTCAGCACGTTCCTGCAGATAGGTTTTCGCAACTTCAGGGAACATGGCATAGGTCAGCACATCTTCCTCGTTCAGCGCCAGACTGCCGATCTGCTCACGCAGCTTATCCAGCTCATCACCCAGCAGGTCGGCGGGGCGGCAATCGATCACTTCTTCGCTGCCGATGGCCTGAGTGCGCACCTTCTCGTTGACCGGAGCTGGCGCCTGACCGTACCAGCCCTGCAGATAGCGCTTCACCTCGTTGGTGATGCTTTCGTAGCGCTTGCCGGTCAGTACGTTAAGTACCGCCTGAGTGCCAACGATCTGCGAGGTGGGAGTGACCAGCGGGGGGAAGCCCAGATCAGCACGCACACGGGGGATCTCGTTGAACACGTCCTGAATACGATCCAGTGCGCCCTGTTCTTTCAGCTGGTTGGCCAGGTTGGACATCATGCCGCCCGGTACCTGACTGATCAGCACCTGCGAATCCACATCGTTGTATTCACTTTCAAACTGGTGGTACTTCTTCCGCACTTCACGGAAGTAGTGACTGATTTCCTGCAGCAGTTTGAGGTCCAGTCCGGTTTCATATCCTGCTGCGTGCAGGGAGGCAACCAGTGACTCGGTTGGCGGATGGCTGGTGCCACCGGAGAACGAGGAAATAACGGTATCCACGTGGTCACAACCTTCTTCCACCGCTTTTAGCTGGCACATCGGCGCCATGCCAGAGGTGGAGTGAGAGTGCAGGAACAGCGGTACGCTGAAGCGATCTTTCAGTGCCTTGACCAGATCACCGGTCGCTTTGGGGGTCAGCAGACCAGCCATATCCTTGATAGCGATGGAGTCGACGCCCATGGCGATCAGCTCATCAGCCAACTTTACGTAGGCATCCAGAGTGTGCACCGGGCTGGTGGTGTAGCAGATGGTGCCCTGAGCGTGCTTGCCAGCGGCTTTGGTCGCTTCAATGGCTGTGCGCAGGTTACGCACATCGTTCAGGGCATCGAAAATACGGAATACGTCCATGCCGTTGGCGGCAGCGCGATTGACGAAGGCGCGCACCACGTCATCGGAATAATGACGGTAGCCCAGCAGGTTCTGGCCACGCAGCAACATTTGCAGGCGGGTGTTAGGCAGCGCTTCACGCAGTCTGGCCAGACGCTCCCAGGGATCTTCACGCAGGAAGCGTACGCAGGCGTCGAATGTCGCACCCCCCCAGACTTCCAGTGACCAGTAACCGGCCTTGTCCAGCTTGCCGCAGATCGGCAGCATGTCTTCAGTACGCATGCGGGTGGCGATCAGGGACTGGTGACCATCGCGCAGCACTACGTCAGTGATATGTACTTTTGCCATGTTTGGCTACTCCTCGAATATGTGTGTCACAGACCCGCTTGCGCGGCGATGGCAGCGGCGATGGCGGCTGCAAGGGCTTCTGGGTGGCGCTTGACTGAGTAATTGATCAGCTCCGGATGGGCCTCGACGAATCCTGTATTGAAGGATCCTTCGCGGAATTCCGGATGCTGAAGAATGTTCTGGTAGTACGGAATCGTGGTGGTGATGCCGTAGATACTCATGTCATTCAGCGCGCGTTGTGAGCGGGCAACCAGTTCGTCCCAGCTCAGTGCCCAAACAACCAGCTTGGCACACATGGAGTCGTAATAAGGGGGGATGGTGTATCCCGTGTAGATGGCCGCGTCGGTACGTACACCGGGGCCACCCGCGGAGTAGTAACGGCTGATGCGTCCGAAGCTGGGCAGGAAGCCATTCTTCGGATCTTCAGCATTGATACGGAACTGAGCAGCAAAACCCCGGTACTGGATGTCTTCCTGCACAAAGGGCAGCTTCTCACCCGCAGCAATGCGAATCTGGGTTTTGACGATATCGATACCGGTGATTTCCTCGGTGATGGTGTGTTCCACCTGTACCCGGGTATTCATCTCCATGAAGTAGAAATTCTGCTGATCATCCAGCAGGAACTCCACTGTACCGGCGTTTTCGTAGTTGACGGCCTTGGCTGCCTTGACGGCCAGACTGCCGACATAGTTACGCTGTTCGTCATTCAGCTGAGGCGAAGGCGCCAGCTCAATCAGCTTCTGGTTACGACGCTGGATGGAGCAGTCACGCTCGAACAGGTGCACAGTGTTGCCAAAGCTGTCGGCCAGAATCTGCACTTCGATGTGACGCGGATTGACGATGCATTTTTCCAGAAATACTTCTGCACTGCCGAAGGCTTTGGTCGCTTCAGAAATAACCCGGTGGTAGTTCTGGCGCAGTTCCTGTTCGTTGTTACAACGACGGATACCGCGACCACCACCGCCGGAGGTGGCTTTCAGCATGATGGGATAACCGATGGCAGCGGCCTGCTCGATGGCGTCGTCCAGATCAGCCAGATTGCCATTGCTACCGGGGGTGACGGGGACGCCGGCATTGATCATGCTCTGGCGGGCCATGGTCTTGTCACCCATGGAGTGAATCACGTCTGCATCGGGGCCAATGAAGCGAATGCCACGCTGTGCGCAGATACGCGCCAGTTCGGGGTTTTCAGACAGAAAGCCATAGCCTGGGTGCAATGCGTCACAACCCGTTTCCACCGCCAGGTTGACGATATGGTGAGGGTTGAGATAGCCCGCCAGCGGATCACTGCCGATGCAATAGGCCTCGTTGGCTTTTTTAACGTGAAGCGAATAACGGTCAGCTTCGGAATATATCGCTACCGCGCGAATGCCCATTTCCTGGCAGGCGCGAACGATACGAACCGCTATTTCTCCTCGGTTTGCTATCAGTATCTTTTTAATCACGGTAATCACCTGTGATAGGAATGAGCGAGCAGCCCTAGCAGATTAAGCGAGTGAGCCAATATGGGGAAGGGGGGAACGCTTATACCTAAGTATAAAATTATGTTGCGCTGCGCAAGGAAATGGCATCCGAGTTGCAACTAATAGCCGTGGAATTTGCCTTTATTTACCCGTTAATTGGTTGAATTAGCTAATGTGATCACCTTGACCGGAATAGCAGATGACAGCCTGAGCGCACTTCCTGTACTGGCTGGATGCCGCGTATTTCGTGGTGCTGTGGCTATGCCATGGCTCTGCGTTTGCTGTATTTATGGCGGGTAACATTTTGTTTTATAGGATATTTTTGAAATTCTATGGTGGTCAGCGGAAGGGCCGCAGCCTGAACTGGCTCTACGTCCAAAGTCTAATCAGGCACTGCGAATATTTTGATATGAAATCCAGTTTTATTTGCAACTATTTGCCTGGTAAACAGCAATCTGGTAATTGCGGTTACTTCTTTTAATCATCGGATTGAATTAAGCCTGATGGTAAAAAATAGCAGAAATATCAATCACCTGATTTAAGTTTAATATTCAATTAATCAATAATGAAAATAAGCTGGATTGAGTTATAGCCAGCGCTTGCGCAGGAAATAGACGTTTATGGAAAGCAAAGCGGCGTTTTCAGCCAGCACAAGTACGCGCTGAGAAGGTAGACACAGCAGCACCGCATCGGGGAGAGGGGAGAGTCTGCCTCGCTGCGGTCGCAGGAGGCAGGGGAGGGCATCAGTTCGAGTTCTGCCAGTCAGTCAGCAGGTTGTTGATTTCCTTACCAATGGGCTCAGGAATGTTCTCGATATACATGCTCATCAGGCCATCTTTGTGATGCACCACATCCATCACAAAGTGACTTTTGTTCTCTGGTGCGAAAGCCTGGATCATTTTGCGGCAGTCAATCAGTAATGCATCAATGCTGCGCGCCAGGGCTTCGGGGGTGCGCTCTGGAGACAAGTCATGGGCCATGCGCTTGATCGCCTGCTTCAGGCGGGGGTTGTCAGGTAAATGGCCGGCCAGAATGGGCATGAACTGAATTTTCCAACGGTTCTGGTGTTCATAGTCGGGCAGCAACTGTAATTCAAAGTGGGCATCATCCGGGCTTTCAAAAATAACAGCTTCTTTGCGCCGATCAGTAATCACCCAACGGTTACCCAGCTGCTCATCAATTTGATCGCACAGGGGGAGAAAATCTTGTTTTTCGAACATGGTTACCTCGGTGATTGACGCGAAAGCGGGTGGCCGCTCCACCCGGCTTTTTATTCGGATCCTGAAGTTTCAATGCCTGGATTTTTATTAAGGTCGCAGTCTTCAGGACGGCACCGCTGGCTTTCTGGAACAGGCAGCATGGTGCAGCGGGTCTGGCAGATTTTATAAGGCGTTCACGTTGACGATGCAAGAGTGTGATGCCAGTAAAGGCCGGTGCTGTATGGATTCAGTTGCGGCAGGACAAGAAAGCCGATAGTCGCAAGCTGTTCGTGTAGTGTGGCGCTAAAGGGTCAGTGCAGGTCTTGCTTGCGTCAGTCGATAGTCAGCAGAAAAAACACAGCCAGACAACACAGGTTGTCTGGCTGTGTCCTGATCGGCTATTGGCTTGTATCAGGCAGTGAAACGCTGCAGTAACTGACGCTGATTGCGCGCCAGTTCCAGCATTTGCTGGCTGCTCTGTGCCGTCCGGCCAGCGCCAGAGGCGGTTTGTTCAGCCGCTTCACTGATACTGAGAACGTTATGGCTGATGTCCTGCGTGGTACTGCTCTGCTGTTCGGTGGCACTGGCAATCTGCAAATTGAGGTCACGGATAGTCGCGATGGCCTGATACATCTCTTCCAGTGTCTGTCTCGCTGTATTGGCGGCCGATGCGCATTCATCTGTCTGGCGCTGACTGCTTTCCATCACCTTGACCACATCGGTAATGCTGCCGCGCATTTGCTCGATCATCTGCTGAATTTCACCGGTGGAGGCCTGCGTACGGCTGGCCAGTGTGCGGACCTCATCGGCTACTACTGCGAAGCCACGACCCTGCTCGCCAGCTCGTGCTGCTTCGATGGCTGCATTGAGCGCCAGCAGGTTGGTTTGCCCGGCAATATTGCCAATGGCATCGAGAATGCTGCCGATGCTCTGGCTGTACTTGTTCAGCTCCTGCGTGACTTTGGAGGCCTGAATCATCTGCTGCACCTGAGCATTTATGCTGGTCAGGGTCTGATTGACGCTGTCCTTGACCTTGTCGGTCAGTTGCCCGGCATTATCCACAGACACCAGTGTGTACTGTGCTTGTTCGGCCACACTGTTGACGGTACTTTCCATCTCGGTCATTGCCGTGGCAGTGGAGGTCAGCTGCAGTTTCTGCTGATTGACGGCTGACATGCTCTGGTCACTGATCTGTGCATTCTGCTCTGCCATCTCCGCCAGTCGTGACGCTTCCGATGTCATCTCCAAAATCAGCTGTTGCAGGGTGGACGTCAGGCCATTGAGGCGTTCGCCCAGCTTGCCGAACTCATCCTTGCGATTGGTATCGAAGCGCGGCCGCAGGTCACCCTCGGTGACTTTGCCCAGAATAGTGCTGAACTCTGCGAGAGGGCGGCGGATGCTGCTGACGACCCACCAGCCGACCAGAATGGCGACCACCAGCGCAATGGCGCTGACCGCGCTAATGATGCTACGGCTGGCCACGATAGTGTCATCTGCAGCCTTGGTGGCCTGCAGGGATGCCTGATCGGCCTGATTGATCAGCTCACGCAGGGTAGACAGGGTTTCTGTCAGCTGGGTGTCGGCGGTTTCCAGAGCGCTACGAATATCTTTATTGAGCTGATCTTGCTGGCGATAGAGAGCGAACAGGCCGGTATCGGAGGTGATGCTGTTCACGATCTGATTGACCAGAACCTTGATCTTAGCAGCCTGTTTAGCGTCGGCCTGTTCGAAGTCAGTAAAGCGGTCATTGATGTTCTTGTCCTGGCCTTCCAGACTTTTGCTCAGCTCTGCGATGTCGAGACTGGTTTCATAACGGGCAAAGAAGGTGGAGGTGCGCGTCAGCTCCTGCAAGAGGGCGTTGGATTGAATCTGTGGACCGCTGGGGCCGAACTGCCGCTCACTTTGCAGGGCATAGTTACGCAGAATGTTGCTCAAACTGGATTCTTTGCGGTCAATCTGCTGTTTTTCGGTGCGCAGTTTTTCTTCCACCGCTAGCTGTTGCTGATGCCGGTCCTGCAGCGTAGTCGCGAGCTTGGCGTATTCTTCAGCCTTGTTTCTGGCTTGTTGTAGCTGATCGCGTATACCTGAGTCACTGGGGAGATGCTCCTGTAACGCCTGCTGTTCACTATTGAAGGCGTCGATTTCCTGCTGGAAGGCCTGACGTTGGGCATCCATACGTTCAGGCAGTGTGCTGCGCAGGAAGTACTGCAAAGCATTTTGTGCGGACAGAATGTGTAGATTCTGCTCATAGCTGCTCTTTAACAGCGGTGTGGTTTCTGCAGTAACGGAGCGCAGTTTGCTGTTGATGGCCCCAGAACTGTTGAAGCCGGTCAGGCCTATACCTGCAAGAAGCAGTAGAAGCAGGGCGAAGCCCAGAATAATGCGTTGACTGACATTCAAGCTCATCGTTACCCCTTTGAAGCTGCTACGGGCCGTGGTGAGTAGTTGGGTTGAGAGTTGTGGAAGGTTAGTTCCTTCGTAAAGTCGACGTATTCATACTAACGCTCAAGTAATGATCATTCTGCTGCAAAACTACCATTTGTCTGCCACAGATCGCCGCTATAGCGCCGACTTTTTCGATTAAGCCAAGCAGGAGTTATGCCATGTCTTAAGAAGAGTGGCTTGGCAGGATATCTGACTAGCTGCAGCGATACCGGAGGGCCAGTGACCTGTCTGGCCACTGGCACGCAGAGAAATAATTCGCCAGTGGTTTACCCGCTGCCGTGAAGGGCTGCTTTTGCCTCACTGCAGCTCTTGCAGGGCGGCGGCTACGCTGTCAGACGCTGAAACGTTGCAGCAGCTGGCGTTGATGCCGTGCCATATCCAGCAGGTGGTGACTGCTATCGGCAGTGGAGCGAGCACCATCGGCCGTTTGCTCTGCGGCATTGCTGATCTTACTGACATTCTGGCTGATCTCCTGCGCTGTGGCACTTTGCTGCTCGGTCGCACTGGCGATGAGGATGTTCATATCACGAATACGTTCGATGGAAGCATTCATCTGTTCAAGTGCCTGCCCCGCAGAGGCGGCAACACTGACGCAGGATTCTGACTGGCTCTGACTGGTACCCATGACCTTGACTACTTCACTGATGCGACTTTGCATCTGCTCGATCATATTCTGGATTTCCCCTGTTGATTGCTGGGTGCGGCTGGCCAGGGTGCGTACTTCATCGGCAACGACCGCAAAGCCCCGGCCCTGTTCGCCAGCGCGGGCAGCCTCAATGGCAGCATTCAGCGCCAGCAGGTTGGTCTGTTCGGCAATATTGCGAATGGCACTGAGGATGCTGTCGATATTGGCGCTGTAGGTTTTTAGCTCATCGGTAACGGTACTGGCGTGATTGATTTGTGCTGCCTGAGAACGAATGCTGCTGATGGTGTCGTTGACGCTGTCGCGTGCCTGACTGGCCAGGCGGCTGCTGTTATCAACCGCATCCATAGTTTCCTGGGCCCGATTGGCCACGTCGTGGACGGTACTTTCCATCTCTGTCATCGACGACGCGGCGGACGTCAGTTGCATCTGCTGGTCATGGACGGCTGATGTGGTCTGTTCGCTGATCCGTGCATTGCCTTCTGCCGTATCGGCCAGCCTGTCTGCCGAGCTGAGTAATTCTCCCAGGGTTTGTTGCAGGGTGCCGGTTAGCTCATTGAGGCTTTGGCCCAGCTCGCCAAATTCATCCTTGCGTCTGGCATCGAAGCGCACGCGCAAATCCCCCTGTGTAATTCTGGTCAACGTCTGGCGGAAGGCATTGAGAGGCCGACGGATGCTCATGGCTACCCACCAGCCGATGAACAGTGCAGAAGCGATAGCAATAATGCAGACACTGATCAGGATGGTGCTGCTGGTATCGATAGTGCGATCAGCAGCAGTGGTCGCCGCGGTAGAGGCATTCACTGCCTGGCTGGCAAACTGATCCAGCGTATCCAGCGTGGTCTGGATAGTCTGCTCTGCCTGACTGATAGCATCCTGAATCTGATGTTTGAGGCTGTCTTGCGTGACATATAACTGATACAGACCATTGGCGTCAGACAGGTTATAGATGGCTTGCTTGATCAGAATCTGCACCTTGAGTGCCTGCGCATTATCGACACTCTGGAACTCCTGCTCACGCTTCTGGATGGCTTCCACCAGCCCCTGAATACCTTCTGTCAGGCTCTTAATGTCGCGAGTGACATCGTAGCGGTCAAACTGGGTAGAGATCTTGTTGACTTCACGCAGCAGATTATTGGATTGAATCTGTGGCCCGTTGGCGCCGTAAGTACGCTCGGTGCGAATGGCGTAGTTGCGTAAGAAGTTATTCAGGCTCTCATCCTGACGCTTCATCTGCTGATGCTGGGCTCGTACTTTGCTGGACTGCTCAATGTTCTGTTCATGTAATGCCATCAGCTGCTGGGCAATAGTCACATACTGGCTGACCGCATTATGAGACTGGGACAACAGTGCTTCCATCTCCGGAGCATCAACCAGATAGTCGTGCAGCTGGGCACTGGTGCTCTCGTAACTGGCTATGGCGTTGGTAAAGTGGTCTTTTTCCTGTTCCAGGCGCTGCGGGTCTTCACTGGCGAGGAAATACTGTAACGCCTTGTTGGCCAGCAACAGCTGAATATTCTGGCGATAGGCACCATTGCTTAGTGGCGTAGTTTCATCCGTGATGAGGTGGAGTTTCTGATTGATGGTCTGAGTGCTGACAAAGCCGGTTGAGCCTATACCCAGCAGCAGCAGCAACAGTAGGCCAAAGCCTCCAGCAATACGTTGGATGACGTTGAGCGACATGGGATACCTCTAGTTATAAGTATTATTGGTAACAGTCCAGGAGAGCATTACGGTATGTGCCGGGTACAAAGCGAGTGCTTTGGTAGCCGGGTACTGAGAACGTGCTCACGATCTGCTGCGCGTCGACCACACAGCGTTGAAAAGACTTTCGGAATGTTCATTCAGGTTCACTCACTCATTTACTAGTGAATGCCGTTTCCTCAGCTTTTTCGCCTTGCTTGGCTCTAGCTCGCGAGATTGTGTACATGTTCAACACCGTGGTTAACGTTATCTGGCCTGTCTGTCTCAGATGCCTTTTTGAGCATAATCAGGTGGCTGCACCGGTGTTGATCTCCCCGGCCAGACTTCATCATGACGATTCGGCTTGAGTCGGGGATCGGTGATGCCTTGCCTGCATCTGCTCGCGCCGTTGTGTGGCTAACGGCATTGTGCTGGTTCTGTCGGTCTAAGGCGTGTCCCATTCAGCCTGACGAACTTGATTTTGGTATGTCTCCAGCAAGTGAAAATGTAGCAGACAGAACATCAGAGTAAAGCTGTAAGCATTTGATATATGGCCAGTAGTCAGAAAATGGGTAAAGAGTGCCTTCATCCTGACAGCCTGGTATTCGTCCCGCGGAGTGGTGAGTTCCAGCCCAGTCGATCAGTTCTGGTGCAGTAAATCGAAAGCACGGGCCAGATCGAACTGATGCTCAGCCAGTGGAATTAGATGACATTGGTAGTCCGGGCAGCGCAAGGGACTATCTAAATGGTCACGAACGGGAATCCAGGCCTGAGCCAGCAGTTGAGCATCATAGCGCCGGTCAGTGGAGGGGGTGACGACAGCCAAAAAGTCGCCTTTGCCCAGATAAGTACAGGGGCTAAGGGCAGGCAGGTACTGCTGCAGTGAGTCTGCCAGCAGCTTGATGGTTCGCAAGCTACGAGACAGACCGACGGATTGTTGCCAGGCAGACCAGTTCTGGCAGCGCCACAGGGCCAGCTGGGCGTGGCTGGCGATCTGCCGGGTAGAAATGGCAAAAAAATCTGGCTGGCTGAGCAGGCCAGTAAGACTGTCACGGTGTGCCAGTGCTTCCTGCACCTTTTGTTCATGGATATCTTCGGCCTGCAGCAGCAGCTGGCTGCGATAATTATCGAGATAGCGAAATTCGAGCCGGTGCCAGCGTTTGCCGATCGCGGTGGACAGTACTCTTTCGTTGATCTGTACTGGATGGTTTTGTAGCTGATTCAGTACAAAACGGCATTCTGCATCCTCTTCCAGAAGGTCTCGCAGCTGGCTGATCTGATAACGAAAGGTCTGATTAAAAATCGGGTTGGAACTGATCAGTTGCTGCTCTGGCCCGAATAGCGCAACCATGGTGGACTGGCTAGCGCTTCTGGCAGGAGCAGGGCTGGCTTGCTCCTGATAGGGAGCTTC
Organism: Pokkaliibacter plantistimulans; assembly: GCF_003194385.1. Classification (GTDB taxonomy): domain Bacteria; phylum Pseudomonadota; class Gammaproteobacteria; order Pseudomonadales; family Balneatricaceae; genus Pokkaliibacter; species Pokkaliibacter plantistimulans. The sequence continues at coordinate 31,639 of NZ_LAPT01000106.1, forward strand.
ACAGAGCATGGCCATATGGCCGTCCTCCATGACGATGCCGGAAAACTGGCAAAGCACCCGCTTTGGCTTACCGTGCGGAGTGAGCGTCCACCATTTCAGCAGACGTTCGCCTTGTCTGAACTCTTCCAGATACTGACATAGCGTCAAATATACCGCCCGCGACATATCCAGACGGAAATCCCGGCTGCTCAGCTCCTGCAAATGGGGACTGTCCCACAGTTGCAAGCCTGCTTCATTAGCCCAGGCAATACGATAGTTGAGCGTATCGTAGATCCACACCGGGGTTTGAAGCTGAGCAAGCAGCTGGGCTTGTTGCTGGAAGCTGAGCAAGTCACTGTCCTTAGCTGAATTCGGTTTTGTTGTCTGTTGCAAAGGTCGGCCATTTTAGTGCTTTGTCAGAGGGATACAAAGCATTGTCTGCGCCGTTTTTGATCAGAAACAGCTGCTATACGCCTTGTTGGTGCGTATCTGTAGTGCCCGAATGCACTGTGATGACGCACGTTGTCAGAGCGTGTTGCTGTCTTGCAAATGACGTTCTGGAAGCTGGTGTTGCCAGCGTTGCAGAATGATGCGGATATCTTCGAGGCGGAATGGCTTGGAGATGAAGTCGTTCATTCCTGCATCCAGGCATCGCTGCCGATCTTCCTGCGCTGCATTGGCTGTCAGCGCAATTATGACGGTTCTGCTGAAGGTGCGTAGCTGTCTGATGTGTTCTGTGGCGAGCAGACCATCCATGATCGGCATCTGCATATCCATGAAAATCATATCGAAGCGATGCTGGGTGCATTGCTCCAGCGCCGCTTGTCCATTGCCTACTACCGTTACCTGGCAACCGAGTTTTTCCAGTACATTTTTGACCAGCTTCTGATTCACCAGGTTGTCTTCTGCCACCAGTACGTCAAGACGAGCGAGGCCGCTTTCAGCTTCGTGCCCGGTTTTGCTGCGTGCTGATTGCGGGGCAGGTTGAGTGGCAACCCCAGCGTTGGCTGTCAGGCTGTGATAGATGCTTGTTTGCAACAGATTGCGTCGCACCGGCTTGTTGTGACAGGTAGCGAACAGGTGGCGGGTTTCTTCTGTAATCGGTCTGACCGCAGAACTGAGCAATATCATAGGTGTTGAAATACCGCGCTGACGGATCTCCTGAGCCAGCAGTACGCCATCCATTTCTGGCATCAGGTAGTCGAGCAGGATCAGGTCGAACTGAGGGTAGGCAGCTAAGTGGTCAAGTGCTTGTTTGGGGCTGCTGGCGACGGTAGTGATCAGCCCCCATGAGTGACAGAATCGCTGCAGCAGATTGAGATTGGTAGTGTTGTCATCAACAATCAGCACCTGTTGTCCGCTGACCTGGCTCATGTCGGGCTGGATGGCTGTCGCAGCATCGGGGGCGCGATCCATGATGATGCGAAAGCCAAAAGTGGAGCCTTTGCCCGGTGTGCTGTCGACACGGATATAGCCGCTCATACGCTCCACCAGTCGCTTACAGATACTCAGCCCAAGGCCGGTACCGCCGAAACGGCGGGTGGTCGATGCATCTGCCTGGGAAAACGGCTCAAACAGACGCTGCATCGCGTCCTTGCTGATACCAATACCGGTGTCCTGAATGCTGATATCGAGCGCAACGTGCTGGTCGTCGATGTGGCTGGCATTGGCTTTTAACAACACCTCCCCGTGATCAGTGAACTTCACGGCATTGCCGATGAGGTTGATCAGTATCTGCCGCAGACGGGTGGAGTCTCCGATAATCTGAGCGGGCAGACTTTCATCAAGGCTGCATATCAGCTCCAGCCCCTTATCGCTGGCGGCGAAGGCAAACAGACTGACGGTTTCCTCCAGATGAGCCGGTAACTCAAACTGATGATTTTCCAGTTCCAGGGCGTTGGACTCGATCTTGGAGAAATCCAGCACATCATTGAGCAGGCTCAACAGACTGTCTGCACAGTGATGGATCGTAGTGACATAGTCTTGCTGCTCACTGTCCAGCGCAGTGTCTTGCAGTAGTTGGACGTTGCCGATCACACCATTCATGGGGGTGCGAATTTCATGGCTGATAACGGCGAGAAAGTCAGACTTGGCACGGTTAGCCTGTTCTGCCGCTTCTTTGGCGCGTCGCATCTCGTTTTCTGCTTCTTTACGCAGGGTGATATCCAGCCCCTGTGCGATCGCTGCAGTTGACTGGCCGTCGATCATTACTGGTGTCAGGTTCCACAGCCACAGGCGACCATTGTCATGCATGACTTCCAGACCTTCTGCTGCCGTACCACTGCAGGTCTGCCGCAAGGCTTCATGGACCTGGCGGGGGAAAAAGTCGTAGATCAGCGGGTAGCGTGAAGAAGTGGTGGTCTGCAGCAGCTGGGCAGCAGCTTCGTTGTATTGCAGCAGGGTGCCGTCCGGGTGCCAGACCAGAATAGGCGAGAACGCAGACTCAAACAGATCGCGCAGCGACGATTCCTTCTGCCTCAATTCATTGACCACTTCCCGCAGGCTGCTGGCCACCTGATTGTACTCTCGCACCATACTCGTCGGCAGCGGCACCAGATCAGCATGCTGAACCTGATCCTGTGCGTACTGTACCAGTTTGCGCAGAGGGCGGATGCTGCTGCGGTAGACCATGACTGTCAGCAGTGTAGAGACGGCAAGCACCAGTGCCAGCAGCTTTAGAGCGCTTTCAGTAAAACGCTGGCTCAACGATGACACGGTATCGGAGCGCGTGACCACACAGAGATCGACATTGGATGGCATCAGGTTGAGTTGCAGCGGGCTGCACTGACCGGTAAAGCGATGATTAGCCGAAAACAGCACTGAGTTGGGTTGCTCGGCCAGTTGATCCAGAAACCCCTGATCACTGCTTGAGGCCGATAAGGCGGTGCCCAGATAGTCAAGACGTAAGGCTTCGGCCTTAGTGGCTGCCTGAATTTGCTTGCTCAGCGTCACGTTGTTGCTCAGAACCAGACCGTGTATGAGCTCACCCAGTACTCGGCCGGACTGGTGCTCGATCAGTTGCTGTTTACTGACCAGAATCACCAGGGGCAGATTGCCGAAGGGGGCAGGTAGTTTGACTAACTGCCAGGCGTTCAGTCTGGCCTGTTGACGCAGTTCGCCCAGATGACTGCCAAGATGATAGAAGATGCTGCCGGTATCTTCCCAAATCTGGCGGGAGCCTTCCGTCAACAAAGCAAAATCAGGTCGGCTGTCGCCCATCATATTGAGCTGCGCTTCAAGATCTATTTTTTGCTTCGATGGATCAGGCTGCACCAGCTGGTTGAGCAAGTCGGGATTGGTGATGGCTAATCCGACATGCTGAGCCTGCAGGCTCAGCAAATGATCGAAGTAGAGCTGGGCGCTTGAGCGGGTATGCGAGAGCGTATTTTCCTGCTCTATTTTCAGGGCATCGACCGCATTGGAGTAGGTGGTGTACAGCAAAACCGAGACGGTCAGGGTGAACGCGGTCAACACCCAGAACAGGACTGCGGTAAACAGCGAAACGCTTCTATGCTTCATCAGGGCGCGCCGGAATACCTGAAAGCGTAATTCTCATAAGCCTTTAACTCATCTGCTGGGGTGTCACGTGTCACCAGTCGGAACTCTCCCGAGTAAATCCGGGGAACTGGCTGGTTCGCGAGATCCATAGCGATGGCTTCCGCCATGGCCACACCGGTATCGTCATTCATGCGCATGACGGTGACATCAAGCTGACCTTTCTGAATGGCTTCCAGTTCAGAAGCGCCGCCTCCCCAACCATTGATCAGGATGTCTGCCTTGCGATTGCTCGCACTGACAGCATCTGCTGCACCCAGTGCCAGGTCGGTCGTACAGGCGTAGATGAAGTTGATGGCGTCAGAGGACTGCAACAGCGATTCCGTGGCTTTGCGAGCGGATTCCCGATTGGCATCGGTATAGTACGACTGCAGCAATTTCATCCTGCCGGTGGCTTCCATCATGCTGATAAAACTGTCTCCGCGATCTTTGCTTACTACGCCAGGCGTCCAGTACAACAGACCATAGCTGGCGTTGCTATTGAACTTCTGTTTGAAGTAGTCAGCCAGCAGGCGGGTGCCTGTGACATGATCGAAGCCCACGTAGAGTAATGGCGGGCGGCTTTCCCAGGTGCGTACAGGCGTGGTGATATTCTGCAGGATGATTTTTGACAGCCCTGTCACCAGTACGTACTCAATCATACGTTTCTGTGCCGGGCTGTCCAAGGTGGTGATGATGTAGTCCGGCTTTTGCGCCAGTACTGAACTGAAGTCCTCAGCTGCCTTGCTTTCATCCTTGCCGGGAGAGGTAGAGGACACGGTCAGATCATAACGGATGCCTAGCTCGTCCAGCCGGGCTTTGAATGCCTGGATGTTACGCCGCCAGTAGTCTGACACCTGTGCCCCAGGGTAGATAATTGCCACTTTCAGTGGGGAGTGATCTTTCCAGGCTGCGTGGTTGCTGGTGGCTGTATTTTTTACTCTGTCTACCAGTGTCTGGCTGAGCGCTTGTTGCTCGGGATTGCGTTGGAAGAGTTCATCGGCCGTCATGAATTCGGCATCATCCGCCTGTGCCGTTGACAGCTGGAGGAGCAGTAGGATAGTGCAGGTAAACAGCCATCGAAGCGTCGGTATCAGCATGATTTCAGTTCCAGCAAGGTAGTCGAATCGGATCGCTTGTTGCGAGCTCCGGCATTAACCTCTCTCCTGTCCATGGTGAGCGATCTTAGACCTACGGTTTTTCGTTGTTGTGGAGGGCGGCGGTTTATACGAAAGGCCGCGATACAAACTGAGTTATAGCTTGCTCTCGCTGTTCTTGCCATGCTGTTGGCCAATCACAGTAGGGTGAATATAGAGCCTGGCTAGAATGCCTTGGTTTGGATAGTTGCCATCAAGAGGGACGCTAGAAGGTAAGTGGTTGGGTATGAGGTGAAGTGCTTGCTAGCTGTGATTTCTCATTAGGTTGGCCATCGGGAAGCACTTGCGATCTTGTCTGCATGTTCAGGAAGATCGCAAGCGAAATGGACTGAGCCTCAATTACTGTGAATACCCATCAGGGCACTGGCCGCAAAGTGTTCCGTCTTGTTGTTTTCCAGGAAGGTGACCAGCTCATCAAGGAAAATACGCAGCTTGGTAGGCATCAGGCGGCGCGAGGAGTAAACCGCCCAGATGGTGGCGGGCTCAATTTCCCACTCGGTCAGCAAGGGGATGGCTGCACCACTTTGGACTTGTTCCTTCATATAGGCCATGGGCAGACGGGCAATACCCAGGCCGGTCAGCATCGCTTCACGGCAGCAGGTCATGCTGTTGGCACTCAGTACGGCGCGGGCAGTGATGTGCACTTCTTCATCTTCATGTTTGAATGCCCAGGTCTGTTGCAGCTGGGAGTCTTTTTCAATCACCATGAGCTTATGCGAGTGCAGATCGGTAGGGTGCGCTGGTGTGCCGTGAGATTCCAGATAACCTGCGCTGGCGTAGAGGCGCAGTGGGCTGTTAAGCAGGCGACGGCATACCAGTGATGAGTCTTCCATACGATTGACACGAATCGCCAGATCAAAACCTTCACCGACGATATCCACTAAGCGGGAGCTGAGTTCAGCCTGGATCTGAATTTTAGGATAGCGCTGGATAAACTCCCCCATGAAGCGACCCATAATCAGCTGGCCCAGTTCGGTCGGCATGGCCACGCGCAGGATACCTGATGGCTCGGACTGGCTACGGGTAACGGCCAGCTCGGCTTCTTCCAGCTCACGAAGAATTTCGCGGCAACGCTGGTAGTGGGCTTGCCCCACGTCAGTCAGGCTCAGTTTACGGGTAGTTCGGTTCAGGAGGCGCACACCCAGTCGTTCTTCCAGTTGTGCGATTTTGCGGCTGATCGTCGATTTCTGCAGACCCAGGCTTTTGCCAGCGGTGGTAAAGCTCTGGAGCTCGACGACCTTGATGAAAATCAGTAGTTCGTTCAGATCCATGTATCGCTCCTGTCAAGAGGCCACAGTGTTACCGAAACCGCGTTTTGAAGCAATGCAACCTAGATGCTTTCATCACTATGTAAGGGCATCTCAGACCACCTGCGCACCACAATGACGCGGCATGATGCGATCTGGCAGATTTCTGGTGCGCCTTTACGTGGCCGGCTGTTGTCTTGAGAGGGAAATGCCCCTGTCGATGGCATCGTGTGTGACTATTCACCGCGTAAGAGCAATCCGCGTCGTGCAATAAAGCTGATTTCTTGTGCACTGCGGTGCAATTGGACATCATTTTTTAATAAAAAGGTGATACGTGCGCTGGTATTGGTGAAAGTTGGCACAGCCTCTGCATTAGTAATTGTGCAGGGCAAGCTTCCAAATTTGGAAGCTCTCCCAGATTAGGGCATGTTGACAATGGCGTCTCATCCACTTCGGTGGGGAGGCGCCTTTTTTTTGCCTGCAATTTTTGTGAGCAGTGGAAAGAGGAGGCCAGATGAGCAGTCAACTGACAGAGCGCGCTGTACAGACGGCTACAACAACCTGTCCCTATTGCGGCGTTGGCTGCGGAGTGGAGGCCAGCCTGCTGGGGGCGCATCTGCAGTCAGTCAAGGGGGATGCAAGGCACCCTGCCAATCTTGGGCGGCTGTGTGTCAAAGGCTCGGCGCTGGCAGAAACACTGACTACGTCTCATCGCATGTTGCAGCCTCAGATTGGTGCTCAGGCCGTGCTCTGGGAGCAGGCACTGGAGGCTGTTGCGACCGGCTTGCAGCAGACCATTGCACAGTACGGACCTGATTCGGTGGCCTTCTATCTGTCAGGGCAGCTGCTTACCGAAGACTATTATGTGGCCAACAAGCTGATGAAAGGCTTCATCGGCTCGGCCAATGTCGATACCAACTCCCGGTTGTGCATGGCATCTGCGGTGGTGGGGCATAAACGTGCTTTTGGCGCCGATGCCGTGCCTGCCTGTTATGAAGATATTGAGCTGGCTGATCTGGTGGTCATTGTCGGCTCTAACCTTGCCTGGGCCCATCCCATTCTGTTTCAGCGGCTTTCGGCTGCCAAAGAGGCGAAAGGCACCAGGGTGGTGGTGATTGATCCACGCCACACTGACACGGCTGAGCTGGCCGATCTGCACCTTGCCATTGCTCCGGGCAGTGATGTCTGGCTATACAACGGTTTATGCCGCCATCTGCTGGAGCGTGGATGTATTGATGCAGCGTTCGTCGCCCAATCGGTGGATGGCTTTACTGAACTTCAGGGGCATTTGCATCACCCGCAGTACGAGTTAGCCAGCGTGGCAGTTAGAACCGGGCTGGCAATGGATGTGCTGCAGCAGTTCTTTGCCTGGGTAGAGCATCACCCCCGCACCCTGACGCTGTTTTCTCAGGGTGTGAATCAGTCCAGTCAGGGCACCGACAAGGTGAACGCCATCATCAACAGCCACTTGCTGACAGGACGTATCGGTAAACCCGGTGCGGCGCCATTCTCGGTCACGGGGCAACCCAATGCCATGGGAGGACGCGAAGTCGGTGGACTGGCCAATCAGCTGGCGGCGCATATGGACTTTGCCAGCGATGATGTGGACCGCGTCGGTCGTTTCTGGCAGGCAGCACAGATGGCCAGACAGCCCGGTCTCAAGGCGGTCGAGTTGTTCGAGGCGGTGGAGCAGGGGCAGATTAAGGCGATCTGGATTATGGCCACCAATCCGGTGGTCAGCCTGCCGCAGGCGGACCGGGTCAAAGCGGCGCTGGCTAAGTGTCCGCTGGTGATCGTGTCTGATGCCGTTCAGGACAATGACACCTTGCGTCTGGCACATATTCGTCTGCCTGCCACCAGCTGGGCCGAGAAAGATGGCACGGTGACCAATTCAGAGCGCTGCATTTCCCGTCAGCGGGGTCTGATTCCCGGCCCCGGTGCCGCTCGCAATGACTGGTGGATCATCACGGAAGTCGCACGCCGGATGGGGTTTGCAGAGGCTTTTGACTATCAGCATCCGGTGGATATTTTCCGCGAGCATGCGGCATTGTCCGGCTTTGAAAACGATGGCCAGCGGGCTTTTGATATTTCTCTGCTGGAAAACATCAGTCGTACCGAATATGACCAGCTTCAGCCAGTGCAGTGGCCGTTGAGTCAGCGCCATCCACGCGGCATGCAGCGGTTGTTTGGCAATGGTCAGTTCTACACGGTCAACGGGCGCGCCCGGCTGCTCTGTGTTGAGGGCGGAGAGCAACGCAAAGGTGTGCCAGATCACTATCCACTGCTGCTGAATACCGGCCGCATTCGTGATCAATGGCACACCATGACCCGCACCGGCTACGTACCGCGTTTACTGCAGCATCGCGCCGAACCTTTTGTGGCAGTCCATCCGCAGGATCTTAAGCGTCTGAAGTTGCAGGAAGGGGATCTGGCAGAAGTCGCCAGTCGTGATGGCAGCGTAATCGTGCGCATTCGTGAAGACGGTGGTCAGCAACCAGGGCAGGTGTTTATTCCCATGCACTGGAATGGCGTATTCAGTGCGCAGGCCCGGGTCGATACTCTGGTAGCCGCACGACTGGATCCTTTTTCCGGTCAGCCTGAATTCAAGCTGACGCAAGTGCGTCTGCAGCGTTTTGACCAGCAGTGGCAGGGCGTGTTGCTGGCGACGGAAGAGGTGGAGATGGCGGGTCTGCCGTATTGGACCCGGATGCCGTTGAGTAACGGCTGGATGTGGCGAGTGGCCTCGCGTGAACCCCTGACCGCACTGGCCGATGCGCTTTGTGAGCGTTACGGGCAGGCGAGTATGGCGCTGAACGGCGCAGCCGGAGCTGAATGGCGGCTGGCGTGGTTCCGTGACGGTCGGCTGACCACGCTGCTTTTCGTCAGTAACCAGCAGTTGCCGCAGATCGATACGTCCTTCCTGGCTGAACAGTTAAATCAGCAACCTGATGCTTCTGTGCGCCGCACTCTGCTGTTGGGGCGGGTGCTGGAGCAGGGGCCGCATCAGGGGCCGCTGGTGTGCAGCTGCTTTCAGGTGGATGCAGGTGCTATCCAGACAGCCCTGAATGCCGGCTGCAACAGCGTGGAAGCGCTGGGGAGCAAGCTCAAATGTGGAACCAACTGTGGTTCCTGTATTCCTGAACTGAAACGCATGGTTCGTGCCGCTCAGGCACAGGCCGAGGAGGCTGCATGATGTCTATCCCACGTACCCTGACTTCTCGTGTCACCACCAGCCTGATGCAGGGATGGCAGCAACTGCAGGCGTTTCTCTCTTCCAGTCGTGACGTTAGCGGCCGTGACTTGGTTAATGGCGGGCAGTTCGCCTCTCATTTAACCCTGGATTTTCTGCCCGGTCATGTCTGGTTGGTGGGCGCAGGGCCGGGAGACCTGTCGATGCTGTCGATGGGTGCCTATGCTGCGCTGAAAGTGGCCGATGTGATTGTCTATGACCGCTTGGTCAGTGATGCGATTCTTGCCGAAGTGCCGGTCACCACCGAGCGCTATTACGTGGGTAAAAGTGCTGGTCATCACAGCGTGCCGCAGGCCCAGATCGAGACCAAACTGATTGAGCTGGCGGAACGCGGACTGCGTGTATTGCGTCTGAAAGGCGGCGACCCCTTCGTGTTTGGGCGGGGTGGTGAAGAACTCATGCACCTGCTGGAAGCGGGCGTGCCCTGCAAGGTGCTGCCGGGTATTACTGCCGCTGCAGGCTGTGCCGCCAGCACCAGTATTCCCCTGACCTATCGCGGCATAGCCCAGTCTTGTCGCTTTATCACCGGACACCTGCAGGAAGGCAAAGAAGGGCTGGACCTCAGCCAGTGGTATCAGCCAAGTCAGACACTGGTGTTTTATATGGGGCTGGCTCAGGCGGGGGCTATTGCTGCCAAGTTGATGTCAGAAGGGGCGGCGTCGGATTTGCCGGTGGCTATCGTCGAGCGGGGCAGTCAGCCGGATCAGAAAGTATGGGAAACCACCCTGGCGCAACTGGAGTCCACCATCCGGCAGCACGGTTGCCAGTCACCTGCACTGCTCATCGTGGGAGAGGTCGTTGCGTTGCGGCAGAAGCTGGTGGCATGTCTGCCTGAAATGGCGACCGCTGCGGTATAAGAGCGCATTCACGCTCTGAGTGTATTCTTGCAAGAAAAAGGGATCGCACAAGCGATCCCTTTGCACTTTAGCGCAGTATCAGTAGCGGAATGGTGGATTTGGTGATCATGCTGGTGGTGGTACTGCCCACCAGAAATTGCCGGATGCGGCTGTGGCCGTAAGCACCCATTACCAGAAGATCCATCTTTTCCTGCTGGCAATAATGCTGGATGACCTCATCCACTTCACCTGCCCGAATGGCGGTATTGGGCACGTTGAAGCCTGCTGCCGTCAGGGTGTTGGCAGCCCATTTCACCTGCTCCTTGTGCTCGACGGTATCGGCGCCGACCAACAGGATGTCGATCTGCAACCCCGTCAGCAGCGGGCTGCTGACCAGACGCTCGATACCCTTGCGGCTGGTTTGACTGCCATCAAAGGCAAACAGCACACGTTCTGGAGCCTTGAATGTCCCCGTGCTGACCAGAATGGGGCGGTGCAGGGTGCGAATGACGCTTTCCAGATGAGTGCCTACCTGCCTGCCCGGGTGGGTCTCGCCTGCTCCCTGCTTGCCCATCACCAGCACACGCATGTCACCTTGCTGTTCGACGATGCAGTCAACCAGATCACCGTGACGCTGCATGCAGCCAGCGTTGGCGACGCCATCGCTTTTCACCCGCTCCCTGGCCGCTTCCAGCATGTGCAGGCCGTGCTGGATAGCCAGTTTTGCGCGTTCCTCATCCAGGGCGGCCAGTTGCTTCAGCAATTGCTCCTGGCTACCGAGGCCGATATTGCCGCTGTAGTCCGCAGCGACGGGGTAGCTTTCCTTGTCCAGTACATGCAGCAGGGTCAATGACGTCGACAGGCGCTGGCTGGCCCAGGCTGCGTAGTCGCAGACGGTGCGCGTGGATACTGAACCATCAATGCAGGCATAAACCTGTTCAGTCATGGAGGAGTCCTCTTGTAATCCCTCTAGGGCATATCGGGCGTGATCACGATCTGCCATGCGTCAGCCACCCTGTTGAAAAGGTCCACGGATGCTCATTCAGAATCACTGAACTTCGCTCCGCAGTCCGTTTCGCCTTGCATGGCCGCGGCTGGCAAGATCGTGATGACACTCTTAATAGGTCGTTGAAAATCTATCTGCGTTGCCGAATACCGCGTCAAAAGCAGGCTCACAGCCGAAGGCTGAACGTGCTTTAGCACGGCCCCGAAGGGCGAGCAAAGCGAGTCAAATGCTCATTTAGTCCACTAAACTCCGCTTTTTCGCCTGTTTCTTGTGCCCTCGGGGTATTTCCTTGTCTCGGCTGTCTCGATCACGTTTTTCAACAGCCTGTTAAGCCTTAACGACAGATCGCACAGCGCTGCCAGAAGCAAACAAAGCCGGAGTGATGCCCTCACTCCGGC
>NZ_LAPT01000107.1 GCF_003194385.1 Pokkaliibacter plantistimulans
CGCAGATAGATTTTCAACGACTTGTTAGGCAATAGATGGATCAGGGCAGTGATGTAGCATGCCGGTGTATTCCGGCTTATTGGATTGCCTGTGTTTTTATTTTGTGCGGCGTTTTTTATATCGGGCTTATTTCAGCCAACAGTTAATTCGATATGGCTTCGATTTAAGCCCCTTGACGGAAGCAAAGCAATTGGACACGCTAGATTTCGAAATAAAATTTTAAATTATTCTGCTATGTGGAATAACTTGGTCAGCAACGAATAGAAAATATCGTCAGGAGGAATAAATGGCTGAAGACACTGGTAAAAACCCGGAATCGGCGACCTCAACATCCAGCCTGCACCGGGCCTTTGCCTTGCTGCAGGCCCTGAGCAAGGCGCCAGCCAACGGTGAGCGGGTGACTCAGCTGGCCAGGGATGTGGGCCTGACGCAGGCCACGGCCCACCGCCTGCTGAAAAGTCTGGTGGAAGAAGGCATGGTGGAGCAGGACGAGCGCACCAAACGCTACCGCCTCAGCATTGCCTTCTTCTCACTGGCCGCGCGGGCTGCCAACCCCTATAACCTGCGTGATATTGCCAGACCCTCGTTGCTGCGCCTGTCAGCGCGCATCGGCGACACCGTGTTCCTGCTGGTGCGCAGTGGTTTTGATGCTGTCTGTCTGGATCGCAGCGATGGTCACATTCCCATTCGCTCCTTCACTGAAGATGTGGGCGGGCGCATCGCGCTGGGCGTGGGGCAGGCCAGTCTGGTGATTCTGGCGTTTACCCCGGAAGAGGAGCGGGAAGAGCTGATTCGCTTCAACCTGCCGAGACTGCGTAATTACGGGGTGTTTGATGAGGTCTATTTCCGGACCGAGATCCGCAAGATCTGCGACGAAGGCTACACCGCCTGCAATCCGGGGGTGCTGTCGGGTATGGCCGGGGTAGCGGTACCCATTCTGGATCAGGAAGGCCGGGCGGTGGCAGCACTGAGTATCGGCACCGTGACCGAGCGGCTCAATGAGGAGCGCCTGCCCATGGTGGTGGAGCTGCTGAAAAAAGAGGCACGGCAGATTGGCGAGCGGATTAATCCTTTTGATTCGGCATTACGCCGCCCTGCGGATGTCTTGATGGGAAGCAAATAAGCAAGGGCACTATTTTCAGTATTAGCAGGCAAAAAAGTATTGGTATTTAAACGGCGCTTTTGCTGGTGAATCTTATTAGCGGAATAAAACAGGCCGAAGGGTATTCCGTATTTCATTGGATGGAATAAAAGCGCGCGGCTAATTGAATAAGCTGCAATACAGCGGATGGTTTTACCGGCTCTTCCCCAAGGGTGTTTCTGTCAATATAACGGGCGCTGAGCCAGTCCCTCTCCCCTGAAGGGAGAGGAGGAGAGAGACCGGGGAGAGCGCTAATCCGGGAGCCAGTCAGCCTGTTGCTCAGCAGCAGCCTTTACCCAGCGCTGCTTTCTGCGCATCCCAGTCCACTTCCTTCAGCGCCAGACCATGCTGACCTTTGTAGGCCGGTGAAGTGGGTGACTGCCAGCCTTGCAGCAGGGCGTCTTCCACCTTAAAGATTTCGATGCGCAGCGGACGGCAGACCGACAGCGGGTCTTCGGCTTCCGGACCCCACAGGTGCACCGACAGATCGCCGCCCGGGCAGGTGGAGAGGGCACAGAGCAGATCAATTTCGGCAAAGAACTCGATGTAGTCACCGGCCTTGGCCGGGCAGGCCTTCATGAAATACATGTCATCGTCATTGAGACCGGTGCACTGGAACACGTTCAGCACATCATGCACGTCAAACTCGGTCAGGCCGTGGGGCAGCACAGCGCGGGTCAGGTTGGAGTGGCAGTGGAAATCGAAGTCTTCGCCGGTCAGCAAGCGATTGACGTAGGGATCGCAGCGGGTGCCGAGCAGATCGTGAATACGACCGCCGTGCTCGTCGATGCCGTAGTCGGCCAGGGTATCGGCGACGATGGTGGCCATGGGGCGCAGAAACGGCAGGTTGGACCACAGACGATCATGCACGGAGACATGCGCGCCCTGCAGCTGGCGGGTACGTGAGGCCCACATGCGCTCGCGGGGATCGTGCAGGTGCCACATATTCAGGTCACCCACTTGTGGACCTTCCGGGGTGGAGATACGAAATACATGGCCAGCCGGTACTTTCCAGGCGCGGCCACTGCGGATGGGCACTTCCACCGTTTCCACCAGCTGATAGCGGTCACGGCTGTCGCTGATACGCTGGTAGAACGCCTTGTCCACATCCAGAGCGGAACCGGCAGAAGCCTGATAGGCAGCGGGATAGTGCTTGTACATCGAATTCTCCACAGGTGCTGTTGTTGATCAGTGCAGGCTACCTGCTGAGCAGCCTGACCAGGTTCGCCTCGGAATCGTCCAGATACTGTTGCAGCAGGTGGTAGGCCTCATCACGGCGCTGTTCCCGCAGCAACTGGCAGAGCTGGCTGTCGCGATCCACCCAGGGCTGCTGAAAACGGTGTTCGTCCGGGGCGGAGGCGAACAACAGGCGCAGCTGGGCGACCAGAATGGCAAAGAAGGCATCCATGCGCTGACTGCCCAGATTGCTGACCAGCAACTGGTGCAGGTGCAGACTGTGCGTACCGACGCTGTGCCAGTCATCGAGTGCCGCTGCCTGCTGTTCCGCGTGCACCACGGCTTCCATCTGCCGCAGCAGGGTGGTGCTGAAGGGGCGCTCAAGGCTGACGGCCTGCAGTTCAAGGGTGCGGCGGGTGACGAAAATATCGGCCAGATCGCGCTGATCGAGGATGCGTACCCGGACCCCCTTGTTGGGTTCGTAGCTGACCAGCCCTTCGGCATAGAGCACGCGCAGTGCCTCGCGCACGGTGTTGCGAGAGGCCTGCAGGGTAACGGTCAGGTCTGCTTCCGTCAGGGTCTGACCGGGCTGATAGTTACCCTTGATCAGTTCCTCACGTAGCTGTCGAGCAACCCTGGCAAAAGCCGGTTCGGGGGTGGTGATCATCAGTGCTTGCCTCGAAATGGAAGATAAAGAGAAGCATAGGCTAGAAAACGCACCCAGTCCGACAGTGAACAAGTCAAGATTGTTCAACAATCTGTCTGGAGCTAAATCTGCCTGCATAATTTTTGTTCGTCAATCTTTACTGCAGGAACTATTCCGCCAAGTCCAACACGGGAGAGATAACATGTTGATTGAGTTGCATAAAGTCAGTTTGCTGGTGGTCGACGTGCAGGAGCGTCTGGTGGGTGCCATGAGTGATGCCGAGGGGCTGCTGGCGCGCAGCCGCTGGATGCTGGAGGTGGCTCAGGCACTGGCATTGCCAACGGTGTTCTCGGAACAGTATCCGCAGGGGCTGGGCAGTACGGTGCCTGCGCTGACCGCGCTGGTGCCGGGGGCAGAGGTGGTCGACAAGCGCCATTTCTCCTGTGTGGCGGCGGATTGTCTGCCCGAAACCCTGCTGGCGCGGGAGCAGGTGCTGGTGATGGGTATCGAGGCCCATGTCTGTGTACTGCAGACGGTGCTGGGCTTACTGTCGCTGGATAAGCAGGTGTTTGTGATCGAGGATCTGGTCGACAGCCGTCGCCCGCAGGACCGCCAGCTGGCATTGCAGCGGATGCGGGATGCCGGTGCCTTTGTAGTAAGCCGGGAAATGGTGCTGTTCGAGTGTCTGGCTGATTCCCGTCATCCGCAGTTTCGTGCGCTGAGCAAGAGCCATCTGCTGGGTGAGCAGCCCTGACAGGCGGCTGCACAGCGTGATCGGAATCATGCTGACTGATGCGCAACAACCCGAATGGAACGTGTTCACCACGGGCGGGTCGTTGGCATAATAGGGCGCATTCACCGGCTGGCTGCCGTTTTGTGGGGCACCGGTCTGGGTCGGGTGCGCCTTTTTGATGATGTGTGAGGAGGGGCAGTGGCCTCATTGTATTTCTACTATTCGGCGATGAACGCTGGCAAAACCACCACTTTGTTGCAGGCCGCCTACAATTATCGTGAGCGCGGGATGAAGCCTCTGTTGCTGGCCCCGCGGCTGGATAACCGTTTTGCCGATACCTCTGAACAGGCATGGATTGCGTCGCGCATTGGCCTGCAGAGCCCGGCCACCGCTTTTGAGCCTGACAGCGATCTGTTTGCGCTGGTGCAAACGGCGCACATCAAGGAAACCCTGGCCTGCATTCTGATTGATGAGGCCCAGTTTCTCAGCCGCGAGCAGGTCTGGCAGCTGTCGGACGTGGTGGATCAGCTGGGGATTGCAGTGCTGTGCTATGGCCTGCGTACCGATGCATTCGGCGAGCCCTTTCCCGGCAGCCAGACCCTGCTGGCCATTGCCGATCACCTGCTGGAGATCAAGACGGTCTGCCATTGCGGGCGCAAGGCCACCATGGTGCTGCGTATTGATGAGCAGGGGCTGCCCGTCAGGGCCGGGGATCAGGTCGCCATCGGCGGCAATGATCGGTATGTGTCCCTGTGCCGTAGACACTACAAAGCCTCATTGCAGGAAGGGACGCTGGTATAGCGGGCAGAGTACAAACCTGTTCAGGGTCATCATGCCTGCTTGGTCCCTCCTTTATTGGTGCGTGTTGTTGCCACTACTGCGTCGCACAAATGTCAGGCATCTGTCTTGGAAATATGCTGAAATGGTCAACCATTGCGGCCATATCCGTGCTGAATTATCCCGCTTACGGTCTATTCTTATCGCTGCAGACTGAGCAGGTGTAATGGCAGTAAAGAATTGCGCATGAAGTAAGCAAGGAAAGCTAAGCTGGTGATGCTCCACGACGAGTAAAACCAGATTCACCCACCAGTCCGTTATTAACGGCTGCCCGTAAATCAAAGGCAAGGATAGGTTACTGATGTTTGAGATTACTCACGTCAGGGGGATTGAAGGGTTAAGGGCACTTCGCCCTACCTGGGAAGCGCTGTACGGGGAAAGCTTTAACCCATCTTTCTACTGCCACTGGCACTGGTACGAGAGTATCAGTCAGCATCTGCTGGACAGCGATATTTATTACTTTGTGGTCCGGGCGCAGCAACGCTGCATCGCCATTGTGCCCCTGCAGCTGCATGCCTGGCGCAAGGGCGGCCATAGCTGGCAGGTGCTGCGCTTACCTTCCCACGACCATCTGGAAATGATGGATGCCCTGATTCACCGCGATCAGGCGCCTCTGCCGGCCTTCGCCGCGCTGCATGACTATCTGCTGCACCAGCGTGAACTGAGCTGGGACATGCTGCTGTTCCCCAAGGTGCGGGCACGCGCCGGATTAGCATCGGCCCTGTTGCCGCAGGAAGGCCATGTCCGCCAGTGCGGCCACAGCTGCTATCTGCAGGGCAACCCCCAGCTGCCACCGGAAGCCACGCTGTCCCACAAGCATCTGAAAAACATCAGCCGTCTGCAGCGCAAGCTGGAAACCGAACACCAGCAAAGCCTGCATTTCCACCATTGCAGTGATCCGCAGCAGCTGGAAGCGGCCTTTGCTACCTTCCTGCAGGTCGAAGCCTCGGGCTGGAAGGGCGAGCAGGGGGAGAACACCTGCATCAGTGCCCATCCGCGCTATAAAGCCCATTACCATCATCTGCTGCAATGCTTCGGCCCCGCCGGTGATTTTGCCGTCAATCTGCTGCTGCTCGGCGAACAACCGCTGGCGGCTCAGCTGTGCATCCGTGCCGGGCAGGCCTGGCATCTGATGAAGATCGGCTATGACGAAGCGTTTCAGGCCTATGCGCCGGGTAACATTCTGCTGTGGCTGTTCATTCAGCAGCAGGCGGCGCAACCGCAGCCCTGGGAGGTCAATCTGGTGACCGGGCCAGGCTGGGCTGAGCGCTGGCATTTCAATGAAGAGCCGGTCTACCGCGCGGAGTTTTTCAATACCACCCTGCGTGGCCGGCTGTTATCGACCCTGCTCAAGGGCAAGGAGCTGCTCAAGGGGCAGATCAAAGGCGAACGCGACGACAGCGTTGCCAGCGCAACCAGTAAACACAAACCACAGGGCCGCACCGAGAAAGGGACAGCACAATGAATATCCTCGGCATCAACTACTTCTTCCATGACTCCTCGGCCTGTGTGGTGATGGATGGTCAGCTCAGGGTCGCGCTGGAAGAAGAGCGTTTTACCCGCCGCAAGCACACCAATGAATTCCCGGTTCAGGCCATCGAGCGCTGCCTGCAGATCAGTGGCATTAGCATGCAGCAGATCGACCACATCGCGGTGTCCATTGCACCGACCAAGGATCTGGGCAAGAAAGTCGCCTACAGCCTGGGGCTGGGCAAGAAGGTGGCGCCGTTCATCAAGCACGAGTTCAAGGGCATCTACGTCAAGCAGAAAGCGTTCTGGAACTGGTACAAGGGGATCTGGGGCAGTCGTGACGGTGGCCCCAAAGTGCACTTTGTTGAGCATCATCTGTCCCATGTCGCGGGCAGTTATTTTGTTTCGCCCTATCAAAAGGCGGCGTTGCTGTCGCTGGATGGCTCCGGCGAGTGGTCAACGGCCATGCTGGGCACCGCCGATGGCGATCAGCTGAACTTTTTCGGAGAGAGTCACTTCCCTCACTCGCTGGGTTCGTTCTACGAAGCGGCCACCGAGTTCTGTGGGTTCCAGCCCAACTATGACGAAGGCAAGACCATGGGGCTGGCGCCCTTTGGCAATCCCGACCGCTTCTACAAGGAAGTGGAAAAGCTGGTGAACATTACCAGCGAGGGGCAGATTCAGATCGACCTGTCGTATTTCGAGTACCAGAACGCCGGGTATCAGCGCTGTGGTCAGAAGTTCTATGACACCTTCGGCCAGCCCCGTTCACGCAAAGGCGCCTTTGAGGATCACCATCACGATGTGGCAGCGGCTTTCCAGAAAGTGCTGGAAGACAAGGTGCTGCAGATGTGCCATCTGCTGGAGCAGAAAACCGATGCTGATTATCTGGTGATTGCCGGTGGCGTCGCCCTCAACAGCGTGATGAATGGGCGCATCCTGCGTGATACCCGCTTCAAGGATGTCTATGTGATGCCCGCCGCTGGCGATAACGGCTCCTGCATTGGCGCGGCGTATTACCTCTACAACCATATCCTCAGACAGCCCCGTAACTTTGTGCACCTTGACCCGTATCTGGGCACCGAATACAGCAATGAGCAGATCAGAAAGACGCTTGATGAGTGCAAGCTGAGCTACACCCGCTCTGAAGATATTTGTCTGGACACCGCCCAGATGCTGCGTGACGGACAGATCATCGGCTGGTTTCAGGGGCGCATGGAGATTGGCCCGCGGGCACTGGGTAGCCGCAGTATTCTGGCGGACCCGACCCTGCCCGGGATGAAAGACAAGATCAATGCCGAGGTCAAGCATCGCGAGGCTTACCGGCCTTTTGCCCCGTCCTGCCCGGCGGAGTACAAGCAGGACTTCTTTGACATCAAGGTCAATGCGCCCTTCATGCTCAAGGTCTGTGATGTGTTGCCGGAAAAACGCGAGGTGATTCCGGCTATCACCCATGTGGATGGCTCGGCCCGGCTGCAGACCGTCCATGCCGACACCAACCCGCTTTATCACCGCATGATCAGTGAGTTTGGCAAGCTGTCCGGGGTGCCGGTGGTGCTCAATACCAGCTTCAACATCATGGGCGAGCCGGTGGTGGAATCACCGCTGCATGCCATTCGTTGTTTCTTCTCCACCGGTCTCGATGTGCTGGTGCTGGGCGACTATATCGTCCGTAAGTGAGGAGGGGGGAGCATGATCTGGCGAATACTGTGGTTACTGTTGCTGATGCTGGCGGTCTATCCGCTGTCACTGGCGCTGCAGACCGGCATTGACTGGTACTGGGGCGACGGTGAACTGATACGTGAACTGGCCTTTGGTGGCAAGCGCCGGTTGTTGTGGACGGTGTTCGGTGACTGGCAGCAGAGCCTGCTGTGGGCGGTGCTGGCCATGCTGACGGGCGTGCTGGTACTGGCGTTACTGGTACGTATCAGCCAGTGGCTGGCATGGTTGCTTCTGGCCGGGGTGCTGGTAGCCGGTGCGGTGCTGGGGTTGCCATTACCTGTGGTGATGCTCGGCGTGTCCGCTTACCTGTTGCTGGTACTGTGGCGACTGACCACCGCCAGAACGGCCCGCCTGGGAGGACAGTCATGATCAGGCCTGTTACAGGATGTCTGAGCGTATCGTTACTGGCACTGGCTGTCGCCGGCATCAGTTCCACCGCTCAGGCGGCGACCGATGCCTGGCTGATAGGGGGCGGTAACTTCCTCGATAATTCGCAGGGGCAGATAGAGCAGAACGTGCTGTGGCTCGACCGGCTGCTGCAGCCGCGGGTGCAGTCGCTGTCTATCTATTACGCGGCGGGGGTCGATGCCGACGGCAAGGTGCCGCAGAAAGACGTGGTGTTCTGGGCGCCACCCGCGGAAACCAGTGCGGCAATGCAGCCTCTGGCGCGGGTGTTTGCACCGGTGGGTGATAACGGCAAGAACTACAAGTTCCACGACGTGCAGGGCGTCAGGGGCTCGACCGCCAAAGACAGTCTGGTGCCAGCGCTGACGCGTGACTTTGCTGCCGTCAAACCCGGTGACGATATCCTGCTGGTCTACAACGGCCACGGTGGCGGCAACCCCAATACCAGTCTTAATCATCTCAAACTCTGGGGCGAGCAGACGCTGGATGTAGGTGAGCTCAGTGCGCTGTTCAACAAGGCACCGGCCAGCAGCACCGTGCGCTTTCTGATGACCCAGTGCTATTCCGGTGGTTTCCAGAAGCTGATCTTTGAGCAACCCGACTCCCGTCGTTTCAACCAGCAAAAGCGCTGCGGCTTTATGGCCGAGTCGGCCTGGCGTGAGTCGGAAGGCTGCGCGCTGGGCATTAACAAGGAAGACTTCCGCGACTACACCACCTACTTCTTCGCGGCCCTGTCAGGCAGCACCCGGCTGGATACCGTGCTGCCCACTGACCCGGATCTCAATCACGACGGTAAGGTCAGCTACCGTGAAGCCCATCTCTATACCCTGCAGACCGCCGTCAGTACCGACTTGTCACGGGCGACCAGTGAAGTGTTTCTGGAGGAGTGGCAGCCCTGGTTTGTGCGCTGGGACAACACCCCGAACAATCCTGACAGCGAGTACTGGCACATCGCCGAGCAGGTGGCCGCAAGCAATCATCTGACGCTGGATAGCCGGCTGCTGTGGCTGCAACAGCGCGAGCTGGAACGGCAGATGCAGGCCAGCAAGACCCAGCAGGAAGCCTTGCTGATCAACATCGGTGAAGAGCAGAAGAGTCTGCAGGCGCAGCTGGCAGCACAGTGGCCGGAACTGCGTAACCCGTACACCCTGGGCTACGTGCAGGTGATCCGCAATGATCTCGATGCAGTGCAGGACAGCATTCTGGCACAGCCGCAGTACGCTGACCTCAAGGCCAGTCAGGATCAGTATCTGCAGCTTCAGCAGCAGGAGCTGGAACTGGAGCGCCACTTCACCCAGATCGAAAAGGTGCTGCGGATGAAGAAACTGGCCCGGCTGCAGGCGGCATTCCAGCGCTATGCCAGCATCGAGGAACGGCAGCAGTATCAGCAGTTGCTGAGTTGTGAAGAAGGCGTGCTGGAGTAATCCGCAGCCACCGTAGGCCGTAATGCAGTCTGCTCAGGGAAGGGGCTGCGTCACTCAAGGATATTCAGCGATGGCTCGCAGTTTCTATACCCGGTTACAACGTCAGCTACAGCAGAAGGGGCTGCGCCACGCGCTGGCCAGCCTCTACCAGCGGGTACAGTATCGCTATCGGTATCTGCGTGACGATGTGCTGTTCGACAAACGCTATGGGGTCGAAACCCGCCGCATCGAGTCGGTCTACCTCAGCCAGCAACAATCCGACTATCTGGATTCTGCCGAGTTCTATGAGCCCAGCCGCTGGCGACACTTCTCCCGCATGCTGGCGCACCTGCCTATTCAGCCAGCGGACTTTCACTTTATTGATATTGGTGCAGGCAAAGGGCGGGTGCTGATGTTTGCTGATCGTGCGGGGTTCCGGCAGATCACCGGCGTTGAGCTGGCATCGCAGCTGGTGGAGACCGCACGCAGCAATCTGCAGCGCTATCAGCGCAAAACCCGCAGCACGGCAGAATTTGCACTGCGCTGTGAGGATGTGGCGCATTTTCACGTGCCAGCAGGCAATCTGCTGATTTACCTCTACAACCCGTTTCGCGGAGAACTGATGCAGCTGTTTCTCGACAAACTGCAGCAGGCCCAGCAAGGCGGCCGACTGATCTATGTGCTTTACCGCAACCCGGCCTGCGCCGACCTGTTTGCCGCCCGACCGGGGCTGCAATGCCGGGTGCTGAATCGGGATTACGGTGTTTATCAGGTGATTTCGACCAGGCAGTAAGCAGACTGCTTCATTGCAAGTGCTATTTGGCAATAGATGGGTTTTTGGTGTTGCGTAAAAGCATGTAATTTATTATCTCTTAATGAATTTTTTGTGTAATTTCTGTCCTTAAGGAAAATAGCGAAGCGAATTAAGGAATTGGCTAGGTAAAATCAATATTCATTACAGCGTATTGCGTAGTTATTTATTGATATCGCCAACAATTAATCAAAAACGACAGTTCTAAATAATTAATTGGAATTCTCTATAGCTATCAGACACCCATCTGACTGATGGGTAGACTGAGCTCTCCATAAATCAGCGCTGCCTGCACTTATCAGAATATTGTCTTCGCCACTGCCGCCTCTTCATCTCAAGGTGATAACAGCGGAAGAAAGACAGCAATAAGAGCAAAGCATCCATGGCAAAGCATCTCAGCAGTTCTACAGGACTCTTCTCTCTGTCATCTCCACTCAGTCGCATACGTATTGGTACCGTGAGTGCGGTATTGGTGGCCTGTCTGGGCTATGGGCCGACCGCCAGCGCCGAATTTACCCACCCCGGTTTATTGCTGACAGAAGCCGACTTCACTCGAATAAAAACAAAGGTGCAGGCCCAGCAGGAGCCCTGGTACAGCGCCTGGGTCAGCTTTACCAATGACACCGCCTCGCAATTACGCACCACCCCGGCTCCCCTAACCACCCTGGTTCGCGGCGGTGAGGGTCAGAACTTTGGCCGTATCATCAGCCAGATTCGTTTTATGTATGCCATGGCGCTGCGCTGGAAAATCTCTGGTGATACCACCTATGCCAATGCGGTGGTCAACTTTATGAATGGCTGGTCATCGACGCTGCAGGAGGTGACAGGTAATGCTGATCGTTTTCTGGCAGCCGGTATCTATGGCTACGAGCTGGCCAACATCGGCGAGATTATGCGTACCTACGAGGGTTTGAGTGCTGCCGACCTCAAACAGTACCAGGACATGCTGGTCAACCTGTTCTATCCACTCAATCACCAGTTTCTGACCGGCCACAATGGTGCCTGCATCAGCAATTACTGGGCAAACTGGGATATGGCCAATATCGCCGGAATGATGTCCATCGGCATCTTTGCCGACCGTCAGGACATCTACGATGAGGCCATGGCCTATCTGCATAATGGGGAAGGTAATGGTGCCCTGAAAAATCTGGTCTATTACCGCCACCCCGGCAATCTCGGCCAGTATCAGGAAAGTGGCCGTGATCAGGGCCATACCACGCTGGGTGTCTCGCTGTTTGGTGTTATTGGCAAAACGGCGCTGAATCAGGGCGTAGACCTGTTCAGCTACAACAACTACGAGCTGCTGGCAGCAGCGGAATATATCGCCAAATACAACCACTATGAGGACGTACCCTATACCCCCTACGGAGCTAACTGCACCAACTGGACCACCTATCAGGGTGTAGTGTCTGACAATGCCCGCGGTAATCTGCGCCCGTCCTGGGAGCTGATCTACAACTACTACGCCAACAAGCTCGGTATGGCGGCCCCCTGGGCAGCCGCCATGGCTGCCAAGACCCGTCCCGAAGCCTATGGTAATGGCGACGAACTGGGGTGGGGCACCCTGACTGAAACGCTCGATCCTCATACCAGCGGTGGTGCGCCGCGTGGCCTGACGGCTGACAGCAATACCCATGACATCACCCTGTCATGGTGGGGGGCGGTGGGCGCCAGCAGCTACAACGTCAAACGCGCCACATCAGCCAGTGGCGACTTCATTACCCTGGCCAATATTGCTGCCAGTGACAGCCTGACCTATCAGGACACCGCTGCGCAGCCGGGGCAAACCTACTTCTATCTGGTCACGGCAATTTCCGATCAGGGTGAAAGTGCTGCTACCGATACGGTTTCAGCCGCTACAGGCACTCATCTCAAGTTCTATCTGAGCTTTGATCAGGCTGATGGCACCGCAGTGGCCAATGAGGCTGGCAGTTCTTCGGCTACTCTGATGAATGGCGCCACCTTAGGGGCGGGCGTCAGGGGCAAGGCCCTGGTACTGGATGGCGTCGATGACTATGTGCAACTGCCGGACGATGCCATCAATGGCCTGACCGACTACACCATCGCCTTCTGGTTCAAGCAGAGCGAAGCCCGTACCTGGGCCAGAGCCTTTGATTTTGGTAACGGTACCCAGCAATACCTGACCCTGATTCCCCGTACCAATACCAGCGCAACCCGCTTTACCACCACCCGTATCAGTGGTTCAGCGGAAGATCGTCTGGATAGCACAGCGCTGCCGGTAGGTAGCTGGGTACACGTCGCAGTGAGCGTGTCGGGGACAACGGCGGTGTACTACCTCAACGGCACCGAGATGGGGCGTAACGAAGCAGTTCGTTTCAATCCTAAACAGCTCGGCACCCTGACCAACAATTGGCTGGGGCGCTCACAGTACAGTGTCCCCTATCTCAAAGGCAGTCTGGATGACTTCCGAATCTACAGTGGTGCGCTGTCAGCGACCCAGATCGGCGAGCTGGTTAACTGGGATGATCAGGCCGCTGTCGCCAACGGCACCTATGAGCTGCTCTCGCGTAACAGCAGCATGGCCCTGACCACTGAAAATGGTGACAGTAGCAATGGCACCCACCTGGTACAGCAGCCCTACAGTGATGCTGACAATCAGAAATGGACCATCACCAGCCTGGGCAATGGTCGCTACAAGGTGATGGGGGTGGCCAGCGGCAAAGCTATGGATGTATCCGGCGCGGGCACCACCAATGGCACAGGGGTATTACTATGGAGCTATGCCGGAAGCGCCAACCAGACTTGGTTGCTGACCGATGCCGGTAGCGGCTACTACCGTATCAGTCCGGAGCATGCCCCCAGCCTGAGCCTGGATATATCCGGCGCTTCCACTAGCGCCGGGACCGATGCCCTGATGTGGACCTACCGTGCCACCGCCAACCAGCAGTGGCAATTGGTGAAGGTGGAGTAGGGAGGGATAAGCGCTCCTTAGCTGATCCGTCACCATAGCAAGCTCCCACTACGGTGTTGATGTAGTGGGGGTGCTGACGGAATAAGGATATTTATTACCTGGTGTTGACAGTTGATTTGTTTGGATACAAAAATACGCAAAATATTTCAAAGTGTATAAAAATAGGCGTTCAGCCTGACAAGACAAGGAAGCCCTATGATGAAGTATTGCAGTCCTGTCACACCTCTCCTTTTGTACTTTCCAGCAATTCGTTGGCGGGAAAGCACTGTCTGACGTTGCTCTGTTCTATCTAAACGGAATCACTCCCCACACTCTCTCGGGAAAATGAGAATGATCAAACGATTACTCAGCAGTGGAATGCTGGTATTAGGCTGTCTTTATGGCACAGCCAGTATGGCGGACTTTGAGCAGAAAGTTCTGGATAGCTTTAAGACAGATGTTCAGGATATTCCCGGTGAAAATATTGATCTCTTTCACGGGAAATTGTCATGGAAAATACATGAGGTTCATCTTCCCGGGCCTAATGGGATGGATATTGACCTTTATCGTACGAATAAAGGTGGGTACGAGAACGGATCTGGGTGGATGTATGACTACCCAATGCTGACAGAAGATTACAGCTATCAGTGTTTGAAAAACTGCGATCACCAATACACGGAATCACGTGTTGTTAAAGGTGGTTTGATTCTTAGAATTCCAGGAATGGAAAATATTGTTTTTGGTGAATATAGAAAGGGTAATACCAGCACCCCGACTTTTGGACAGTATGCTGACTTACATACATCCAAGTGGTCTGCTGAAAAGCCTGATGATAAAACGGTTAAAATATTTACCGCTGACGGACGGTTCTACACCTTTTCAGGTAGGGTACGCGTAAAGAAAGACAATGTAGACTTTGAGTACTATAGCTATGTTCTCTATGAAGATGGGTTTGGAAATAAAATTACATATTCAATAGATGAGCATGGGTTAAAAAGCGTTGCATCAAATGACGGGCGCTCAGTAAATATTGAATACGAAAAATATATATACCAGGTCGCTCACCACAGTAAGGACAATGATGTAGATGAGGGAGCAGTATATAACCCCATCAAAGTGACTGCTAATTCTGACAATACCAGCCAGGAATGGACGTTGGCTTACAACCACGCCCACTCAAGTAGTGTAACCAGGCTAGATAAAGTAATTACGCCTGAAGGTCGTGTATGGCAATACGATGAAGATTCCAATCACTTCTTCGGTATGCAACCAGTCGTATTGCCAACAGGCGCATTGATAAAATATGACACTGCAGAAAAGTATGGTCGACAGTGTATCAGCAAGACTATTGTCAATAATGGGTCTGAACAAGTTTGGTACTACTGTCCTGCGTATAAGTACTTTAATACTTCTGAGCCGATTAGTAGAATTCCTATATACAAAAAATATGAAGATAATGCAATTGTAATCACTCCCACGGCTATTGTTAAATATAAATTTTATAATGGGGATTATTATTACGGAAACAAATTTGGTGAGGTCGAGGATGTTTATAGCTACGCAGCATCTGATACCAATATGGCATCCCCTTTACGCCATGTTCACTATGACTATTACATAGAAACGCCAATTTCATACAGCTCCAACGTGGATGAAAGTTTAGGACTGGGGCGTTTTGCATCACGAGCTTGGGTTCAGAAAGTTACGGTGGATGATAAATACGTAACGGAATACTCCAACCTCGACGCTGCCAACTTCTGGCAAACCAAAACCGAGACCACCAACGGTCAGCAGCGCGTTACGCACTACACCTATCAGCACATCAAGAGTAACGGCAGTTCACCGCAGTCGATGGGTCTGCTGACCAAAGAGCAGGTGGACGGCGATAACGGCGAAACCTGGGTGACCACCAACACCTATGACGGCAAAGGCAAACTGATTCATCAGGTGGTTAATGGCCAGCCTACCCATTACACCTACACCAGCCAGGGTGAGCTGGCGACGAAGATGTACACCAACCACCGCGGCCAGCAGACCATTACCTACGCAGACTATTACCGGGGTGTGGCCCGTAAGGAAACCTATCCGGATGGTGGCGTAGTGACTCGTGCGGTCAACCCCAGTGGCACGATTGCCTGGGAAGATGACCCGCTGGGTAACCGTACCCGTTATGTGTATGACGGCCTGAACCGGGTGACCTATTACCAGCGCCCCGGTCTGGCACCGACCCGCTATCGCTATGAGCCGAACCGCATCACCGTCACCCGTGACAACTCCGGCTATGTCAAAACCTACGATCTGGATGGGCTGGGTCGGGTGACCCTGACGACCGAACAGGGCAACGGTATTGCGCCGGTCTATGTTCGTACCCGCTACGATGCCGGTGGTCGGGTCAGTTTTGCGTCCTATCCCTCCAACAGTGCCAGCGAAAGCCGGGGCGTCAGCACAACCTATGATGCGCTGAACCGTATCCTCACCCAGACCCACAATGCCGACGGCGCCCAAACCAGCTACTGCTATGGCAGCAGCTGTGCCAGCTACCTGACCGGCCTGAGCTATGACGATGCGGTGGTCGTGACCGACCCCCGCGGCTACAAGACCGCCTTCCTCAAGCAGGGCTTTGGCTCCCCCGATGACCTGTGGAACCGCACCATTGTGGCCGACATTGCCGGTAGCCATCGCCAGCTGACCGAAATCAGCCGCAACAAACTGGGTGACATTACCCAGCTGGTACAGGACGGTGTGACCCGCAGCTACGCCTACTACGCAGGCAAACGCCTGCTGCGCACCGTGACTGAACCGGAGCGCGGCACCCAGACCTACACCTACGATGCGGCAGGCAACCTGCTGTCACGCAAGACCGGCGGCCTGGAACCCATTACCTTCACCTATGATCAGATGAACCGCCTGTATCACACCGAATACCCGGCGGCG
>NZ_LAPT01000108.1 GCF_003194385.1 Pokkaliibacter plantistimulans
CATCGCTGAAGAGCTGTGTACGTCCACGCTGGCCTCGTGGCGTCCCATGCCAGGTCATGTCCCGGTCCAGCCAGATCATCAATGACCCACGCGCTTTGAGCGCGGCGTTGTAGGACTTCCAGTTCGTTGTCTTGTACTTCGGGGAGGCAGGCTTGTTCATGCCTTCATTCTACTGCAGGGGAACCCGCTCCGATTTGTGCAACAAAGCCGTTTGGAGTCCTCATGGGCAGTGGTATCGCTCAGGTATATGAATTAAATATTTTTGCTATTGAGCATTTTCGCCTACCATGGGCGCGCTGTTAGTATCGGATTTTTACTTATCTCGTCTCGAAATATGGAAGTGGAAATTAACTCAATGGAAGAAAGAAGAAATTATGGGCTGTTTTTTCAGAATGGCCTTCCTGTTGTTTATCTGCCTAAGCATTATGATTCGGTCTCAAAGTTCATCATGATTGGATTGTGCATTGTAATCCTGATACTTCTGGGCGTTGAGCAGTTCCTCAGTTTGTTATTAGGTACACTGATTGGCTTGCTGATGGCACTGATCTTTGTTCGCTGTGAAAAGAATATAAGCGCTGGGGGGATTGTTGCTTTTGAGCATCAGTTAGGCGGAGTAAAAGCACTGATTGCAAGCAATGGGGATAGAAAAAAGGTTGGATTGCTGTTTCAAGATATTTTTTACGCTGAGCAGTACATTAGGTTTCTGCGTTTATTAGCATATGATAGCGAAGAAGGCAGTAATCTTAAGATGGAAATCATGGTCGATGATCGCTTTAATTTTTTATTTCACCCTTGTAAAGATACACCCATGCTAGAGGGAGTAAAGGGAGTGATCGTCCGTGATGAAACGAATTCGGTATTGGATGTAAAGGCTGAACAAATTTATATTGAGGAGTCTGTGGCTAATCTTGAGACAGAGGAAGGGTTTAATTCCGATTTGTTTTTTGATTTTGTTGCGCCTGAAGAGCAGTTTTATATTCATGCTGTATTGGCTAAAGCTGAAAATGGAGTTTTATATACTGCTGACTTATCTGAGCAATATGGAATGGTAGCTTGCCGAGGTTACAGTCGTCATATTCCCCGAGAGAGTGAAGCAGAATAAAGCATATGTTCGGGTTATCGATCTGACAATGAAACCGATAACCCGTTGAAACTGATTATTCCGATTGAAATTAGCCGAGCAGTTCCCTGCGGACGATATCTGCACCGGCGCTCAGGGCGTTCAGCTTGGCGTTGGCCACCCGACGCGACAACGGTGCCATACCACAGTTAGTACAGGGGCATAGCTTGTCGGCATCGACATACTGCAGTGCCTTACGCAGGGTATTGGCGACTTCCTCGGGCGTTTCGATGGTGTTGGAGGCCACGTCAATGGCGCCTACCATCACTTTCTTGCCGCGAATCAGCTCCAGCAGCTCCATGGGGACGCGGGAGTTCTGGCATTCCAGCGAGATAATATCGATGTTGGATTTTTGCAGCTTGGGGAAGATCTCTTCGTATTGCCGCCACTCTGAACCCAGCGTCTTTTTCCAGTCGGTGTTGGCCTTGATGCCGTAGCCATAGCAGATATGGATGGCAGTCTCACACTTCAGCCCTTCAATGGCGCGCTCCAGGGTGGCAATACCCCAGTCATTCACCTCATCAAAGAACACGTTAAAGGCAGGTTCATCAAACTGGATGATATCCACACCGGCGGCTTCCAGCTCTCTGGCTTCCTGGTTGAGGATCTTGGCGAACTCCCACGCCAGCTTTTCGCGGCTCTTATAGTGCGCATCATACAGCGTGTCGATCATGGTCATCGGGCCGGGCAGGGCCCATTTGATCGGCTGTTGGGTTTGCTGACGCAAAAACCTGGCATCTTCGACAAAAACGGACTTCTGGCGACTGACCGGACCAAACACGGTCGGCACGCTGGCATCGTAGCGATTGCGAATTCTGACGGTTTCGCGCTTCTCGAAATCAACCCCGTCGAGGTGCTCGATAAAGGTGGTGACAAAGTGCTGACGTGTCTGCTCGCCATCACTGACGATATCGATGCCAGCCTGTTGCTGTTCCTGCAGCGACAAACGCAGTGCGTCCTGCTTGCCGTCAACCAGCTCCTCATCCTGCAGTTTCCAGGGAGACCACAGGGTTTCCGGCTGCGCCAGCCAGGAGGGTTTCGGCAGGCTGCCTGCGGTAGAGGTGGGTAATAATTTTTTCATTATGAATGACTCTGTGCTTACAGGTGATCAAAGAACGTAATTGGCAGACCATTGCTCAAGTAGGGCGCGGTAAGGCTTGATGAAATACTCTTCAGTAAATTTGCCCTGCTCAACAGCCAGTTTGCTGCGTTCTTCCCGGTCATAAACAATCTGGGTTAATGAGTGATCCGAATTCTTCAGATTAGGCTGATAACGCTGCCCGGCAGAAGAATTGGCATTGTAGATTTCAGGCCGGTAAATCTTCTGGAAAGTCTCCATCGTGCTGATAGTGCTGATCAGCTCAAGATTGGTGTAATCGTTCAGCAGATCACCAAAGAAATAGAAGGCCAGCGGTGCAGCACTATTAGGCGGCATGAAATAACGCACCTGCAATCCCATTTTCCGGAAATACTGTTCGGTCAGTGAGGATTCATTGGGATGATATTCAAAGCCCAATACAGGATGCTGGTTTTCACTGCGATGATAGATTTTATTATCTGACACACTGAGGCAAATAACAGGCGGCTTGTTAAAGTGCTGCTTATAAATGGCCGAACTGACAAAGCTCTTGAAGAGTTTGCCGTGCAGGTCGCCAAAGTTGTCAGGAATACTGAATTTGGGCTGGTTCTTGTTGTGATCCAGCAGCAGTACGCTGAAATCATAATCGCGAACATAGGAAGAAAAGTTATTGCCCACAATGCCTTCAATACGCTTGTTGGTGGTGTGATCAATAATATTGGTTTTCAGTACTTCAATAGTCGGGAAAGTCTGGCTATTACCTTCCTTGTCGATATTCATATCAACCGACACTATTTCCAGTTCCACGGAATAGCGATCACCGGTGGGATTATCCCAGTTCGCCAGCGCATTAAAGCGATTGTTGATCATCCTTAATGCGTTGCGCAGGTTCTCCTGACGGCTGCTGCCTCTGGCCAGATTCGCGAAATTGGTCGTTATCCGCGTATTGTCCGAGGGATGATAATTCTCATCGAAATTAATGCTCTTGATGCTGAAGGTAAAATCCGTGCTCATGATGCTTTGCTATCCAGTTTCCTAAAATTAATTCTGAACGTGGTCCTTGCTCATGCTGGGATTGCTTTTTATTTCTGATTTTCCCAGTCAGTACGTGCCGCAGTCCGATGGCGTCCTTTACCACGATGTAACCTGACAGGACTGTGCTTTTGTCTGGAGTGGAACGACATAGGGTTATTTATACTAGGAAGCCAACATGAGTAAAACTGGTATTGCCTCATGATGTTCGTGAGGTTTGTTCATGATAAGGGCTCATGATGAAGGCTCATGGTGATGCCTGATGGTGACTCATAAAGGCTGTTATTGAGGGGAAAGCATGAAAAGCGCTCATGCTTTACGTCGGCACAACCAGCAGGGGAGCAGGGGAGCAGACCCTGCCTCTGTGTATACAGATGTCAGCGGTGAAGGGAAAGCGGCTGATTCTCAAGGCTTTCCAGCAAGCAGCGTTGCAAGCACTGCACGGCCATACTGGGCGTGGCCTCCAGCCGGTGCAGCACCAGCTCCAGCTGCGGTAAATCCGGCAACCCCTGTGCCTTGCCCAGCAACTGCAGACCGGAGGGCATACCTGCGAGGGTGCGGACCGTCACCCCAAGACCGGCCTGCACCGCTGCCCAGATGCCCGCCAGACTATGGCTGGTCATGACAATACGCCAGGGAATACCGGCCTGATCCAGTGCGGCCAGTGCCCGTTGCCGCAACAGGCAGGGTGCCTCAAACAGAATCAGCGGCAAGGGCTGTAGCGCAGTGGTCAGGCTGTCATCGTTGCTAATCCACTGCATGGCGAAAGGCTGCAACGTGCGCCGGATGACGGTGTTACCCGGCAGGAGCTGGCCGAGCTGCCCGGCTGACCTCACCGTCAACGCTGCGCTACCCCACTGATCCCCGCTAAACCACAACTGCAGGCCACGCCAATCCTGGCTTTTGCGTTTTGCGCAAAGCTCAATTGTGCCGCAGGCGGATTCTGCCAGCGGCGCTGTCTCCGTACTTTATCCACAAGCCAGGACAGCACGCTGTCCGCTCCGGCCTCACCTGTTGTGGAGAAAGAAGATGAATTCACTGCTGTTTGACCCCATCACGCTTGGTGCTCTGCCTTTGCCGCATCGCATTGCCATGGCGCCCCTGACCCGTTCCCGTGCCGGACAGCCCGGCAATGTGCCGACGGCCCTTAATGTTGAGTATTACCGCCAGCGTGCCAGTGCCGCGCTGATCATCACCGAGGCGACGCAGATTTCCCAGCAGGGGCAGGGCTATGCCTGGACGCCGGGTATCCACAGTGCCGAGCAGGTGGAAGGCTGGCGTCAGGTGGCGGCGGCAGTGCATGAGCAGGGCGGGCGCATCTTCCTGCAGCTGTGGCATGTCGGACGGGTATCCCATCCGATGTTTCAGCCGCAGGGAGCGCTGCCGGTTGCACCCAGTGCTCAGGCCGCACCGGGCAAGACCTTTATCCTCGATGAGGAGGGCCGGGGCACCTGGGGCGAGGTGCCGGTGCCGCAGGCGCTGACGCTGGCGGGGATCGAATCCATCATCAAGGATTATCGTCAGGCTGCACGAAATGCCATCGATGCCGGTATGGATGGGGTTGAGATTCACGCCGGTAATGGTTATTTGCTGGATCAGTTCATCAATTCCAGTTCCAACCTGCGTGATGATCAGTATGGCGGCAGCGTGGCCAACCGCAGCCGGCTGTTGCTGGAAGTGGTGGATGCCATTGCTGCGGAGATCGGTGCAGCGCGGGTCGGGGTGCGTCTGACGCCGATGGGACGCTTTATGGGCATGGGTGACCGTGCGCCCCTGACCACCTTTGGCTATATCGCTGAACAGCTGAATGAGCGTGGTCTGGCGTATCTGCATCTGGTCGAACCGGCCATGGTGGGGGTGGAGAAAGACCCGCAGCAGGACCCGGCCTGGGATTACATCATCCTGAAAATGCGCACCCTCTATCGGGGCGTGCTGATGCTGGCCGGTGGCTATGATCAGGCCAGTGCAGAGAAGGCTCTGGCCGAGGGGCGGGCAGATATCATCGCCTTTGGCCGGCCCTTTATCAGTAACCCGGATTTACCGTTGCGCTTCCGCCTTGGTGCGGCCCTGAACAGTGGCGATGCCAGTCTGTACTTTGGCGGTGGTGCGCAGGGGTATATCGATTACCCCACGCTGTAAGCAACACACCTGCAAGAACGTAGTTAATGAACACCGCTCGGTGCCGGTTTCCGCAGGGTTTTATTCCCTTCGCCCGCAGGAGCCGGCATCACCCGCAAAGGAAAGACCATGAGCAATACGTCTTCTACCCTGACAGCGCCAGCTGATACCCCGCATGCCCCCCTGACCCAGGGGCTGGTATGGCTGTTTGCCTTCTGCTGCGGCGCCATCGTCGCCAACCTCTATTACTCCCAGCCCATCATCGCTCTGATCGCTCCGTCGGTGGGGCTGTCGGCTGATGCGGCCAGTCTGATCGTCTCGCTGACCCAGATCGGCTATGCCCTGGGCTTGCTGTTACTGGTGCCGCTGGGTGACCTGATCGAAAACCGCAAGCTGATGATCAGCACCGCCGTGGTGTCTTCCCTCAGCCTGCTGGCGGCGGCGATGACGTCACAGCCGCAGTGGTTTCTGGCGATTTCCCTGCTGGTCGGTATCAGTTCGGTGGCCGTGCAGATGCTGATCCCGATGGCTGCCCATATGGCGCCAGAGCAGAGCCGCGGGCGTATCGTCGGCAATATCATGAGCGGGCTGCTGCTGGGCATTCTGCTGGCCCGCCCGGTGTCCAGCCTGATTGCTGATCACTTCGGCTGGCGCACGGTGTACTTCACCGCCACCGCTCTGATGGTGCTGATTATCGTGGTCATGGCCACCACCCTGCCGCGTCATGAACCGGCCCATCGCTCCAGCTATGGTCAGCTGCTGGGTTCGCTGGCAGTGCTGCTGCGCAGTCAGCCGATCCTGCGTCAGCGCTCGCTGTATCAGGGGCTGATGTTTGCCACCTTCAGCCTGTTCTGGACGGCGGTGCCGCTGGAGCTGGCACAGAGCCACGGCCTGAGCCAGAGCGCCATCGCCGTGTTTGCCCTGATTGGTGCGGTAGGTGCCGCCTCAGCTCCCATTGCCGGACGACTGGCCGATGCCGGGCATACCGGCAAGGCTACGACGCTGGCACTGGTGCTGGCGGTGCTGTCCATGGTGGTCGGGCTGCTGCCCTTCGGTGTATCGGTGGTGGCGCTGGCGATCACGGGCGTGCTGCTCGACTTCGCGGTGCAGATGAACATGGTCCTTGGCCAGCGTGCCATCTACGCTCTGGACCCGAAAAGCCGTGCCCGTCTCAACGCCATCTACATGACCAGCATCTTTGTTGGCGGGGCGCTCGGCTCGGTATTTGCGGCCACTCTCTATCACAGTGGTGGCTGGCACACCGTAGCCATGGTGGGCACCGCGGTGCCGGCACTGGCTCTGCTGGCGTTTTGCTGGCATGGTCGGCAGGCACATTCCTGAACCCAGACAGGTGGCCTGCGCATGGACAAGTTACTGGCATTGAAGATGTTTCTGGCGACGGTGGAGGCCGGAGGCTTTTCCGCTGCGGCACGCCGGCTGGACCTGGCCACCTCGTCGGTGACCCGCATGGTCAGCGCGCTGGAGCAGGATCTGGGCACGGTGCTGCTCAATCGCTCCACCCGTCAGGTGACGGTCACCGAAGCCGGTGAGGTGTATTACCAGCAGGCCCGGCGCATTCTCGATGAGCTGGCCGATGCGGATGAGCAGGTGCGTGACAGTGGCAGCGAGCCGTCCGGGCCGTTGCGGGTGTCACTGCCGACCACTCTTGGCCGCGATGTGATTGCTCCCCATCTGGGCGAATTTATCCGGCGTTATCCGCGGCTGGAGCTGGATATTACCGTCTCCGACAGCATCAGCGATCTGCTCGGCGACAGCATTGATCTGGCCATCCGGCTGGGCGCCCCGGCGCCCATGGACGGCGTTGTCAGCCGCACTATCAGTGGCTATCAGCGCTGGGTGGTGGCCAGCCCCGCTTATCTGGCTGCCCACGGTGAGCCGAGGCAACCGGCCGATCTGCTGGATCACCGTTGCCTGCGTTTCAACTACGTGAATGCCAACAGCCGCGACCTGCGTCAGGTGTGGACCTTCCGTCGCCAGCAGGAAGAGCAGCGCATTGCCGTCAATGGCAGTTATCGCAGCAACAATGCCGAGATACTGCGGGCGGCAGTGCTGGCTGATGCCGGTATCGTGCTGATTTCAGACTGGCTGGTCAGTGCCGATGTGGCGGCAGGGCGCCTGCAGCGGCTGTTTGCCGACTATGAGGTCAATCCCAACAATGCCCGCTCGCAGGTGTCGGCGCTCTATCTGCCCAACCAGCGTGGCTCACTGCGCATCAACGCCTTTATCGATTTCTTTATTACGGCCCTGCAGCGCCTGCGCCAGCAGATAGAGCCATATCAAGCCGCTGAACTGTATCAGACAGCTGACCCGTATCAGACAGCTGAAAAGTAATGGCCGAAGAGAGGTATGGCCGACGCCCGGCAGAGTGAGATGTACTTCCGATAATATGGCCCAGTGCGGAAGGCTATTCTTGGTCCTTAAGCACTGAGCCATCTCGGCGGATGATGGGCGCAACAGCAGGCAAGGCCAGTGGCCAGACCTGAACACTTACCCCTTCAGTCAGAGCGAGTAACATCATGAGCCAGCGCATCGATTACATTCAGGCAACCCCGGAACTGTTCAAGAAATTTCTGGATGCCAACAACGCGGTCAAACAGCATCCTGCCATTCAGCAGCTGGGCGACCTGATCACCATCCGTGCCTCACAGCTGAACGGCTGCGGATTCTGTCTCGATATGCACGTCAAGGAAGCCAAGATTCACGGCGAGCGTGAGCTGCGTGTGCACCATATTGCCATCTGGCGTGAGTCGGCACTGTTCAGTGCCCGTGAGCGTGCCGCCCTGCTGTGGACGGAAGTGCTGACCAGACTGCCGGAGCACGGTGTCGATGATGCCACCTATGCCATCGTGCGTGAGCAGCTGTCAGAAGAAGAGCTGTCTGCCATTACCTTCCTGATCGCCATCATCAACGGCTGGAACCGTATCAGCATTGGCTTCAAGGCGGTGCCGGGGTCAGCGGATGCGGCCTATGGGCTGGATAAGGCAGGTCTGGTGTAACGATACAGGCGCGTTCTTAACCCGGTGTGATGGCCGTTGAACAGGGCTGCTATCGCACCACTACGATCACCGCGTTTCCTGCCTTTGCTGGTCCGGTTTACAGCAGCGCCAGCAGGCGCCTGCCATAGGTTTCCGCCTGCTGCGCCGAGCTGATATTGGTAAAGCTCAGCAGCAGGGTATCACTGACCTGCCCCTCCACCCTGAAGGTCGACAGAGGCTGGGCGCTGAGACTCTGTTCACGCATACGCTGGGCCAGCTCACGGTCATTGCAGCCCGGAATGCGTGCCAGCAAATGCATCCCTCCCGGCTGCGGAATAAAGTTCACCCGTTCACCCAGTGCCTGTTGCAGGCCTTGCAGGGTATGGCTGCGGCGTTCGCTGTACAGCCTGCGCATGCGCTGGATATGGCGGGCGAAATGGCCTTCCTCCATAAAGCTGCTGACGATGCTCTGCGTCATCATCGGCGCGTGGCCGGCGAAGATCTGACAGTTGCGGCGGAAGGCGTCGGTCAGCGCCTCCGGCACTACCACATAAGCCAGTCGCAATGCCGGGAACAGCACCTTGCTGAAGGTGCCGAGGTAGAGCACCCGGCCATCACGATCCAGGCTTTTCAGAGCCGGTAATGGCCTACTGACATAGCGGTATTCGCCATCGTAATCATCCTCGATGATCCAGCTTTGCCGGGTGCTGGCCCAGTCCAGCAACTGCAGACGCCGGGCCAGTGACAGCGACACGCTGAGCGGGCTGTGGTGGGCTGGCGTCACGATGGCGGCGCGGGCGTGAGCGGCCTGTTGCAGACCCTGCGCTACATTCAACCCTTCCTCATCTACTGCCACTGGCGCGATCTGCAGCCCGGTGCTTCGCAGTACGCCCCGCGAGGGGGGATAACCGGGGTTTTCCACCCACACCTGATCGCCCGCACTGAGCAGGGTTTGCAGCACCAGCTGCAGGCTGTTGATGTAGCCGCTGGTGATGAAAATATTGGCGGCGGTGCACTGGATGCCGCGTGCCACCTGCAGGTAGGCGGCCAGCGCGGTGCGCAGGCTTTGCAGCCCTTCGGCGGCGGGGTAGACCAGCTCCATGGGCTGAATGGAGCGCAGATAGCGCGCACCCAGCCGCGCCCAGATTTTCCGCGGGAAGGCATCCAGCGCCGGTACGCCGAGCTGGAACGGCATGATCTCCGGTGGACGCGACCAGTTGTCTTCGCTGAATAGCTGGGTGGCCGGAGGCGTGGCGGGCGTGCTGACAGCGGCGGGTTTGAGTACCTGAGCAATAAAGGTGCCTGCCTGCCCGCGTGACTGGATATAACCCTCGGCATTGAGCAGGCCATAGGCTTCCTCAATGGTGCCACGTGCCACACCCTGTTCTTTGGCCAGTGCGCGGGCCGACGGAATGCGGTCACCGGGCTTTAGGGTGCCGTCGCTGATGGCATCACGGATACGTTCGTAGACCTGCCGGTAAAGTGGCCGCGAGTCGCTGCTCGACAGACTGATCAGGGTCTCTGTGGGGGTGCCTGCGGGGGGATGGTTATTGTTCATGGCCCAGTCCAAAACAGGTTTTATGGTACTTCTGCTATGTCACCGGCGAACTAGCATAGTCCACATCAGCCACC
Organism: Pokkaliibacter plantistimulans; assembly: GCF_003194385.1. Taxonomy (GTDB): domain Bacteria; phylum Pseudomonadota; class Gammaproteobacteria; order Pseudomonadales; family Balneatricaceae; genus Pokkaliibacter; species Pokkaliibacter plantistimulans. Next base: position 9,977 of record NZ_LAPT01000108.1, read on the forward strand.
ACACAAGGACGGTGGCGGAAACACTGCATCACCTGCGCCCGTTATGCCGTTCAGAGGAGAGCCGAGCATGAGCCTGCACCCCAATATCGCCCCCGATTCCGCTGCACTGGCGGAGGAGCCCGCCCCTGCTGACTATCTGCTGCGTCATCTCAATGCCGAGTCGGAATGGCGTGCCAGCTTCTCCGTCATGCAGGAGTTACGGCCAATGCTGCACAGTGAGGAAGACTATCTGGCGCGCCTGCAACGCCAGCGTCAGCAGCACTATCAGCTGCTGGCCGTCTGGCAGCATGGCGAGATCATCGCCCTGGCCGGTTACCGGCTGCAGGAGAATCTGATCTACGGCCGCTTCCTGTATGTCGATGATCTGGTGGTGACCGGGCGCTGCCGCGGCGGTCAGTGGGGCGCCAGACTGCTGCAGGAGCTGGAGGACATTGCCCGCTTCGAGCGTTGCGAAAAGCTGGTGTTGGATACCGGTCTCAGCAACGCGCTGGCTCAGCGTTTTTATTTTCGTCAGGGGTTGCTTACCGGGGCTATCCGTTTCAGCAAAGTGTTGGGAGATACATCAGTATGAATATTCTTCGTGTCCATAGCAGTGCCCGCGGCACGGAAGCTGCGAGCTACCAGCTGTCACAGCTGATTGTTGATCACTGGCTTAGTCAGCAGGGCGATTCCGCGGTGGTGATCGATGACCTGCACGCCGACAGTCTGCCTCATCCCGACGCCCCCTACTCGGCAGCCCTGCGCGGTGGTGAGGACCCGGCGGAGGCCGATGGCTCGCTGCCCTTGTCGGATCAGCTGATCAGCCAGCTGCGTGCCGCTGATGCGCTGATACTGGCCGCGCCGATGCACAACTTCACGGTGCCGTCTGCGCTCAAGGCCTGGATTGATCACGTAGTGCGTATTCGCCACACCTTTGTGGCGACGGCAGAAGGGAAGGTCGGCACGCTCAGCGACCGCCCGGTGTATGTGGCCATTTCCACTGGCGGGCGGCTGTGCGGTGGCCGTCAACCGGATTTTATGACGCCTTATCTCAAGGCGGTGCTGGAAGTTATCGGCCTGCATCAGGTGCAGTTCTTCTATGTAGAAAGCACTGCCATGCCTGATCCGCAGCTGCGTCAGGCCGCCTGGCAACAGGCGGTGGCGGAGGTAAAAGCACACTTTGCCTGAGCGGTGATAATGGTGCCGGTGCATGGCGGGTAGCCGATGGCCGGATAGGGTTGGGCTATTCTCGGTAAACAGCGACTACGAACGGTGTCAGTTACTGAGCCTTGCGGCGACGGTGGTGGAGGTGCACTGCGAGTGTGGCCGGGAGGAAACCCTGCGGCGCTTCAGTCAGCGGTCGGCAAGCGGTCGGCAGCACGGCGCCCATCCTCTTGCCGAGCTGACCGACGCCATGCTGGCGGAATATGACCGGCCTGTGGCGCTGGGCAAGGTCATCCATGTCGATACCCGCCTGCCGTTGGCGCTGGAACCGCTGGTCGATGAGGTCAGGGCGGCGCTGATCTCCTTCTGACGTCACCGAAACCCCATTGGCTGACGGCGTGCTGGCAGGAGCAACAGAGAAAATACGGGTTGCGGTTGTTTTCGTCCTGAGGGAAAGCAATGGGTATCCATTCGCAGATACCCATTTAGTAGTAGTCGTCAGATTCACTCAAATGAGCAGGGTAGCTTGCACGACTTCTCGGCAATCACTTTGCCATTCTGATCAATTTGGATATGGGTGCGGAAGGCTGTGCCGGGTGGGTAGTAGCGTTGGCCTCCCCAACCGATAGCCTGCTCTGTGTCAGGGGTTAGGTAAACAAATACAGATACCTCATTGTCTGAGGCATCCGCAGGAAAAATACGAGTGCTTTTGGTTTCTCCAGGGGCCAAATCGACCAACTTACGCCGGTCCCCCCCTGATGTTACTGAAACCTCATTGATGGGTGATGCCCCAGCAGGAGCAACAAACTCTATTTCAACATAGCTGGTCGGCCCGGAAGGAAAGTGATACCACCAAAGTGAGGCAAGAAGAGCAGCGCCAATTCCAATCAGATATTTCATGTGCGGTACTTCAGTGAGCCATTGTGAAGTGCTGGTGGCGTTCGTTTTAGTCCTGAGGAAAAGAAATGGGTATCTATTCGCAGATACCCATTTAGTAGTCGTCAGATTCAGTCAAATGAGCAGGGTAGCTTGCACGACTTCTCGGCAATCACTTTGCCATTCTGATCAATCTGGATATGGGTGCGGAAGGCTGTGCCGGGTGGGTAGTGTCGCTGACCACTCCAGCTATTGTTTTCAGTCGAAGTCGGATAACGATGAATAAACAGAACAACCTCGTTGTCTGAAGCGTCCTCAGGATAGATGCGAGTGGTCTGAGTGTCTCCGGGCCGAATACTGCCAAGTGATGACTTATCAGCTCCAGACATAATTGCAACAGATGACAAAGGCGCCGTTTCCTCAGGAGCAAGAAACTCAATCTCGACATAGCACACAGGCCCCGGCGGCAAGTAGTACCACCATAGTGATATGAGTAGAGTAGCTAATACGCCTAATAAATATTTCATGTGCGGTACGTCAGTGAGCTATTGATGATACTGGTGACTAGCGTTGTTGCTGTAGGGCCGCCAGGGCTTTTTCGATAAAGATCAATACCTAGCTGAATTGCCGTACGGTCGTCATGATCATCGAAATCTCTGAGCCTTCCTGTACTTCCTTTCCTCCCTGGCATGTGCAACCTGAATAAGTCACTACCTATCTGCTCAAGGCCAGCACCATCAAGTAGTTGAGATGGTGTAAAACCGGCTGCTGCGCCAATAAAACCGTAGTGAATGTTGGACCAGATATCGTAGAAATAGCGTCGGTCTTTCCAAGCGTGGTACTCCTGATGTTGAGGGTCCCTTGGATGAAAACAATGGCGTATCACCGGCTTATGATCCCAGCTGCTGTCCTGTGCCACCTTCATGGTCCAGATCATCATGGCCGCCTCTCGGGCAGTTAGCCCTTTGGCCTTGTCTTTGCCCCAGTCCAGCAACTCGCCCAAGCCCCATGATTTCAGCTCTTGCGCATGATTGAGAAAGTAGTCAGCGGAATGGTTAAGGTGTTTCATCGCCTGCACATCACGAGAGCGCAGGTTAGTGCTGATCTCTCTGGCCATGTATTCGGCGATGGGAGTAAGTTCGTCAAGGTAGGGCTGACCGGCGGGATTACTGGTGACCGCGAGTCCATTGGGAGTAGGGCAGGAATGGGGATTGCTCATCGTACGTTCCTTGTAGCAGTAATGTGGCACCGGCGCTGATCCATCGGCACCTTGAAGTGGGGGCATCCTACCATAGTGAACGGCTGAGACCACCTGCCTGATCGGGCAGGGCAACGCACAGCGCCCGCAGAAGGCGGGCGCTGGCAGGTTGGCGTCAGGCGGTTGCTAACCGCTGCCGGTCATACCCGGTAGCCACAGCACCAGTGACGGGAACAGGATGCACAGAATCAGCCCCAGCACCTGCAGCAGCACGAAGGGAATGATCGAGCGGTAGATCATGCCGATGCTGATTTCACCGTGGGTAATGCCCTTGAGGTAGAACAGCGCATAACCAAACGGCGGGGTGAGGAAGCTGGTCTGCAGATTGACCGCCACCAGCACCGCGAACCACACCAGAATGGCCTGACTGGACAGCCCCAGCCCGAAGTCCAGCTTGGCAATCACCGGCACCAGCAGCGGTAGCACCACAAAGCTGATTTCGATCCATTCGAGGAAGAAACCGAGGAAGAAGATCAGCCCCATCACCAGCAGCAACAGACCATAAGGGCCGAGGCCGGTACCAGTGATCATTTCTTCGATCATGATGTCGCCACCGAGGCGTTTGAACACCACGCTGAAGCAGGTGGCGCCGACCACCACAAACAGAATCATGGCGCTGGTGCGGGAGGTGTCGCGCATCACATCGCGCAGGGTGCCAAGGTTGAGGGTGCGGGCAAACAGGGCCAGCAGCATCGAGCCTGCGGCACCGATGGCAGCGGCCTCGGTCGGTGTGGCAATCCCGGCCATGATGGAGCCCAGCACGGCAGCGATCAGGATCACCGGGCCGAGCAGATCGCGGGCCAGTGCCGCCGCCAGCGGGGTGGTATCGACATCTTCGGCGTTTTCATCCGGTAGCGGTGCCCAGTCGGGCCGCAACTTGCCGATGATGGTCAGATACAGCACGTACAGGGCGCCCAGCAACAGCCCCGGTACCAGTGCAGCCTTGAACAGCGCACCGACCGAAATCTGCATGATCGACCCCATCAGCACCAGCATGATCGACGGTGGAATCAGAATGCCGAGGGTGCCCGAGGCGGCAATGATGCCGCAGGCCACTTCCGGCTTGTAGTTCTGCTTGAGCATCACCGGCAGTGCCAGCAGACCGAGCATGACCACCGACGCGCCGATGATGCCGGTACTGGCTGCCATGACGATACCCAGCAGCGCCACCGAAATTGCCAGCCCGCCGTGCACCCGGCCAAACAGCCGTTGCAGGGTCAGCAGCAGATTGCGCGCGACGCCGGACTTTTCCAGCATCAGCCCCATGAACACAAACAGCGGGATAGCGATCATCAGCCAGTTCTCGATCACCCCGCCGAAGATGCGCGACGATACGGTGCCGAGAAAGGCCAGATTGATGCCCCCGATAAAGGCAAAGACGATGCCCAGACCGCCGAGCAGGAAGGCCACCGGGTAGCCGGTGAACAGGGTGACCAGCAGGGCAACCACCATCAGGATGGGCAGACCATACTCATCCAGCATGAGCTTTCTCCAGACGATCCGGGAACTGCGTGGGATCGAGCAAAAAGGCGATATTTTCCAGCACCTGCCCCAGCGCGTTGACGGCGAGGAACAGCAAGCCCAGCGGCAGTGCTGCCTTGATGATCCAGCGGTCGGTCAGGCCGCCGTAGTTGGACTGCTCATGGGAGACAAACGACATCTCGACGAAATGCCGTGACAACCAGGCAATCAGTACACAGAAAGGCAGCAGGAAGATCAGGTGACCGAGCACGTCGATGATGGCACGGTTGCGCTGACTCAGGCCGTGATAGACCAGATCCACCCGCACATGGGTGTCATGGTGCAGAGCATAGGTGCCGCCCAGCAGAGTCAGCAGACCGAACAGATGCCACTGCATTTCGGTCACGCTGTTGATGGTGATGGCATCGCCCAGCAGCAGGACTTTGTCCTGCCACCGGGCAACTTCGTTGATTCCCAGCGCATTGAGCAGCACCGTGGTCAGTACCAGCAGTGCCACGCCGATTACCAGCCAGCTGGAAACCTTGCCAACCCACTCTCCCGAAGCCATCAGCGGCCGCGCCAGGGCAGTTAATGCCCTGGCGCTACTGGAGCGCCAGGTTGGTTCAGTCACGTGGCAACTCCTGCAGCTTGTACCACTGGTCGTTGAGGTCGACGTACTTCATCAGCGACTCGTAGGCTTCCTTGAAGCGAGGATTGGCTTTCTCTTCCTCGGCGCGCACCTCATCCCAGGTGGAGCGCAGTGCCTTCAGCACCGGATCGGGGAAGCGGCGAACTTCCACGCCCTTGGCTTTCAGCTCATCGATGATCTGTACCTGTTTCTCGGCGGCACCGGCCATGGACCACTGCAGGGTAGAGCGGCAGGCGGTTTCCATCTGGGCTTTGCGCTCGTCGCTGTATTTGTCCCAGACATCCTTGTTGACGATAAAGGAGAACCAGCTGGCCGACTGGTGCCAGCCGGGGAAGTAGTAATACTTGGCGATCTCGTTGAAGCCCATGGCCTGATCCACCTGCGGGATGGAGAACTCGGTGGCGTCGATACGGCCACGCTCCAGCGCCAGATAGATCTCATTGCCGGGGATCAGCTGGGTGGAGGCACCCAGTTTGCTCAGCACCTTGGCACCCAGCCCGGAAATACGCATGCGCAGACCCTTGAAGTCTTCCACGCTGTTGATTTCCTTGTTGTACCAGCCACCGGTTTCCTGCGGGGAAATAAAGCAGGGCAGCACATGAACGTTGTACTGGTCATAGGCGGACTGCAGCAGCTTGGTGCCGTCGCCTGCCCACATCCACGACATAAAGGCATCCGGCGTGGGGCCAAAAGGCAGCGCACCGTAGAGGTTGGTGACCGGCACCGTGCCTGCCCAGTAACCGATCCAGTCCCAGCCGGCATCGACCGCACCGGATGAGACCGAGTTGAACACTTCAAACGGTGGTACCAGATCACCGGGTTCGTGCACGCGCAGCTTCACCGCACCGCCGGTGGTAATGTCGATCTGCTCGGCCAGATGCTTGGCCCCGGCACCGAGGAAGTTGGTGGTGGCGAAGGTACTGGCGACATCCATGGACTTGGGTCCATCGGCCTGCACGACCGTAGCCGCTACTGCCAGACTCAGGCCTGCGGCGAGAGGAAAGCCATAGCGGATCGCACTGTATTTCATGTTCGTACTCCTTCCGTATTTATTGTTATGGTTCAAGGTTGCACTGACTTACTGCGTCATACCCGATGCAGGTATGAACTCATCACTGTGATTGAAGGGTGTGAACACCCGACGGTCGTGATACGCCTGACACCGGGCGGGGCCGGTGTGTATCGAAGCACTGGTTATAAGGAGCAGGCATGACTGGGAACCTGTTCACGATCCGCTGCGCGTTGGCCAAACGGCGTTGAACAGCCCTTCGGAATGCTCATTTAGTGCCACTACTCATTTAGTGCCACTAAAGGGTGCTTCCTCAGCGCTTTCGCCTTGTTTGCCCCTGGCTTGTGAGATCGTGAATACGTTCTGCCCCCTCAGCGCAACACGATGGCCGTGCCGTTCTGACCGGGTGACGGAATAGTCCCAATAATCTGCCTTGCCTCTGGTAACAGTGCGCGTCCTGCCTTGTGAGCCGGATGCGTTGTTCTTCGATATCAAACTTCTGGTTGTCGTGTCGTTTATTGGCGTAGCGTCGGTTTTTTGAGAGTGCACAACGGGCCATCTGCGGGCTCTGTGTTGTGTGTTCGGGAGTTCCTGCGTCGGTGGGCAAGCTCCCCGGTACGGTGCGCTTTTATTGTTATCTGACCGCTGTTTCTTTGTTGGTAGCCCTTTGGATAGTAGACAGTGCTTTGCTGAACGGGCAACCTGCAAAAATTCAAACCGAATATGCAAATTTGCACACGTGTCGCGCCAACCCAGACCGTTCAACGCTTTCACCCCGTGCCGGAGCAGCGGTGATGAAGACGGATGCGGAGGGGGTGTGAGCGGGTTCTGAGGAGGTGAAATGTCGGATTGGGATGATATGCGCATATTTCTGGAAACGGCCCGCTGTCGTCGTCTGGTGGATGCCGCCCGTCGTCTTGGTCTTGATCATTCCACTGTGTCACGGCGTATCCGCCGCTTCGAAGAGCGGCTGTCGACCCAGCTGTTTGAGCGTGATGCCCAGGGCTACACCCTGTCCGTGGCAGGGGCCCAGCTGCTGGAGCGTGCCGAGCAGATGGAGCAGTTCGTCAATCAGGCGCTGGAAGAGGCCGCCGGGCAAAATCGCCAGCTGTACGGTAACGTACGCCTGGGCACGACCGAGGGCTTCGGCCACTTTGTCATCGCTCCGCAACTGGCTCATTTCTGCCTGCGTTATCCCGCCATCAATGTCGATCTGATGCCCCTGCCGCGGATCGTCAATCTCAACCGTAATGAAGCCGATCTGGCGATTTCCGTGGAACGCCCGGAGCACGCCAGTCTGGTGGTGGCCAAACTGTGCGACTACCGGCTCAGGCTGTATGCCAGCCGCGACTACCTGCAGCAGCACCCGCCGATTCGCAAGCGCCGTGATCTGGCCCGCCATACTTTGATCAGCTATGTCGAGGACCTGCTGTTTACCGATGAGCTGAATTACATGCGCTCGATCATTCCGGACAGCCTGCCGAGCTTTCGCAGTACCAGTGTGATCTCCCAGTACACTGCCGCCTGTGAGGGGCTCGGCGTGGCCATCTTGCCGTGCTTTCTGGCGGCCAGAAACGACAGTCTGGTGTCGCTGCTGGAGAACGACATCGATCTGGTGCGCAGCTTCTGGCTGACTGCCCCGGCAGACCGGCGGCGGCTGGCACGGATCACTGTGCTGTGGGATTACCTCAAGCAGAGCATGGACGATAACCGCGCCTTTCTGATGGGCGAGTCACGGCAGATGCAGATGCCGCCGCCGGTAGCCGCCGAAGCGGGGGAGGCTGGCGTAACAGGTTCACGCGGTGCAGCCTGAACACCGACTGACGGGCTGCTGCTCGCAGGCCATGGGCTGTTCCTGCGTTCAGGCGCCGACCCGCTCACTGCGGGGCGCCGCGCCAAAATAGCGTTTGTATTCCCGGCTGAACTGTGACGGGCTTTCATAGCCCACTGCCATGGCTGCGGTACTGACGTTGTTCTCACCCTGCATGATCAGCTGGCGGGCTTTGAGCAGACGGATGCGCTTCAGGTACTGCAGCGGTGAACTGCAGGTGACGTTTTTGAAATGCAGGTGGAAGGTCGACAGGCTCATATTGGCCTCCCGCGCCAGCTGCTCGATTTCCAGCGGCTGGTTGTAGTGCCGGTGCAGATAGCTGAGCACATGCACGATGCGGGAGAAGTTGCCCTGCTGGCGTAACAGCTGCAGCAACGCCCCGCTGCAGGGGCCGCGCAACACTTCATACAGCACTTCACGCACCCGGGCACTGCCCAGCACTCTGGCTTCCAGCGGATCATTGAGGGTCTGTAACAGGCGCAGCACCGCCTGATGCATGGAGGCATTCATCGGCACCGAGGCCATCGGCTCCACATCCGCCTGCTCGGGGTGATGGCTGTAGCCCATCTGCGCCACCAGCTCCGACAGCATCACCGGGTCAATCAGCACCGCCAGCCCCATCATCGGCATCTGCGGCGAGGCAAAGGTTTCACACTCGAACGGCAGAGGCAGGGTCTGCACCAGATAGTTACCGGGGTCATAGTGATAGCGGTTTTCGCCGAGGTAACCGATCTTGCGCCCCTGCGCGACGATGAAAATACCCGGATCGTAGATCATCGGATTGCGCTGGCAACCGTAGATCGAACTGACCACATGCACACCGTCGACGGCGGTGGACTGAAAGCCTTCCTGCCGGATCAGCGGTTGCAGCAGTTGCACCAGATCTTCCCGGCAGGCGGGGATATGGGCGATCTCTGCGGCACTCTCTGCGGTCAGAGTTGCCATCGCGGCGGCAGTGTCATCGGTTGGCGCGTTGAAGGAGCAATTGTCCAGGGGCTGGCGTGCAGTCGTCATCGATGGCCTCGTCTGGTTGTGCAGGGTAGGCGGAGATTCTGACTACTATTGGGGCAAAAAGCAGCGCCACCCCAGACAGGTCAGGAGAAATAGGCAAGTATCCCCGAGGATCTGACATGCGCTGCCGGGGGCCGTGGCGGCATAGTAGCGTCCTCGCCTGATCCGCATCAGGCACTCCTAAGAAACTGAACACGATCTCGCGAACCAGACCTGAGAGGGTGACGAGCTCGTGAGCATGCTCTGACTGAGGTGACTGAGCACTCCATACTGTTCAGGTCGCTTCGCTCTCCCCTGAACCAGACTGTAAGGTACTGATTATGTTGAATGTGCTGGGATACGCAGCCGAATCGGCCACAAGCCCTCTGAAGCCTTTTACCTTCGAGCGTCGGGATGCGCGGCCTGACGATGTCACCATTGACATTCTCTACAGCGGTGTCTGCCATTCCGATATCCACCAGGCACGCAACGAATGGGGCAACTCGGTTTTCCCCATGGTGCCCGGCCACGAAATCATTGGCCGTGTCAGCGCGGTCGGCAGTGATGTGCAGAAGTACCAGGTCGGCGATATGGTCGGCGTGGGCTGCATGGTGGAATCCTGCCGTCACTGCGCTTCCTGCAAGGCGGATCTGGAGCAGTATTGCGCCAATGGCATGGCGCCGACCTACAACGGTTTCCATGTCCACAGCGACAACCTGCCCACCTACGGCGGTTACTCCAAAACCATCGTGGTGACTGAGCACTTCGTGGTGAAAATCCCCGATGCGCTGGATATCAAATCAGCAGCACCGATTCTCTGTGCCGGTATCACCACCTACTCACCGCTGAAGCACTATGGCGTCAAGGCCGGTGACAAGGTCGGCATCATCGGTATGGGTGGTCTGGGCCATATGGGCGTCAAATACGCCAGGGCACTGGGGGCTGAGGTGACCATCTTCACCCGGTCCGCCAGCAAGGTGGCCGAGGCCAAAAAGCAGGGCGCGGATCACGTGATCGTTTCCACCGATCCGGCACAGATGGAAACCGCGTACGAGCGCTTCGACTTCATGCTCGATACCGTGCCCACCAAGCACGACTACAACCCCTATCTGGCCTGCCTGAAAGTGGATGGTACCCACATCATCGTCGGTCAGGTGGAGCCGCTGGACGAGCCCGCCATTCACAGCTTCCACCTGATCGGCAAACGCCGCAAACTGGTCGGCTCGATGATCGGTGGTATGAAGGAAACTCAGGAAGTGCTGGATTTCTCCGCTGAACACGGCATTACCTGTGACGTGGAGATGATCCGCATGGATCAGATCAACGAAGCCTATGAACGCATGATCAAAGGCGATGTGAAGTATCGCTTTGTGATCGATATGGCCTCGCTGTAACCCCACCCGCGCGCCGCCCAACGCCAGCCTGATGCAGATCAGGCTGGCGTTGTCGTTTCTGCCGCCAGGGCTGGCGGTGCTGACTATCGTGCTAAGCCATTGAGTTGGCGCGACCTTTGCTGCTCAAACCCTGATCACTCTGGTGACGCCACTGGACGCCAGGGTGTCGCCGTTCTGCTATTGCAGTTTGATGACCCAAGCGACAGGTAAACCTATATGAACTTAGTGAGGGAAGGGCGATGAGAAGCTGTACGTCCATTCTCGCCAGGGAATACTGGCTGGATGGCAGACGCCAGAACAACTGCAGCTGTCTGTTTCTGAGCTTCGATGACGGTTGCAGCTACAAGGTGTTCTTTGATGATGGCGATGACCGCTGGCGGCTGGTTGAAACTGTCATGCCGCAGGAGCGCACCTTACAGGGCGAAAAGGGCGTGCACTTTCCGCATCGGCAGTACCTGCCTGCCTATATGGAAGCGGGCTATCTGCAGCGCTACGCAAGTGTTGATCACGGCCTGTTGCTGGGGTTTTCCAGCGGGCTGGAGATCAGCCTGAGTCACGATGCCGGGCGCGATGTGGAGACCATGCTGGTGATCCTGCCCGGTGGCAAAAGCAAGGCGGCCTATCAGGAGTGCCGCCTGTAATCTCTGCTGTGTTTTCACTCTGTGCCATGCGGTTCCTTGCTGACGGACAGGGGCCGGTCCAGCGGCATGCAGATCGCCGTTGCGTGGGCATACAGACTGCCACTTTCATCTTCAACACGAGTCTCAGCAGTAATCAGCAGGCGGCCATCATGAATGACGCGGGCGGAGGCTCGTAGCGGGCCTGTCCTGTGAGAAGCCGGGCGGACAATATGGGTACTCAGCTCGACTGTGGCATAGGTCCGCGCGGGGGGCAGTGTGCTTTGTACAGCGCAGCCCAGAGCAGAATCGACGAGTGTAGCAAACCAGCCACCGTGAACTGTGCCCGCCGGGTTGTAATGCTGTGGTAGCGGAATGCCCTGAAACAGGGCATAGCCATCGCCTACCTCCAGCAGTGTCATGTTCATGATGTCATTCATGGGCGGATAGGGCAGTGCACCCATCATAATATCTTCCAGAATTTCTCTTCCTGTCTTTCCTTCCAGCTGCTCAAACGGGGTGATGCCAGGTTGCCCCCCGCCGGCAATCACGCGTAAACAAGCGGCTTCATGCTGCGTCAGCCAATCAGAGCAGGGCGGGGTGCGCATGGTAACTCTCCGTAATCAGTAGGTCGGGGGCAGTGAATGCAATACGTAAGGAGCGTCTGTCAGGTCTCAGGCTGTCTGGCGAAATCCGGCGGCGCTGTACGGAGGCTGCGAATAGCCGTTGGCGAAGTGCTGACCGGCAGGCACATCACCGCAGTGAGCAGCGCCAGACCCATATGGCAAAGATAAATGGCGTCAAAGCTGGCGCGCTGCAGGCTGGCACTGCCCAGTATCAGAACGGTCAGCGCGACGCCAATGACGGAGCCGATCTGGCGGATAGCCTGGTTGACCGCACCCCCGACGGCGTAATGCTCTGTAGGTAAGTGGCTGACCGCTGCGCCCGACAGCGAAGGCATGACCATGCCAACGCCAATACCGCTGAGCAGCATGCCCGGCAACCATTGCGTCAGGTAGGCAGGCTCTACGCCTGGAACCAGATAGAACCAGAGGGCACTGCAGGCATAGATCAGGCAGCCTGTCACTAGCAGCGGTCGATGGCCACGACGGCTGGCTATCCGGCCGGAGATAGCCGCTGCCGGAATGACCATCAGCGGGCCCGGTGCCATGGCAAGACCCGCCAGCGGTAAGGGGTATTTCCAGAGCGCATTCATGTAGAAAAAGAACGCGAAGAACATCATCGCGAAGGCAATGCCAAAGCTGAAGGTGGCCAGATTCACATAGCGATAGGTAGGGTTACGGAACAGGTTCAGGTCTACCAGTGGTGCTGCAGCGAATCGCGCCCACGCGATAAAACCAGTCAGTCCCAGCAAGCCGACAGCGGAAGAGGCAAGTAGTGCCTGACGGGACCAGTCAGGGGAGTCGGCCTGCACGACCGCCAGCGCCAGTGCGCCAACACCGATAACCAGCAGGCATATGCCCACAACATCCAGCGGGCGCTGGGCACTGAACTGTCTCGACTCCTGCAACAGCCTGATGCCACGCCAGACAGAGAACAGGCCCAAAGGGACGTTCAGGTAGAATGCCCACTGCCAGCCTAGCGCAGCAATGGCGAATGAACCCAGGCTGGGGCCGACTGCGGCGGCCAGACCGCCTACCGCGCCCCACAGACTGACAGCGATGGCGCGCTTGTCCGCCGGAAAGACGCCCAGCACCAGTGATAGCGATGCCGGTGTCAGCAGCGCCGCGCCCGTGGCCTGCACTACCCTTGCTGCTACCAGCCATTGCACTGTACCTGCCAGCCCGCAGGCCACGGAAGCCAGCAGGAAAAGCACTACGCCCACGATAAAGACGCTCTTGCGTCCATGTCGATCTGCCAGTCCTCCGGCAGGGATCAGCATCGCGGCATAGACGACGGTATAGGCGTTAATAACCCACGACAAATCAGCCGCTGTCGCCTGTGGAAACCCGGCATGCAGGGCGCTGAAGGCGGCAAACAGCATGGTGCCGTCCATCGCCACCAGAAATACCGCCACGCTGGCCACCCAGAACACCGGCCAGGGTGAGGTCGTAGCGGGGGGCGCCGCGGTTGTCGAGGCATGATGTGCATGAGTCATAAAGCGTTCCCGTTAACGGTTACTCATATCTGAGGTCTGGTTGAGGTTGGCATGATCAGGCCAGGCCAAAGGTTTTTCGCAGTCCCTTGCTGACGGGACCGGCAGGCATAAAGCGGCGCAACTTGGCTAGCAGAGAGGCTTCGCCTTTGGGGGTATGGCGCATCTTCCAGGCACCCAGGCTGGCATCGACGATGGTGGTGGCGACACCCTCGGGTTTCGGAGCTTTTTGCACATTCTCCTGAATGGCCGTCGCGACCACGCTGCGCTCCTGTTGGTAGTCCCTGATGGTGGCGGCTGTCACCGGTGCATTGAGGTCCAGACTGGTCTTGGTGAAGGAAGGCTCAACCAGCGCAACGCGAATACCGAACTGGCGCACTTCGTGATCGAGGGTCTCGGACAGCCCTTCAACTGCATGCTTGGAGGCCGAGTAGAGTGCCATGTACGGCGCTGGCAGGAAGCCCAGTACAGAGCTGACATTGACGATGCGCCCGGCGCGCTGCTCTCGCATCTGTGGCAGTACAGCCCTGATCACCCGCAGGACGCCGAACAGATTGGTGTCAAACAGCGCCTGAGCCTCTGCAACCGAGGTCTCTTCCGTGGCGCCTAGCAGGGTTACCCCGGCACTGTTGACCAGTACATCAATACGCCTGGCCTGATCGATGATGCTCTGGATGCCGCGTTCGACAGAGGTCTGATCACGGACATCCATCTCGATAAGGGTGACTCCCGGTAGATCATGAGTGCGTGCAATGCTGCGCACGGTGCCAAACACCCGGCAGCCCTTTTCGGCAAATTTCTGCGCAGTGGCGCGGCCAATCCCGGATGACACACCGGTGACGACAACAACTGTAGAGGAAGACATGGCTGTTCCTTTGAGTGATGAAGGTAGATTGCGATGATCAGTGCTGCCGAGCGGCAGGCCTGATCCTGAACCAGATGGCGTACATGGCAGGGAGGAAAACCAGCGTCAGCACTGTCCCGGCCAGCGTGCCTCCAATCAGGGTGTAAGCCAGCGTTCCCCAGAACACCGAATGGGTCAGCGGAATGAAGGCCAGAATGGCTGCCAGCGCCGTCAGGATGACCGGTCTGGCACGTTGCACAGTGGCTTCTACGACGGCCTGAAAGGAGTCGAGCCCGGCCTGTTCGTTTTCACGAATCTGTCCGATGAGGATCAGCGTGTTGCGCATCAGAATGCCCGACAGTGCAATCAGGCCCACCAGCGCATTGATACCAAAGGGCTGCTGGAACAGCAGGAGAGTCGGTACTACGCCAATCAGGCCGAGCGGGCTGGTCAGAAAGACCATGACCATCCCCGCCAGGGAACGTACCTGCAGCACAATAATCAGCAGCGTGATGGCAATCATGATGGGGAACAGCGGCAGCATGGCCGTCTGTGCCTTGCCTGACTCTTCGATGGAGCCCGCTTCGGTGATTCGGTAACCGCGGGGCAGCGTGTCCACGATGGGGGCAAGCAGGGCCGTAATGTGTGTCGAGACATCGGGCGGCTGCAAGCCTTCGGCAATATCACCGCGCACCGTAATGGTTGGCACACGGTCACGCCGTCGTATCACGGGCTCCTCCATACGCACCTCGATACGGCCTATCTGCGACAGTGGGATGCGTTGCCCCTCGGAACCGGTCACGGTGAAGTCACCGATGCTGGCCGGATCAAGCCGGGAGCCGCCCGCCGACCTTGCCAGCACCTGCACGGTACGGATGTCTTCCCGCACAGTGGTGATGGGGATGCCATTGAGCAAAAACTGCAGTTGCTGCGCCACCGCAGCGGAACTCAGGCCAAGTGCCTGCAGGCGGTCCTGTTGCAGGGTGAAATGCAGTGTTGGCACACGTACACCCCAGTCGGTGTTGACGGTGCGCATCTGCGGGCTGGCGTTCATGACCTGCTCAACTTTATCCGCAATCTGACGCAGCACCTGCGGATCAGGGCCGGACACTCGGTAGGCCACCGGGAAGGGCGAATAGGGGCCGAACACCAGCTGGGTGACACGCAGTCGGGCTTCGGGAGCCAGGCCGTCAGCGATGGCCTGACGCAGGCGGAGCTTCAGCGTTTCGCGCTCTTCCTGACTGTCGGTGCGCACTACGATTTTGGCGAACGATGGATCAGGCAGCTCGGGCCCCATGGCGAAGAAAAACCGTGGCGCACCCTGACCGATGTAGGCGGTTACAATCCGCGCCTCCTGCTGCCTCCTCAGCCAGGCCTCTACTTTGGCGGCGGCATCGCTGGTCTGGAGAATTGAGGTGCCGTAGGGCATCTGCACTTCGACCATTACCTCGGGGCGGTCAGAGATGGGGAAAAACTGCTTTTTGACCACTGACATCCCAACGACAGCCAGGGTGAACAGGCACACCACGGTGCCCGCCACCAGCCACTTCCGCGTAATCACCTGTGTTAGTACTCGACGGAACTGGTTATAGCGGCGGGTATTGTAAATCGCCGTATGGCCGCCTTCGATGGTCTTGAAGTCAGGCAACAGCTTCACCCCGAGATAGGGGGTGAAGACGACGGCTACCACCCAGGAGGCAATGAGGGCGATACCGACAATCCAGAACATATTGCTGGTGTACTCACCGGCGGTGGAGCGGGCGAAACCATTGGGCATAAAGCCGACTGCGGTGACCAGCGTCCCCGATAGCATGGGGGCGGCAGTATGGCTCCAGGCATAAGCCGAGGCGGCAACGCGGCTGAAGCCTTCTTCCATTTTTACCACCATCATTTCGATGGCGATGATGGCATCGTCCACCAGCAGGCCAAGTGCAAGGATCAGCGAGCCGAGGGTAATCCGGTCAAAGTTCTTGCCGGTGGCAAGCATGACTACAAACACGGCGGCCAGTGTGAGTGGCACGGCAGCGGCTACCACCACGCCCACCCGCCATCCCATACTGATAAAGCAGACCAGCATGACTACCAGCAGTGCGACGAAGAACTTGATCATGAACTCATCAACCGAGGCGCTGATATTCACCGCCTGATCCGTCACCTTGGTCAGGCTCATACCGACTGGCAGTGCGGTGTTGATTGTACTGATTTCGCTATCCAGCGCTTTGCCCAGATCCAACCCGTTCCAGCCGTCACGCATGACGATACCCAGCAGTAGCGCGGGTTCACCCCCGCTGCGGACGAGGAAGGTGGCCGGGTCTTCATAGCCGCGGGTGACGCTGGCAATGTCTGCTAACTTCAGTGTTTGGCCTTGTACCACCACAGGTGTGTCTCTGATCTTCTGCAGATCATCAAACTGGCCGTCCAGGCGGACAAACACCTGCGGGCCGCGAGTTTCGATGGAGCCAGCCGGGGTCAGGGCGTTCTGGCTGGCCAGTGCCGAAAAGATGGCCTGCGGGCTGACGCCGAGTGTGGCCAAGCGCTCGTGGGAAAACTCGACATAGATACGTTCAGGCTGTTCACCGATGATGTTGACCTTCTTCACGCCCGCCACATGCAGCAGCTGCTGACGCAGGCCCTCGGCATCACGCACCAGATGACGCTGGGCTTCGCCCGGTGCTTTCAGAGCGAACAGGGCGAACGTCACATCGGAGTATTCATCGTTGATGAAAGGGCCCACTACTCCCGGTGGCAGGTCGGGTATTTCATCCCCCACCTTTTTGCGTGCCTGATAGAACTGCTCCTGTACCTCTGATGGCGGTGTGCTATCCAGCAGCGTCAAGGTGGTGAACGCCAGCCCCGGACGGGTGTAGGTTTCTGCGCGGTCATACCAGCGCAGCTCCTGCAGGCGTTTTTCAATCTTCTCCGCGACCTGATCCTGCATCTCCTGCGCGGTCGCGCCCGGCCAGACTGTCACGATGGTCATGACTTTGATCGTGAAGGCCGGATCTTCGGCACGGCCTAACTTTAAAAACGACAGCACACCGGCCCCGGAAATAAGCAGTATCAGGAACAGGGTGACCGCCCGCTCACGCACTGCCAGGGCGGAGAGGTTGAAGCGCCCGCTGTTCATGGGCGACCTCCGGCGACAGAGTCGCTTCCTTCGCTAAGCGTTCTGACCTGCTCGCCCTCCTTGAGAAGATGGGCACCAAGAGCGACTACCTGTGTACCGAGGGTCAGATGGCCTTCTACCTGCGCCGCCTCGTCGGACAGGCTGAGTATCCTGACAGGATGCCACTCCGTTCTGGCCGGGTCGCCAGCGACAGCCCAGACTCCCGGCCCGGAGCCTGCGTCAAACAGTGCCCCAATTGGCACCTCGAAGGCGGCTGCAGCGGTACTACGGGTAGGAATGGCGACCGTAACGGTTGCGCCTAATGGCGCCTGTGCCTGCGCGCCTTCAAGGATATATCGGGCTTCGTAGGTGCGCGTGGCCGGGTCTGCCGCATCAGATAGCAGACGCAGCTGGGCGGGCAGGGTGTTGTGCGGATCACTGTACAGTGTTGCCTGAGCGGATGATCCGACCGCAGGTCTCAGGGTCTCGGGCAGGTACACTACGGCTTCGCGTTGTCCGGCCCGTGCCAGACGGACCACCGGCTGTCCGGCTGTGACGACCTGACCGGGCTCTGCGTGTGTCGCAACCACGACCCCATCCGCATCGGCCACCAGTACAGCATAGCTGGTGGCATTCCCGGCAACGCCGGCCTGAGCTTCTGCCGCTTTTAGCTGGGCCCGAGCTGCATCGGCAGCCGCTTTGATCTGGCCATAAGCCGAAGCAGACACCGCTCCGGCAGCGACCAGATCGCGGTAGCGGGCTTCATCGTCAGCGGTTTGTCTGGCGTGCACCTGTGCTGCCGCGACGGCTTCTTTCTGTGCTTTCGCCTGCAGCCCCAGATCGACAGGGTCCATGCGCATCAGAGGCTGGCCGCGTTTTACTGACTGGCCGGTATCAACGAGGCGTTCCAGTACCTTACCGGAGACACGAAAGCCGAGATCACTCTGCACCCGGGCTGCAACGACACCGGTGAATGAACGTGAGGTTGTGGCAGAGCTTTGCACAGGAACGACGCGGACGAGTGGCGGCTCAGTACGGGGGTCGGCACCGGAGTCATCACCGAATGCCACTGGGGTAAGCGGCAACAGGCAGAAAAGACAGGAGGCAAGATGGCGTTGAAGCATGGGAACCCTTCTTCACGAAGAAATAGTGTCCCCATTCTTTTTCATGTGACCAATTTAGTCAATGGTCACTATGTGGAATCGTTATGACGCAAGATCATTACGGTGCCAGGCTGCGCAGAATGAGACTGGACAAGTGGCCGGTGGCCTCTGTGGCATGGTCGAGGTTGTGCTGCAGCAGCAGTGGGTTGACGTAGGGGCGCATGACCAGATAAATGGCGTTGACTGCCTCATCAAGCGGGGTCTTACGTTCAAAATCACCGGCTTCACGGCCCTCGCGGATGATCTGTAATACCAGCGTTTTAAGGTAGTTCTCGTAGGCTTGCAGCGATGGCCAGGCCTCGCTTGCTGAGGTGGCCGCGATATCGTAGAGCTTGCGGTCATGAAAGAACAGGTAGCTGCCAGCATCCACCAGGGCACGGAACATACGGCGTAACTTCTCCGGTGCAGAGGGTACACTGTGTATGGCGTCATCGACCGTGGTCATGATCATCTGCAGGCGATTGCCGCAGATCACCTCACCAATAGCCTGCTTGGAGTCGAAAAATTTGTAGATGTAGGCCTTGGAGAAACCGATGGCTTTCGCCAGATCAGAAACGGTGGTTTTTTCATAGCCATAGCGGCCAAAGTACTCGGTCGCTGCCTGAACGATCTGATCCCGGACATCGTGGTCCGTGGGGCCTCGCTGGGGAGTTATGGGGGTAGGTGAATTAGTCATTGGGTCAGCTTACCTTCAGCTTTATGGATTGACAACGAGTGACCATTTCATATTATGGTCACTGCCTAGCCTGAGTCCAAGGATCATCATGCTCCCTCGTCGCTCTATTATGTTTTTGCTATACACCGGCGTGCTCGCTGGCTGCTCGGTTGGCCCGGAGTATCATCGCCCGGAGGCGCCAGTTCTGACTCATTACGCCGCAGAGGAAGCGCTCCGGCAAGATGGCAGCCTGTCTGCCGCTGAGCTGGTCAGCTGGTGGGAGGCATTTGACGACCCCATGTTGACGCACTTTGTCTCCCTTGCACTTGAGCAGAATCTGGATCTGGCGCAGGCGCAGGCGCGTGTCGCTCAGGCCCGTGCCGGGCTTGGGGCGGCAAATGCAGCCCTGCTACCTGCGGCGGATGCCAGTGGTTCCGCAGCTCGTGCTTACCAGTCAGCAGAGACCCCGCTTGGGCAGGTGCTTAATGCTACGCCAGGATACGACCGATGGGGAAATGCCTATCAGACTGATCTGACCGCCAGCTGGGAAGTGGATGTGTTCGGTGGGCTGCACCGTGGACGGCAGGCGGCGTTGGCTGACTATCAGGCCTCCCGCGCCGGAGCTGTGGCGGCGAGGCTAGCCGTCGCCGCCCAGACGGCAGACATCTATATCACCGTCCGGGGTCTGCAGGCCCGGCTCGACATTGCCCGAAAGCAGGTAACCACTCAGCAGGATCTGTTGGCGAAAGTGGAGCTGCTGTATGCCAAAGGGCTTGCTGCAGAGTATCAGCTACGGCAGACAGAGGGGGCGCTGGCTCAGGTTCAGGCGAGTATTCCTGTGCTGCAGACCAACCTTGATGTGGCGATGAATGCCATGGACGTCATAGTGGGGGCGCCTCCGGGATCCCATCGGTCTGAACTGGCTGTACCGGCACCGATTCCTGCCACGCCATCACTGACAGGTCTGGGTTCTCCGGCTGAACTGCTGCAGCGACGCCCTGACCTGATAGTGGCGGAGCGTCGGCTGGCAGCAACCAATGCCCGTATTGGCGAAGCGATGGCTGGTTATTACCCCCATTTTTCCCTGAGTGGAATGCTGGGCAGTGCCACGGCCATTGCCAGTGGCAATCTGCTCTCTGGCGGAGCGAGTCAGTCGTCAGGTGTGCTGGGATTGCGCTGGCGTCTGTTTGATTTCGGCCGCATTAATGCGCAGATTGATCTGGCCAGGGGCAGGGATGCCGAGGCGTTGGCGGCCTATCGTGAAGCGGTACTGCATGCAACGGAAGAAGTGGAAAACGCGTTTTCAGCGTTGGTCAATCGGGGTGTACAAAGCACCACCCTGAGTGCTGGTGAGGCGTCACTTAGCTGTGTAAACCCACCACGTT
>NZ_LAPT01000109.1 GCF_003194385.1 Pokkaliibacter plantistimulans
TTATTGAGCTACACCTTAACAGGTCGTTGAAAATCTATCTGCGTTGCCGAATACCGCGTCAAAAACAGGCTCACAGCCGAAGGCTGAACGTGCTTGAGCACGGCCCCGAAGGGGCGAGCAAAGCGAGTCAAATGCTCATTTAGTTCACTAAACTCCGCTTTTTCGCCTGTTTCTTGTGCCCTCGGGGTATTTCCTTGTCTCGGCTGCCTCGATAACGTTTTTCAACAGCCTGTTAAACGGCAACCTGTGCCTGCGCCGACAATGAGCACCGGCATGATCCCTACAGGTGCCTTTTGCTCTTTGAATAACGGCGATTTGATATCTGGTGTAATTCTGAACTTCAGGAGACTAAGAATGGACAGAAAGTTTGTTATGGCAGGCTTGGGCTATGCGTTAGTCGGTTTGGCTCTGGGTATCTATATGGCTGCGTCTAAAAACCACAGCCAGCTGGTGACACATGCCCATATCATGCTGCTTGGCTTTGTCGTGTCGTTTATCTACGGCGTCTGTCACAAACTCTGGTTGCAGAATGTTCCTGCTCGCATGGCCAACCTGCAGTTCTATATTCATCAGCTGGGCACGCTGGTGCTCCTGATCGGTCTGTTCTGTCTTTTTGCTGGCCTTGTCCCTGAACCCATTCTGGGGCCCGTGTTAGGGATCGCTTCTGTCATTGTCTTCAGCGGGCTGGTGCTGATGAAAGTGATGTTCATCAAGTACGCCAGAACCTGATCTGCCCGTACCTTTTGGCTCTGTGTTGCCTGGTTTTTGAAACCAGGCTCAACGCAGCAGACTTCTGCTCCCGGTTTCCAGCTTGAATACCCCCTGTTCAAGTTATTCCCAGTGTCTTTCACCTCCGCTCAGAAATTAGTAAAATCCCCAACTTGTCCTACAAGCTGACAACTTGTTGAGGTGCCTGTTGACGCTACGTAAACCTACCATTCTCTCCAATGAACTGGCCGGAGCACTGGAAGCCCAGATTCGTGCTGGCGACTATCCTGCGGGAACCAAACTGCCCAGTGAGGCACAGCTATGCGCACGGTACGGCATCAGCCGCAATGTAGTGCGCGAGGCTCTGGCGAGACTGAAATCATCCGGACTGGTAGAAAGCCGTCAGGGCGCAGGCGTGTTTGTACTTTCAGCCTCTGCTCACCAGAGCTTTCGCATCGTTACCAGTGAGGGAGATCGTCTGGCATTGCGCAAGTTGTTCGAACTGCGTCTAGAAGTAGAAGTGGCCGCCGCCAGCATGGCCGCACGACGCCGCCAGAGTGAACAACTGACAAGACTTGAGCAGCTGTTACTGAGACTTACCGACAACCCGCAGCCACTGCAGATTGAGCAGCAGATGCAGGAGTGTGTTGCCGAGGCCTCCGGCAATGAATATCTCAGCGGTTTCCTGGCCTACCTTAATGGGGCCGACCGACTGGCCGACGGCTTTCTGACCGTCTGGTGGAGTCAGCACCGTGCCGACCTGATCCGCCACTGGCAGCAGATTATTGCCGCCATTCGCCTTGGTGACCCGGACCTGGCCCGCCGTGAGTACTGGCGCTATCTGCTTGACAGTGCAGAAGGCTGCGGGATTCGCGGCCTGCAGGGGTGGGAGCGGACCCGCATGAGCAATCTGGCAGAACCTTTCGCACCGCTTTGCGCGGCCCCGGATGCCGGGCCTCGCCGCCCCCGATTACCGATTCCACTGGGCGCCTGTGACTGCCACATGCATGTCTTCTGGCCTGAGTTGCAACGCCCCTTTACACCTCATCGCTCCTACACACCGCCGCCCTCTTCACTGCAGGACTATATGCGGGTGATGGATAAACTGGGCCTGTCCCGCGCCGTCGTCGTACAACCCAGCGTCTATGGCACAGACAATCACGTCACGCTGGAAACCCTGCGACAGGGCGGTGACCGTTTCCGCGGCGTGGTCGTGATTGACCCTGACACACCGATGAATGAGCTGCTGCGCATGCATGCACTCGGCGTACGTGGTGTGCGCATCAACCTGCTGTTCAAGAGCGGCGTCGCCGTGTCGGACGTGCGCACTCTGGCGGCCAAAGTTGCCCCACTGGGCTGGCACCTGCAGATTCTGCTGGATGTATCGGAGTTCTCTGATATCGAAGCCAGCCTTGGCAGGCTGCCTGTGCCGGTAGTCATTGATCATATGGGCCATCTGCCACCGGAATTCGGCCCTCAGCATCCCGGCTTTGTCAGCATGCTGCGCCTTCTGGAGCGTGGTCAGCTGTGGGTCAAACTGTCTGGAGCCGAGCGCATCAGTGCTGATCGCTGGCCCTATATCGATGTGCGCCCGCTGGCCGAAACTCTGCTGGCGACCAATCCTGAACGTTTACTGTGGGCCAGCGACTGGCCTCATACCTGCCTGCCCGGCGCCATGCCCAATGATGGCGATTTGCTTGATCTACTGGGACTGTGGACCGATAACCC
Organism: Pokkaliibacter plantistimulans; assembly: GCF_003194385.1. Lineage (GTDB taxonomy): Bacteria > Pseudomonadota > Gammaproteobacteria > Pseudomonadales > Balneatricaceae > Pokkaliibacter > Pokkaliibacter plantistimulans. The sequence continues at coordinate 2,437 of NZ_LAPT01000109.1, forward strand.
AGCCCTTCAACACCGTGTTTTAGTCGACAACCCGGCATTGCTCTACGGCTTTGAGCCGATTGAGCAAGGCCAGCCTGTCGGCCCTGATGAGAAAGTGAGCACCCTATGATTCCCCGTCTTGCCGAAGTATCGCCGCTGCAAAGCGACTATCTGGCCTTCCTGGATGCCCTGAAAGCTCAGGGTTTTGAAGGCGACGTCAACCCGGATTATGCCAACCGCACGGTGCTGGCAACGGATAACTCCATCTATCAGGTGATGCCACAGGGCGTGCTTTACCCCGCCTCGACCGCTGACCTGCAACGCATTGCCCAGTTACTCAACCAGCCTCGCTTTCACAAGGTAAAGGTGTCACCCCGTGGCGGTGGCACCGGCACCAATGGCCAGTCCCTGAATGACGGCCTGCTGGTGGATGTGTCAAAGCACATGAACCAGATCATTGAGATCAATGCAGCAGAACGCTGGGTGCGGGTGCAGGCGGGCGTGGTCAAGGATCAGCTCAATGCCGCACTCAAGCCTTACGGCCTGTTCTTCGCCCCTGAACTGTCTACCAGCAACCGCGCCACCATTGGCGGCATGATCAATACTGACGCCAGTGGCCAGGGATCCGTGCGTTACGGTAAGACCCGTGACCACGTACTGGAGCTGCACAGCGTGCTGCTTGACGGCACGCTGTGGCACTCCAGCCCGCTGGCGCAGGAGCAGCTGGAGCCCATTCTGCAGAGACAGGATCGCGTCGGTGAGATTCACCGTCTGGCAGACAGCATTCAACGTACCCGTCAGGAAGAAATCAGTGCGACCTTCCCGAAACTGAACCGCTGCCTGACCGGCTATGACCTTGCGCATATCCGCGATGAACAGCAGCGCTTTGATCTCAATGCCCTGCTGTGTGGCTCTGAAGGCACCCTGGCCTTCATTACTGAAGCCAAGCTCAATGTGCTGCCCATCCCCAAGTATTCTGCGCTGGTCAATGTGCAATATGGCAGCTTCAACGCAGCGCTGCGGGACGCTCAGGGCCTGATGCGTGGCAACCCGACGTCCATTGAGACGGTGGATTCCAAAGTACTCAATCTGGCGATGCAGGACATCATCTGGCATAGCGTGGCCCAGTGGTTCCCCCAGACCAGCGAGACACCAATTCAGGGTATCAATCTGGTGGAGTTCACCGGTGACGATGAGGCCATACTGGCAGAAGAGGTAAACCGCCTCACCGCCCAGCTGGATGCGGAAGCTTCTGGTGGAGTCCGCCTCGGTTATACCGTGGCCATGGGCAACGACAACGTCAAACAGATCTGGGGAATGCGCAAGAAGTCCGTCGGCCTGCTGGGCAACGCACAGGGCGAGCGTCGGCCCATTCCCTTTGTCGAAGACACCGCAGTGCCTCCAGAGAATCTGGCGGACTACATTCTTGAGTTTCGGGCACTGCTGGACAGCCATGGTCTGCAATACGGCATGTTCGGTCACGTTGATGCCGGTGTATTGCACGTACGCCCGGCTATCGACATGAAAGATCCGGAGCAGGAGCCGTTGGTCCGCATCATCTCTGATGGCGTCGTGGCACTGACGCAGAAATACAAGGGTCTGATCTGGGGAGAGCACGGCAAAGGTGTCCGTTCTGAATACGGCCCTGCCTTCTTCGGCGACCTTTATGCCTACCTGCAGGAGCTCAAAGGTACCTTTGACCCCTACAACCAGCTGAATCCGGGCAAGATCGCTACCCCCGCCAAAGACGGTGCAACCCTGCTGAAAATTGATGAAGTGCCGACCCGAGGCCAGTTTGATCGCACCATTCCCGTTGCCAGCCGTCTCAAGTTTGAAGAAGGCATGCACTGTAACGGTAACGGTGCCTGCTTCAACTTCGACCCGGACGACGCCATGTGCCCGTCCTGGAAGGGTACCCGGCAGCGCATCCATTCACCTAAAGGCCGCTCCTCCCTGATCCGCGAGTGGCTGCGACTGATGCAGAAGGAACACGCCGACCCGGTACAGCTGGCCAAAGAACAGCGGCAGAGTTCTGCGGTTCAGACCTTTATTCCCAAGGTCAGAAACACGCTGGCAAAACGGCGTGGCGAATATGACTTCAGCCATGAGGTACATGAAGCCATGGTGGGCTGTCTGGCCTGTAAGTCCTGCGCCGGACAATGCCCCATCAAAGTCAATGTGCCCGAACTGCGCAGCCAGTTCCTCGAGCTTTACTATGGCCGCTATCTGCGCCCGTTGAAGGACTACTTTATCGGCACCCTGGAGTTCGTCATCCCTTATCTGGCACGCACTCCCTGGCTGTATAACAGCCTGATGGGGAACGGCCTGACACGCAAAGCACTGCAGAAATACGCAGGCATGGTCGACAGCCCACAGCTCAGCGATATCCGTCTGGATCGCGCCATGGCCAGCATGGGCGTTCCCTTCGCCACTCAGGAAAGCCTGCAGGCACTGACCGCAGACCAGCGCAGCAATGCTGTGATCATCGTGCAGGATGCCTTCACGTCCTATTTCGATACTCAGGTCGTCACCGATATTCTGGCCCTGCTCAGCAGACTGGGCTTCCAGCCCATGGTGGCGCCTTTCCGGGCCAATGGTAAGCCGCTGCATGTACATGGCTTTCTCAAGCAGTTCACGCGCACGGCAGAGCGTCAGGCACAACTGCTCAATACCCTGGCAGCCACCGGCATTCCTCTGGTGGGCATTGATCCGTCAATGACCCTGACCTATCGCAGCGAATACAAGAAGTATCTGGCAGCAGGACAGGCTCCTCAGGTTCAGCTGCTGCAGGAGTGGCTGGCAGAGCACGCCACCACCTTGCAGTCAAAAGCAGATTGCCTGCGTCAGGGAAGCTTCAAACTGCTGGCTCACTGCACCGAAAAAACCAATGCTGCACCCAGCGTCAGTGCCTGGCAGAAGGTCTTTGCTGCACTGGGTCAGGAACTGGCGGTTATCAACACGGGCTGCTGTGGCATGTCTGGCACCTATGGCCATGAAACAGCCAATCTGGATACATCAAAAACCATTTATGGCCAGAGCTGGGCAAAAGTGGTGAATGATCCGGCTAACCGGGGAAAACTGACGGCAACGGGTTACTCCTGCCGCAGTCAGGTAAAGCGAATGGATGATCAGCAGTTACCTCATCCATTGCAGATTCTGCTGCAGCAGATTCACTAAGTACGTTTTCACGACCGATTGCGCGCAGACATGGGGCGTGAAAAAGAGACTTAGGGAGGCTCGTTTTCGTCAATTCAGCCTCCCTGGTTTTCATCTGTCAGGTGTCAGCTCATGAGGTCGCGCACACGTTGCAAGATCGCCAAAAAGTGAAGAAGCAGCTATCGCGAGATAGCTGCCTCCACTCCCCAGTCATTGATAAAAGGTTGCTTTATGACGTCGACGTCATCACCAGCAAAAAATGTGGAAAGCCCCTGCATCAGCGTGTGCGAACTCAATGCCCAGAACGTCTGTATTGGCTGCTGGCGGACACTGGATGAAATCAGTCGCTGGTGGGATATGAGCAATAATGAAAAGCGTGAAGTACTGCAAAAGGCAGATGCACGCTCAGCCGGTTGATTTATAAGTGATGCAAAGGGCATTCACACCATTGAATGCCCGTGCGTACCGTTATCCGTCCAGTCCTTTCCTTCCGCTTTGCAAACTAGCAGCCCTTGCTATGCCCCCTTCCCATTCAGACCAGCACTATCCCCAGTTAATGCATGTATCCGTCTGGCTCACACAACCTTATTTTCAAAAAATTACAAAAAGCAACCATTTAACCAATTACAACGCTAATACACTTATTTATAAGTATTTTTTCATAGATTGCGGCGATATTAACATCTGTTCATTAATTGCAGAGTAACGCGAAGTAGCGCCAGCCTATCCGTTCGCTATCTGAACTATGGGCTGAACAGGTAAATACGTGATTCTGTTCTACACTGCTTTAGACAGTGCAGTATGGATTCGGGTAACAAGTCTTAGCGCTACTCGAAATGCCGTGACTTACCGTACAAAGGAGAGGTTCCCAATGCGCCTGCAGACGCTTACATGTCTATCCCTGCTGATGATGGTTGCCGGATCAGCCGTAGCTGACAGCACCAATCCTCCGGCCACTTTGCAATTTCGCGAAACCAAACTGGGCAAAGTGCTGGCAACACGGGATCAGATGACATTGTATGTTTTTGCTGATGACCAACCGGGACGTACCATGTGCTACAAAGACTGTCTGGAGCACTGGGAGCCATACCACGCCGAAGCCAATGATCAGGGCTTCAAGCATTTCAGCCTGCTCTGGCGTGCCGATGAGACACTGCAATGGGCTTACAAGGGCCAGCCACTGTATACCTACAAAGGAGATACGCGCCCTGGGGAAGTCAACGGCTACAAAGTTGATCCAAAGTGGAGCCCTGCCCGCCCTCTCGACCCCAAGAAAAACTGACAATACGCTGAAATAAAATACACATTGCTTGCTAGAACGCACCTGAAGCCACAACAATATACGAGGCAAGTGGCATGTAAGGAGTAGTAATGCGATTGGTCATCTCTGTACTGGTGTGGGCTTCAATGGGTCTGGCGTTAAGTGGATGTGCTGCAAGAGTCAGCACTCCCGGTGTGCAGGCTGAGGTATACACTCCTGGCGTAATCGTGGTACCCGGACCTGCCCATTGCCCTCCAGGACAAGCAAAAAAAGGTCGTTGCTGACATCCCCTTCGATGCAACGACTGAACCTTAAGGCAGCGTAACGCTGCCTTTATTTTTTCTTGCTGCAGCCAGCTCAGCGACTCAGATGGTGTATCGCTTCTTCCACACCGCTCAGGCTGAGCGGATACATATGCCCTTCCATCAACTGCCGGATCAGCACCAGCGATTCCGTATAATCCCAATAGCGCTCTGCCATGGGGTTTAACCACACAACCTTGCGGAAATGAGACTTAAGGCGCTGCAGCCAGACCGATCCAGCTTCCTGATTGAAATGTTCGACACTGCCTCCAGGATGCGTTACTTCCCAGGGCGCCATGGACCCATCACCGATAATGATGACTTTGTAGTCTGCCTCGTAAGTGCGCCAGATGCCTTCCAGCTCCGTCCGATTGTGCTGTCGGCGCATGTTAGTTTTCCACACTGACTCGTAGATGCAGTTATGAAAATAGAAATACTCCAGATGCTTGAACTCTGTCCGGCAGGCTGAGAACAGCTCTTCACAGAGCTGTACATAAGGGTCCATTGACCCGCCGATATCGAAGAACAACAACACCTTTACCGCATTGTGGCGTTCAGCACGCATCTGCAGATCCAGCTTACCCGCCTGACGGGCGGTCGCCCGGATGGTATGTTCCAGATCCAGCTCATCTGCCGCGCCATCCCGGGCAAACTGGCGCAGTCGTCGCAGTGCCATCTGGATCTGACGGATACCCAGCGTGGCGTCTCCATCCAGATCACGGAACAAGCGCTGATCCCACACCTTTACTGCACTATGACGCCGATTGCCGTCCTGGCCGATACGAATACCCTGAGGATGATCGCCATAAGCGCCAAAGGGAGAGGTCCCCCCGGTACCGATCCATTTGTTGCCACCTGCATGCCGTTCCTTCTGCTCGCGCAAGCGCTGATACAACTTCTCCATCAGCTCCTGCAGGTTGTCATGCTGCTGTAACTGCTGACGTTCTTCTTCAGTCAGCCAGCGCTGCCACTGGTTGAGCAACCACTCACGAGGAATAAGCTGCGCAACGTCAAGCTCAACGCTTTCAATACCCTTGAAGTAAGCTGCGAAAGCCCGATCAAAGCGATCGTAGTGCGCTTCATCCTTGACCAGTACCGTTCTGGCGAGCACGTAGAAATCGTCCATGCTGGCAAAGGTCACGTCGGCGGCCAGTGCTGCAACTAAGTCCAGCCACTCACGCAACGTACAGGGGACACCCGCCTGACGCACGGCGGTAAAAAAATCGACCAGCACGTCTTAACCCTTCTGCCGGCGATGCATGAATGCCAGGCGCTCCAGCAGGTGTACGTCCTGCTCGTTTTTCAGTAGCGCCCCGGCAAGGGGCGGGATCGCCTGCGCCTCCTGTTTTTCGATCAGGGCTTCCCGACTGATTTCATCGGCCATCAATAACTTGAGCCAGTCTATCAACTCGGAAGTGCTGGGCTTTTTGCGAATACCGTTTTGCTGGCGAATATCAAAGAACACGTCCAGCGCCCGCTCAACCAACTCGGCCTCTATATCTCCATGGTGTACATGCAGTATCTGCTTGAGGGTCTCGCGCTCAGGAAAGTTGATGTAGTGGAAGAAACAACGCCGCAAAAATGCGTCAGGTAATTCCTTTTCATTGTTACTGGTGATGATAACAATCGGTCGATGGACTGCTTTTACCGTCTGCCTAGTCTCGTACACATAGAACTCCATGCGGTCCAGCTCCAACAGCAGATCGTTGGGAAATTCGATGTCAGCCTTATCAATTTCATCAATCAGGAGAACGACCGGACTATCCGCAGTGAAAGCCTCCCACAACTTACCTTTGACAATGTAATTAGCAATGTCATGAACGCGCTCATCACCAAGCTGAGAGTCACGCAGGCGAGATACTGCGTCGTATTCATATAAGCCCTGCTGAGCCTTGGTAGTTGACTTGATATGCCAGCTGATCAGCGATAAGCCCAGACTGCGGGCAACCTCTTCCGCCAGCTGCGTTTTCCCGGTACCCGGCTCCCCTTTGACCAACAGCGGTCGCTGTAAACGAACAGCAGCGTTAACTGCCAGCTGCAGATCTGATGGCGCGATATAACGATCACTGCCTGAAAAACGCGTCATAAACAACTCCCATTCACTTTCCATCCAGCATAGCGAAAAACACCGCAATCCCCACTTAGACTAACGGTCATAACCAGGACATCGAGAGGCTGATCGGCTTCTGGTGACTCAGATAACTAATTGCCGAATGACTCATTTGCAACCTGGCTGGATAGCCGCTATATACTCATGCAGCCATAGCTCATCAAAAACGTATCGCGTTTAGTTATAAAGACAGAAGGATTTTTACTATGCCTCTCTATGCTGACAATTCGCTCACCATCGGCCACACCCCACTAGTCAAAATCAATCGCCTGACCAAAGCCAAGGTGTATGCCAAGCTGGAGAGTCGCAACCCAGCTGGGTCGGTCAAGTGCCGCATCGGAGCCAGTATGGTCTGGGAAGCAGAAAAATCCGGCGCCCTCAAACCCGGTATGGAGCTTGTCGAACCTACCAGCGGCAACACCGGGATTGCACTGGCCTTCGTCGCTGCCAGCCGTGGCTATGCCATTACATTGACCATGCCCGCCTCCATGAGCCTTGAGCGTCGTAAAGTACTCAAAGCACTGGGCGCCAATCTGGTACTGACTGAGCCTGCAAAAGGCATGAAAGGCGCTATAGAAAAAGCGCGCGAACTTGTGGAAGAGCAGCCTGGCAAGCGCCTGATGCTTCAGCAATTCGAAAACCCTGCCAACCCCAAGATTCACGAAGAGACCACAGGGCCTGAAATCTGGGCCGACACGGAAGGTAATATTGACGTGCTGGTAGCAGGTGTAGGTACCGGTGGCACCATTTCCGGTACCAGCCGCTTTATCAAACAGCACAAGGCCATTACTTCAGTGGCCGTAGAACCAGTGGACTCCCCCGTGATCACACAGCAATTGCAGGGCCAGGAAATCAAACCCGCCCCTCACAAGATTCAGGGCATTGGCGCTGGCTTTGTACCAAAGAATCTGGATCTGAACGTTGTTGACCGGGTTGAGCAGGTCACTAATGACGAAGCCATTGCCATGGCTCGCCGCCTGATGCAGGAAGAAGGCATCCTGGCTGGCATTTCCTGTGGTGCGGCAATGGCAGCTGCGATTCGGCTGGCCGAACAACCTGAATTTGCTGACAAGACCTTCGTAGTCATTCTTCCCGACTCAGGCGAGCGCTACCTGTCGTCCGTCCTATTCGACGGTATGTTCAGTGAGCAGGAAACACAGCAATAAGAAAACACAGCAATAAAAAGCCGATATAAACAAAAAGAGCAGGAACCTTCCTGCTCTTCTCTCTCCTACATCACCGTCATCAAGCTAGTAACTGAGACTACTCTTGGCGCCCCAGATGGGCCTCTATCAGCCCTAATCGAAAGACCAGCAGCTCACCAACATGGAGAGGTTGCCAGACTTCATTAGTGGTCAGAGGCATCGTCGCAATCATCGTAACCACATCATTGGGAGTGGTCTCAGTACCAAAATCGACACTGAGATCAGCATCCGAGAGCACCGCCTGACCAAAAGGCGCGCGACGGGTGATCCAATGCAATTTGGTCGTGCAGTATACGTAAAGACGCTCTGCATCACTCAGCATCATATTAAACACACCAAGACCTCGCAGCTGATCGCAGCACTGCCTGATCAGATCATTCAGTCTTTGCTGCTGCATTTCATCTGCCGGAGGCTGCGGAAACTGTCGCCTGATCTGCCCCAGCAACCAGCAGAATGCCTGTTCGCTGTCAGTAGTGCCTACAGGCTGGTAGGTGTCGACAGGCCAACTGAAGACCTCTGCCGTCAGCTGACCGTTGTGCGCATAGGTCCAATGTCGCCCCCATAGCTCACGACTGAACGGGTGTGTGTTCTCCAGACATACCTGCCCTACATTAGCCTGGCGAATGTGACTAATAACAATATGGCTTTTGATCGGATGACGCTGCACCAGACGCGCAATCTCCGAGTTGACGCTGGGACCAGGGTCATGGAAGGTACGACACCCTTTGCCTTCATAGAACGCAATTCCCCAACCATCACGGTGGGGGCCAGTTCCCCCACCACGCTGCATCAAGCCGGTAAAGCTGAAGCAGATATCGGTTGGCACATTGGCACTCATGCCAAGCAATTCACACATTAGCACCCAACTCCGGAATGGAGGTTAAACAACTTGCTGATCTTCTGCTGCATCTTTGGCTTTCTTGCGTTTCATCAACGCGCGGAACACCAATATGCCACCTGCGATCAGGAACAGGTTAATGCCGATAATGCTGCCAATCAGTATCCAGTTGGTTCCCTGTTCCTCCTCTATCGTTACAGGAGGCTCTGGAGGCTGCTCCGGCGCTTTCACCTCCTCCCCTTTCTCATTGGTGATTTTCACACCACTGGGATCAGAAACTTCTTTTTCCGCAGTGGCGGGAGATGGTGATGAGACCATGGGCTGCTCTATTGCCATGCCTGAAGCAACCTGCGTCTCGATGTTGGCTTTTTCGACCTTGGGCGCGTTTTCAACAGTAAAATTCACTTCGACTGGCGGCGGTGAGAACGAGATAGCCTTTCCGTCCTGAAGCTGGCCATTGACCTCAGCCTTGATAGTGACATCACCCTGCTGTTCCGGTTTCAGTTCAGCGACCCAGCGCTTCTCTTCCGGCATCCATACCATGTTGGCGCTGGTCTGCTTGTTGTCCTTATCCGTCATGATCACTTTGACCTGACTGGCTTCCGGCTTGAGGGCATCTGTATCAGGTCTGGCCTCTACCACGATTTTCGCGTTGCCATCAGTAGTATCAGCTTTACCCTTCAACTCCAGTGGCGCGTGAATGGTGATCGGCATTGATACCAGTCGACGGAAGGTTTTGCCATCCACCACTACTTTCAGCTCGTACTGCCCTGCCTGAGTGAGCATATCCAGCGGCTTGTCGTACACGCCTTCCGGGAGTTGCAGATACTCGGTACCAATCTTGTAGATTTGCAGTTGCGAGTCAGGGAACAGCACCCTCAGGCTGTTTTCCATGATCTGGTGAAAGGCAGGGATAACGATATTCTTGCCTTTCTCCTGGAACGAAAACTTCAGATCAAGCTTCTCTCCCAGATACGCAGATGCGGGCAAAGGCTCTACGTTCAGGTTGAAATCACTGACGATGGTGACGCGATTTTGTGGATCGACATCTGCCTTCAGAGACCACTTTCCTTCCTCAGGCTTGCGCACCGTGACGATGTCGTACCCCTGGTCGTGATACCAGCGCACATTCGGGTCATGCTGGCTCATGGTGTAGGTTTTCTTGTCAGGCGTGCTCAGGGTCAGTGCCGGTGATGTGGGCACCCTGAACGCTAACAGCGTGAACTCCTGAATGGTCCGATCCACATCAAAGGTATTACCTACCAGAGGCAGCTGTTCTGCAGGTGCGGCCGTTTCCAGGATACGTGCAAATATTCGTGCAAGGTCATCTGCACTGCGCGCTTCGGCAAACATACCTCCGGTACGCTTGGCCAACAACGACAGCAGCTCTTTATCTGCCTGATCAGACAGTGCAATGGTGTGCACGTGAAAGCCGGCTTTGGCCAGCTGCGGGAGAATAGAGTCGACAATTTCATTACGAGATACCGCATTCCTGGCTTTGTCCTGATCAAGATCGACCATACCATCTGACAGCAAAATAATATGCTGGGGAATGCTACCTTGCGTTTTGGCTGCGGCCGCCTGCTTCAAGGCGGCGGCAATATCCGTCCATTGATCACTACTGGTGATGCGATCAGCGCTCTGCACCGCCGCCTTGCGCCAGGCCTCACTGACCATCCCGTGTGCCATTAAGGTGTACGGCTGGTTACCAAAGGTCCAGAAGCCAGCCTGACTGCCTGAAGGAATCAGCTGTGCCAACAGCTGTACAGCAGGTACGCGCAGATTGCTCGGATCGTTCTGCTTCATACTGCCGGACACATCGACCAGCAGCCGCACATCCGAGGGGGCAGCTATTGCACTTCCGACAGAGAATGCCAGACAAACAGCAATAAGCCAGGAACAACAAGTACGTATAGCGCGCACATCCATCCCCACTAACATATCCATCCCATAAGAAAGGTGATCATAAAAGTAGTCTGTTACCAGACATTTCTTCTGGCTAACTTATAGCAAAGATGAATAGCAGCGCCTAGGGCATCAGAAAAAAAGCTCAAGCTACCGGGATTTATGATTATCTGACTTCATTGGATTGTTGTGAGTCTGTGATTTACTCAGACTCTTCCTGCTGCCAGCACTGTGTTTCAACAACATTAAGATCAGCGAACAACTGGTGCTCAAAGACATCCACAAGCCACTGTTGAATTGAGACACCAAAACGAAACTCGTAGCAACGATAAGCGTGGCGATTTTTACCCGCACAATACTCGACATACAGGAAAGTAGTCGCCCATGCCAATCCCCAGGCATCCTTGCGCTTTCCTTCTGCGGTCCAGACTCGCAGTGCACAATTGTGCTGGCGGTGGAAAATCCATTGAGGAGAGGTAAAGGGAGCTGAAACAGACGAACTCAGGTCGCTACTGCAGGAGTCGAAATCTGTGGTGGGGGTATCTAGCATTTGAGGCTCCCATGGTTTTATGAGAGCTGACGTGAGAAAGGCCTGTTTGGTTGCCAGTTGGCCGCATCTCCCTTACGGGAGTCCACCTTGCCCAGGTTAGGCAGGTTGGCGAGGACGTCAGCCCTACTCTTGATGCATATAGCTATTGCTAATTCAGTTTTCACATCGACCAAACAGCATCTAAATTTGAAAAAGATGTTTGAATCAGTCGATGAACGCGCGAAAGAATTTACCCAAAGCCCCAAGGCGTTTCAAGCACCCAACGAGAAATTATTGCGAAAAATCACAAGTCAGTGATATCGACAATCAACAATTCCCAGTCGGCATCCACAGGCACCACTCTCTCACTGATAGCCAGCCGCTTCAGTTTAATGCGCCCAGTCTTGCTAGTTGCAGCTTTGCCACTAATGAGAGGATGCCAGTCGGGCAACCCTCTTTTTTCCGCAACCCGTCGGTACGCACACGATGGGTGCAGCCAGTTGACACTGCGAACAAGCTCCGGCGTCATTTGTACGCAGTCTGGTACACGTGACAATCGTTCTTCATAGTGCATGCAACCTCCAGACTTGATGTCAAGCTCCTTGCAGGCAACCCGAGTATGGTAAATCTCGCCGGTATCCTCATCTTCAAGCTTATGCAGACAGCACTTACCACAACCATCGCACAATGCTTCCCACTCATCGTGGTTCAGCTCTTCGAGGGAATACTGATCCCAGAAACGCTCACGCAACATCAGTAGCGACCCTCTGTCGGCGCTCGATAGCTATCCAGCATGTACGCCTCCTTGGGAGGGGGCATCTGCAAAAAGAAGCCCTGGCTCTCTATTGCCGCCAGCACATCTTCGACCTTTGCACGAGCAAGTTTACGATCAGCCTTCAACAGCATGTCGAACACATGCACAGGCTTGCCAAACTGCTCCAGCAACAACTCTGGCACTTTGGCAAACTGCTCCTGCTTGAGCACGTAGAGGTACATTTCATCCCGCTTGGGGCTTTTATAAATACTGCAGAGGACAGGCTTCATTTTTTCTACTCATTAAAACGCAACGAGCTCAAACACTCGCTCAACAACTCTCCACGCCAGCCTTGCAGGCCCACAGGCCATTTGTCGGGCTGTGCCAGCAGCTCAGGACGACGCGCCAGTACCTCAAGATCTCGCTTGCGTGCCAGCATATCCACAGGCACATTCAACGGTTCAGCAACGGTGTCAATACGCCCACGAATGGTATTTAGTCTCTGCTGGGCAGATTTGGATAACGGCTTGGGCAACGCAGGCGGCAAGGCTTCGTCAGGCAATGCTCGAACCGCCTCCACGATCGCCAGCACCACTTTACCGTGGCGCTTGACCAGGTGAGCCCTAGCCCCTTCAATCACCATCAACTGTTCGAATTTAAAGGGTTTGCGCTTGGCAACTTCAAACAATACGCGATCAGGCATCACCATATTCCGCGAAAGGTCCTGAGACCGCGCAATACCTTCTCGCCAGTCACACAGATCACGCAGGATAGCCAGTTCACGCGGCTTCAACTGCCAGGCCATTTTCACCTTGGCGTAATAGTCCTGTGGAGCCACTCCCCGGGCAATCTGGGCAACCTGTTCAGAGGTATCATCCAGCAGCCAGCGAAGGCGCCCCAACGCCTGCAGCTTGGCGTAAAGCTCTTCAAAAACCGGTAGCAGCCAGAACACATCCTCACTGGCATAGTGACATTGAGCTTCGGACAGAGGTCGCTGCAGCCAGTCCGAGCGAGTCTGCTCCTTGGACAACACCGTTCCCGTCAGACTTTCAACCAGTCGCTGAAACCCCATACCCTGACCAACACCGGCATAAGCAGCAGCAATCTGCGTGTCAAACAAAGGCTGTGGTGTGATTGCCAGACGATGAATAAACAGCTCCACATCCTCAGAGCCGGAGTGCACCACCTTCAGTACGGCAGGATCAGTCAGCACCTCACGCAGTGGTGCCATATCCGTCACCTGCAGCGGATCAATCAGCGTTATCTGCTCGCCGTCATAGACCTGGATCAAACCGGGGCGCGGATAAAAAGTTTGAGTGCGCTCAAACTCAGTATCAATCATCAGACTCTGCCGCTTCAGCCAACGTTTACAGCAGCGGGCCAGCGACGCATTGTCAGCAACCCATTCATACTCTGGCATGATGGCCTCGGTCATCCGATTACCTCTCTTTCAGAATCCGCTAGTCAACGACATTGATCTGACCATGACTCATTCATGTGGCTGAATCCAGACAGTCGCCGATACAACAATTGATATAGCTAACGCCAACGGCTTCAGCGCAGGGAGCGTCGCCCGCTTAATGCGTGAACCAGCGTACCCCCATCCACGTACTCCAGCTCGCCCCCCAAAGGCACGCCGTGGGCAATCCGGGATACCTTGACCGGCAGTGCACGCATCTGCTCAACGATGTAGTGCGCCGTCGCCTCTCCTTCCACCGTAGGATTGGTAGCAATGATGATTTCTTCAACGGCACTGTTACGAACCCGACTCAGCAACTGAGCAATACCCAGCTGCTCTGGACCAATACCTTCGATAGGGGACAAATGCCCCATCAGCACAAAATAGTGCCCTCGGTAACTGCCTGTCTGCTCAATGGCAAGAACGTCCGCCGGCATTTCCACCACACAGAGCAAGGACTCATCGCGATGGCTGCTTTCACACAGCCGACAAATGGGCGACTCACTTAAGTTTCGGCACTTTTCACAGTGCCCAACCAGCTCCACCGCCTTCAACATCGCCTGGGCCAGCCGTTCGGCACCTACCCGGTCTCTTTCCAACAAATGCAGGGCCATGCGTTGCGCAGTCTTGGGGCCAACCCCGGGCAGACAGCGCAACGAGTCCATCAACTGATCAATGAGTGGACTGAAATGCATGATTAGAAGGGCATCTTGAAGCCAGGAGGCAGACCCATGCCAGAAGTTGCACTGGCCATCTTTTCCTTGTTAACAGCTTCAATCTTGCGAACAGCATCATTTACCGCTGCAGCCAGCAGGTCTTCCAGCATCTCTTTATCTTCAGACATCAGGCTGTCATCGATGGTGACGCGCTTGACATCATGACGCCCCGTCATAACGATTTTGACCAGACCAGCACCCGACTCACCGGTGGTTTCTGCATTTGCCAGCTCTTCCTGCATCTTCTGCATTTGCTCTTGCATTTTCTGGGCTTGCTTCAGCAGATTGCCCATTCCACCTTTTAACATGTCAACCTCTCTGTAATTCGACCGGTTTGATTGATCCGGGTTGGATAATTGCTTCGAATGCTTCAAGCAACGCATGCAATGTCGCATCGTTGTGGATAGCGGTCTCAGCCTGTTGCTGGCGCAGCGCTCTGGCCTGCGCCTTGTAAACCGTGGCAGTATGTGCCAATCCCCGCGAAGACTGACAGCTAATCCGCACTGGACGTTTAAAATAGTCTGCAAGCGCCTCTTCCAGCAAGGATTGCTGACGGGCACTGAACAAAGAGTGCTGCTGATCTTCGCAAGTCAGTTCTAGCCCCTCTGCCGAAACCCTGACCAGCTCAGTCGCCTCGACAATGGCGCGTAGCACTCCACGTATGGGTACATCCTGAGCAATTAAGGGCCAGGTTTCCAGACTGACCTGCTCGTATCCGAACGCAGGCTCATGACTGGCCACATCAGACCCTTCTTCCACCTCAGTTTCATCCAATGCTGCTTCAGCACCGACTACTTCGGGATTGGACAGCTGACTCAGCAGATAGTCGGCCTGGTAGACCGCTTGGTCAAGCATAGCGCCAGGTTCGGAATCATCTTCGTCATCCCCTGCATCCATCATCGCTGCGGCATAACTGGCTCCACTCTGATAATCACTGTAGGCATCCAAAGGCACCTGAGTATCGAATGGAGGTTCGCCTGCAGTATCAGGAGCAAAATGCCCCGTTGGCCTGGCACTGCTCGCTGGCGCAACAACAGTAGTCATCCGTTCCGTATCTGGTATCGGAGTACGTGGGGCGACCGACGTTTCTTCTAATACTTGTTCTGTTACCGGCCGTGCCGTGTTACCTGAGACTCCCGGCTCTGCAACCCCCGAAGCATTTCCGACCGGCATCCCGGCCTGACTGTCGGCTGAAGATAACACGACAGGAGCCGCTTCTTTGACAGGAACAGGCATAGAGCGCGGTGCGCTAGCAGTGGGCTGCGACGCAGCCATGACAGCCGGTGATACCACATCAGCCTGCTGCATTACTGCTGGCATCGCAGCAGGTTCAGGCTTTTTTAGCTCTGCCCCCTCCACGACCACCGCCGCTTGCACTGGCGGAGGAGCAATCTGCACAGCTCCGCTACCCGGCGTAACGGCAACCCCTCTGGGACGAAATGCCAGCATACGCAGCAATGCCATTTCCAACCCTTGGCGCGCATCAGGACTCAAAGGCAAATCTTTGCGCCCTGTCAGAGCAATCTGATAAAACAGCTGCACATCTTCTGCTGGCAGTAATTGTGCGAGCGCCAGCACACTGTCACGGTCCCCCTGACTGTTGTCTATACCGTCCGGCATGACCTGCGCCAAAGCAATACGGTGCAACAGGCTCAACACATCCGCCAGCACCCCCTGATAATCAGGCGCCAGCTCAGCCAGGGCGGCAACCTGTTGCAGCATCCGGGATACATCATGCCGAGCCAGAGCCTCAACCAGGGCAAAAGCCCACCGCTGATCAAGAGTGCCTAGCATTGCAGCGACATCGGCTGCCACAACACGACCCTGGCCATACGCAATGGCCTGGTCTGTCAGACTCATGGCATCACGCATACTGCCGTCAGCCGCTCGCCCCAGTTGCCACAAGGCAGGCTCTTCAAATTCGACCTGTTCTGCCGCAAGTACATGCTGAAGATGCCCGACAATGCGCTCGGGACTCATATTTTTGAGGCTGAACTGCAAACACCGGGACAATACAGTGATTGGCAGCTTCTGCGGATCCGTAGTGGCAAGCAGAAACTTGACGTGAGGCGGCGGCTCTTCCAGGGTTTTCAACAACGCATTGAAGCTGTGCCCGGATAGCATGTGCACTTCGTCGATAAGATAGACCTTGTAGCGACCACGACTGGGAGCATACTGGACGTTTTCCAACAGCTCGCGCGTGTCTTCTACTTTGGTACGGGATGCAGCGTCGACTTCGATCAGATCAACGAAACGCCCTTCATTAATTTCCTGACAGGAGGAACAAACCCCACAGGGTTTAGAAGTAACGCCCGTTTCGCAATTGAGGCATTTAGCCAGAATTCGGGCAATGGTGGTCTTCCCAACCCCGCGCGTTCCGGTAAATAAATAGGCATGGTGCAGACGATTGTTGTCCAAAGCATTGATCAGTGCCTTAAGCACATGCTCTTGACCAACCATTTCATGGAAGTTTTTCGGCCGCCATTTGCGGGCCAAAACCTGATAGCTCATTAACTCCCTCTTCGTCACAGAGAGGTCATTATCAACCGAGCGGGAAAGAATCGAGAATGGGATAAAGACTGGAGGCGGTCCTGCCAGCCTCACCCCGGCACCCAAGTCTACCGCTGCGGCTGCTCCCTTCCGGGCCTGACCGGGTTCACGGTTTATTGTTGCGGGGGGACCGGCAGGGCCACCATTACACTTGCCTTTCTGCAAGGCTTGCTCGTTTACTTCATAACCTCTTTATAAGGTCATTCGGTGCAGAGCACTATCGCACCAACACAAGTTTCCGCCAATTCACGTAAAGGCCTGTGCCGTTAAAGTGCGCGTACTCTAACAGCTAAAACTCACCTGCGCAATGCCAAACTATCCTTTCACTCTTGCCCCCTAAAGAGCTGGCCTCATATTTGCTTATAATTTAAACAGGAAGTCAATCCGGAGTTTACAGATGGACATTCGCACCGAATGTATTGTCCACCCGGTACGTGTACCGATAAGTATAGTGACAGTACAACCGCCCCCTCCTGCCATGCGCCTTCACTCCGCAAAACGCCCTGTGGCATCTCACTTCCACCGCCATTTATTGAATATCAAACTGATAGGCCTTGAGGCCCTACCCGTTTTTAGTGATGTAACACTGCATATCCCAGGCCTTGACGGCAACCAACCGTTGATGGGTAAGCTGACATTATGCCGTCCCCTGCCAGAAAAGCGTTTTCAAATGCAGATCAGCATTTGCGACCCTGATGAGGCGCAACGGGCGCGCATGATCGAACAGGCTTGCCATATCCATGCCTATCAGGTAGCTGAAATGGCAAGAGGGCACCACCTGGCACTGGAGCAAGCAGCAAAAGAATGGATCGAACGTTTCGCTGCTCATTTCCCAACGTTAACTTTTCCCACCACGGAATCTTGAATGCCCCGAGCACAAATCTTCCAGAGCAGGCAGGAAGCCTGCGGCGCTTTGCTCTTGGTGGTTAAGGCTAATCATTTGCACTGGCAGAGAGTAGAATGACAGCTTTTAGAGCCACAGGATCTCACTTTCATGAGCACCAAGACTGTACAGGTTGGCCGTATAGAAGTAGCCAACGATAAGCCATTTGTCCTTTTTGGCGGCATCAATGTGCTGGAATCGGAAGACTTGGCCCTCTCCACTGCTGAACAGTTCGTCCAGATCACCCAGAAACTGAATATCCCTTATGTATTCAAGGCATCGTTCGACAAGGCCAACCGTTCATCCGTGAATTCATTTCGCGGCCCGGGCCTTGAGCAGGGAATGCGCATTCTGGAAAAGGTCAAAGCCAGCTTTGATATCCCCGTTATTACCGATGTTCATGAACCTTGGCAGGCCAAGCCCGTGGCAGAAGTAGCCGATGTACTGCAGCTACCCGCCTTCTTGTCACGCCAGACTGATCTGGTAATGGCGATTGCCGAAACAGGCCGCGTCATCAATATCAAGAAAGCCCAGTTTCTGGCCCCCCACGAAATGGCTCACATTCTGCGCAAATGTGAGGAAGTGGGTAACACTCAGCTCATGCTTTGTGAGCGTGGCACCATGTTTGGCTACAACAATCTGGTAGTAGACATGCTGGGCTTCAGCATCATGAAAGATTTTGGATACCCAGTGATGTTTGATGTCACCCACTCGCTGCAAATGCCTGGTGGACGGGCTGACTCAGCCGATGGTCGACGCCAGCTAGCGACACAGTTGGCACGTGCTGGCATGTCTCAGGGGTTGTCCAGTCTGTTTCTTGAAACTCATCCAGATCCCAGCAAGGCTAAGTGTGATGGCCCTTCAGCATTACCACTCGACAAACTAGAGCCCTTCCTGGTGCAGATGAAAGCTATCGATGATCTGGTTAAATCATTCGCGGACCTGCAGACTGCCTGACCAGTAGGGCCAGCCAAAACAGCATGCACAACCGGATCATTGCTTCTACTAAACCCCAACTATTCGGCTAGTGGCTTGTCCTGCACTATACTCTGGAAAACATTACCGAGGCTTGGGCATGGTAGAAGAGCAATTATCGCTTGCCGACCTGCACACCGAAATGGCGCTCACCACAGGCGAGCGCCATTTCACCCTTGAACGCCCGCTGTTTACCTCCGCTGGGTCACATATCTGGCTCGCCAATGAAATCAGCAAGAAAGAACGTCGCCGCGGCAAAGCCTGCCTGCTGGTGCTCTCCCCCTTACTGTTTGAGCATGATCGCCACACTGCGGCTATCGAAGCACAGATCGCCTTACAAGAAGACTGGCATCATGCCAATGTAGTGCAGATCCAGGCAGTGGCCAGAGATCCTGCTGGATGGCACTTCGCCATTCTGGAAGCAACAGAAGGTGCCAGCCTGAAAAGCATGATCAGTAAGCATCACTTCAAACCTGAGCTTGCAAAAGCCGTCATGAAAAGCACAGCGAGCATTCTGCACTCGCTGCATAGCAAGCGCATTTTGCATCTTGACCTCAGCCCGCACAGCATCCTTATTACACGCGACTACCAGTTAAAACTGTTGAATACCAGCTATCAATTCAGCATTTTTCAGACACTGCATGAAAGCAAGGTGGCAACCAAACCTGATACCGACAGCTGGCCCAGTCTTCGCTATCTGG
The DNA here is from genome assembly GCF_003194385.1 of Pokkaliibacter plantistimulans. Classification (GTDB taxonomy): domain Bacteria; phylum Pseudomonadota; class Gammaproteobacteria; order Pseudomonadales; family Balneatricaceae; genus Pokkaliibacter; species Pokkaliibacter plantistimulans. The sequence continues at coordinate 21,760 of NZ_LAPT01000109.1, forward strand.
CACCAGAGCTGCTGCAAACACCTGCCAACATCAGCCCAGCGGCCGACGTCTATTCCCTTGGCTGTCTTTGCTATGAGCTGCTGATGGGTGAGCCACTGTTCAAAAGTACAGAACGCGCTCCCTTACCTGATATCCCTTCCCTACACACCAATCAATGGCAGGCTCTCAACCGGCTGCTGGCTATGACTCCTGAAGAACGCCCTGTTCGTCAGCTAAATGAAGTGATAGACGACATCTTTACGCCAAGAGAAGATCCTCCCGCCCCCCCCATCACCACTGAGCACCCCGCAGTAAAAACAAAGCGCTTTGATACTCGACGTATTTTGATGCTGGCTGGCGTCACCTTGTCCGGTTTGGCCATCATTAACTTTTTAATTTATCTGGTGCTGCACAAATCGCCTCATCAACAGGAAATGGCTGATCTCACCGAACAAATTGAGCAGCTCCTGCAGAACCCCAAATCTGAAGCTGATCTGCGCAAAGCACAGCAGCTTTTTGATCAGTTTTACCAAAAGGCATCTGGACAGTCGGGTTCGCGTAAACTGGAGGACAACATTACCGGCTTCTTCATGAAGTTGCACAACCCCGCACTGCAAGCACCAACCGATGTCTCACCGGGCAAACTTCCTGCCCCGAGAGCAATCAGTCCAAACCGCCTGCGCGCCGGTGACAGCTTCACAGACGCCCTCGCCAATGGTATGCGTGGCCCGCTGATGATGGTGATCCCGTCCGGGTCTGCCTACATTGGCAATCAGGATCGACGAGGCAGCTCCGAAGAACTTGCCTCTCACTTTGTAAGCTACTCCACCCCCTTTGCCCTGATGCAGGATGAGGTCACTTTCGAGGATTATGACCTTTTTGCCAAAGCAACCGGCCGCAGTCTCCCAGACGATAACGGCTGGGGACGCGGCAGACGTCCAGTAATCAACGTCAGCTGGTATGACGCCAATGCATATGCAATCTGGCTGAGCAATATCAGTCGTCATGTATACCGTCTGCCAACGGAAGAGGAATGGGAATACAGCGCTCGCGCCAATACCAGCACGGCATACTGGTGGGGAGGCGCTATAGATAAAGGACACAGTAACTGCCAAAGCTGTGGCAGTGAATGGGATAACCTGCGCACGGCACCCGTTGGCGCCTTTCCGGCCAACAACTATGGTCTGTTTGACGTCAGCGGCAATGTCTCTGAATGGGTGGGTGACTGTTACACCGAGAGCAGCCTTACTGCCAGTGTGTCGACCAATACACGAAGTCAGCAGTGCGCCAGTCGCGTCATCAAGGGCGGTTCCTGGCAAAGCCCTCCTGCACTGCTGCGCTCCTCCGCACGCCAGCATGCAGAGCCAGACAACCGCAACAGTGAAACAGGATTCCGCTTACTGAGAGAAATCAGTGATCAGGAACAATACGCCGCCCCTTGATGCTCATCAGCCGTCAAACACAAAAAAGGAACTGCGGGTTGTAACGCTTTGTACTCGGATTAAACTGAATTCATTTCATATAGATCCAGAGCCTGTTCACACTCTAGCGAATCTGGGGCAAACAAGACGAATTGAACTACCTGCAGCAGATCCGGGAACATGCTGACGCTGCTTGGCCATCACGCGCGGCAATACGAACGGACCACAACACCGATAAATAATTCAGACAATCATTAACACCGTGAACCACAGCCTGATTTGAGGAGACCCCATGAACACAAGAATACTGGCATGCACACTGGCCCTCGCCACACTCCCCGCCCTCAGCCACGCGGCCGGTGATGCCACCGCAGGTGCAGCCAAGTCTGCAGTTTGCTCCGCCTGTCATGGTCAGGGCGGTGCACAGCCCATCATGCCGACCTATCCTCGCCTTGCAGGGCAGAGCGAGGGCTATATTGAATATGCCATCAAGACATACAAGTCACAGGAGCGTAAGGGTGCTCAGGCTGCGCTGATGTACCCCATGGTGCAAAATCTGACCGATCAGGACATTGCCGACCTGGCCGCCTATTTCAGTACACAACAGTAAGCGAACACGTTCCTTTCCCTCGCTGGCACATGGCAACCTCATGCGCCAGCCCTCCCACCCAGCATGAATAATTTTGGCTTGCCGCTATCCCATGCCCAGACTAAGGTTATAACCATATAGCCGTCAGAAACCCGTGACTGACGAAATAAAATACCGGTCGCCACAACGCAGAACCCCACTACGCGCGACGTTGAACGAACCCCGCAAACGACGGTTAAAAAAATAGAACGAGCCAGAAAACCTGGCACATGCGATTACTGCTTTGAGTCGAGGGAGTTACCATGCCGGAACAGATCATGAACTGCCCGCAATGCCACAGTGGCATCTACGTTCAAGCCATTGCTCATCGTTCAGATGAACTTATCGTGTGCCCTCATTGCCGGGCCGTGAGCTTTTATGCCGATGTATCCAGCTGCAAAATTGTTGCCCTGCGTCGTCCGCGAAGAGCACTGAGACCAAGCGCTCGCTGACACTGCATATAGACTTGCCCTCACATCTCCTGATCGCCTATCAAGGTAATCCGTTTGCCAGTCGCAACTTTTCTGATTCACCACCTTCAATAAACTGACATTGAAGCCGCTGGCCGATCAACCTATCCTGCCGAGATGTTTACGCTGCACCGCAACAACGATCTCCATATACGTTGACTGCACAATTCCCGCTTGTTATTAGCACTGCAATGAAGCTGCTCATTTCCCGACGTTTTCTCACCCAGCAATACCATTTAACCACCCGACTGCATTGGCGCTTGATAATTCTCAGCCCCCGTACCATGAGTTACGTATGTGCAGCCGCAGTACATCAGGTTGGTAGACGTTGACCGGGAATCGACCCACGAGCATGGGAGAATCACCATGAAATCCCTTGTCACCCTTTTTGCTTCATTACTGCTGTTACTGAGCAGCGAAGCCAGAGCCGAGTCAGCCGACTTGAGTTATCAACTCTACGGTCAGGGTGATGTGGATTGTTCCCAGGCGTTTAAAAGCCACGACAGCGTCATTGCCTCGCAGTCATGGACGCAGGGCTATCTTTCCGGACAGGCGTTTATCAAAGGGCTGTCATTCCACGTCAGTGAACAGCAACACGCTGAGCTGCTGGACCAGCTTCCTGTGCTTTGCCCAAAAGGCAAATGGCTGATTGATGCCATGCCTGCCGTACTCAAGGCGCCGCAGCTCGGCACTGCCAGCTCGGAATTCAGCAGCGTGCTGGGTGCTGGCGCATTCAGTTGCAGCGATTATCTGCGCCACGCTCATGACAAGCGCACCAGCGCCCTGGCACGTATCATCTACGGCTCATGGATGGAGGGTTACGTCAGTGCAGCCGCACTGGGCCTTGGCAATTGGTCACTCAGTGAGATAGTACAAAACGACATGGTGCTGACCTTCCTCAACAACTACTGCCAGCAATACCCACAAACAACGGTAGTTCACAGCGGTATAGAACTGATCCGCTATCTCTCCCCTACCGACACACCCCATTTGCAGGCTGCCGAAACATCACCTCCAGCAGTGGAGGCAAAGCCCTGAACCACACCACTAAAAGCAAAAAGCCTGCTGCATGGCTCATCCGTCTGGGATATTACCGATGGTAATGAGCTGACAGTCAGGCTTTTTGGGGCAGAGCCACCTATGGATAAGGCTCTGCATTATGAACAGGGCTACGTATTGATCAGGCCGTACTCATGACACGCTTTACAGCATTACTCCAGCCCTTGTGCAGAGCACTGGCTTCCTCTTCGGGCAACTGTGGAGAGAAGTGCTGCTGGCACTGCCATAGCCCACACACATCATCAACAGACTGATAGACGCCTACGTGTAACCCGGCCAGATAGGCCGCGCCCAGTGCTGTCGTCTCGATCACTGCCGGGCGATCCACATTGACCCGCAGAATATCTGCCAGATGCTGGATCAGCCAGTCGTTGGCCACCATGCCACCGTCCACTCGCAACGTCTGAATATCGACACCATCACGCGCCATCGCCGCCAGCAGATCCTTGGTTTGGAAACAGACCGACTGCAGCCCCGCTGTCACGATTTCAGCAATACCAGTATCACGGGTCAGGCCGAATAACGCCCCCCGGGCTTCAGGATCCCAGAATGGCGCACCCAGCCCGGTAAAGGCTGGCACCAGATACACGCCGTGATTTACCGGTATCGTCTTCGCCAGCTGCTCGGTTTCCCGCGCATGCTGAATCAGCTTCAACCCGTCACGCAACCATTGCACGGCTGCACCCGCCACAAAGATGCTGCCTTCCAGCGCATAGGAGACCTTGCCATTAAGGCGATAACCCACAGTCGTCAGCAAACGATTGGCGGATGACAGCGCCTTGTCGCCGGTATTGAGAATCAGAAAACAGCCCGTGCCGTAAGTGCTTTTTGCCATCCCCGGCTGAAAGCAGGCCTGACCGACCAGCGCCGCCTGCTGATCACCGGCAACACCAGCAATACGAACAGGTGCACCGAAAAACTCTGCCTGGGTCTGACCAAAGTCAGCACTGGAATCCTTGACCTCTGGCAGCACGGCTGCAGGCACCGCAAAGGCCTCCAGCAAGTCACGATCCCACTCCTGAGTATGGATATTGAACAGCATGGTTCGGGAGGCATTGGTCGCGTCGGTCACATGTGATTCACCGCCGGTCAGGCGCCAGATCAGGAAGGTATCGACGGTACCGAAGGCCAGCTCGCCCTGTTCGGCTCGTTGGCGGGCTCCTTCGACGTTATCGAGAATCCAGTTGAGCTTGGTGGCAGAGAAATAGGGGTCCAGCAGCAAGCCGGTTTTCTTTTTAACCTGCTCTTCCAGCCCTTTCGACTTCTGTTCCTTGCAATAGTCGCTGGTACGGCGATCCTGCCAGACGATGGCGTTATAAACAGGCTTACCGGTGGCACGATCCCACACCAGTGTGGTTTCACGCTGATTGGTGATGCCGATACCAGCAATATCGGCAGCTTCAATACCCGCCTTGGCAATGGCCTCACGGCTGGTGGCCAGCACAGTATTCCAGATATCTTCCGGATCGTGCTCCACCCAACCGTCATGGGGGAAGTGCTGCTTGAATTCTTGCTGCGCAGAGGCAATCACTTTGCCCTGAAAATCAAAAACGATAGCACGGGAACTGGTGGTTCCCTGGTCCAGGGCGAGCAGATAAGAAGACATGGAGGCCTCCGTTTTCTAGTTATTCTCGAAGAGGGAATCAGGAAAGCGCGTCGGTGGTCTGTGTCAGCGATCACAGTGCAAAGCTGTCACCTTACTTTCACTCTCACGAAACTGCCGGAACAGCGCGCTACAACTTATTAGTACGCCAAGCCGGAAGACCCGCTTTCCATGTTCGATTTTGTTCGTATTCTGCCCGCGACGATCCCAGATGCAAGTTCTTTTTCGAAAACGTCAAAAATCATGACACTGGAGAGCATCTCTATCGCCCTCTATTATTAGCGGCAACTTGTATTAACCACTTACATTGGGCAGCGCCCGTAGCCCGCTCAACGGCTCAGGTTTGCACCATCATCAGGTTTCTTGCACAGGGAGCTCCACCCCGCAATGAGTCAACACCGCCGTCAGGACGAAATCCTTGCTCTTGTTCAGCAGCAGGGCTTCGTGACAATTGATGAGCTAGTGCGCTTATTCAACGTCACGCCACAAACCATCCGCCGTGATCTGAATCAACTGGCGGATGCCCAGCGCATTCGCCGTCATCATGGCGGTGCCGCATGGGAATCCAGCACCGTCAACACGGCCTATGCCACCCGCAAGATCATGAACCATCCAGAGAAAGAGCTGATTGCCAGAACGGTCGCTGCTCACATTCCTGATGGCGCCTCGGTTTTCATCAACATCGGCACCACGACCGAAACCGTGGCCCACGCCCTGCTGAATCACAAAGATCTGCGCATAGTGACCAACAATATCCATGTGGCATCCATTCTGAGTGCCAAAGAGGACTTCTCAGTCATCATTGCCGGTGGTGAAGTACGCACCCGTGATGGCGGCATCGTCGGTGAAGCGACACGTGATTTCATCAACCAGTTCCGTATGGACTACGGCATCATCGGCATCAGCGGCATCGCTGAAGACGGCTCTTTGCTTGATTTCGACTATCGTGAAGTGCGCATTGCCCAGTCGATTATCCAGAACTCCCAGCACGTATTCCTGGCAGCAGACTCATCAAAATTTGGCCGCAATGCCATGGTTCGACTGGGCAACCTGAGCCAGGTCAGCGCCCTGTTTACCGATGCTGCGCCACCCAAACATATTCAGGAACTACTCAACCAGCATCAGGTTGAACTGTACGTCACAGACGTGAAGCCTGCTTAGCTTCGCCTTTGAACCTGTTATGAGCAGGAGCGGCCAGCGCTCCTCTCACTTCTCTTCTGACCTGCCCTTTGTTTTTCTCTGCTCCACTTCACTACTCCCTGCCTCTTTCGCCAACGACACCCAGCTGCGATTCGCTGACTGTCATCTGACTTATCTAATGTATGCCTGATGAATCTCGCAGCGCGCATCATGGCCAGGACAATTCAAATACGTTCATGAAGAGAACAAAAAGCAGCAAAACATTTTCATGATTTTTCACTTGCCGGGATCAAAGACGAACACTATAGTTTCGTTAATTTTCTAATTTGTCACTTATCGAACATTTAACGAGGTAAGTATGAGCCAGGGCAACACTGATCAAGCCACTCCCATGTACGATCTCTTTGTCATCGGTGGCGGGGTGAACGGTGTCGGTATCGCCAACGATGCAGCAGGCCGTGGTCTGCGAGTCATGCTGGCGGAGCAACGCGACCTGGCCAGCGCCACCTCCTCCTCTTCCAGTAAGCTGATCCACGGTGGTCTGCGCTATCTGGAATACTACGAATTCCGTCTGGTCAAAGAAGCGCTGAAAGAACGTGAGGTGCTGCTGAACAAGGCTCCGCACATCGTCTGGCCTTTGCGCTTCCGCCTGCCACATCGCCCGCACCTGCGTCCGGCCTGGATGATTCGTGCAGGCCTGTTCCTCTATGACAACCTCAGCAAACGTACGACGCTGCCCGCTGCCAGCAGCCTGCGCTTCGGTGCCAACAGTGCATTGAATGCCGAGATCACCAAGGGTTTCGAGTATTCGGACTGCTGGGTCGATGACGCCCGTCTGGTGGTGCTCAATGCCATGCAGGCTCGCGAGCTGGGTGCAGTCATCAAGACCCGCACCAGCTGTGTCAATGCCAAACGTGACGGTAGCCACTGGGTCGTCACACTGCAGGAAGAAGGTAGCGCTGAAAGCTACGATGTGCGCGCCAAGGCACTGGTCAACGCGGCGGGCCCCTGGGTGTCATCCTTCTTCGACACCGCACTCAAGCGCAAGTCGCCGAAGAACATTCGTCTGGTACAGGGTAGTCACATGGTGGTACCACGTATTCATGAGGAGAAAGCAGCCTATATTCTGCAAAACGACGACAAGCGCATTGTTTTCGTCATTCCCTACATGGACAAGTACTCGCTGATCGGCACTACCGATCTGGAATACAAAGGCGACCCCTATAAGGTCCATATGACTGAAGACGAGATCAGCTACCTGATTGATGTATCCAACAAACACTTCCGTCAGCAAATCAAACGCGATGATGTGGTATGGACCTACGCCGGTGTACGTCCTCTGCTGGATGACGAGGCGAATAACCCCTCAGCAGTCACCCGTGATTACACCTTTGAAGTGGAAGATGCCAACGGTGTAGCGCCACTGGTGTCTATTTTTGGCGGCAAGATCACCACCTATCGCAAGCTGTCAGAAGCAGCGGTCAACCGCCTGCAGGATTATTTCCCTCATATGCATGCACCCTGGACGGCAGGCAGCATTTTGCCCGGCGGTGAATTCCGTGATCACGCCAGCTTCTTGACCTACCTGAAAGACGGCTACCCGTGGGCACCGGAAGCCATGCTGCAGCGCTTTGTTCGCAGCTACGGCACACTGGCGCGCAGCATTCTGGGCAATGCCCAGTCAGTGAATGATCTGGGCAAGCACTTCGGTGCTGATCTTTATCAGGCCGAGGTGGATTACCTGATCGAACAGGAATGGGCAGTCCAGGCAGAAGATATTCTCTGGCGTCGCAGCAAACTCGGTCTGGCGCTGGACAGCAGCCAGCAGGCGGCACTGCGTGACTACCTCAACGGTGATGGCAAAGCCAGTCATCTCTACGCCGTTGCCAATGCAGCTAACCACTGAGGAGAGCATCACCCTTTTATTCATGTCATTCCCTGTTGTTGCCCTGTGTTCATATAGCTGAGCGTTGATGTGTGAGCACTTCCCTTGGCCCTCCTTGTTGAGGGCCTTTTTTCGTCTGCAAAAACGTCTCCCGGTGCCTCCTCGTCCTCCCGGACACTGACCACCTAAAGCCTTCATCTGTGCTAACGTAACCGGCTTGTGACCAGATCAGATCGACCGCCACAACAGGGAATGCCCATGTCCACTACGCTGCTTGCTGACCTCAACCAACGTGATGCAGAACACATCCAGCTCGTTGCCCTCTGGCGGCAGGAACCGGTGCTGGAAAAGGTGGGTGAATTACGAGTGCCTGATTCCCTGCAGGCTGCCTATCAGCAGCAGTGCAAAGCGCTGACGATCAATGAGCCTGTGTGTGTACTCGCTGCGTTACCCAAGGCAGACCCTTCAGGTGCTGCGAGCCATCGTCTGCTGACCTATCTCGAGTCAGACTACGCCACCATCATGACCCTGCGTCGTGCTGGTCAGCGCCACATGCTGATCGCAGCAACCTGCATGGTGATGGATGTGCACCATCAGCAGTTTCTGTTCCAGCAGCGCTCCAGCAAAAATCACCTGTACCCGGGTTATCTGTCCGTATTCGGCGGCGGCATCCACCCTCAACAGGATGGCGCTCAGGCAAGCCAGGGGGCTTTGCGTGAGCTGCAGGAAGAAAGCGGCCACAACGGGCACATCCCGCCTTCCGCCTGGTGGTGCCTGACTCAGGAACCCGATAACGGTGCAGTGCAGCTCACCTGCATGCCGACCTACATCAACATCAGCGAACACCCGCAGTTTGATGAAGCCGAAGGCAAGGTGGTCAGACTGGATTGGCATGCCTTGCAACAGGAACGTCAGCAGCCACAGCAACACTGGACGCCTCTGGCACGTCTGCTGGTAGAGGCTTGGTTTCGCATTGGCGAGCAGCAAGGCTGACGACCTGAATCTCCCCGTCAACTGCGCTAAACTGCTGCCTTTCCCCCGATGAGGCTCTGCTCGTGCGTTTAGCGGAAATGGAAAATCTGACGTTGAATATCGGCCTGACGGTGTTCGCCTGCTTTGTATTCTTCATCATTTATGATCTGGCGAAGAAATCAAAAGCGGGCAAGTTCGGTACGCTCATCCTGTTTTTGACGCTGGGGCTTGGTCTGTTTGCCTTTCTTATCAAGGAAGTCATCGTCCATCTGATGGAAAAGAGCTAAGTGCCGACGCCTCCCATGAACACGCCTACGCTTGATCGCGCCTCGCTCGATGACCCGCTCTACTACCTGCACAATGCCCGCACCGTACTGCAGTGGGTGCTGACGCATCACGGTGATTTACTGCACCCGGATGAAGCCCGCCAGCTGGAGGCATTCCTTCAGCTGCCGACGCAGGCTCAGGCGCTGCTGATGCGGATGGTGATGCGCAAGGGTGAACTGTTTCGCACCAGCAAACTGAACTACAGCGAAGTTACCGATATGCCGGCTGCCGCACAGGCACTGGCCGAGGCCCGGTTCCTAGAGCTACGGCCTGAAATCACCCTCAGCGAACTGTGCCAGCTGCTGACCAAAGCCGAGTTAGTACAACTCTGCCAGTATCAGCTGCCTGACATCGCCGTGCCGCGTGCGGCAGTGAAAGAGCAGATCATCGACATACTGCGGCCCCTCGCACACCCTGACGAGGACGAGGAACCAGCATCACCTCGGCGAATGACCTATCAGGGCTGGTGGCCAGAGGCTTACGATCAGCTCTGGCAGCTGTCCTGTATGGCGCTGTTCGATCTGGTCCGGCTGCTGTTTTTCGGTAATCTGCGCCAGGACTGGTCAGAGTTCGTACTGACCGAGCTGGGTCACCAGCGCTATGAAAGGGTGGACTTCACCCCGTCTTCACGCGCATTTCAGACCAGACAACAGGTCGACATCTATCTGTACCTGCATCAATGCCGCGAGCAGCTGGAGAGCCGTGAGGTGGTGCTGGCAGAACTGCTCGAAACAGTCCCCGCCGCGCTGGATAACCCCTGGCTGGAGAGCCGCCGGGCGCGCCTGCTGTTCAGCATCGGGAGACAGGCTGAACGTGAGCAGCAGCAGGCGCTGGCACTGCGTTGTTATGAACAGAGCGGTCACCGGGAAGCGGCAATCCGCACGCTGCGTTTGCTGGAGAAATCTGCAACGCCGATGGAGGTCTATCAGCGCGCCGAAGCGGCTCTGCAAAGCGCCACTCACGCCGATGAACAGGTCTATCTCTATCGCATTCTCAAGCGGGTGGCGAAAAAGGCCGGTCAGCCCCTGCGGCTACCACCGGCCCCCGCCGACATTCCACTGCAGTACATCAGCGTACCTTATCCCACTGGCAGCACGGTGGAGCTGGCAAGCGCCGCCTACTTCCATCATCAGGGTCAGCAGCGAGGCACATCGACCCATGCTTTCTACGTGGAAAACACCCTGTTCAACGGCCTCTTTGCCCTGCTGTGCTGGCCTGCCCTGTTTGCCCCATTGCCCGGCGCGTTTTTCCACCCCTTTCAGTCTGCCGCCGCCGATTTACTGCGCGATGACTTCGTCAGCCGCCGTCAGATGCTGTTTGATGAGTGTCTGCACAAGCTGGACGACGGCAGTTACCGCCAGCAGATTCAGCATTACTGGCAGCTGAAACAAGGTATCACTACCCCTTTTACCTACTGGCCTGCACTGGAGCAGCCGCTGTTGCAGCTGGCCCTGCAACACCTTCCTGCAGCGCAGCTGAAGGCCATCTTCCTGCGCCTGCTGCAAGACATCAAACAACACCGTAGCGGCTTTCCCGACCTGATTTGTTTTGATGCGGACGGCCATGTCCGCCTGATCGAAGTAAAAGGCCCCGGCGACCGCCTGCAGGATCATCAGCGGTTATGGCTGGAGTACTTTATTGAACTGGGCATGGATGTCAGTGTCTGCCACGTCAGCTGGCTTGATAACAGCAACGCCGCACCGGACGAGACTGCCTTATGCTGAAAGTGGCCGTCCGTACGCTCTGCGAGTTTGCTGCCCGCAGCGGTGATCTGAGCCATCGCTACACCCCGGCCCCCACTGCCGAAGAAGGTATGGCAGGGCACCGTCTGGTGCAGTCGCGACGCACCCTCGACTATCAGGCGGAATTGTTGCTAGAAGGCGAATGCAGTGGTTTATTGCTGTCCGGTCGCGCTGACGGCTACCTGCCTTACAAGCACATTCTGGAAGAGATCAAAACCCATCGCGGTGATGTGGCACGTATCGGCCCGGCCCAGCGGACCTTGCACTGGGCACAGCTGAAGGTCTACGGCGCCCTGCTGTGTGCCCGCGACAACCTGAAGTCCGTCACCCTGCGACTGGTGTATTTCGACATCGTCAACGACAAGGAGACCAGGCTGCAGGAGCAGCATGACCGCGAAGGGTTGTGGCACCACCTTGAAGCGCTGTGTCAGCGCTTCCGCTACTGGGCAGAGCAGGAGCAACACCACCGCGAACTGCGTGACAGTTCACTGCTGAGCCTGAGCTTCCCCTATGCGCAGTTTCGTCAGGGTCAACGCCAGCTGGCCGAGAACGTTTACAAGACGGTCTACACCGGCAAGACCCTGATGCTGCAAGCGCCCACCGGGATTGGCAAGACGCTGGGCGTACTCTACCCGGCCCTCACCGCCATGCCGCGCAAGGCACTGGACAGGCTGTTTTTTCTCACCGCCCGTAATACCGGCAAACAACTGGCGGTCGATGCCGCTCGGCAGTTACTCAGGGCGCAGACCGAGCCGTTGCCGCTGCGCATTGTGGAGTTGTCCGCCAAAGACAACGCCTGCGAACATCCAACACTGGCGTGCAGTGGTGAATCCTGCCCACTGGCAAAGGGATTTTTCGACCGCCTTGCCGATGCCCGTGCCGAAGCGGTGCAGTCAGGCGTGCTGGACAAGGCCAGCCTGCGCCGTATCGCCCTTGGTCACGACATCTGCCCCTACTTTCTGGCACAGGAAATGGCGCGCTGGTGCGACGTGGTGATTGCCGACGTCAACCAGTATTTTGATCAGCAGGCCATGCTCTATAGCCTGACGCTGCAAAACGACTGGCAGGTGGTCACCCTGATTGATGAAGCCCACAACCTGATCAACCGCGCCCGGGGCATGTACAGCGCTGAACTGCATCAGGCGCGTCTGAAACAGCTGAAAAAGCAGCTGCCTGCTGATCTGAAGAAACCGTTGGAGCAGCTGCAGCGTAAATGGCGGGAACTGATCAGGAGCGAACTGGAACCACCGCAGCCGGATGCTGAAGAACCCGCAGTTGCTGTCGATGAAACATTTACGCTGGCGACACCGGCAGCTGAGCGTACCCGTCCGGAGACAAACCAACGGCAGCGCAAAGGCGAAGATCTCGGTCAGATCTATCTGCAACAACGCCCCCTGCTGCTCGATGGCGCACTGGCGCGCCTGATCAGCGCCATCATTGATTACCTGACGGATCACCCCGCCGATGCGGTACTGCAGGAGTTGCTGTTTGAGTGCATCGGCTATCAGCGTCTGGCTGAGACCTACGGTGATCACTCGGTGGCCGGGCTCAGTCAGGAACAGAAAGGCAAAGCCGTGACGGGCATTCATAATCTGATCCCGGCGGACTTTCTCGCTCCCCGCTTTATCACCAGCCATGCCACCGTGCTGTTTTCGGCGACGCTGGCGCCCGCGGCCTATTATCGCGATCTGCTGGGACTGCCAGACAACAGCCTCTGGCTTGATACCGACAGCCCCTTCCGCGCCGAGCAGCTGCAGGTCAGACTGGTCAACCGTATCAGCACCCGCTACAAGGACAGACAACAGTCGATCCGCCCCATGGTGGCCCGCATTCTGCAGCAGTATCGGCAGGCGCCGGGCAACTATCTGGTCTATCTCAGCAGCTTTGCCTATCTCAATGCGGTGTATGATGCGCTGAAAAAGGAAGCAGGTGAGATTCACCTCAACCGCCAGCAACCGGGCATGAGCGACAGCGAACGTCAGGCCTTTATTGACAGCTTTCAGGAAGACCGCCAGCAGATCGGATTCGCCGTACTGGGCGGCGTGTTTGCCGAAGGGATCGACTTGCCGGGGCAGCGCCTGATCGGCGTCTTTGTCGCCACTCTTGGCCTGCCGCCCTATGACCACTACCATGAGCTGCTGCAACAGCGGATGCAGCAGCGCTTCGAGCGTGGCTACGACTACACCTATCTCTACCCCGGTATGCAGAAAGTGATTCAGGCAGCAGGGAGAGTCATCCGTACCACTGAGGACACAGGTGTAGTGGAACTGATCGATGATCGCTTTGTCCGAGCGGAGGTCAGGCAACTTTTGCCGGGCTGGTGGCAGCCGCAGCGCGTGTAACCACCGGACTGCATAGCCACCAGAGAGCGTAGCTACCAGAGAAGATAGTTACGCTCCTGCAGGCTCAACCCGCCTGCCCCCTAACCTGATGAATTAACTGGACGATGTAACGCAATGAGTACTTCAACCGACCTCTGTAGCAGCGACCAGGCGCAGCTGAAAGCCCTCACTCATCAGTGGCTGCATGAACTGGGTATTGATGCCGCCCTGATAGACAGCCGCCCGCTGCCCTTTTTTGCCGAAGCGACAGAACTGGTGATTGCCGAAACCAACGAGCAGGGGCGCGAATTTCAGCTGACGCCACACGCGGCGCAGGCCTGGCAGACGATGAAAGCGGCGGCCGCCACAGACGACGTCAGCCTGCTGATGGTGTCAGCCTATCGCAGCGTCGACTATCAGATGGACCTCATCCGCCGTAAACAGAGCCGCGGAGTCGCTGCCGACGACATCCTCACCGTACTGGCTCCTCCCGGTTGCAGTGAGCATCACACCGGACGGGCCATCGACATCAATACGCCGGACTGCGACCCGGCCAGTGAAGACTTTGCCGCTACTCAGGCATTCAGCTGGCTGCAGCACCATGCTGCCGAGTACGGCTTCCGCCTGTCCTTCCCCCCTGACAACCCCTGGGGATACGTCTACGAGCCCTGGCACTGGTGCTGGCATCCGGCATGACCTCTTGTCGACATGATCACGGCAGATCGGTGTCTGCCTCAGCCATCTGTGCCATAATCAGCCCATTTTGCGAGTAAAAGACCGGAACAGTTCATGGAAAACAACAGTGACAATAACTCTGATAAACAGACTGTCAGTTTCAGTGCCCTGGATACCCTTGTTGGCTACAAGATTCGTCGCGCTCAGCTCAATTACTTCAATCACTTCCAGGCAACGTTCGCCGAAGATGGCGTCAGCCCCGGCCAGTTTGGCGTGCTGTCTATCGTGGCGGAAAATCCGGGTCTGACCCAGACCGCCGTGGCGCAGGCGCTCGGTAATGACCGCTCGGCGATGGTGGCGGTGGTGGACAGGTTTGAAAAGGATGGGCTGATCGAACGTCGCCCGGTGGAGAATGATCGTCGCTCCTATGCGCTCTACCTGACTGACGCGGGTACCGACTACTACGCCAGCCTGTATGCTAAGGCGCGGGAGCATGAGGCACGCTTCGATGCCATCATGACTCCCGAGGAAAAGGGCTGGCTGCTGGATATCCTGCAGCGACTGGCCGACGTATCCTGACCGTTGCAACAGCACTGGCTGTCACCTGTTGACCGACAACCAGTGCCAGGCCTACACCACTCCCCAGCGCGCGACGCCGTGAATTATCCAGATGCTGACTCATGTACCTTCCTCTTGTTGTTTTGTATATAAGCGGCAGGGAACGTCCAGTCGTCGCGCCCCGCCTGATGAACTGAAGATGTGTGGGCACTACTGACACAGGAAACTGGCCGCCTGTTCGGGATCACTTTTACCGTCATATCTGGCCAGCTGAGGATAGGGGCACAGTGGACGACTGCGATGTGCTGACCAGTCAGCAGGGATTTCCGCATTAGGCGACAGCGAACCCTGACCACGCGCGCTGGCGATCACACGCTGCGGCGCCTTGCCCTGTTCTACCCAGGCAACAATGGCATCGAGCATGTCGAACTGATCTGTCGCCGGGCCATAACGGGTGTGGTTCATACCGGGGATCAGGAACAAACGCACGCTGTCGGCGGTCGCCTTACCGTGATTGCGGCTCAGTGCCTGATACCAGTGCACGGTATCCAGCGCAGAGAACACCGGGTCACTGTTGCCATGGAACACGATCAGCTTGCCGCCGCGCTGAATGAAGTGGTTCATCTGTGCTGCCTGCGGTGGGGGCATAAACGTCATCGCAGCTTCGGTGTAAGTCCCGTTGCTGGCGTAAATACGCGGCGCATCCTGTTCCAGACTGAAATTAAGGGCGTAGTCCAGCAGGCTGGTCCCTTCGCCGTTGACCACGGCAGGTGACACCGGCGGCGTCATAAATACAAAGCCCAGCGCGATGGCATCACGCGGGCCGACGCTGTACTTCAGCTTCCAGTCACGCCAGTCCTGACCATCAATGCCACTGTCCCACGGCATAGCGCTGTAGAGCTGCTGTTCACCCAGATGCGGGCCAGCAAACAGGCGCTGCAGTACACGCTTTCGGCCCTCATCCAGACAGTGGTCAGTCTGACCTGACTGACAACTGGCAACATCGCGCTGAATATCGAAATGGCGCTGACAGGTGGCCATATCGAAGATCAGACCGTCCTTTAGACCGTCCAGTCCATCACAACGCTGCAGTACCGCCTGCGCCACCCACTTCAGCTGCGCAGGCGTGAAGCTGGTTTCCAGATCGGGCTTGCCAGCAGCGTCCAGACGGGCCACCCGGGCAAACTGCTGTGCTCCCCACACCTGAGCAACGGCGGCCTGAGGCAGGTTAAAGCCGGGATCACCGGCGACAATGCCATCGTACTGGCCGGTATCGCGGGCAGCGGCCACCATGGCATGACGCCCCCCATTGGAGGCGCCCAGCAGATAGGAGCGCGCAGGACGATAACCGTAAAAGCCGGTGATCAGCTGACGCGCCATCGGGGTCAGCTGCGCCACGGCGTTGTAGCCGTAGTCCATGCGGGCCTGCGGGTCCAGCCCAAACAACGCTGCGCCGATCCCCTTACCCCCATTTTCCATGGCATGCCCGGCGTCGGAGCTAATCACTGCAAAGCCTTTCAGCAAACCATTGCTGTCCGGGCCACCGCCCAGCTGCCCTCCATAAGCGGGCACCAGACGTCCATCCAGACCGCCATTGGCCTGATAAAAGAAGCGCCCGTTCCAGTGACTGGGCAGACGCATTTCAAAACCGATGGCGTAGCGTTTGCCATCGACCGGGCTGACCCGCTCGTTGAGTTCGCCACGCACCAGACAATGCTCCGGCATGGCCTCGGCGATCCCCGTCACGCTGAGGCTACCCGCTGCGATCAGCTCGGTACTGATCAGTTTCATACCCGCATAGGGAAAGCTGCGCAGTGCCTCACAACTCATGGCGGGTTGCAGCTGATGATCGAGCGGTGCTTTTGTGCTGGCGGCCCAGGCCGGTGCTGACAGGCTCAGCATCAGCACCATGGGTAACGGACAGCGAGTTATCGGACGTGTACGGGTAACAGGCATGAAGGACTTCCAGAACATAGCAACTCCATGTATTCGAGCTAAAGCAGGTGAGACAGCCATCATTGCGGCAGGCGGGCACTGAGGGTCGGCGCTAGTATCGCCTCCCCTCAGCGGAGCATGAACAGCAGCCCAGAACGTGCAGGCGACGTCAGGAAGATGAGGCCGGTACTGCAGGTATCACGGCATAGCGACGCGAGAACAGGTAGAGCACCGCTCCCGAGGCAATGACCAGCCCCGGCGCCGCGGCCATCAGTACGCCTGTCGCACCAGCTCCGGCAGCCAGTATCTGCCCGGCAGCCAGAGGGCCGGAGATGGAACCAAGCCGCCCCACCGCAACAGATACCCCGACCCCGGTCGCGCGGATATTGACCGGATACAGCAACGGCGCCAGCGCATAGAGTAACGCCTGCCCGGCCAGCGCGCACAGACCTGCGGCAAAACCTGCGATCAGCATGACCGTCATACCACCGTTGGAGCCCAGACCGGCCAGTGCCAGCAGCATGCCCAGATAGGCCACCACCACCGCTGTTACATAGCGCTCCTTATCCATCAGACGGCCACTCAACAGCGAGCCCAGCGCACCACCGACGTTGAACAGGATCTGCACGATACTGGCCTGTTCGCGGCTGAAGCCTTGCCCGACCAGCAGCGTAGGCAGCCAGTTAAGCAACAGATACAGCACGGTCAGGGTGAAAAAGCAGGCCAGCCAGAGCAATAAGGTAGGTGTGG
This sequence comes from Pokkaliibacter plantistimulans, assembly GCF_003194385.1. Taxonomy (GTDB): domain Bacteria; phylum Pseudomonadota; class Gammaproteobacteria; order Pseudomonadales; family Balneatricaceae; genus Pokkaliibacter; species Pokkaliibacter plantistimulans. The sequence continues at coordinate 39,225 of NZ_LAPT01000109.1, forward strand.
TACGACGCTCATTGAACAGCGCAGTCAGGCCATTACCCTGCTCCGCTCTGCCTTGCGTGGCCTGTGTCTTGAACTCCTGAGACTCCGGCAGCCACAGCCATAGGGTCAGGGCAATCAGCACAGGCACCACGCCACCGATATAGAAAATCAGCCGCCAGTCAGTGCCGTACTCCGTGGCACCCAGAATTGCCGCCAGCATGCCCCCCAGCGGTACACCGCAATAGGTAAGGCTGACTGCCGTAGCACGCAGTTGTGGTGTGGCGGCTTCCGATGACAGTGCAATCAGAATGGGTAAGGCGGCGCCGAGGCCCAGCCCGGTAAAGAACCGTGCCACCAGCAACGAGCCATAACTCCAGGCATGAGCCGTAGCAAAGGAGAAAATACCGAACAGCACCACGGAGGCGATAAGGATCCAGCGTCTGCCAATGCGATCAGCCAGCCAGCCGCCGACCAGCGCCCCCGGCAGCAACCCCACCAGGCCTAGGCTGAAGAACCAGCCCATCATCGGTGGCGACAGGGCAAATTCGCCCTTCATGCCGGGTGCAGCAATGCCTGCCGCTTGCAGGTCGAAACCTTCCAGCAGAGCGGTCAGAAAGCAGAGAAAGAAAGTGAGATACATCGTGCGCTGCGTGGTTGAGGTGTTCATAAGGCACCTCCAGACAACGCCAGAGCAGGACAGGATAGAGCGAGACAGGCTGCCCGACGGCAAGCAGCGGCCATGACGTAGAACATGATTCATCTCCTGGGTGTTGTCTTTGTTGTGACCAGGTTGGACAAAAGGTGATCAACTACAGCTACGCCAGCTTACTGACAATTGTTATAAACAACAACAGTTTTTAAAAAACCATAAAACCGTCACTCGGTTGACAGGTCTCCTTAAAATGCAAAGAGCGGAAATATGAAAGAGCCATGGGAGCGCTAAGACGTCCCCATGGCCCGGAGGTTGCCCCCTACACCCAGACGCCGCAGCAGACTATTCAGCGGCGGTCTGTACGGTACTGGCAGGCAAAGGCAGACGAATACAAATCATCAGTGCAGCCAGTACAAACACGATGGCACTCCCTGACAACATGGCCAGCGGGCCACTGTGATCAAGCAGCCAGCCACCACAGGCCGCCCCGAGGCTGATGGCCAGCTGACAGGTTGAGGCCATCAGGGCGCCGGTGCTGTCAGCCATCGTCGGAGCAACCCGCGTCGACCAGGTGGACCAGCTGACCGGTGTGGCACCAAAGGCCAGCGCCCAGAGCATCAGCATGGCAACCGCAAATAGCAGACTGCTGCCGGCATCCATGACCTGCAAACCGATACTCACTCCCATCACCAGGGGTGCCATGCGCAAGACCCAGCGCAGGCGGTGATCCAGCCAGCGACCAATCAACAAGGTACCAATGAAGTTCGCCACACCAAAGCTCAGCAGCCACAGCGGTAACTGGTCAGTGGCAACCCGGAGCGTCCCTTCCAGAAAGGGGCGAATATAAGTAAAAGCCGCAAAGTGAGCAGTAAAGATCAGCAGGATGGCCAGAATGCCCGGCCCGATATGAGGACGTTGTACCGCCCGCCACAGACTGACCTGCCCCTGCGCAGGCGTTGCGGGCATGCTCGGTAAAGTCAGCCATTGCCACAGCAATGCAGCCACACCCAGTCCCGCTGCCAGCCAGAACACAGCACGCCAGCCCAGCAACGCACCGAGATAGCTGCCGACGGCGGCAGCACAGATAGTCGCCAGAGGCACACCGCTGAAGATCAGTGACAAAGCGCGCGGCACCGCACTCTCCGGCACAAATCGCAGCGTGGTAGCCGCGGCCAGCGACCAGAAACTGCCCAGCGCAACCCCAAGTAGCACCCGCCCGGCCAGCAGCACAGGCAGGCTGGCGGCCGTTGCGACAATGACATTGGACACGATAAGCATAGCGCTCAGGGACAGCAGCACGGAACGCCGATCAAAGCGACGTGTAGATGGCACTACCAGCAATCCGGCGATCAGCGCAACCACTGCCGTCACCGTCACACTCTGCCCGGCCTGACCATTACTCACAGCAAGGCTTTGCCCCATCGGCGTCAGCAGGCTGGCAGGCAGAAACTCCGCCGTCACCAGACTGAATACACCTAACGCCATCGCCCAGACAGCACTCCATCGAGTCGGGGTAGATACAGTCATAAATAGCTCCTCACTCCACACACGCAGACAGGCGTTGTTCGAGGTCGCAAGATTATAGTAGGCTCGCCGGACGAACTATCTCTGGAAAGCCTGAATGTTTGACATATCGTCCGAAACCAGTGCACTGAACAAAGACCCCCTGATGGATCTGATGAGCGAACTGCTGCTGGGAATGCGCATGTCGGGCCTGCACTATTGCCAGCTGCAGCTGGTGCAACCATTTGGACTGCGGTTGAAAACCGAAGCCGGACGCGCCCAGTTCCATTTTGTCGCGCAGGGCATTGCTTATCTGCGCTGCCCCTCCGGGCAGCTGCTGGTGTTGCAGGCCGGTGACGCGGTATTACTGCCACGAGGGGGCACTCACGAGCTGCTGTCGGATGAACAGGTGGCCTGTCGGGATATCACCGAAATTGCCGGTGAACCGGTCTGCTGGGCGTTCAGTACCCTGCGCAATCACGACATGGATACACCGTCACCGATCAGTGCTCAGCTGTTCAGTGGCTGTATGGCGTTTGATCTGGGAGGCCTGCATCCTCTGGTCGCACTGATGCCGGAAGTGATGCATGTCGGCACCCTGCTCAGCCGCTACCCAGAGCTGCTGTCGATGCTGCAAGCCATGTCGCGGGAGTCCGAACTGAAACGTGCGGGCGCAGCCGCGATTCTCGCGCGGCTGGCGGATGTGGTGTCTGCCTATATCGTGCGCGGCTGGGTGGAATGCGGTTGTAGCCAGATCAACGGCTGGGTTGAAGCGTTACGCGACCCCAGAATGGGCAAAGTTATTGCCATGGTTCACAAGCAACCGGGCCACAACTGGACCGTGGCGGAGATGGCCAGCGTGATGGGAGCCTCACGCTCGGTGTTTGCCGAGCGCTTTCGGGCGGTAGTAGGGGTGTCACCACTGCAGTACGTGACCTCCCTGCGCATGCGTCTGGCACATCAATGGCTGACAGAAGACCGCCAGACCCCCGAGCAGGTCGCCTGGCGGTTAGGCTATGCGTCACAGGCGGCGTTTTCCCGCGCGTTCAAACGCGAAACCGGAGCGACGCCGGGCTCACTGAAACTCTAGTCCGGTGAGATGCCATCGGACACACACCCTTTCACTGACGCAACCCATCGCAGCAACATCACGTATGCGTCCGTCAGGGCGCCAGCCCGTCAAATAACGTCTGGGTCAGCTTGCGAATACGCTGCTCGTGGGCCTGCAGGTCGGGCACGTCTCCTGCACCAGCCGCATGAACAGCATGGTGCTGTGACGAAAAACGAGGCCTAAAGCCCCGCTGTCATGCGTTAACCCTGCGACAAAAGATGCGCGAAATTGCACAGAAGAATCTCTAAATTGTGATTATGAAATGCGAAAAGGCCGATCTGCTTCCAGATCGGCCTTTTATTTGGTCGGGACGGCAGGATTTGAACCTGCGACCCCTTGCACCCCATGCAAGTGCGCTACCAAGCTGCGCTACGCCCCGAATTCTTCTGTAATTTGCCGCCTCGCACAACAAACAAACTACATATAATTCATTTCCAAAGTCAGCCCATCAACCACTACGAATGCTAAGACCCGTTCAAGTGGTCGGGACGGCAGGATTTGAACCTGCGACCCCTTGCACCCCATGCAAGTGCGCTACCAAGCTGCGCTACGCCCCGATTGAATTGCTTACTCCCCTGTTTTGCTCATCGATCCTTTCGACTTGCGGAGGGTTTCAACCGGTGTCTCACTTTGTGCCGCGTATAATAGCGTAAGCATTTGAAATTGCAACTCGTTTTTCTATTCCAGACAATCTGCAGCGGTCGCATTCCGGACTGAAAGCGGTCTTTTTCAGGAGAAAACAAAAGACCCATGGTTGTGGCCATGGGTCTTTCAGAATTACAGCTTACAGGTTTTAGTGGGTCTGAAGGTCGGTGTACATTTCCACCTTCTCTTTCAGTTTCTGACCCGGTTTGAAAGTCACCACTCTGCGAGCAGAAATGGGTACCTCCTCTCCCGTTTTCGGATTTCGGCCCGGACGCTCTCGCTTGTCGCGCAGATCAAAGTTACCAAACCCTGATAATTTGACCTGTTCGTTTGCGCTCAGACTTTCACGGATTTCCTCGAAAAAAGACTCAACGACCTCTTTCGCTTCCCGTTTGTTGAGCCCCAGCTCTTCAAACAGTCGCTCGGATATATCGGCTTTGGTCAGAGAACCCATCTTAAACCCTCCGGCTGCATCCTCAGCTTCTCAGTGCTGCACCCAGCTTAGCTTCCAAGTCATTGATAACCTTGGTGACTGCAGCACTAATTTCGTCATCAGTAAGAGTGCGTGATGGATCCTGCCAGGTCAAGCCCAGCGCCACACTCTTGTGACCATCTGGTACACCCTTACCACGATACAGGTCGAATATGACGACATTCTTGAAGCTGTCACCAGCTGCATCGCGAACCACACTCTGCAGATCAGCGAATGACACTTCATCTTTAGCCAGAACAGCAATATCGCGACGCACCTCGGGGAACTTGGATACGCCTGTAAAGCTGTTCACTACACCTTCCTGCAACAAGGCCAGACTGATCTCGAACAGGAACAGGTCGCCATTCAAATCCAGCTCTTTGCGCAGCGTCGGATGCAAACGGCCGATGTAACCAATGATCTGCCCCTGCTCGTTGCGAATACTGGCAGACTGACCGGGATGCAGTGCTGGATTAGCATCAGCTTCAAAGCTGAATTGCTTGCCCGTCAGACTCAGCAGCGCTTCAACATCACCCTTCAGGTCAAAGAAGTCGACAGGATCTGACTTGCCATGCCAGCTCTCTGGCATACGCTCACCACAGATTACCCCGGCAATGACCTTTTCCTGGACCAGCTCATCACCTTGCGGCACAAAACGCAGTCCCGTTTCAAACAGTCTCACACGTGACTGCTGACGGTTCTGGTTGTATTGAACCGTTTTGGCCAGACCAGCCCACAAGGTGGTCCGCATCACTGCCAAATCGGCAGAGATCGGGTTAGCCAACGCAAGCGGTGTACGCTCTGGATCAAACTTAGCCAACAGCTTGGGTTCGGTGAAGCTGAAGGTAATCGCTTCCTGATAGCCACGACTGATCAGCGTCTGACGCAAGCGGCCTAACTGCACCTTATGCTCAGGCAAGGCAGGCATTTCCATGGCAGCAGCAGGCTGCTTTGACGGCAGTCGGTTGTAGCCATAAATGCGCGCAATCTCTTCAATCAGGTCTACTTCCAGACTGATATCGAAGCGCCATGAAGGCACCTGCACTTGCCACACTCCAGCCTCGGCACGCTGTGGGGACATCCCCAGGCGGCGCAGAATGCTTTCCACTTCGGATTCTGGCAGCTCAATGGCCAGCATCATTGCCAAACGCTCATCACGCAGACGAATCACATTGCGCACAGGCAGGTGTTCTGGAGCTTCAGCGACCACTACCGGACCGGCTTCGCCACCGACGATCTCAACCAGCAACGCAGTAGCACGCTCAACGGCCAGGTATTGCAGCTCGGGATCAACCCCACGCTCATAGCGATGAGAGGCGTCAGTATGCAGGCCATGACGGCGTGCACGGCCAGCAATCGCCAGCGGACTGAAGAAAGCACACTCAAGGAAGATGTCACGCGCATCGGCGTTAACCCCTGAGTGCTCACCACCCATGATGCCCGCCAGCGCGACGGGCTTAACTTCATCAGCAATGACCAGCTCATCTGCAGCCAGCTTGATTTCGCTGCCATCCAGCAGAGTCAGTGTTTCGTCGGCTTTAGCCATACGAACAACAACCGAACTCTCCAACTGCGCCAGATCAAAGGCATGCATGGGCTGACCAAGTTCAAGCAGAACGAAGTTGGTTACATCCACAACGGGATCAATACTGCGGATGCCACTACGACGCAGCTTCTCCACCATCCAGCCAGGTGTAGCCACACCCAGATTAATGCCCTTGATGACCCGCCCCAGATAACGGGGACAGGCTGCACCGGCTTCAATGCGTACGGGGAACGTAGCATCGCAACTTGCTGCAACCGCTTCGATCACTGGCTCGGCTACGTCACACTGATTCAGGACACCCACTTCGCGTGCCAGACCACGAATGCTCAGGCAGTCACTGCGGTTAGGGGTCAGATCCACATCAATAGTGATGTCATTCAGGTTCAACAGCTCACGCAGGTCCGCACCAATGGGCGCATCTTCCGCCAGCTCCATGATGCCATCATGATCTTCGCTGATGCCCAGCTCTTGTGCTGAACACAGCATGCCGCAGGACTCCACCTGACGGAGCTTGGCCTTTTTGATCTTGAAGTCGCCGGGCAATTCGGCGCCGATACGAGCAAAAGCAGTCACCAGCCCTGCTCGCGCATTGGGAGCGCCACAGACTACCTGGAAGGTTTCACTACCATCAGTGACCTGACAGACTTGCAGCTTGTCAGCGTTAGGGTGTTGCTCGGCAGTCAAAATCTTGCCTACTACCACACCAGAAAATTTGCCAGCTACCGGAATGACGTCATCGACTTCCAGCCCGGCCAGAGTCACCTGCGCCATCAGCTCATCACTGTTGATTGCAGGATTGACCCATTCACGTAACCACTGTTCTGAAAATTTCATGCTGTGCCTCTTTGTTTAACTGAAATGCTTGGTTCCCGGTTCCATCGAACAATCAACGGAACTGACGCAGGAAGCGCAGATCGTTTTCAAAGAACAGACGCAGATCACGCACACCGTAACGCAACATCGCCAGGCGCTCTACACCCATACCGAAGGCAAAGCCAGTGTAGACCTCTGGATCAATCCCCACATACTCAAACACCTTGGGATGCACCATGCCGCAACCCATGACTTCCAGCCAACGCTGTTCACCGTTTACGGTATAGCCAATGTCCACTTCAAGAGAAGGTTCAGTGAAAGGGAAATAGGATGGACGGAAACGCACCGCCAGATCATCCTGCTCGAAGAAAACCTTGAGAAAGCGCGATACTGTGCCCTTCAGATCCGCAAAGCTCACACCTTTATCAACCAGGAGCCCCTCTACCTGGTGGAACATGGGTGAGTGCGTCTGGTCAGAGTCACAGCGATATACACGGCCCGGACAGATGATACGGATAGGCGGCTGACCCGCTTCCATGGTTCGAATCTGTACTGGTGAGGTATGGGTGCGCAGCAGAGTACCAACATCAAAATAGAAGGTATCGTGCATGGCTCGTGCCGGATGGTGAGAAGGAATATTCAGCGCTTCAAAGTTGTGATAGTCATCTTCAACTTCCGGGCCTTCAGCAACGCTGTAACCGATACTGCCGAAGAATTGCTCCATACGCTCAATGGTACGCGTCACTGGGTGCAGTCCACCCATATCCTGACCGCGACCAGGCAAAGTCACATCAATACGCTCACCAGCCAGCTTGGCTTCCAGCTCTCGTGACTGCAGCATTTCCTGCCGGGCATTCAGTGCATCCTGAAGCTGCTGCTTCACGACGTTGATAGCAGCACCGGCCTGTGGGCGCTCTTCCGCCGACAGCTTGCCGAGACCTTTGAGCAGCTGGGTAATTTCGCCACTCTTGCCCAGATATTGCACACGGATAGCATCCAGCGCCTGCAGGTCTGCAGCGGTGGCTATCGCTTCACTGCCCTGGTTTAGCAGGGTATCAAGGTTTTCCATAGATTCAGGGGCTCCAGAAACGAAAATAGGGGAAGAGCTACACACCCTTCCCCTATTAAACAGTAGCTACGATTACAATCGTAAGCAGCTTTCCTAATATGCTCCATTAAAGAAGCAATCAGGTGGGTGTCTTACAGAGCCGCTTTGGCTTTTTCGACAACCGCTGCAAATACTACCTGGTCATTCATAGCCAGATCAGCCAGGACCTTACGGTCGATCTCGATGGCTGCTTTTTTCAGGCCAGCGATCAGACGGCTGTAAGACAGACCGTTCAGACGTGCACCAGCGTTGATACGAGCAATCCACAGAGCGCGGAACTGACGCTTACGCTGACGACGGTCACGGTAAGCATACTGACCAGCTTTGATAACGGCCTGCTTGGCTACACGGAATACACGACTACGTGCACCGTAGTAACCTTTAGCTTGCTTTAAAATTTTCTTATGGCGGCGACGAGCGACCACACCACGTTTTACGCGAGGCATATTTCAATCCTTCCGTTAGTTAAATCTGATTCAAAAGTGCCTTATGCGTAAGGCAGCATGCGAGACACGTTGCCCAGGTCAGTTGCTTCTACATGGTGAGTAGCACGCAGCTGACGCTTACGCTTGGTGGTCTTCTTGGTCAGAATGTGACGACGGAAAGACTGCTTGTGCTTGAAGCCGCTACCAGTCTTTTTAAAGCGCTTGGCAGCACCGCTGTTGGATTTGATTTTTGGCATCATCTACTCCACGCATTCAGAATGTTAACGTAACCCTCACCCGCTCAGCCTTAATGCCAAGCGGGCCAGCTTTACATCTATCCAAGGATTGACCCAGGGCAGGATATAGAGCGGGGTTACTTCTTCTTTTTCGGTGCCAGGACCATGACCATCTGACGCCCTTCAAGCTTGGCACGCTGTTCGACGACCGCCAATTCAACAAGATCTTGTTCAATTCGCTGCATCAACTGCATGCCTAGCTCTTGGTGCGCCATTTCCCTACCGCGGAAGCGGAGAGAGACCTTGGCCTTGTCACCATCTTCAAGGAAACGTACCAGGTTGCGCAGTTTTACCTGGTAATCCCCTTCTTCAGTTCCTGGACGGAACTTCATTTCTTTAATCTGAGTTTGCTTTTGCTTTTTCTTCGCAACGGCCAACTGTTTTTTCTTTTCAAACAGATGTTTACCGTAGTCCATTATCTTACACACCGGAGGCTCCGCCTCGGGGGCGATCAGCACCAGATCCTGTTCAGTTTCTGCTGCTTTGCTCAGAGCATCATTAATGGATACGATTCCGATCTGCTCTCCGTCCGGTCCTACCAGACGAACTTCGCGTGCGCGGATCTCTTCATTAATTAGGGTCTTATCACCACGCGGTGTGTTTGTAGTACGCTTAATGGCTAGTTCTCCGTTGCAACCCGTCCACGCTTCGCGATATTAGCAGTAAGGTGTTGGGCAAAAGCGTCCAAGCTCATGCTGCCGAGGTCTTCCCCTGTGCGAGTGCGAACGGTGACAGTATTCGATTCAACCTCCTTATCGCCTACAACCAGCTGATAAGGGATCTTCTGCAAAGTGTGCTCGCGGATTTTAAAGCCGATCTTCTCGTTTCTCAAGTCCGCTTTCACACGGAAGCCTTGATTCAGTAAGAATTCCTCAACTTTTTTGACATACTCCGCTTGTTTATCGGTGATATTAATCACCACCGCCTGTACTGGTGACAGCCAGGCGGGCATAGAACCGGCATAGTTCTCAATTAGGATACCGATGAAGCGCTCAAACGATCCCAGGATCGCACGGTGCAGCATGACCGGAGTCTCACGATCCCCCTGCTCATTGACGAACTGGGCGCCCAGACGACCAGGCATGGAGAAGTCCACCTGAATGGTACCGCACTGCCATACACGTCCCAGGCAGTCTTTCAGAGAGAATTCAATCTTCGGACCATAGAATGCGCCTTCGCCCGGCAATTCCTGCCAGTCCAGGTTTTTCGCGTCCAGTGCATCAGCCAGCGCTTTTTCCGCCTTGTCCCACACGGCATCCGAGCCTACGCGCTGCTCTGGGCGAGTGGACAGCTTGTAAATGATTTCGCTGAAGCCAAAGTCCGCATACACCTCATGGAGGAAATCGATGAACTGTGACACTTCATCCTGAATCTGGCTTTCAGCAACAAAAATGTGACCATCGTCCTGAGTGAAGCCGCGCACGCGCATAATACCGTGCAGTGCACCAGAGGGTTCGTTACGGTGACATGAACCAAACTCGGCCAGACGCAGGGGCAGATCACGATAGCTCTTCAGGCCCTGGTTAAACACCTGCACATGGCAGGGGCAGTTCATTGGCTTGATCGCAAAGTCACGCTCTTCGGAATGAGTAGTGAACATCTGCTCTTTGAACTTGTCCCAGTGACCGGATTTCTCCCACAAAGTGCGTTCAACCACCTGAGGAGTGCGCAGCTCCTGATAGCCACGCTGGTTCTGCATACGGCGCATGTACTGTTCTACCGCCTGCCAGATAGTCCAGCCATTGGGATGCCAGAACACCATGCCCGGTGCTTCTTCCTGAGTATGGAACAGGTCAAGCTGCTTACCGATTTTACGGTGATCGCGCTTTTCCGCTTCAGCCAGACGCTCCAGATAAGCGCTCAGGGCTTTCTTGTCTGCCCAGGCAGTACCGTAGATACGCTGCAACTGCTCGTTTTTAGAGTCACCGCGCCAGTAGGCACCTGAAATCTTGGTCAGTTTGAAGGCTTTGAGAAAACGGGTGTTGGGTACGTGCGGTCCACGGCACATATCCACGTATTCTTCGTGGTAGTACAGCCCCATTGCCTTTTCGTCAGGCATGTCATCCACCAGACGCAGTTTGTACTCTTCACCGCGCGACTCAAATACCTGGATGACATCATCACGAGGAGTCATCTTCTTGATGACGTCGTAATCCTTGGCGATCAGCTCCTGCATGCGCTTCTCGATTGCTTCCAGATCCTCTGGCGTAAAGGGGCGCTCATAGGAAATGTCATAGTAGAAGCCATCGTCGATCACCGGACCAATAACCATCTTGGCGGTTGGGTACAGCTGTTTGACAGCATGACCGATCAGGTGCGCACAGGAGTGACGAATAATCTCGACGCCTTCCTCATCCTTGGCGGTAATGATCTGCAACTCGGCATCGGTATCGATGATGTCACAGGCATCAACCAGATGGCCGTTGACGCGACCGGCGATGGTGGCTTTGGCCAGACCAGCACCGATATTGGCGGCAACATCATACACACTTACAGGATTGGAAAATTCGCGCTGACTACCGTCAGGAAGAGTAATTACAGGCATGTTCTATCCTTTTGCTCAGTGGTGACCCCCACGACGGGCCACATAAGACAATTCGCCATTCGCCGATAAGACAGTTACCGGCCACAGGGCGGTGAATGAGGGCTTGAATAGCGCACAAACCAAGTGCGACAGGCGTGGCAGTATAACAGCCTGATATGACGCCAACCAGCGCTCAATAAGGCGCTTTTCTGCAACTTAGCCGGGAAATAAAGGAAGCAAAGCCAGGCCACACCCTGCTCAGCTTTGCCGCCCCGGCTCCAGCTGTTCGAGGGTTTGCCGGGTCGTCAGGATATGCTGTTCAGCCGCCAGCCTTGCTGTCTCGGCATCACGACTGCAAATGGCCTGAAAAATATTCCGGTGCTGCTCCTCTATATGGGGAGGGTAAGCTCCCGTGCGCCGATGGGTGCGCCCCAGCACACCGTAGATGGCGTTAAAGAATTTGCTGTAGAGCAGCTGCGCCAGACTGATAATCAGAATCTGATGACAATGCTCAGCAATCAGCATGTGAAACGTCAGGTCTGCCTTGGCCCGCTCAAGCGGCGTCATGGCATGGTGCCGTCGCTGCTCCATCCTCTCGAACTCACTGACCAGCATCTGCATTTCCTCAGCTGAGGCGCGCTGACAGAAATACCAGGCAGCTTCACCGTCAATCACAGTGCGCATTTCCAGCACCGCCAGCTGCAGCTCATAGGAGTCCTGCGGCAGATCACCAAAATGCTCATCGAACAGGTGTGCCATCGGATTACACACTCTGGTGCCCTGCCCATGACGACTTTGCAGCACCCCTTTACCCACTAGCTGAGTGACACTTTCCCGAACCATCGCTCTGGACATTCCGAACTCAGCCGCCAGCTGTCGCTCTGACGCCATAAGCTGTCCCGGTTTCCACTGACCACTGATGATCCGTCCGGTAATGTGTTTTGACAGCTGGTCCGCCTTGCTGATGCAGGGCATGTCCGCTCTCTCGATATTTTCGTTGTGCTGCTCAGTCATAATGCTCATTCCTGGTCAGACCAGTACGCTACCCCAGCCTTTGCATTTTTGCCATCGGCGCCTTTAATTACCCCTATACGAGCCGTAGCAGCTCATGTTTATAACAACAAATTGCCCGCAGCTGTCGTTATCAAGACTGCGGTGCACACCCTGCCTTGATGAGGAAAACCATGCCTGCTGTGCATACCTATACGCCTGCGCGCCCCAAGGTCGCCTTATTTGTCACCTGTCTGGTCGATATGTTTCGCCCGGGCGTTGGCTTTGCTGCGGTGAAACTGCTGGAACAGGCAGGCTACAGCGTCGAAGTACCGCCTACGCAGACCTGCTGTGGCCAGCCAGCATTCAACTCAGGCGACAGGCTCACCACCAAGGATATTGCCCGGCAAGTCATCGACGCCTTCGAGGACTATCCGTATGTGGTCGGTCCATCAGGCTCCTGCATTGGCATGCTGCATCACTACCCCGAACTTTTTGCGGATGAGCCAGCCTGGCAGCAGCGGGCAGAAAAACTGGCAACCCGCGCCTGGGAACTGACCAGTTTTCTGCAGGATGTGGCGCAGTTTCAGGGTATTGATGCCCAGTTTGATGGCACGGTCACCTATCACGATTCCTGTTCCGGCTTACGTGAACTGGGAGTCAAACAACAGCCCCGCACCCTGCTTGGCCAGGTCAAGGGACTGGAGCTTAAGGAAATGGAAGAGAGCGAAACCTGCTGCGGCTTTGGTGGCACCTTCTGCGTGAAATACCCGGACATCTCCAACCGCATGGTCAGCAACAAAACGCGCTTCATCAAGGATAGTGGTGCAAACACTCTGCTCGGCGGGGATTTGGGCTGCCTGCTTAACATGGCAGGGAAGCTCAAGCGGGAAGGCATCGATGTACAGGTCCGTCACGTTGCAGAAGTACTCGCTGATGCCTGCCACCAGCCTGCCATTGGCGACGCGGAGGTATAAGTCGTGGAAATTCATAGCCCGGAATTCAAAGCTAATGCCCGCATCGCCCTGCATGACGCCTCGTTACAGAAGGCCTTGGGCAACCTTCGTGATGGATTTCCCCGCAAGCGTGCCATCGCGGTGTCACGCCTGCCTGAGTTTGAGCAGCTGCGCGATCAGGCCCGTGATCTGAAAAATCACATCCTGTCTCATCTCGATCTGTATCTGGAAACCTTCGAGCGTAACTGCACCGCCAATGGGGGTCAGGTTCACTGGGCAGCCGATGCAGAACAGGCCCGCCAGCAAATTCTGGACATCTGTCGCAGTGTCGGTGCCAAGACAGTGACCAAGGGCAAGTCGATGATTTCAGAGGAGATCAATCTTAACGACTATCTGGAGCAGCATGGCGTTCAGCCGGTTGAGACCGATCTGGGTGAGTACATCCTGCAACTGCGTCACGATCATCCGAGCCATATCATTGCCCCGGCAATACATCTCAATCTGGAGGATGTCAGCGACGCCTTCCATGAACACCACCCCAAATACGGCTTTACCGAACGCACCGAAGATGCCGCCGAACTGATGGCAGAGGCGCGCACCGTCATGCGCAAGCATTTTGTCGCTGCGGATGTGGGCATTACCGGCGCCAACTTTCTGGTGGCGGAAACCGGCTCCAGCATCATCGTTACCAACGAGGGCAATGGCGACCTGACGCAGACGCTGCCCAAGGTCCATATCGTCATCACCAGCATCGAGAAAGTAGTCCCGACACTGGAGGACATGAGCCTGTTTCTGCGCCTGCTTGCCCGCTCTGCCACCGGCCAGGAGTTCAGCGTCTATAACACCCTGTCAACCGGCCCAAGACGCAGCACCGATCAGGACGGTCCAGAACAGTACCATGTCATTCTGCTCGACAACGGCCGCTCCGACATGCTCGGCAGTGAGTTTCAGGACATGCTGCGCTGCATCCGCTGCTCCGCCTGCATGAACCATTGCCCGGTGTACGGCTCCGTTGGCGGCCATGCCTATGGCTGGGTATATCCCGGCCCGATGGGCTCGGTACTGACGCCTCAGCTGATTGGCGTTGATCAGGCAGGCCATCTGCCCAATGCATCCACCTTCTGCGGCAAATGTGAGTCAGTCTGCCCGGTACGCATTCCGCTACCCAAACTGATGCGACACTGGCGCGAACGCGAATTCGAACGACATCTGACACCGTCAACGGTGCGTCAGGGCTTGTGGGGGTGGGCAGCCTTCGCCAAACGACCCACGCTCTATCGCTGGATGTCTCGCAGCGCCAACTTCCTGCTACGCCGTCTGGCGCGAAACGGCCGGATCAGCAAATTACCTCTGGCAACGGGATGGACTGACTGGCGTGATATGCCAGCACCACAGCAAGGCACCTTTATGGACCAATGGAAGAAACGCCAGCAATCGGAGCAACAGCAGGGAGGTCTCCTGTAATGAACAGCGGACGCGAACAGATTCTCGCCAAACTGCGAGCCAAACGAGACACCTCCGACGCTGCCGAACAGGCAGCCAGACAACGGGTAGCAGAGCGTATCCAGCACCATGCCCCGGTGTTGATTCCTGCCCGCGGCCTGGGCGACAAGGCAGAGTTGCTGGCCCGTTTCCAGCAGATGGCAACCGAAGCCATTGCGGATGTCAGCCTGCATGAAACAGAAACAGCGGCACTGGCAGCGATAGCCGACCAGCTGCAACAACAGGGTATTACCTCGCTGGTGACGACAGCCGATGCACAATGGCAGCAGCATGACTGGGCATCACAGGGCATACAGTGTCAGGTACGCCCCGCACAGGTAGGTGACCATGCTAGCCTGACGCCCTGTCTGGCGGGGATTGCTGAAACCGGCACACTGATGATCACTTCGGCACCGCATCACCCCACCACGCTGCACTTCCTGCCGGACTGGCATCTGGTCATGTTGCGCAGCTCACAGATTGTCGGCAGCTATGAAGATGCCTGGACACGCTTGCGCCAGCAAAATCAGCAGACAGGTGGCATGCCTCGGACAGTCAATATGATTACCGGTGCCTCACGCAGTGCGGATATCGAGCAACGACTGCAGATGGGCGCCCACGGGCCCAAGCGTTTGATTATCTTTATCGTCATGGAAAATTAACCCGCGGTGATGACCTTGCCATAACGACCAAGGGCAGCTTTACAGGCTGCCCTTGCTATTTTCGGGTGATCAACATGGTCGACCTGTATGAGCCCTCTGAAGGTCTTTTTAACACCGTGCGGCGGCTACACAGCAGATCGTTAACACATGCCTAGCAGTAATGTTCTGCCACACCACCAATCCAGCTGCTTCGCAGCTGCAGCTCCTCACTCAGCCACAGGACATCCGCCTGTGCCCCTTTATGCAGATGCCCGAGCTCCTGGCGTCGCAGAAATTGAGCCGGATAGAGACTGCCCATGCGCAGGGCTTCTTCCAGCGGTAACCCCAGCATCTCGACACTGTTTCGCACCGCCTCCAGCATACCCAGGTCTGAACCTGCCAGTGTGCCGTCAGCCGTTTTCAGGCATCCTTCCCGCCGGTAAATCGCCTCTCCGAGCAAGGCAAACTCCTCGCCTGCGACCCCGACAGTATGCATGGCATCGGTAACCAGCATCATCTTGCCGCGGGCTTTGGCGCGAATGGCGACTTTTAGACTGGCGGGATGCACATGATGACCATCGACAATCAGGCCGCACCAGCTAATAGCATCCTCCAGAGCCGCTCCCACCACTCCGGGATCACGGCTCTGCATACCGGACATGGCATTGAAAAGATGAGTAAAACCAGCGACGCCGTGCTGCAGGGCCGCCTGCATTACCCTGTAGTCTGCCAGCGTGTGGCCTGCACAGACCCGCACACCCCGCTCGGTAAGCGCAGTAATCCAGGCCAGATCCGGCAGCTGCTCAGGTGCCAGGGTCAGCACCACACTGCCAAGCTCTGTAAGGGCCAACAGCCAGTCGCGGTGCTCCTCATCCATCACGCGAATCTGACTGGCACGATGTACCCCTTTCTTGCCGATGTTGAGGTAAGGGCCTTCCAGATGAATGCCAGCAATACCGGGCAGCGACTCCCGTCGCGCCTGTTTTATAACAGCGATAGCCTGCTGCATGCTGGCATCAGTGTCAGTGATCAGGGTGGGCAACATAGCCGTCGTACCATGCGCCCGATGCGCAGCCATCATGGTGCGCAAGCCAGCGATGTCCGGCTGGTCATTGAACAATACACCGCCGCCACCATTGACCTGTATGTCCACCAGTCCGGGCACCAGCATCCCACCCTCCAGCGAGTGAGGTGCGTACCCGGCAGGAATTGCCTGTTCATCAACGCAGCCTGCCACTCTGCCGCTGTCGAGCAGCAGTGCATGTCCATCAAGCCACTCGGATCCGGTAAAGATGCGAGCCCCTCGAAGCGCCACCGGTAGCTGTTGCTGGCTCATGTGCGCAACCCTCCCTGTAGCTCGACGCCATCACGCGCCAGCAACATGGCTCCGTACAAGGCATCTTGCTGAGGATCGACCAGAAAATGACCGAACTCCGCAGATAGTTGAGCAGAGGTCCGCGCTGCCAGCCCTCCCATTAGCGCACAGCGCCCGGCGCCCAGTTGCTGCAATCGACGCAACAGCAGGCGAACATCACCCAAATGCTGAGTGACCAGACGGTCCGCCAGCGCATCACCAGTCTCATAGGCCTGCCAGACCAACGACGCCAGCGCTGCATAGTCGCGAGGCTTGGCCTGATCCATCCACGCGACCGCATCGACCGGATGACCGCCCAGCTGCTCAAGCAGTCGCTGAGAAAGCTCAGTGACCGGCTGCATGCCATCAAAAGCCAACAGTGACTGCTGAATCAGTCGCAGCCCCAGCATGGCACCGCTGCCACCGTCCGAAATGGGAAAGCCCCAGCCACCAATGGAGTGAAAATGCTGTCCGTCGAAGTACAGGCCACAAGACCCTGTACCGAGGATAAGAATCGCGCCCGGCTGGCCACAAAAAGCGCCCAGGCAAGCGGTATGAGCATCCGTCAGCAAGCTGACAGCGCGAAAAGGATGTGAATAGGCGGCCACTTCTGCCTGCTGCTGCGGCTGGCACGCACCCGCCATGCCCATGCCGACCGACACCTGAGCCAGCGTATCATCCGGCAGCCCTGCGCTACGTACCACGTGCAAACTGGCAGTAATGATATGCGCGAATACCTGATCTACCCCGAGACGCAGATTGCCGCTCCCCGAAACAGCCTCACCCACTACCTGTTGCTGATCATCATAAAGACGAACCCGACAGTGCGTACCGCCACCGTCTACCCCAAGCCAATATTGTTTACTCATCTACCTTTCACATCCGCTAGGGTGATGGCATCCCGCATCCACCACCGGCATCAGTCTAACAGGATGTTGCCACTCAGGCGTTGGCCGTCATCCAGCCGCTCAGGACTGCTGCTCGTCATCACGAATGTCTGCATTTTGCGGAACGCTGTGCACATGCACCCCTTTGCGCAGGCTCTTGAGGCGACGCTCAAAACCGTCGATACCGACCAGAATGATGACCGTCAGGACAGCGAGCTTGATACCGAGGCCATGATCATGCAGCCCGATGGTGACACCGATACCCGCCAGCACCCAGATCACCGAGGCCGACGTCACCCCATGCAGAATACCTTCCTTGTTCATGATGACCCCGGCACCGATAAAACCGATACCCGTGATCACCTGCCCTACCACGCGGCTGGGATCGCCCGCACCGTTGACCAGACCATTGGAAACCGCAACAAACAGGTAGGAACCGAGACAGATCAGCATGCTGGTGCGAATCCCCGCAGGCTTGCCCTGCAACTGGCGCTCCAGACCGATAATGCCGCCCGCCAGGCAGGCGCTCAGCACACCCTTCCAGTCAAGAGGAGAAATATCCAGCAACGTGGACCATATTGAAGCCATCATCAACCTGCTTAGTAGGGCATGGAACTCTGGTTATAAGAACGTATTCACGCTCTGGGCCATCCGGCAGTGCTCTGCCTGCCAACCGGAGCAAATAGTACCGGCCCTGAGGAGTCAGCTGAACCCCTTGCACAGCTCATTTCCTGTCCTTAGAAACAATAACGGGGATGTGGTAACACACCCCCGTTATTTCCCCTTCGGTCGCCCGTGCGGCCGCTTTTTCAGGTGGGGTCGTTGACGACGCCCCCACCCGTCCCTGATCAGCGCGCGGACAACAGATAGCCCGAACGCACCACCTTGTCACCTGAGACAAAGGTCAGCTCCATGTCTGAATGAGCGAAGCGAATCCGGTTACGCGCATAGAACAACCCATCCACGCCTGAAACCAGTGTGTGCTTGTCGTTGGTCAGCGGATCAATCAGTGATACCAGTGCATCCCCCTCCCTGACCATCTCTCCCGGCTCACGATGGTATTCGACTATCCCGGAAATGGGCGCTCGAATAACATCCGTGGCGGCCAGATCTTTGACTTCCCGGGGTAGTTCGGGGCGCACGGGCAGGCTGCCTGTATCGACAGCCCCCTGAGCACGCAAATAAGTGAAAATCCGCTCGGCATCATCGGTTGCCAGCTCGGTGCTGACGTCTTTCTGGCCACGGTACTCCACCGTGCTGGCAAAGCAGGCCATCGGGATGGCCGCATCCGGGAACGCCTCACGCAAGGCGGCCCAGGGGCCGGAGGCTGATTCGTCAAAAGGCTGGCCGTTACTGGCGGGGGCATGCATGGTGACTGCGCTACCCAGATAGCGCGCCAGCTCCGCGCCTTCTTCCTGCTGATCACTGTGGATGTAGAGGTGTAGGATCGCTTCGGAATCACAATGCAAATCCAGCATGATATCGGCGTCGCAAGCCAGGGTCTGCAAGGTGAGTCGCATGCTGTCCAGCTCGTTGACCGCCTTCTCTTTCGCCATCACGCTGCGCATGGCAGCACGGATTTTCGCTACGTTGCTGTCGGCATCCGCGCCCAGCTTCCCTTCCAGCAGCGGCGTCACCATGGCAGCCAGATCACGGTAATTCCGGTTGAAATTCTGACCATTGCCAAACTCGAAGCGGCCGTGAAACTGCATGGCCAGCGTCTGGTTGAGACCGATGGGGTTGGCAAACGGCACGACCACGATTTCACCACGAATCTGCCCGGCGTCTTCAGCGGCCTGCAGCAGAGGACGCAAATAGTGCAGCACCAGCATGCCGGGGTTTTCATCTGCGTGCAGACCCGCCTGAATGTATACCTTGGGGCCTGGCTTGCCATTACTGTAGTGCAGGCTGGTCAGGCTACGGCTGGTGCCGACCGTGGCAGACTTGAGAGGGTGGTGCTGGGTTTGCATAAAAACTCCTGAAATGTACTACCAGTACTCATTACAGAGCATGTGCTTACGTGCCCGTCGGCTGATCTGTCAGCGAGACGGCACCGGTACGAATTGACGAACGCAGGGAAACGGCAAGGACGAACCAGATAACCTGAAATAAACCAGCCAAAGAGCAGTCAGTCACCGATGACTTCCACCAGATCAAAATGCATGGCCATAAAGACATAGTCGTCATCCAGCAGCTCATCAGGCCAGCCATGACGCATGACCGCCTGCAGGTGTTCGGCGTCACAGCAACCTTCTGCTTGCCAGAGCTTTTCCGGGATGGCAGCAAAAGCTGCCTGATAAATGTCGGTCACGCGGATACGTCCGCGCAGGCGTTGCTGTGCATCCTGCACCATGGCCTCTTCCCCCACGATGAAATGGCGTGGATCGATGGTGCCGGGACGCTGGCTGTGCAGACGTGACACAATCGCCCGTTTTTTACCTTCCAGCACGCGCTCCAGCAAGGTGTTATCCCCAGTGGAATAGCTCCAGAACTGAATCACCTTGAGAGGCATAACCGAACAGGCTCCTGTTAATGGAATGGAAACATAGCATATAGCACAGCCTCGCCCCAGACGCGAAACTACGCCAGTGCGACCTAAACTAGCGAATATTGTATGCAATCCCAGCTGCGCTTCAGACCTCACTGCTGCTGACCATGCCCGCAGAGACAGACTGCATCCTCCGATGTTCAGTCTTGTGTTTTGTCCAGGTCGTAGAACAGGTCAGCCTGCGGCGCCAGACTCTTGTCATAGCCGTCGTTAACAAAGGTCAGAATGGAGTCAACAACAGGTTTGAGTTGTCGTTCGATATAGAGCTCATAGTCGAGCGGTGCCGTCGTCAGACCAAGAGCTTCAGGACCATGCAAGGTCAGCACGTATTCGACACTGCTGCCACGCTCATAGCGCTCAGGCAGTCCTTGCTGCCGACGATGCTCACGCATCTTGCGCGCCGCCTGCACATGGGGAGGGACGTTTTTTTGATAGGCATCCAGCGGACGTCGCAGGCGTTTGCGGTAAACCAGCTCGGCGTCGCATCGACCGCCCAGCAGGTCATCCACCTGCTGACGCAGCCAGTTACGATAGGGCTGATTGAGGAACACCCGCTCATACAGTTCGCGCTGAATACGCCGGGCAAAGGGTGTCCAGTCGGAGCGGACCGACTCCAGTCCCTTGAACACCAATTTATGTTCGCTGCCCTTGCTGACCAGACCGGCGTACCGCTTTTTGCTGCCCTCCTGCGAACCACGAATAGTCGGCATCAGAAAACGGCGGTAATGGACTTCAAACTGAATTTCGAGGTGGCTGGCCAGATTGAACTCCGTCAGTAACCGGTCTCGCCACCAGTCATTGATGGCAGCAGCCAGCTCCCGCCCCCGGGCACACGCCTGCTCTTCGCTGTGATGACCATGTAAATGCACAAACAGTGAATCGGTATCGCCATAGATCACTTCATAGCCCTGCCGCTGAAACCAGGCCTGACTATCCTGCAGTATCTGATGACCACGCAGCGTGATCGAGCCGGACAGTCGCCGATCAAAAAAGCGACACAATGGCGAACCCAGCACACCATAGAAAGCATTCATGATGATTTTGATGGCCGTTGCCAGCGGAATATTGCCATCACGTTTTGCCTGATCCCGCGCCTGCCAGCATTCCGCCACCAGTGCGGGCAGGATAGGCTCCTGCCGCCAGAAACTCGCCTGATTGAAGCCATCCACCCGCTCACTGTCTGGATGTGCGCCGGATAACCCTTCTACCAGAGCATAGGGATCAATCAGGAAAGTACGAATGATGCTGGGGTACAGACTTTTGAAGTCCAGCACCAGCACATGATCGTACAGCCCGGGCCGGGAATTCATGACAAAGCCACCGGGACTGTCCACCGTCGCATCGCCAGAGGCATAAACCGGTGCGACATATCCCTTGCGATGCAATCGCGGTAAATACAGGTAGTCAAAGGCGGCAGCTGAGCCCCCTACCCGGTCCAGCGACAACCCCGTCAGATCAGCACGGGCAATCAGGTAGGGCATCAGTTTGGCATGATCAAAGATGTCGCTGACCAGCCGACAGTCTTCCAGGTTATACGCGGCCAGCGCCCAGGGATCGTGGCGAAACAAACGGGTAATTTCTTCGCCACGCTGATCAGGATCTTCAATCAGTTTCTCCCGCCCAAGTAACTCTCGGGCGACTTCATTGAGCGCAAAGCTTTCAAACTGCCAGGTAGCCCCCCTTAAGGTATCGATGCCATCCAGTACTACCCGCCCCGGCCAGTCGACAAAGTAATGATTGGTGGTACGGGACTCGCGCAGATGCACTTCCTGCATTCCCCGCCCCCAGCGCAGCGGGATACGCTCCTGCTCACAGGCTCGTGCGAGCACCTTGAGATCAAACCCAACAACACTCCAGCCGATAATGGCATCAGGGTCCCAACGCTGAAAATAGTCCTGCATGGCTTCCAGCATGGCTCTGCTGGAGTCAAACCATTCGATCTGCAACCCAGGATCAACGTTCACCGGTCTGGGTGTTTCCTCCCGTTGCATCAGCACGACGCTACGGTCGGCCATTTGCAGTGCAATGGAATAGATGTGCCTGGCATCCATGGTAGTTTCGATATCCAGTGACAACAGCCGCAGCTCAGGTTGCACATCCGCCTTACGTGCATGCTGGCTAATCAGGCACAACGAGCCATCCGCATTCCGGCGCCAGCTCCCGCGCACTTCGATGCCAGCACGAATACCCCGCTCCATCAAAAAGCGTTCTTGCGGTCGAACATCTTCTTCCATCAATGGGATATGAGCGGCCTGAAGTTTCTCCCGACAGCGGTAGAAACCGGTGAGACTGCGGCAGTACAGACCTAGTACAGGCTGCTGCGAAAAATCGGTCAGCGGCAGAGGCTGCAGACGCCACCCCTCCTGATCAACAAGAGCCTGTTGAGCCTCTGCCGCACTGGCCGCCGGGAGAAAGCAGATCACCTCCTGCTCGGGCACTTCCCAATAGATGGCGCCTTCTGCCGTCCATAGCCAGTACCCCAGACACAGGCTGCCAGCCATATCGTAGCCATGGCGACTCAGCACATACCCGCGAATTTGTATGGGCGCCTCGACATCGGTGGCGATTACCTGATTTGTTGCCATGACTTCTCATTGCGATGCAGTCGTAAACACTGCAGTTAAACAATTCGCGCTCTGGATGGCACTGCTGATGGCCGGAATCGATAGGAAACACGAAGGTTGCCGCCAATCTATCACAGGAAAATTGTTCCTCCGTATATATTGTTGATAGACAAGCCATTGTTGACCATGCTGTAGAACATCGACTGCCATAATTGGATAAATCCCGTACACTGTTTGTCAAAGCCATGTAACATTTTGACGCACCTGAGAATATGCTCTGAGGATCATCAGATTTTCTGCCATGATCCTGCGTACCCCGATTGTAAGGGATACGCCAATACCCCGCAGGATGTGCAATTGAGCCCAGGGTTTAGGAGAGGCTATGACCTATTCTGTTCTGATATGTGATGACTCGGGTCTGGCTCGCAAACAGATGGCCAGAGCCTTGCCGGAAAGTTGGGCAACCACACTGGACTTCGCCACCAACGGTGCAGAAGCGGTCGCCTGGTTACGCAGCAATCCTGTCGATGTGATGTTCCTTGATCTGACCATGCCGGAAATGGACGGGTATCAGGTTTTGGAATGGCTGCAGCAGGAAGGGCTCGAGGTCAAGGTCATCGTCGTCTCCGGTGATATTCAGCCGGAAGCCCACCAGAGGGTCATGAACCTTGGTGCCCTGGAGTTTCTGCAAAAACCCGTGGCTCCGGAAAAGGTACTGGAAACCATCGAGCGTTTTGCTCTGCGCCCTGACACCCCCGCCAGCCAGAATACAGTGACTGCCGAGTTTGAGGTTGACCTGCAGGACTGCTACCGCGAGGTGGTCAACGTCGCCATGGGGCAGGCAGCTGACCGACTGGCGCGATTACTGGGGGTGTTTGTCCGGCTGCCCGTACCCAAGGTCAACTTTATCGAGCCCACCGAAATCCAGATGGCTCTTGAAGCGGTGTCGGACCATCAGAGTCTGTCGGCAGTCTGCCAGGGCTTCATTGGCTCAGGCATATCCGGTGAGGCGATGCTGCTTTTTGCAGACTCTGATTTCAGTGATATTGGCCAGTTGATGAACTTCCCCCTGCCATTGTCCGAACATGACCAGCTCGACCTGCTGATGGATGTGGCCAACATTCTGATCAGCGCCTGTATCAAGGGTATTGCCGAACAACTGGATATCGAGTTCAGCCAGGGGCATCCCGTGGTGTTAGGCCAGCACTGCAGCATTCGCGATCTGGTATCCACCCTCAATCAACGTCCGCAAAAACTGCTCGCCATCGAGATCAGCTATGATCTGGAAGATCAGCATATTACCTGCGACCTCCTGCTTCTGTTCACTCCGCAGTCCGTTCCGGCTCTCAACAGCCGAGTCAGCCTGATCATGGAATAACTGCTATGCCAGACCAACACGATAAAGAGTTCAACGAGTTCCATTGGATGGTGAACATGCTGCAGACCCTGGATGTCGGTCTGGTCGTCATTGACCGCCAGCAACAGGTGCAGTTGTGGAACGGTTTCATGGAAAATCACAGCGGTATGAAGCCTGATGTCGTCCGCGGTCGTCAGTTGGCAGAAATCTATCCGGAGATGCCTCACGACTGGCTGAATCGTCAGCTCAGCATGATCTTCACGCTGGGTAACAAGGCTTTCTCCACCTGGGAGCAACGCCCCTATATCTTCCCATTCCATACCTACCAGCCCATCACCGGGCAGGCAGATCTGATGTACCAGAACGTCACCATCATTCCCCTGCTGGGGCTGGATGGACGGGTCAATCACGCCTGTATGATGGTTTATGACATGACAGATGCGGCGGTCAACAAGCAGGGTCTGAAAGCAGCCAACGATGAGCTGGCCATGATCAGCCGCACAGACGCCCTCACCCGGCTGTTCAATCGTGGGCACTGGGAAAGCGAGCTGGAAAAGACCTATCGCCGCTACCAGCGCACAGGCGAGCCCCATTGTCTGGTGATGTTTGATATCGACCACTTTAAAAAGGTCAATGATGGCTTTGGCCATCCTGCAGGTGACGAGGTTATACGGCAAACCAGCCGGATATTGCGTGCCTGCTTGCGTGTTACCGATGTGGCGGGTCGCTATGGTGGTGAGGAGTTTGGTGTCATTCTGATCAACACGGACATTGCCGGTGCCAACTTCTTCGCTGAACGCCTGCGCAAGCAGATTGAAAAACATGCAGTGAACTATGAAGGGCAGTCCATCAGCTACACCATCAGCGTAGGCATTTGCCAGCTCAGCCAGACTATCCACTCCCACAAGGACTGGCTGGAGAAAGCCGATCAGGCGCTGTATCGCTCCAAACAGAATGGTCGCAATCAGGTTAGCCACTCCTGATCTGTGATCGTTTTTGGGTGCCTATCTGTCACTAGCAAGTGAGTGCCATTCGGGCTAAAAACCGACTATAATGCGCGGTTTTTAGCCGTGGGACGTCCATGAAAGATAAAGTCGTCGTTATTTACTCTGGAGGAATGGACTCCTTTACCGTGTTACACCGAGCCCTGCGTGATGGCTATGAGGTGTACCCGCTGTCGTTCAACTACGGCCAACGCCATGCCAGAGAATTACTGGTGGCAGAGGAAGTCTGTAATTCCCTGAGCCTGAGTCACAAAGTCGTCGATATCCGAGCCATCAATTCACTTCTGGCTGGTTCGTCTCTGACCGATGACATCGACATTCCTGAAGGTCATTACGCGGCGGACAACATGAAGTCCACTGTGGTTCCCAATCGCAACATGATCCTGCTGTCTCTGGCCATCGGCTATGCGGTCTCCATTGGTGCACGCAAAGTCATGTACGGTGCACACTCTGGCGACCACACTATTTATCCTGATTGCCGCCCTGAGTTCGTCGAGAAGATGAACGACGTGGCACAGATTGCCAATTTTGAATCCGTACAGGTTGTCAGCCCTTATCTGTACAAGAACAAGATCGACATTCTGGCCGATGGTCTGCGTATGGGTCTGGACTACAGCAAAACCTGGACCTGCTACAACGGCCGCGAATTGTCGTGTGGCAAATGTGGCTCCTGCCAGGAACGTCTGGAAGCCTTCCAACTTAATGGTGTCAAAGACCCGCTGGATTATGAACAAGCCTGAATTGCTCACGGCCTGGCCATCCCCTACGGCGGTTCTACTGCAACCTGGCAATGGCGCTGCTGATACATGCCGCGCCCATGCCATGAGGGCTGGTGATGGCAGGTAAAAAACGTTATCAGATCAAGGAAGCCTTCTACACCCTGCAAGGTGAAGGAGCTCACAGTGGGCGACCCGCCGTATTCTGTCGTTTCACAGGCTGCAACCTGTGGTCAGGCAAGGAAAAGCACCGGGCCACTGCTGTCTGCCAGTTTTGTGATACTGATTTTATCGGTACGGATGGTCAGAATGGGGGGCAATTCGACAGCGCTGACGCCCTTGCCCGTCATATACATGGACTCTGGCCCATCACTACTGAAGGCCAGAAGTATGTGGTCTGCACCGGTGGTGAGCCACTGCTGCAACTTGATCCCGAACTGATTGAAGCCTTCCATCAGCTGGGCTTTGAAATTGCTATCGAGTCCAACGGTACTCTGGCAGCACCGGCCGGCATTGACTGGATCTGCATCAGCCCCAAGGCCGATGCGGAACTTCAACAGCAGACTGGCCACGAACTAAAACTGGTCTATCCGCAGCTGCTGGCGATGCCGGAACGTTTCACCCATCTGGACTTCCAGCACTTTTACCTGCAGCCCATGGATGGCCCCGACCGGGAAGCCAACACCAGGGCTGCCATCGCATACTGCCTGGCACACCCACAATGGCGTCTCAGCTTGCAAACCCATAAGTATCTGGGTATCGACTAATGGCTTTAACCCTTTTTGTAGAAAACCTTACCGTTCTGGACTGCTCACTCCTGAGTGCCGATCAAGGCATTCAGGGGGAAAGCTGGCGCGTGGATATCGAGCTGGATGGCGAGCTGGATCAGCAAAGTATGCTGCTCGACTTCGGTGAGGTGAAAAAGCAGATCAAGCGTCATATCGATGAGACACTGGATCACACGTTGCTGCTGCCCGGCCGACTGCCAGGCTTGCTCATTGAAAAAGAGGCAGAGCAGACGCGAGTCGTGTTTGACCACTGTCGTTTTGGCTTTGAGAGCAGCGGGCCCGCCCAGGCTTACTCGTTGCTTGACTGCGAGGCGATTACTGCCGAGTCAGTTGCCTTGCATCTGCAACAGCTGATTCAGCCCTTGCTACCTGACAACCTGCAGCAGGTCCGTTTCACGCTGGTGAATGAACAGGTTGATGGCGTGATGTATCAATACAGCCACGGCCTCAAGAAACACGGTGGAAACTGTCAGCGGATCGTCCACGGCCACCGCTCCACGATTCGTATTTTCCGTAATGGTGAGCGTGATCGTCAGGCCGAAAGCGCATGGGCAACACGCTGGCAGAATATCTATCTGGGTACGGCGGAAGACGTGACTGGCCACACTGAGCATCAGATTGATTTTGCCTACAGCAGCAATCAGGGCCACTTTACCCTGCGCATGCCTGCCGCACGCTGCGAAATCCTTGATCGCGATACTACCGTAGAAGAGCTGGCACGGTATATCACCGAGCAGCTACACGATCAGCACCCCGACGCAGAGTGGCGAGTGCAGGCTTTCGAGGGCATCGGCAAAGGCGCTATCTACCGTATTCCTCCCCGCAGATAACACCGCACCAGAATGCTGGCTGACCATGAACGTGGCCACGCTAATCCGTCAGTCAGCATCACACGACTAACCCTGTCAGCCGTTGTTCAAACTCGTTTCGAGCACCCCCAGCAAACGATGCAATGCTGCCTTATCATCGTCTGACATTTCTACCAGCAGCGCTTGCTCCCAGGTACGCGCCTTGGGCACCAGCCGCCGATAAAGCTCCCAGCCCGCCTCACTGAGGGTTATCCGACTCTGGCGATGATCACCACGCTCACGCTCACGATCAACCAGCCCCTTGCTAACCAGACAGGCCATGGCGCGAGACACCTTAGCCTTGTCCATCCATGTTTGCTCACCAATAAACTTGGCCGAGAGCGGCTCACTGCTGACGCCAAGAGTTGCAAGAATGCGCCACTCAGGAATAGTCAAGTCAAACTCCTGCTCATACACGGCTGAGAGGGCCTGACTGATCCGCCCTGCCAGGGTATTGAGCCGATAAGGCAGAAAGTCTGCCAGCTGCAGAATATGACTGCCATCCGATGAAGCAGGCTGTACGAACAAATTACCGAGATGATCTTGATGAGACATAGGCCAAAGGTGCAGATATAGACAGTTAACGTAGGAACAAGCTTAGCGACAGACGACGCATCATGCCATTTACCAGCGCAATTGTCCGTACTCATGGCGCTTCCTTCATACGACCAGCTCTTTGCCTTGCAACCTTGGGCACTACCCCCAAAGAACAGAGCAAACAACCCGCTTTCATCGTGAGGACGTCATCATGGGCAAATCTTCACGTTACACCGCTCATACCGCTGACGCGGCAGGCCTGATTCACTACAGCGATACTGAGCACCACACCTGGCAGCATCTGATTCACCGTCAGGTGCCCTGCATTCAGGGCAAAGCCTGCAAAGAGTATCTGCATGGTCTGGCCACGCTGAACCTGCCTACTGATCGTATTCCTCAGTTAGCGGAGATCAACGTCGTTCTGCAAGACACAACAGGCTGGCGCGTTACCCCTGTCCCCGCGCTTATTTCTTTTGATCACTTTTTTCAGCTACTGGCGCATCGTGCGTTCCCCGTTGCTACCTTTATCCGTACCCCGGAAGACATGGACTACTTGCAGGAGCCGGATATTTTCCATGAAATTTTTGGCCACTGCCCTCTTCTGACCAATAAGGACTTCGCCGCCTTTACTCACACCTATGGTCGGCTGGGTTACCACGCCACCAAGGAGGAACGCGTTTATCTGGCAAGGCTTTACTGGTTCACCATTGAGTTTGGTTTGCTGAACTGGCAACCAACGTCAGCAACAGACCGGGCTTATCGTGTGTATGGCGGCGGTATACTCTCATCCATTGGCGAGACCGAATACGCCTGGTCCAGCCGCCCCAGCATCGTGCCATTTGATCTGCTCACGGTGTTACGCACCCCTTATCGCATTGATATCATGCAGCCCAGGTACTTTCTGCTGGATAGCTTTGAAACCTTGCTGGAGCTCAGCCAGCTGGACCTCTTGCACTGGGTCCGTCAGGCACAGCAGCTAGGCCTGCTCCCAGCGTTGTTTGAAACACCGGTATCCGCCTGAAAAACCACAGCCAGTGCCAGTCGCTACAACAGGTTTGCATTGCCTGCATGACCATGACAGTCTGTGCCGATGAATCCAGCACTCGTCGAAACCATCTGCCATTTAATCAGACAGGAACTCGCCCCCTATCCTGCGGGGCTCAGCGAGTACGCCTTGATCAAAGCGCTGCGCAAGCACCATCTAGACTTACCACTATCCCCCGAGCTCTCTCTGTTTCGTAGCCACTTTTTGCTGTTTCACTGCCTCTATCATTTACGTGAGCAATTACTGAGCGAGCGAAGTGGTCTTCTGGACATTCATACCCTGTGTATTTGTTTTACTCCCTGGCAGCCAGGACATGAAGGCCTTGCCAAAAGCGATCCACTGCAGGCGTACTACATGGACTGGCAGCAGTTTGCCAGCACCGATCAGCAGGAAGTCCATGCGCTGCTGGACAGCTTCTGGAAACGCTATCACCTCACGGACAGTGGCCACCTGCAAGCGGCGCTGTGCGCCCTGGAACTACCTCCGGAAGCGATGGTGGACGGCAGTAACCATCAACTGATCCGACGGCAATATCAGCGACTAGCCATGCAGCATCACCCTGATCGCGGCGGTGATGAATGCCGCTTCAAGGAAATACAGTCAGCCTGGGACTACCTCAGACCCTTTTTGGGCACGCAACGCGATTAGCATTTTTCAGACGCAAACCTTCTCTTTACCTTGCCATTACTGGAAGGTTTAGACTCAATCCATCCTGCTGTTTTCCACCTCACTCCAAGCAAGAGTGAATACTGGATTCAGTACCTTACAGGACTGGAGGTCTGTCATGTCAGCTCATCTGACCATTGATATAGAAGGCATGCGCTGCGCAGGCTGCGCTAACAAAGTCGCACGTACACTGAGTAACCTCGATGGAGTGTCACATGCCGACGTCAATTTCGCTCTCAACCGTGCCACCATTGAACCTGCGTCAGCCGACATCAGGGAGCGTAGCCTGGAAGCCATCAAACAGCTCGGCTATAAATGCAAAACGACGGTTATCTCTGTGCACATTGAGGGCATGCACTGTGCCAGCTGCGTTACCAAGGTGGAGCAAGCGCTTAATACACTGCCGGATGTGGTGTCAGCCAGCGTCAATCTGGCCACGGGCAAAGCACGTATCGAAGCATTAGAGAGCAATCAGGAATTACAGCATCAGATTGAACTCATCATTGAGTCTCTGGGTTACCATGCTCGGCCAGAGATGGCCAGTCAGGGCAATTCAGCCGAAAACCACTCTGTCTTATCTTCCTCATCCTGGATGCTGGTTGGAGCAGCACTGCTTTGTGTTCCATTACTACTACCTATGACAGGTGTTATTCAGCCATTACCCGGATGGGCACAATTTATCCTTGCCCTGCCGATACAACTGAGCCTTGGGTATCGCTTCTATCGTGGGAGTTATCACGCTCTCAAATCCCATTACGCCAATATGGATGTGCTGGTAGCGCTCGGCACCTCAGCCGCTTTCTTCTACAGCGTAGCGCTCATGCTGACGGGTCATGGTGGCCATCATCTCTACTTTGAGTCGGCTGCAGTCTTACTGACACTGATCAGCTTTGGCAAATGGATGGAAGAAAGAGCGAAGCGCAAAACGGCTTTCGCTCTGGATGCGTTGCTGTCCCTGACGCCTGATGTTGCACGACGCTGGCAAGATGGCCGCTGGCAGGAAATCTCTCTGGCCAGCCTAAGGTTAGGCGACAGGATTCTCGTCAAACCTGGTGAGCGAGTGCCCGTGGATGGCCGTATCCTGTCTGGACAAAGTGAACTTGATGAGTCGTTGCTGACCGGTGAAAGTCTGCCCGTCAGCCGTCAACCTGGCGATAACGTTATCGCAGGCAGCATCAATGGTTCGTCCACACTGGAGATCGACGCCACCGCGACGGGCAGCGACACAACCCTTGCCAGGATCATTCAGCTAGTAGAAGAAGCTCAATCAGGCAAGGCCCCCGTACAGCAGCTTGTTGACAGAATCAGCAGCATCTTTGTACCCGTTGTACTGGGGATTGCAGCCCTGACCTTGCTGGGCTGGCTGGTGGCTGGTGGCAGTTTCAGCGAAGCCCTGATGGCAGCAGTGTCCGTGCTGGTTATCGCCTGCCCCTGCGCACTGGGTCTTGCTACCCCTACAGCACTTTTAACGGGGACAGGTATAGCTGCTCGTCATGGGATTCTGATACGTGATTTACAGGTACTGGAGTCTGCCCGCCATATTGATACGGTGTTTTTCGATAAAACAGGCACGCTGACTGTAGGCAAGCCAATGGTCAGCCATTGGTATCAGCGTCAGACAGCGCCGGAACAGCTAGCCTCGATTGTACTTGGTGTACAGCAAGGCAGTGAGCACCCTTTGGCTAAAGCTTATACAGACTATGCACACAACCTGGGAATTCAGGCGGCTGAAACAGATGCTATTACAGCTATTGCAGGTAAAGGTATCAAGGCAAGCTACCAGCAACAGCCAGTACTGATCGGCACCGCCACGCTTATGCAAGAGTATGGTATTTCAATACCTGATGATGATGCGCAACTGCTGGCACTGCAGCAGACAAATGGCAGTCTGGTACACGTCGCCATCAACAATGAATGGTTTGCTGCCTACACACTGTCTGATCAGCCACGTGAAACATCTGCCAGTGCAGTCGAGTTGCTACACCAACGCAATATCGCCAGTTATATGCTGACTGGTGATCGTCAGGAAAGCGCCGTAACACTGGCCGAGGAACTCAAACTCGATGGCTTCCATGCAGGGCTCTTACCAGCACAGAAGGTCAAACACATCGCTGAGCATCAAAAGCAGCACCCTACCCTGATGGTCGGTGATGGTATTAACGATGCCCCCGCTTTAGCTCAGGCAGACTTGAGCATTGCCATGGGTAGCGGTACGGATGTTGCGAAGGAGACGGCAAGCATTACCCTATTACACGCTGATCCACGTCTTGTCCCCGCCGCCCTAGATATCTGCAGAAGAACCCGTAGCAAGATAACGCAGAATCTGTTCTGGGCGTTTATCTTCAATAGTCTGGGGATTCCTCTGGCAGCCTGTGGCTACCTCAGTCCTGCTCTGGCAGGTGGGGCCATGGCATTGAGTAGTCTGATCGTTCTGGGTAATGCTCTACTGCTGCGGCGCTGGCGCCCGGGCTGGTAGCAGCCTGACCAGAATCACGCCATCACAGCCCGATGCTGCGATGGCAAACTTACCTCGATGACATACTGCAGGTGATAAGGTGAAGATAAGCGATCTGTCCAAACGCACTGGACTATCTACCAAAACTATCCGCTACTACGAAAGCATCGGTCTGCTACAGCAAGCCAAACGCGCTGACAATGGCTACCGACACTATGGCGAGCAGGACGTACATACGTTGCAATTTGTACTTCGCGCCAAGGACCTTGGCTTCTCACTCGAAGAATGCGCAGAACTGCTCAAGCTCTACGAAGATCCTCATCGTGCAAGTGCAGAAGTTAAGCAATTAGCCCAAGCGCGCATCCTCGAACTGGACAGACAAATTCAGAACCTTCAAGCCATGCGAGATGCACTGGGAGAACTGATCCGGCACTGCCATGGTGATGGCAATCCGCAGTGCGCCATTATTGACTCACTCGATGCGACCGAGAGTGGCCGGCACTGATTCTGTTATACTGCATCCCCCCTAATTCTAGATCCACCAAAGCAGTGACTACCCTTTCCACCCAACAACTTGTCGATCTGACTGAAAAAATCCGCCTGTGGGCACGTGATCTGGGCTTCCAAGACATGGGCATCAGCAGTCTGGACCTAGGCGACCATCCGGAACACATGCGCCAGTGGGTTGAGAAAGGCCTGCACGGTGAAATGAGTTACCTGGAAAACAATCAGGAGTTACGTCGTAATCCTGCACTCCTGCATGAAGGAACTCTCAGCATTATTTCCGTGCGGATGGATTATCTGCCTCCCGAAACCCAAGCACTCAAAATACTCAACTCACCTGCCAAAGCCTATGTATCCAGGTATGCCTTGGGGCGTGACTACCATAAAGTGATACGCAAACGCCTGACACAATTGGCAAAGCAGATTGAGCAGGACGTCAGTGCACTTGGCTACCGGGCTTTTGTTGATAGCGCCCCCGTAATGGAAAAGCCCATCGCAGAGCAAGCAGGCTTGGGGTGGATGGGGAAGAACAGCCTCATCATGAATCGCAAGGCAGGCTCATGGTTCTTTCTCGGAGAGCTGTTTACCAATCTGCCACTCATTAGCACAGCACAACCTGTTAAAGAGCACTGTGGGCGTTGTTCCGCCTGCATGGATCTTTGTCCGACAAATGCCTTTATCGGCCCGAAACAACTCGACGCCCGACGCTGTATCTCTTACCTCACCATAGAGTACCGAGGCAGTATCCCGACAGAACTGAGGCCACTCATGGGTAACCGCATCTATGGCTGTGACGACTGCCAGCTGGTTTGCCCGTGGAACCGATTTGCCAGCAGCACACCCGAGCAGGACTTCCATCCCAGGCATAGCCTCGACAGCGCAGATCTGCTTACCTTGTTTGAATGGGATGAAGCCACTTTCCTTACCAATACGGAAGGCTCACCCATAAGACGCACAGGCTACGAAGGGTGGCAACGCAATATTGCTATCGCTCTGGGTAACGCACCGTTCAGCACATCCATACTGGGCGCATTACAAAGTCGCCTCACGAGCTGCTCCACACTGGTAGGAGAGCATATCGAATGGGCTATATCGCAACAACTGTGCAAAGCAGAGGCATAGCCTGTCCGCATAGCCCGGGCCAACGCTGTCTGTCAAAGACTGAGAAATTTTATAGCAGCTAAATGATTGCAATAAGAAACGCCCACAAGGGGTAATGCCGATCAGTTAAGCGCTTTAATTTGCTGATCTGAAGATAGAAAATCCGGAATCCACCAACATGGGTCCCGGTTTTACATGCACTTCAGTCAGGCAGTGGATGCTCTCTCCCACGATTCTCCCGATCAGCGCGCCTCACTCTCCGATGTGCTCTCCCCTGAATTGATCGAACAGTGTCTGCACGAGAGTGGAACCGTTACGTTGCGCAAGCGTCGCTTACCATTGGAGATGATGGTCTGGAGTGTCGTCGGCATGGCCTTGTTTTGCCATCAGCCAATGAGCCAGATCGTCAACCAGCTCAACATCATGTTGCCCGGCGATCGACCCTTTGTGGCGTGAAGAGACGGTGAAAAAGGTCTTCGAACAGACACAGGCGCTCTAGCACCGGCATACGCTGCATCCGCACTGGTGCGGACTAACTAGCGCTGCTGGGCGTTGACGGCGTGGTCTGGCGCACGCCAGACACCCATGAGAATGCCATTGCCTTTGCACGTACCCGCAATCAGGAAAGTGAAGCGCCCTATCCTCAGGTGCGCATGGTCTGCCAGATGGCGCTGACCAGCCACCTGCTCACCTCAGCCACTTTGGATAGTGTCGAGCGCAGTGAGTTAAAGCTGGCGGGCGAACTGATTGAGCACACTCCTGATCATTCTCTGACCCTGTTCGACCGCGGCTTTTATACCCTGCACCTGCTGCATGCCTGGCAATCCCGAGGAGAGGAGCGGCACTGGCTGATCCCCCTGTGCAAGGGGGCACGTTATGAGATGATCCGCCGCTTCAGTCACCGCAGTTGCCTGGTGTCACTACCGGTCTCGCCACCCGCCCGGAAAAAGTGGCCTGAGGCCCCGAAATATCTGATCGCTGGCCTGGTCAGTAGCGAAGCCAATGGTCAGGTGCGCCAGGTGCTGACATCAATGATCGATCCCCTGCGTTATCCCTCCTACGACATCGTTGACCTGTATGCACATCGCTGGGAGATCGAGCTGGGTTACCGGAAAATGAAGCAGTACATGCTGACTGACCCTGAGAGGCAAAAAGCCAAACATGATTTGGCAGGAATCATAGGGCACGCTGCTGGCGTAAAACCTGCTGCGCTTCCAGATGGCGCGTATGGCCTACAGTCTGGAGGGAATACACCCCTGCCAGATCAGCTTCAACCAGGCGGCCGGCTGGGATGATCATCAAGGAACTGACGTTCTTACCGGCGGTGTCGCCGGGTATGGTTCCTTCGGTTATCAAAGCTCTGACCGACATGGCGCCCGCCTTTGTCCTGCCACTGAGGCGTGAGCGAGCCTATCCGCGAGAGGTAAAGCGGCACCCTTATCGCTATGCCATTAAATAACGAAAATGCCAGTCAGTTGGCTTAACTGACTGGCATTATTACCCACAAGGGGCATTTTTTGTTTCAGAGACAGACTTAATGGCGCTCGATGACAGCCGAAGTTCTCAGCTTTTCGAGGAAAGCCTGGAACAACTGAGAGCCTTCCTGACCGGCGAGATAGCTGGCCAGACCCTGGCGCTGCTCATCCGATACCTTCTGTTCTCCAGCATGCACTTTAGCAAGATCAACTAACCATACATCGCCACTCATCAGAGTGATGGGCTCAATGCTTGGCTTGCCTTCCTCTGGTTTAGGCATAGCAAAAATGCTACGTACCAAAAAGGGATCTTCCTGTGCATTGCGAGTCAGATTTTCTTTCTGCTGCCATGTAGACATAGCATCAGGCTGCTTGACTACTTCCGCCTTCAAAGACTCTGCTGCTTTTACAGCCAGATCATGTGCCTGCTGGCGCTTTACCGCCTCAGTAACACGATCTTTGACTTCATCAAGAGCCAGCTGACGCGACTCCTTGTGATCGGTTACCCGAATAACGACAACATGATCTTTACCAACTTCGATAGGATCGCTATTTGCACCATCATTGATGAAGTCTGGATCAAACGCTTTAGCCAGTACCTTCTCGTTTGCTACGACGCCTTCAGCTGTATTGCGACTGAATAAGGGAACTTGCTTAACTTCCACTCCCAGCGTTTTGGCGGGCGCCTCAAGATCCGATGAAGTGAATACCAGATCTGCCATCTGCTCGGCCTTCTCCAAGAACAGTTGTTCAGCCTTACTGTCTTTCTGTTGCTTGACCAGCGAAGCTTTCATGTCATCAAAAGAAGGAGGCGTTTTGTCCTGTACAGAGACGAGCTTAACGATATGGTATCCATAATCGCTCCGCACTGGCTCAGATACCTGCCCAACCTGCAACGCCTCTAGTGCTTGATCCAGTGAGTCACCCAAGGTTCCTGGCTCCAGGAAACCAAGGTTCCCGCCGTCATTCGCACTTCCGGAGTCATCAGAATACGTTTTGGCCAACGCAGAAAAATCTTCTCCTGACTTAAGTTTAGCTTCCACTTCATCAGCACGAGCTTTAGCTGCAACGTCATCGCGCTTATCGTTCACAGCGATGAGGATATGCGCAACTTCACGAGCTTTCTGGGCTTTGAGCTTTTCAACAGCTGCATCGTAGTCGGTCTTAAGTGCAGCCTCATCGACTTTAACCTGATCAACAAAGGTATCCTTGCTCAGTTCAATGTAGTTGACTGCCACCTGCTCAGGTGCAACATACGTTTTGAGATGAGTATCATAGTAGGACTTCAAGTCTGCATCTGAAGGGGTAGCCTTATCGAGGTAATCAGCAACCTTGAACTCACTATATCGGATGTCACGCTGCTGACGATCGAGCGCCATAAGCTGATCAAACTCAGACGGCAGCATAAAGGATGAGCCCACAATAGCGTCACGCAATTGGCCAATCAGCAGCTGCTTCTGAAGTAGTTGTCGGTACATCAATGGAGTCATACCATTGTTGCTCAGCACTTGCTGGTATCGCTCCTGACTAAACTTCCCGTTGTCCTGAAAGTCCGGTGTCTGCACGATCATTTGATCGACCATCATATCGGGAACAGTCAGGTGACGTTTGGCAGCCTCCTGCAATAGAAGCTTTTCATCAATCAAGCGATCCAGTGCTTGCGACTTGAGCCGATTCTCTTCCAGCATGGCCGGGTCAACATTTCCTCCGAGCTGGTTATAAATCTGTCTACGCTGCAGCTCAACCATCTGACTCAGATCCTGCTGCTTGATATCATCACCGTTCACGGTGGCAGGAGCTGGCTCACGATTGGCTAAAGATATCAGTGACTCAACACCGAAAAGAGCAAAGGTTAAAACAATAAATCCAATAACTATCTTGGTAATCCAACCAGTAGATTTATCGCGTATGTTTTGCAGCATGGGGCCCCCACTCTGCCTACGTTAACTGCTAAAAAAAAAGCGCATTCCTGAGAATACGCTTTTTACATTTGGCGGAACGGACGGGGCTCGAACCCGCGACCTCCGGCGTGACAGGCCGGCATTCTAACCAACTGAACTACCGCTCCTCGAGTAGCTCTACACGCGTGTGAGCAGAGCTACCAGCTTCAATCAACCATTGACCGCGTCTTTCAGCGCCTTACCAGGCTTGAAGTTGGGTACTTTAGCTGCAGAAATCTCAATTGGAGCACCAGTCTGTGGGTTGCGTCCAGTACGAGCTGCACGTTCTTTAACACCAAAAGTACCGAAACCAACCAGTGCGACGGTGTCACCTTTGCTCAGAGCGTCAGTTACAGCGTCGATCATTGCATCCAGTGCACGACCTGCTGCAGCTTTAGGAATGTCAGCAGAGGCAGCAATTGCATCGATCAGTTCAGATTTATTCACGTTAATCCCCTTCGAAGTTTCGTTGGTATTCTTCTATATTTGGTACGTCTGAAACAGGCAGGTCCCTTTTATACCAAGGCCGCTAAACTAGTGTCAAGCTAGTAATGACGCGGCCTCTAGCCATTTCAGTGAGTGCTTGGACGTGTTCCTGAGTCAACCTCTGGCTCAGATTCTTTAGAAGTCGAAGCATGCTCAGTCGTTTCCTTAACCTCCTCAGCAAGGGGTTGAGGCTGGTACTGAAGAGCAATAGCCAAAACTTCATCAATCCACTTAACCGGGCAAATTTGCAGCTCTGCTTTGATATTTTCAGGAATTTCCTTCAAATCTCTGCGGTTCTCTTCAGGAATGATCACCGTGTGGATTCCACCCCGGTGAGCAGCTAAGAGCTTCTCTTTCAAGCCACCTATAGGCAGAACCTGCCCACGCAAGGTAATTTCGCCCGTCATCGCCACATCCGCACGAATAGGAATGCCGGTCAGCGTTGATACCATCGCCGTACACATAGCAATACCTGCACTAGGACCATCCTTAGGTGTAGCACCTTCAGGAACGTGAACATGCATGTCCTGCTTCTCATGAAAGTCACTAGCAATGCCAAGAGCTTTAGATCGTGAACGCACAACAGTAATGGCGGCCTGGATTGACTCCTGCATGACATCGCCGAGAGACCCTGTTTTAACGACGCGACCTTTACCAGGCACAACCGTACACTCGATACGCAGGATATCGCCACCAACAGAAGTCCAGGCCAATCCGTTTACCTGACCGACCTGATCGTTGTCTTCTGCACGACCATAAGAGTATTTACGTACGCCATTGTACTCTTCCAGCAGGTCTGAACTGATCACCAGCACTCCGGCATCGAGTTTCTTCAGCAATCTGGCTTTGACTACCTTTCGGCACAGCTTGGCCAACTCACGCTCCAATCCCCGAACACCAGCCTCGCGTGTGTAGTAACGAATCAAGTCACGTACGGCCTCTTCGGTTACTTCCAGCTCTTTTGGCTTGAGACCGTTATTGGTCATCTGTTTGGGTATCAGGTATCGCTGAGCGATATTGACCTTCTCATCTTCGGTGTAACCGGGGATTCGAATGATTTCCATACGATCAAGCAGAGGTGCAGGAATATTCATACTATTGGAGGTACAAATAAACATTACGTCCGAGAGATCGAAATCTACTTCCAGATAGTGGTCATTGAAAGAGTTGTTTTGCTCTGGGTCTAAAACCTCAAGCAAGGCAGAAGCAGGGTCACCACGATGATCCATGCCCATCTTGTCGATTTCATCAAGCAAGAACAGTGGATTCTTCACTCCAACCTTGGAGATCTTCTGCACGAGCTTACCAGGCATTGAACCGATATAGGTCCGGCGGTGACCACGAATCTCAGCTTCATCTCGCACGCCACCCAAGGCCATACGAACGAACTTCCGATTAGTCGCCCGTGCAATAGACTGACCCAATGAGGTCTTACCGACACCGGGTGGTCCAACCAAGCAAAGAACAGGACCTTTAAGCTTCTTAACGCGCTGCTGAACAGCTAAATATTCAAGAATGCGCTCTTTAACTTCGTCCAGCCCGTAGTGATCTTCGTTGAGGATGGTCTCCGCCAACGCCAGATCATGCCGCACCTTGCTACGCTTACTCCAGGGCACCCCAAGCATCCAATCCAGATAGCTTCGAACTACGGTTGCCTCAGCGGACATAGGCGACATCATTTTCAGCTTGCCCAGCTCAGACATAGCCTTAGCCTGGGCATCTTTGGGCATGCCAGAGCTTTCAATACGAGACTTGAGATCTTCGATCTCATTTCCACCATTTTCATCAAGATCGCCCAGTTCTTTCTGAATAGCCTTCATTTGCTCATTCAGATAGTACTCACGCTGACTCTTTTCCATCTGTTTCTTGACGCGACCGCGGATACGTCGTTCGACCTGAATCAGGTCATTTTCCGCTTCCATATGCGCGATGAGCTGCTCTACACGCTCAACGATATCCACCAACTCGAGCACTTTCTGCTTGTCGGCCAGCTTCAGGTTCATATGTGCAGAAATGGTATCCGCGAGACGACCTGGCTCTTCGATATTGGCAAGCGATGACACAACCTCTGCCGGTACTTTCTTACTAGCCTGAACATACTGCTCAAATTGTGACATGAGGGCACGACTAAGGACTTGCGCCTCAGCCTCTCTCACATCCTGCTCAGGAAGCGACTGCACTTCCGCCTGATAGCAACCATCAATCAGATCTACAGATTTGATCTGTGCACGATATTCGCCCTCTACCAGAACTTTCACCGTACCATCCGGAAGCTTGAGCAACTGCAATATACTGGCAACAGTCCCTACAGCGAAAAGATCTTCCCAAACAGGATCCTCATCTGCGGCATCACGCTGCGCGACAAGCAGGATTTCCTTCTGCTCTTCCATTGCTCGCTCAAGTGCTGCAATAGACTTGTCTCTACCTACGAAAAGGGGAATAACCATATGCGGGAACACAACAACATCCCGCAAAGGTAACAGTGGCACGGTGACATTGGTCACATCATGCTTGGATGTTTGTTGCTCCATAGACACCTCAAGGTAGCGGAAGCGAATAATCGCTTCCTTTCATGGCTTACAGGCATAGGTGGGGATTGATACAAGGGAATGCAACAACACTGACATAAAAAGGACAACATGACTGTGCCCTTTTTCCACCTTGATCAACGCTCAGGTAATGCGCGCTTCTCTTCTGTATTTTCGTAGATCATCAGAGGCTCTGACTCACCCTCAATTACAGAGGCATCAATAACTACCTTGCTGACACCTTCCAAAGAAGGCAAATCGAACATCGTGCCAAGCAGAACATTCTCCATAATGGTTCTCAAGCCTCGAGCCCCCGTCTTTCTCTCCATTGCACGTTTCGCAATTGCACGCAGAGAATCCTCACGAAACTCGAGCTCAACGCTCTCCATACTGAAAAGCTTCTGATATTGCTTAGTCAACGCGTTTTTTGGCTCTACCAGAATTTCGATCAGCGCCTCTTCATCCAACTCCGTCAGAGTCGCCACCATGGGTAAGCGCCCCACAAACTCGGGAATCAGGCCATATCGAACCAAATCCTCCGCCTCAACTTCCATCAAGGTATCGGAAACAGACTTGGAGTTCTCCTTTGACTTAACTGTCGCAGAAAAACCGATGCTACTTTTCTCACTGCGATCACTGATGATTTTTTCAAGTCCAGCAAATGCACCTCCACAAATAAACAGGATATTTGAGGTATCAACCTGCAAGAACTCCTGCTGTGGATGCTTGCGCCCACCTTGAGGCGGCACCGATGCTACAGACCCCTCAATCAGCTTCAACAGCGCCTGCTGAACCCCCTCACCTGAGACATCTCGGGTGATGGAAGGGTTATCAGATTTTCGAGAAATTTTGTCGATTTCATCGATGTAGACAATACCCATCTGGGCTTTCTCTACATCATAGTCACACTTCTGTAACAATTTTTGGATGATATTCTCTACATCCTCACCGACATAACCGGCTTCAGTTAACGTTGTAGCATCCGCAATCGTGAAAGGGACATTGAGCAAACGAGCGAGTGTCTGCGCAAGTAACGTTTTACCGCTACCAGTAGGACCAATCATCAGGATGTTGCTTTTACCAAGCTCAACATCTGAAGATTTGTCACTCATACGCAGTCGCTTGTAATGGTTGTACACCGCCACTGCCAGC
Organism: Pokkaliibacter plantistimulans; assembly: GCF_003194385.1. Lineage (GTDB taxonomy): Bacteria > Pseudomonadota > Gammaproteobacteria > Pseudomonadales > Balneatricaceae > Pokkaliibacter > Pokkaliibacter plantistimulans. The sequence continues at coordinate 80,323 of NZ_LAPT01000109.1, forward strand.
ACACGTTTAGCCAGATCTTGTCCTATGACGTACTCATCCAAGGTCTGCTTGATTTCTTGGGGAGTGGGCAGTTGATCACCGTGGTGAGCATCTTTCCCCTGGTCTTGAATCTCTTCGCGGATTATGTCATTGCAGAGGTCGACGCACTCATCGCAGATATATACTGAAGGTCCTGCAATAAGCTTACGAACCTCATGCTGGCTCTTACCGCAGAAAGAGCAATAGAGCAACTTTCCATCGTCGCCTTTTTTGCGTGTATCGTCGGCCATTCGACTTCCCCGTTAAACTTTCTTCTGCAGACAAGATGAGGCCAGCGTCAGCAATTTTCAACTCCGGCCTTCACACAAACTGCCTCAGACACTGCGCCGAGTCAGGACGGAATCAATCAGTCCATACTCAGCCGCTGTAGGTGCATCCATAAAATTATCACGATCAGTATCACGGGCAATAGTTTCTATATCCTTGCCACTGTGATGAGCCAAGATACGATTCAATTTCTCACGCATCGTTAATATTTCGCGAGTATGAATCTCAATATCAGTAGCCTGCCCCTGGTATCCACCTAAAGGCTGGTGAATCATGACGCGAGCATGAGGCAACGCATAACGCTTACCCGCCGCACCACCCGCCAGAAGCAACGCCCCCATACTTGCAGCCTGCCCAATACACAGCGTACTCACGTCAGGCTTAATGAACTGCATGGTATCGTAAATGGCCATTCCCGCAGTTACCACTCCGCCGGGGGAGTTGATGTAGAGATGAATGTCTTTATCGGGATTCTCTGATTCAAGGAACAACAGTTGAGCAACAACCAAGTTAGCCATGTGATCTTCAACCGGACCAACCAGAAAGATTACGCGCTCTTTCAGCAGTCGCGAATATATATCATATGCGCGCTCACCTCTTGCACTCTGCTCCACAACCATCGGCACCAAAGATGACGAGGGAGCTACCCCCTGACCAGCTGCTTGAGCAAGGAACGGATTCATATTGCCAGCTTCTCCCTACTGAATCTCTAGATAGAAAAAAAACGACAGCCATTACAAACATTGTTGTAACAACTATCGTTTTTTAAGTACAGCCAATACTAATTAAAAGTCTTAGGCATCAGCATTTTTGCTAGCAGCAGGCTTGATGGCCTCCTCGTAGCTAACGTTTACCTCATTAACCTTGGCCGCAGCAAGCAAAGTTTCGACAGCGACATCTTCAACAATGACTGCTTCGATCTGACGACGTTGCTGCTTGTCATTAAGGAAGTAGGCTTTAACTTCTTCTGGCTGCTGATATGCAGCAGACATTTCCTCAACAAATGCACCAACACGAGCTTCATCAGCTTTGATTTCGTTTACGCGAATGACTTCAGCCAACAGCAAACCGTTACGCACGCGCTGTTCAGCCTGATCTTTGAACAGCTCAGCAGGCAGCATATTGAGATCAAACTTCGCAACATCACCACCAAACTGCTGCACTGCCTGACGACGCAAAGTATCAACTTCATCACTAATCAGGGCAGCTGGGATAGCAATAGGATTCAAACGGCAAAGGGCATCAAGAACCAGAGTTTTGGTTTTGTTACGCAGAGCGTTCTTCAGCTCGCGCTCCATGTTCTTGCGGATTTCAGCGCGGAAGCCTTCTTCAGACTGCTCTTCAACACCAAACTTACTGAAAAACTCAGCATTAAGCTCGGGCAGAACAGGCTCCGCGACAGCAGTCACTTTCACCTTGAATACAGCAGGCTTCCCCTTCAGATTTTCTGCATGATACTCTTCAGGGAAGGCCACATTTAACTCAACATCATCACCAGCCTTTGCACCCAGCAAGCCAGATTCAAAGCCAGGAATCATGGTGTTTGAACCAAGAACTAGCTCATAACCCTCAGCCTTGCCACCATCAAAGGCTTCGCCATCAACAAAGCCTTCAAAGTCCATAGTCACACGATCACCGTCTTCGGCCGCACGCTCTACATCATTCCAAGATGCCTGCTGCTTGCGCAGAGTTTCGATCATGGTGTCAACGTCAGCATCTGCAACTTCAGCGCTCTGCTTCTCAATTTCGGCCGCAGAGAAATCAGCCAGTGCGATTTCTGGAAAGACTTCAAAGGTAGCTACAAACTCGAAATCCTGACCTTCAACATCAGACTTCGGCTCGATAGATGGCGTGCCTGCGGGATTCAGTTTTTCCTGAGTTACGGCCTCATAAAAACTGGTACGAATAATATCACTAAGAACATCCTGACGAATGCCTTTGCCATAACGCTGTTTGACAATTTTCGATGGAACTTTGCCCTTACGAAAACCATCAATGCGTACGTTTTTGGCTGCATCTTTCAGCTGCTTTTCAACATCAGCTTCGATACGGGCAGCTGGGATAGTAATAGTCAGGCGACGTTCCAGAGTAGAAGTCGCTTCAATTGAAACTTGCATTAATCTGCCTCACACAACTTAGCGCCAACTAAATTTTCGCTATGGCTTGTGCGCCAAGAGCAATTCTTTAACTGCCTATAATTTTCCAGCGAGCAGCCAAAGACTGAAATTTGGCGGCAAACGCTAACAAAACAAAGCGCACATTCTCAATAAAGGCCAGCGCAGAGTCAAGCGCTCAATGAAACCCAAAAACAAAAAATGTTTTTAAATCAGGGAATTGGGGTGGATGATGGGGCTTGAACCCACGACCGCCGGAATCACAATCCGGAGCTCTGCCAACTGAGCTACATCCACCATAGACATCTGAAGAATTCAGAAAGAGAAGAGATAATGGGGTGGGCGATGGGGCTTGAACCCACGACCGCCGGAATCACAATCCGGAGCTCTGCCAACTGAGCTACGCCCACCATATCAAACCAAAGTAACACATGCTTAAGAATTGGGGTGGACGATGGGGCTTGAACCCACGACCGCCGGAATCACAATCCGGAGCTCTGCCAACTGAGCTACGCCCACCACTACTTCTTAACTGGCGCGCCTGGCAGGACTCGAACC
>NZ_LAPT01000011.1 GCF_003194385.1 Pokkaliibacter plantistimulans
AGACCGCTACTACCAGCAATTGATCTTTATTGAAGAGCGCGGTATCCGCCTGCCAGCCTAGAAAGGCTGAGTCTGCCGGGCAAGCCTTAGCAGGTCGTTGAAAAGCTATCTGTGTTGCCGAATACCGCGTCAAAAACAGGCTCAGAAGTGCTCATTTAGTTCACTGAACTCCGTTTTTTTCGCCTGTTTCTTGTGCCCTTGGGGTGTTTTCTTGCCTCGGCTGCCTCGGCTGCCTCGGCTGCCTCGGCTGCCTCGATCACGCTTTTGACCGGCCTGCCTGTGCAGATTGATTTGAAACTGTCCGGAGTCTCCCATGTTTTCCACTAAGTTAAAGCAGCAACTGGCAGCCAGTCAGACGGAGTTGGAACAACATCAGTTCATGCTCCAGGCTCTGAACCGATCCATGGCAGTGATCGAGTTCGATCTGGATGGAAAAGTGCTGCAGGCCAATGACAACTTCCTGCGGCTGATGGGCTATACCCTCGATGAGGTGAAAGGCAAACATCACAGCATGTTCTGTGAAAAAGCGCTGGTGAACAGTCCACAGTATGCCGAGCGCTGGGCCCGGCTGCGCAAGGGAGAGTTTATCGCCGATCAGTTCAAACGCCTGACCAAGCAGGGTAGCGTGGTGTGGCTGGAAGCCTCCTACAATCCTGTTCTGGATAGCAACGGTAAGCCTTACAAGGTTGTTAAATTTGCCACTGACGTCACGGCCAAAGTGAATGTCGAAGCGGATGCACGCGCCAAGCTGGAAGCGGTAGATCGCTCCAATGCCATTATTGAGTTCACCCTTGATGGCACTATTCTGACCGCCAATAAGAACTTCCTGCAGACCATGGGCTATGAGTTGAGTGCCATCAAGGGCAAGCATCACAGCATCTTTTGCGAGGAGGAATACACCCGCTCCCATGACTACGCCCAGTTCTGGCAGCAGTTGCGCAGCGGGAAATTCATGACAGGTCGCTATAAACGCATCAGTCGCAATGGTCAGGTCGTCTGGCTGGAAGCGACCTATAACCCGGTCTTTGACCGCGATGGCAAGCTCTACAAGGTAGTGAAGTTCGCGGTGGATATCAGCCGTGAAGTGGAGCAGAACGAGAGCGAGGCCCGCAGTGCCTCTCGTGCCTATCACATCGCGGCGGAAACGGAGCGCGTAGCCGAGCATGGCACGGTCATCATTCAGGATGCGGCCACGGAAATGCGCCAGATTGCCGATATGGTCAAGATATCTGCGGATGTGATCGCGGACCTTGGCAGGCAGTCTGAGCAGATCACTGCCATCGTCAACAGCATTCGCGGTATTGCTGACCAGACCAACCTGCTGGCACTCAATGCGGCCATCGAAGCGGCGCGGGCCGGTGATCAGGGGCGTGGCTTTGCGGTGGTGGCCGATGAAGTGCGCTCACTGGCAGCGCGCACCAGTCGCTCCACGGCAGAGATAGCCGAGATGATCGAGAAAATTCAGAGCGGCACCCAGGCGGCTATCGGCAGCATGAGTGGCAGTCAGGAGCAGGCGCTGCGTGGTGTTGAGCTGGCCAATCAGGCGGGGTCTGCGATTTTGCAGATTCGGGATGGTGCCCGTGATGCGGTGCAGGCGGTCAGTATCTTTGCCAACGTACTGGATGAGGCGGAAGTGGCTGCCAGCTATCACCACTGACCCCATGCCTCAACCCTGACAACATACTCGGACCTCCTAACGACAAACCCCAGCCGGCGCTGGGGTTTGTTGCTTTCTCTGCCAGTGCAGGTCACCTGCCTGTGTACGATCGTGAATAGGTTCCGGGTCTGCACCTTACTCATGGAAGGTATAGGAACCCAGCTCGCACAGGTTGAGGTCGTAGTCCTCCATCACATCACCGTCGGCAAACTCGGCACGGATGTCATATTCACAGGTGGTCAGGCCATCCTGAATGGTGACGGTGCCCTGCTCGCCACTGCGCAGGACATCTCCTTCCAGCAGGTCATCCTGCCAGTGCTTGGAGGTGCCGGGGGAGATGTGAAAGCTGGTCATGTTCACCGAGGTATTGTTGATCAGGGTGAACTCCAGATCCTCTGCCTGGGCACTGCTCTGATATAGCAACGCCAGCGTGGCAATGGCACTGGCAATCAGCGTGGTTCTTATCATCATGGCTCTCCGGGTAAGGCCCATTGGCGGGCTTCTGATAACTATAGTTCAGCCCTGCCAGGGCGCTGGCTGGGGGCTGAAAAAGTTCCCCGGTCGGTAAGTTAACTCCGCTCTTTGACGTCATCATGCCCAACGCTTTGTTGAGTAGCGCCTGGTACTGAGCAGGCTGTGTTTAGCCTCTTGTCGAGATGCGCTGCTGAAACGTCGTCAACAGCTGCTGCAGTTGCCGGGCACCCAGCAGGGGGTGGGGCATGGCGCCGGTAGCCAGCACGATATCCGTGCTGGGCAGGGGTGGCAGGTCGAGTGCCTGAGGGCTCAGCAGCAAATCTGTGGGTGCCGAGCAGCGTGCCATGGCGCTGATGGCCTGACCGTTGCGCACCAGCGTTGCCAGTAGCGTCGGGCTGCTGGCGGTGCAGATCACTTCGTAGGCGCGGCCCTGTTTCTCCAGCCCATCGCGGGCCGCTGTGTGAAATTTGCAGCTGGGTTCGTACAGCGCCAGCGGCAGGTGTTTATGTGCTGCCGGGTCAAAGTGGTCGGCGACCAGCCATACCCCTTCATCATGCAGCAACACATGGCCTTCATCGGTATCGGGCAGCCGGGTCAGCACGGCCAGCTCCAGTTCTCCCTGATCAAGCAGGGGGCGCAGATCGGGCGAGTTGGCGGTGATGATCTGGATACCCACCTGCGGTATCTGCTGTCGCAGTGCCTGAATCAATGACGGGCAGATCATGTCCATATAGTCGCTGGGGCAGCCCAGACGGATGGGCTGATCAGCCCAGCCCTGCTGCAAACGTACGGCAGCCTCATCGTGCAGCAGCATGATGCGGCGGGCGTAACCGACCAGCACTTTTCCGGCTTCGGTCAGCACCAGATCACGACCTTCCTTGCGGAACAGTGGCTGGCCGCTGTGCTCTTCCAGCCGCTTCATCTGCATGCTGATGGCGGACTGGGTGCGGAAACTGTGCTTGGCAGCACGGGTGAAGCTGCCGGTATCGACTACCGCCAGAAAGGTTTTCAGCAGATCAATTTCAAGAGACATGGGGGTTCCAAAACGGCACCAAAGTGCCACTGTTTGCCGAAGTAGGCGTATTTTGCTCTATAAACGGTGATCTATCACCGATTTTGATAGCTGCCTACAAGACTATTCGTTTGTTCCGTCACGGTGCTTCGCCAATAGTAAAGCGCATCAGCACTAACGCTGATGACCAACCCGTAAATCTGGAACAATGAGGAACAAGGCGATGGCAAACGGCCAGCAGGGGAGTGTGCAGGGTGAGTATCAGAGCGGCGTGGATGCGGCTGAACTGACACTGGTGATCGGCAACAAGAACTATTCATCCTGGTCGCTGCGCCCCTGGTTTTTCCTGAAGATGACCGGTATTCCCTTTAACGAAGTGCAGTTGTCGCTGGGAACGGACTTCAGGCAGCAGGTCATGCAGTACTCCATGGCGGGGAAGGTGCCGGTATTGCTGCATGAAGGGCAGGCCATCTGGGATTCGCTGGCCATCGGTGAATATATTTCGGAAGCGCTGCTGGCGGGCAAAGGCTGGCCGGACAGCCGTCATCAGCGCGCCTGGGCGCGTTCCATCGTGGCGGAAATGCATTCCGGCTATCCCAATCTGCGCCGTGAGATGCCGATGAACTGTCGCCGTGTTATCAGCGGCTTTCAGCCCGGCGTGGCGGCGCAGCAGGACATCCGCCGCATTGTCGAAATCTGGCATGACTGCCGTAAGGCCCATCATGCGGATGGTCCCTGGCTGTTCGGCCGCTTTACCCTGGCTGATGCGATGTTTGCACCGGTGGCGTCGCGCTTTCATTCCTATCAGGTGCCGCTCGATGCATTAGCTGCCGACTATATGCAGACCGTGCTCAATACTCCGGCCTATCAGGCGTGGCTGGCGGCAGCGAGAGCCGAGGAAGAGGTGCTGGCGGCAGAAGAAGTGTAAAGAGAAGACTCTATGAGTTGACTGGCAGCAGGGTCATACGAACACCCTTTGCTGCCCTTCACCATTATGGTTCGGATATAACAGCCTTTTGATGGGGGCATAGTTATACGCCTGCTGGGAACTTCTCCTGTATAAAAAACACACAATGGGAAATTTGTTCAGCAACGTATGACCTATGACTCCTATTCATTCATCCTCGACCATTGCCGCCTCACACCATCAAGAAGCGGGTCCTGATGTCGTCAACCATACCCATCAGGGACGTATGGGGGGCGAGCAACTGGAGGTCAGTACTTCCAGAGCGCTACCAGCGCAGTCAAGCAATACATCAACCGCCTTCACATTGCCGCCTCATAGTGCTGTGACAGTGGCCGCTGCCACCCCCGATGAACTTGATCCCGCTGCTGGTTCCAGCTCTTCTGCGGCCTCCTCGGATACGGCCTCTGCGGGGGGGATCAAGCAGCGTTTGCTGGGTTTGTTCCGCAAAACGGATCTGGCAGCTGCTGTTGGGCAGTTCAACAACCGGGCGTATCTGGCCAGCGAGCGTCAGCAGGCTCACCTTCCTGCTTTCAAGCAGAGTGTGCAGACGCTGCATGATGCCTGTCAGCAGCCGCAGATTCCGGCCGGGATACGCAAGGAAATCAGTTCGGTCACCACCGGCCTGATGCACAAGCTGGAGCGGATTGCCAAGGATAAGCCCATGGGCTATCGCACAGCCGCTACTATGTTGTTCAGTCTGGGCAACGTGGGTCTGGCTTTGCTGCCCACCCTGACCGCGCACAAAAATAAGGACAATCAGTACTTTGCCCTGCTGGTGGCAGGCTATACCAAGACCCTGTGCATGCTGATGGGGATTGCGCTCAATCCTGCCGCCGACAAACGCTCCTTCGGTCTGCATATGCAGGAGCGTCATGTCCCCTATCTGCCTCCTAATCTGCCCTACGCCATCAGTGCCTTTAATGACAAGGCCAAGGCCTTTGAACATAACAGCCCCATTCTGTTCCATTCCATGGCAGCGAGTTTTACCGCCGCGGTATTTGTGCTGTCATCTGCACCTCATCTGGTGAGCAAACCTCTGGGCGCCATCAGTGACAAGATTAAAAGTATGTTTCACAAGCCGGATGCTCAGCCCGCAGAGCAACTGACAGCTGAAATGACAGTACACATCACTGCATTGCTGGATGCAGTAAAGCTACAGCACGGTGATTTTCAGCAACGTCGCCAACAGTTTGAGGGGGATGGCAAGGAGCTGAGTGATAGTCTGAATCTGCAGTTGAGCGAAATTGATGCGGCCAGTGACAAGTTGTCCAGTGTCGCGCAACGTATTCTCGGGCAGGGCGCTGAGGGGGAGTCTCAGACACCGGCCAATAATCGTGATTTTGCCCAGAAAATGGCCTTTGTTGCCATTGCCGGGGCGGTCTGTCTGAGTTCAGCTGCCACCTATTATGATGAGCCAGCGGGTTTGGTGGACTTGGGGATGGATGCGGGACTAACCGTATTTGAACTGACCAAGACGGCAAGAAACCCGAGTGAAAATACCCAGCAGGCTGCCAGCAAGTTTGCCAGCTACTCCGGCTTGTCGCCACTGTTGCTGCCTTTCGGCATCATCAACAAGATCCCCGCCACTCACTTTACTGACAGCCTGCCGGGGCTGGTGGCTGGAACGGTCTTTCTGACCGCTTGCAATCTGACCTTACCGCGTCCGGGTGGGGAAGCTATTGCTAATGCGGTGGTCAAACTACTGCAAAATTTCAAGGCGACGACAGAGCAACAGCCGGATGTGGAGCTGGGCGTTGTCGACTCCGGTCGTTTTACTGAACTTGAGGATGCTCCTGGCTCAGTGGCCAGCAGTGACTCTGACCAGGAAGAGTTTTTCGACGCGCAGGAGCAGTTTGATCGCACAGAGCCACCCGCAATCGAGCAGGCAGAGGTGTTTGCTGATGCTTTGGGAAGTCCGCAACATTCGCCGCACGCTGAGCAGCGCGAGACAGCCAGGGAGCGGCGCTCATGAGTCAGCCGCAACCGCTCTTCAGCAATCTGCTTGCCCAGATAATGGAGCGTCTGGGTATTCAGGATTTTGACCGGCAGGCAATCTGTTTCCGTTTTACCTTCGCTGCTGAACCGGCCCTCTTTCTGTGTCAGCGCGACAATGGCTGGGCGGAGCTGCAGTGCAATGCAGCACACCTTACGGCGCTGCAGGCACCACAAGTGGCACTATCGCTACTGGAGTTACAGGGGCGTCAGGGGGGGCCGCTATTTGTCATTGCTTGCGAACGAGACAGTGGTGTCGTCCGCGTCATGTATCGTTTTTGTCTAGCGGGCAGTCAGGCTCATGAGGTGATCGACCTTATTCAGGGTATGCGTAGCTTTGTCAGCCAGGTGTGTGCTGTGGTTGCGCAGCAGCCTTCACCACATTCACGTAGTATTGCAGCAGAAGGAAGCCCGGAGTCTTTCCGGCTTAATCCGTTACTGCGCTTGCAGAATCGTTAGCTTCCAGAGCCATCCCTGACTAGTCCCGCATAGTCAGGGATGGTGGATACCGTCACCCGCCCTCACTACGCAGTGTTAACCACAGAGCCTCAGCGGCAAGGCTCCGTGCTGAAATCAGTGTGCCCCCGGTCAAACCAGCAGCGCCATTGCATCTCTGCCTTTTGTATTTGCCACGCCCCATGCTTGAAAGTGAAGGTGAGTCGGTGTCGATAGCCTGCGACAGAATCGTCTTCTGGAATGCCATCTTCGGTAATGACAGCAACGTATTTGGCTAAATCGGCATCGGGATGCTGAAGAGCGATGGTGTGGTCTTTGAAGTTAAACCTGTCACCAAAAAACACTTCAGCCAGAGCGGAGACAATCATGCCATTGTCAGCAGCCTTGGGCTGGCGCTGGCTGGCTTGAGTGAGGCTGCTCTCAAGCTCCTTCAACTCTTTTTCGTCCAGAGGCATATAGGTATCTGGATTGTTTTGGAAAAAATGCCAGCCAAGTACAGCTGCAGTGAGTGTGAGGCCGGTCACGAGTGGCACCAGTGTAGTTCGACGCATGCTTACACGTCGGCGCTATTGGCCTCAGTAAAAGATCCGCCGCTCACGCCCGCGGAACAGGCGGAAAAGCAAATACATTGCGGCAGGGATAGACAGATACCAGAACTGGCGCAGCAGGCTGATCACCATCGCCACGCTGTCGGGCATTTCACTGAGCAGGGCGGTATTCTCTGCCTCTGGGCGGGGGACTGGCTGGGGGGGCGCCGCGCTGCTGGCTGGCAGGAAACGCACCATGTCCAGCAGCGGTGGCAATTGCTGAGTGATGGTGCTGAGCGCAGTGACAGGCGCAACGATATTCATCACCAGTACGCCATCCTGATGCTGCAGGCGGACATTGTAGTTAAGGGTATGCGTGGCTTTGCCGGGAAAGGCCAGCTCCTTGGCCCAGTAGAGAATATTGCGCTCGGCATCAAAGTGCGGAGCAACGGCCCAGCCGATCAGCTGCGGGCCGGCTTTATCCGTCTCTTCAGCCTTTAGCTCATTCTGCATCTGGCTGAGCAGGGCCTGATAATCCAGCTGCGCGGCAATACGCGGGTTGATGGCATAGCCTGCTTCATAGTGCAGCACCACTGCCCAGGCATTGGCATCGAAGGGGCTGGCATCGGCGGGAAACAGCATCCCCAGAGCGCCGCTGTAGGCAGGGTTGCCCCAGACCTCGGTCAGCACTCGTTCACTGTCGTGAGCATCGAGAAAGTAGAAACCACTGGGGACGGTCAGTTCGGCATGGGCGGCGGGCAATATCTGTACGCCGGACTTGCGCTGCAGCGACTGCCAGAATTGCTGGGCCCAGGCGATGATGCGGTCGCGCGCCTGTTGATCATTGGCCTGCTGGGTTTCGGCTGATGCCAGTACTGGCAGACAGCAACACAACAGTAATAGCAGCCAACGACGTGCAGTGTTCATCCAACGCTCCTTGCAGTAGAGCCAGCATGAGAGGAACACTTAATCGATACACCGCTGGCCAGAGTGCCAAGGATCATACTCAGCCAAAGCGGAAATTCAATCTGCATGCCGGGAATGGCCAGCCCGTGCTAGCCATATCGGCGGGGGCAGGATCAGCCCTGTGGGCGGCAACCCTGGAACATGTCCAGTTTGGCGTCGTACACGCTGGTCTGAATATCCAGCATGCCCAGCACAGAGTGGAAGATATTGTCCTGCGAGAAAGGCTGATGTTCCTTGCTGGCCAGACAGTCAGAGTTGATGTCATAGGTCTGCTCAAAGCCTTTCGACAGCCAGTAAAAGAATGACACGTGCTTCTGTTCTTCCGGCGCAATCATGTAGGGCATGCCATGCAGGTACACATGGTTCTCTCCCAGCGATTCGCCATGGTCAGCCACATAGAGCATGGCGGTGTTGTACTGATCACTGCGCTGTTTCAGCCATTCGATCACGTTGTTGAGGAAGTAATCGGTATAGCGAATGGTGTTGTCGTAGGTGTTGATCAGTGACTCCTGACTGCAGTCCTGCAGCTGGTTGGTCTTGCACTCTGGCTGATAGAAAGCCATGTCCTGCGGGTAACGATGGTAGTAGTCAGGACCATGGCTGCCATGCTGGTGCAGGACCACAAACATATCGCCATTGGGTCTGGGCAGGACGGCGTCGATATTGTGCAGCAGCACCTGATCAAAACATTCTTCGCTGTTGCAGTCCTCAGCGACGGCCGCCTTGGACATGTCTTCATAGCTGACGCGATCACAGGCACCTTTACAGCCTGAGTTGTTATCGCGCCACAGCACGGCATACCCCGCATGATTCAGCACATCCAGCAGACCCTGCTGTGACTTGGCTTTGCGGTCGTCATAGTGCTCGCGATCCAGCAGCGAGAACATACAGGGCACTGATACGGCCGTGGCCGTGCCGCAGGAAGTGAACTGGGTAAAGTTGAAGACATCCTGCTTTGCCAGCAGCGGAGTGGTGTTGCGCTCATAGCCGTTGAGGCCGAAATGATCAGCGCGACCGGTTTCCCCTACCACAAACACGGTCAGGGTGGGCTTATGCTTGGCCAGTGCCAGCGCACCGGGGCGGGCATCTTCACCAATGGCCTGGACCACAATCGGACCTTCCTTGCCTTTCACCGCAAAGGACACGCCGGCATAGATGTAGCTCAGTGGGACGGCCATCTGCCGCACATTCTTGTTGTTGCGGAAGAAAGAGGCGTAGTCCTGTGACAGCGCAAACAACATGGCAGCAATCACCAGCAGGCTGGCGACGATGGCCAGTAACCTGACCAGCAGCTCACGAGGCCAGCGGCGGTAGCTGATCCTGACCTTCCAGACCAGCAGGCAGGGAACGACGCCCAGTAGCAGCAGATACATGGCCAGACGGGGGCTGAACAGCGCAGCAGCTTCAGCCGGGTCGGTTTCCACCACGTTCTGCACCATGACGCTGTCGATGGCGATGCCGTAAGTGTTCATAAAGTAGGAGGCGGCTGCGCCGCTCAACAATATGGCAATGGCAAGCGGCTTGAGCAGGTAAGGCACGGCGATGAGGTTGAGCAGGATAAACATCAACAGCCCCAGCAGTGCGCCAACGCTGATAGTGAACGCGCCTCCCCGCAGGGTCAGCGGATCAATGACCTGCCCCAGCGCGTGAAAAAACGCCGAGTTATAGGCCAGTACCAGCAGGGTGGAAAGCAGCAGACAGAAGTGCACACTGCTGATCTGCCAGCGCTGACGGGAAGCAGGGCTGACCATGGAAGACGTGGAGGTTGATAGCTGACTCATGAAGAAACCTTGATGCCGGTTTCAGCCGCGTAGGCAGAAGGGGTGGAAGTCAATACGGGAGAGGTCGTGTGAAGGCCACCGCTGAGGCTCTGTTTGTAGCTGCGGTAGAGCACCAGGCGGAACCAGACCAGCGCGGTAAACCAGCTGATGGCGAAGGTCCAGACATCATGGGAGATAAAGTGCGCCCCCCGCAGCTGCTGGGAAATACCAAATACCACGCCCATCAGCACGGCCAGCAGCAAGCCCATCCAGCGCCAGCCAGAGTGACGATAGAGCCCGACAAAATACAACGCCAGCCAGGCATAGCCCGCACTGGCGTGACCCGCTGGAAAGCAACGGCCGCTGTCGCTGTGGAGGAACTGATCCAGTTCACTCATGAATGGCAGATTGCCACCATAACGATTGAAGTCCCACGGGCAGGCAATATGGGTCAGTGACTTGGCACTGACGACCAGCAACGAGCTGGTCGCGGCGGCCAGCAGCAGAAAGGTCAGAGGGCGGCGCCAGTGACGTAATGCAGGCGTCACCCAGCTGCCAGCCAGCAGCAGCAAGGTCACCACGGCAATAGCAATCGACAGGTTCTTGCCGCCTTTGTGAATCAGAGTGGTGGTGATCCAGCTATCCTTCAGTGCCCACTGATGGCCTTCCGCCCAGTACAGCGCATCCGCTACCACCCGGTCGAGATGGAAAACACTGATGACCAGTACCGCCAGCACAAACGCCAGCAGCGGATAAAACAGATGATTGACCCAGAACGTCTGCATCGACAGATGGGCGGGTGGCTGAGGGGAGGAAGGGCGATGGGCGCAACGGCGCAATAACGAGGGAGGAGCATCGTTTACAGCAGGATGCATAACCAGACTCCGACAGCGGCCATGAGGGTGACAAGAACGGCAGCCGAACCCATATCTTTGGCCTGACCACTCAGGGGATGCATTTCGTGACCGATACGGTCAACAACGGCCTCGATGGCCGAATTCAGTAACTCCACCACCAGCACGGCAAAGACGCTGACGATCAGCAGGGCGCGCTCCAGAGAAGTGACATGCAACAGGCAGGCAACGGGGATCAGGACCAGCAGGGCCATACATTCCTGACGAATGGCCGCCTCATGTTGCCAGGCCAGTTTCAGGCCTTGCCAGGAGTAAATGGAGGCATGGATCAGGCGTGACATACCTTGCCGTTGTGGCTTCATGGACACTTAACTCTGACTGCGAATTTTAGGAAGAGTGGTCGCAGAGCCTATCTACCGAACCTTAAGACAAACTTAAGAAAACTGAGACAGCCCTGAAATAAAACTGACATAGATACGAATAGTCGTAGTTCAAAGGATTGTCTAGTGGGCTTAGGTGCAGTGGCGGGAGAGGGGAATTTCAGGCAGTGGCCGTGCTAATTGATGCCAAGCTGCATATTTGTCGGGCTGCAAATTTGAGGGGGTTGCAAAGAGAAGGGGCTGGGCAGGGCCGCCTGTACGGCCCCGTCCTGTTCACTTGTGGCTTTCTTCAAACTGCAGCAGTGGTTGCTGCTGTGCGTCCAGCAAGGTCAGGGTTCGCCCTGTTATCTGCCAGCCCCGCACCTGTTCCAGTGCCTGCATATAGCGACTTTCCAGCGCCATTCCCTGCATGCAGGCCATGCGTGTGCTGACCAGCGGGCCGAGACTCAGCTGGGTGCTCGCTAGCTGATACTGACCTGCCAGACGATTGCAGCCGCTGAAACCGCTGACGCGGTGCTGCTCCGGGCTGAGCTGCAGGTACGGCTCACGCATCCGGTTATCGGGCTGCACGGGGTCCGTGCCCAGCTGTGTGAGTTTCCAGTAGGTATGTTCTAGTGGCTGATCGGGGGTGGTGCTCTGTGGACGAGGGGTGCAGGCGGTGAGCAGCAGGCTGCTACCAAGCAGGAACGTATGCAGGAGGCGGGGCATGGGGCAGTCCTTGGTGAGGGACTGCCCGCTGCTGTTAGCCGTAGTAAACGTCTGCTCAGGCAATCCGCATGGATTGATGTGCCGTCAGTATAACGGCAATACTTTTTGATGTTGGGGTGCGGCTGAAATCTCCCACGCTGTTGAGCGGAACCAGCGGGTTGGTTTCCGGATAGTAGGCGGCGACATTGCCTGCAGGAATATCGTAGGGAACCAGCTTGAAGCCCTCGACCTGACGCTGGATGTCATCACCCCACAGTGAGCGGATGCTGACTTCCTGACCTTCGTGAAGACCCAGTCGCTCCAGATCTGCCGGATTGATAAAGACGACCTTGCGCTCGCCCTTGATACCCCGGTAACGGTCATTCAGGCCGTAGATGGTGGTGTTGTACTGATCATGTGAACGCAGGGTCTGCATGATCAGGGTCTGGCTGTTCAGCTGGCTGGCCACCTCTTCCGGCAGGATATGTGCCGGCAGTGAGTGACAATGGGCAATGGCCTTGCTGGCCGGGGTTTTCCACTGCCGCTCACGGGCACTGTTGCCCAGATAGAAGCCACCGGGCTGATCAATTTTGCGATTGAACTCGCTGAAGCCTGGGATAACGTCAGCGATCAGGTCGCGAATACGATTGTAGTCGGCCGCCAGGGCAGACCAGTCAACCGGCTGTTTGCCCAGCGTAGCTTCGGCCATCGCGGCAATGATGGCGGGTTCTGACCTGATCTCGGCAGACAGTGGCTCCAGCACACCACCGGAGGCATGGACCATACTGAATGAGTCTTCCACTGTGACCCGTTGAGGGCCACTGGCCTGCATATCAATGTCCGTGCGACCCATGCAGGGCAGGATCAGTGCCTGTTTACCGGTCACCAGATGAGAGCGGTTGAGCTTGGTGCTGATCTGGACCGTCAGCTCACAACGGCGTAATGCCTGTTCCGTCAGCGCGGTATCCGGAGTGGCTGCAGCGAAGTTGCCCCCCAGACCAATGAATACTTTACTGCTGCCTTCCAGCATGGCCTGAATGGTTTCTACGGTGGCATGGCCATGGTGACGCGGCACCTTGATATCAAAGCGGCGCTCAAGGTGGTTGAGAAAGGCTTCCGATGGGCGCTCATTGATGCCCATGGTGCGGTCACCCTGCACATTACTGTGGCCGCGTACCGGGCAGGCACCCGCGCCGGGCTTGCCGATATTGCCACGCAGTAGCAACAGATTGACGATCTCATGCACGGTGGGGACCGAATGGCGGTGCTGGGTGACGCCCATCGCCCAGGTACAGATTACCCGGTCGGCCCGGGCATACACCTGCGCTGCCGCAGTTATCTCCGCACGGCTCAGTCCAGACTGTTCGATGATGTGTTGCCACGGGGTGGCTGCTACTTCTGCCAGATACGCCGCCATGCCGTCAGTATGCTCAGCGATAAAAGCGTGGTCGAACAGAGCCTCTCCACGTTGCTGGGCGGCTTCCTCCAGCTCGATCAGGACTTTGACCATGCCTCGCACGGCGGCCATATCCCCTCCAATTTTGGGGGTGTAGTAGGCCGTATTCAGGCGGGTGTAGCCGTTGCTCAGCATTTCGACCGGGTTTTGAGGGTGGGTGAAACGCTCCAGTCCGCGCTCTTTGAGGTTGTTGAAACACACCACCTGAGCGCCACGTTTGATCACTTCGCGTAGCGTATCGAGCATGCGGGGGTGATTGGTGCCGGGGTTCTGGCCAAATACAAAGACCGCATCGGCCAGCTCGAAGTCTTCAATCTCTACCGTGCCTTTGCCCACACCAATGCTGCTGGTCAGGCCATAGCCGCTGGCTTCATGGCACATATTGGAGCAGTCGGGGAAGTTATTGGTGCCGTAGGCACGGGCAAACAACTGATAGAGGAATGCGGCTTCGTTGCTGGCACGGCCTGAGGTGTAGAACTCCGCCTGGTCGGCATGATCCAGGCCTTTGAGTGTGTCTGCAATCAGCGCGAAAGCATCATTCCAGCTGATGGGGAGATAGTGATCACTGACCGGATCGTAGCGCATAGGCTCAGTCAGACGGCCCTGATATTCAAGAAAATAGTCACTCTGCTGGTAGAGCCAGCTGACGCTGTAACGCGCAAAGAAGGCCGCATCGACCCTCTTGCTGGTGGCCTCCCAGTTCACTGCTTTGGCGCCGTTCTCGCAGAAACGGATCATGCTCGGATCATGTTTTTCACCCCAGGCACAACCGGGGCAGTCAAAACCGTGGGGCTGGTTGGTCTTCAGCATGGTTTTGACGTTACGGGTGGAGTTGCGACTTTGCAGCCAGTGTCGGGTAGTAGCCTTCAGCGCGCCCCATCCTCCGGCGGAACCCTGGTAGGGATGGTAATACGTTTCAATAGTACTGCTGGCGATGGGCGCCTGATCTGATTTTGACTGATTCATCTCGGTTTCTTGGTTGCAGGATTCATCCGGCTTGCTGTGCGGATGGAGAATGAACTTCTGGGTGACTGGTTGCAGGGGGGCTCGCATATACCCTGGGACTGCCCTGGCGGGGCAGGTGGATAAGGTTGAGGCCATGGCGACGCGCCAGATCGACTGCCAGCTGGCTGGGTGAAGCCAGATTGACCAGTGTGGATACACCGGCACGCACGGCCTTCTGGATCAGCTCCATACTGCAGCGACTGCTCATAACCACAATATGATCATAGAGTTCCAGGCGCTGGCGCAGCGCATGCCCTAACAGTTTATCGAGGGCATTGTGGCGACCGATGTCTTCGCGGCTGACCAGTACGTTACCGGCCCGATCCAGCAGCATGGCGGCATGAATAGCACCAGCACGGTTGCCCAGAGGCTGGTGTTGCTGAAGGCGGTCACGCAGACCAGGGAAGAGTTCGGCTGGCGGCAGTGGGCATAAACGGAGGTGGGGTAAGTCTGGCAGGGCCTCCTGCAGGGAGTCGATACCGCACAGGCCACAGCCAGTAGCGCCCCGCAGACGCTGGCGGCCCTGTTTGAAGCGTGACAGCAGCCTCGGGCTGAGGGTGAGATCAGCGTGCCAGCGCTGGTCATCGACTTGGGTAATGTCCCAATCACGCACTTCGTCTGCCCGCTCGATAATGCCTTCGCTGCGGCTGAAACCGAACAGGAAGTCATCCATATCCACGGGGGTAACCATCATGACGCTGTGGCTGAGACCGTTGTAGCTGATGGCTAATGCCACTTCTTTAATCAGTTCGGCAGAGTCCGCAATGGGTTGCGTCAGGGGGAGGAATTCGTATCGCGCTATTCCGTCGGGAGAAGGGGTGTTGCCGTGGAGTTCGAACACTGTGGTCATCGCTGAGTCCCGCTGCCAGCTAATCGGTACTGACCGATGCAAAAACACGATATGTGCTTCCAGCTAGCGTGTCGGTCAGACTACTCCTTGCAGGCTGAAGCGTCCAATTGCCAGTATCGATAGAGTGATAGACAGGCTCGATGAGCGAATTATGGGGATGTAAAAAACAGCGCCGATGGCTGTTGCATTCGCATGCAGGATGCAAAAGGTCTCGGGAACCGAGCTGCTCGGGCCATAAAAAAGGGCGAACAGACCAGGTCGTGTTCGCCCTAAAGGTGTTGAGCATTCGTAGGTTACTCTGGCTGACTACATATCCAGCATCAGGCGGAAGCCGCTGGAATGATTGTCGTACCAGTAGTAGTCGCCACCATGGCGATAATAAGGTACACCGCCGATCATCACCTTTACCGAGCCACCAGGCAGACTGAACTGCACAGCGCCGAAAGGGGCGGGAACCACTTCATAATAGTCCCGCTGCGGACGGTAGTAGACGTCGTTATACACGTAGTAGGTCCGGTCACGAACAATCACCCTACGTGCATGACGGGGTATTTCCCGAATCACGGTTACTCGTTCTGGACCACGGTAACGGTCGTGGCGGTTGCCCCAGCCATTGCCACGGTCGTGCCAATCATGGTCGTTACGCCAACCATGATCATTGTGCTTGCCGTGGTCACGGTTACCGTCGCGGTCATAATTTTGGTTATGACCGTCTTCCTGCCAGTACCGACCGTGGTCACGGTCAGCGTAGGCAACTCCGGTGCCCGCTGCCAACAGCAGCACCCCCGTCAAAATGCTGGTACCAAGGGGTTTAAGCAACTTCATGGTTTGATCTCCTGAGGACTGCCATCCCGTTGATGTGAAGATCAACAACGCCACCCACTTTGTATGCTGTTTTTCCCTGTTTACTACAAGCCAACCGGGTGGTTGGCCTTGAGCAGCACTATTGCTGCAGGAGAGGGGCAAGCCCCTCAGTGAATTCAATCAGGCCAGTACGGGCAGATTGATACAGAAACGTGTACCGCCCAGATGGGATTCCTGCTCTTCGATGCGACCATGGTGGGCCTCAACAACTTCGAACAGGTCACTCAGTGGACGCAGGTCGTTCAGGGCACGATCCTGATCCAGTGTCAGCTGTAGCTGATTGTCCTGGATATCCATCTTCACCAGAACGTAGAATTTGGCGGCTTCGATGCTGACGCGCATCATATTGAGCAGGCTGCGGCCGAGTGCTGTCTTGTCAAATACAGCAGCGACTGAATTTTCGGGGAAACTGACAGACAGCATCTTGTCGGTCTCAGCATGCAGAGGCAGCGTCAGTTGCTGTAACCAGCTGCTGAAGTTCTCTACCATGCGTAAAGGTTGACTGATCGCCCGCTGAGTCAGGGTGGGGATCACCTTAATGCTGTTGCTGAACTGCTCAGGGATAACGTTAAGCAGCAGAGAGCTGGCCATGGGCGCAACGATAGCTGGCTTGACAGTGTTCCGTGGGTTGTATGTGGCAGTCATGATATCCACCCTTCCTCTGTAGTCTTGAATTCAGTGTGTCGCTGACGCCAGCCGGCTCTTCTCGCATTGGGTGATGTCCTTGTGTCCTGTTGTTCCGGGCAGGTCATCATCGGCAATGGGGGCCACGATACTGGCAATGACAAAATTGGTAATAATGTCGAGAAACTGCTCCAGTGAGACATCGGAGTCAGGTATCTCCTGATATTCGTTACGCCAGATCTTGCCCATGGCACCATCGAATATGGCGTGGATGGGCAAAATCAGTTGCTCTACAGGACGCTGTGGTATCTGACCACTTCGCATGCCCTGCAGAAGCACATCGGCAAAAAAACCAAAGAAAGCACTGTCCAGCTCCTCACCACGCACACGCAATGGATCGGGCAGGCGCTGGATGAAACTGTTGCAGCGACAGGCATAACTCACTCGGGCCGCTGCCGGATGGGCCAGATAATGATCGAAGGCCCGTCTGATCATGTCCCTGATCAGGCTCAGGGTGTTGGCGTTAGGTAACGCCTGCTCAAAGGTCTCCAGTAAACCTTGATGAAAGTCGAGCATGATGCGCCCGCACAGTTCTTCTTTACTGGCAAAGTGTTTGTAAACAGTTCCTTTGGCAATCTGAGCTTCGCTGGCGATATCCGCCACGGTTACCTGCTGCCACTGGTCCTGATCGAACAGCTTCAATGCTGCGCTGATGATGGCACCTTCGCGTTCCTGAAACTGACGTTGCTTGAGGCTTGGAGCAGTCATAAATGCTTTCGCTGTTATTCTGTGAACGTCCGGTCATTTTATGACTGCTGGTCACGAAATGAAAGTGCGGACTGTTTTCTATTTGCAACGCTGCGTGATGCAACCTTTACCAGAGGTTGCATCGGCAGTGACAAAGTAAGCAATCTCGCTGATCTGAGTTGGCGCACCGTTAAGTCCGAAAACGGGCTTATGCACTATTTTGGTGTGATCGCTTGGCCGATGGGCTATATAAAGAAGCGGCTGTCTGTGAGTTTGCAAGAAATTGACCAGTTGGCCAGTTTTTTGCTACCAGAGGGGTTACCTGTTGTCTGACTCTGCAACACTTTACTGTGTGCTGCTGAATGCGTTGCATCATGCAATGGCAGACGCGGTAAAAGGATACTCAGGCACCGTTTTGAAGCAATGTATTCGCTAGTGACCGGGCACTCCTGCTCCGGCTCCCTCCAATAAGAGACGAGAGATCTGATCGATGAAACTCAAACTGAAGCAGTTGCTGGCAGGTCTGGGACTGATGACCTGTGCTGTGATGGCCCAGGCAGAAGAACCCTTGAAAGTAGGCTTTGTGTATGTTGGCCCGGTGGGTGACCTGGGGTGGAGCTACGAGCACGACCAGGGTCGTCAGGAGATGGAGAAATACTTCAACGGCAAGGTAAAAACCACCTACGTTGAAAACGTTCCTGAAGGCGCTGATGCCGAGCGTGTTATCACTCAGCTGGCCAAAGATGGAAACAAGGTGATCTTCACCACCTCCTTTGGTTTTATGAATGCGACCTACAAGGTGGCGAAGAAATTCCCCAACGTCATTTTTGAACATGCTACCGGTTACAAACGCCTGCCTAACATGGGCACCTACGTGCTGCGTACCTATGAAGGTCGCTACGTGTCTGGCGTTGCAGCAGGCATGCTGACCAAGTCCAATACCATTGGTTATATCGGTGCTTTCCCCATTCCTGAAGTGATTCGTGACATCGATGCGGTCTACATGGGTGCCAAGAGCGTTAACCCCAACGTCAAGCTGAAGATCGTCTGGGCTAACACCTGGTACGATCCCGGTAAAGAAGCTGATGCAGCCAATGCTCTGATGGATCAGGGTGTCGACGTGCTGATTCAGCACACTGACAGCCCTGCACCGCTGATCGCTGCAGAGAAGCGTGGTGGCGTACGTGCTATTGGTCAGGCGTCAGACATGTCCAAGTTTGCGCCCAATGCCCATGTTTACTCCGTGCGTGACCACTGGGCTCCTTACTACATCAAGGTTGTGCAGTCCGTTATGGATGGCACCTACAAGCCTCAGGATTACTGGGGTGGCTTCCACGAAGATGTGCTGCAGTTGGCGTCTATCAACGACAATCTGCCAGCTGACGTGAAACAGGCTATCAATGATACCTATGCCAAGATCAAATCAGGCGAGCTGAAACCCTTTACCGGCCCGATCAAGGACAACACTGGTAAGGAAGTGGTTGCCGCAGGTCATGCTCTGACAGATGAAGAGCTGGCGCAGGTCAACTGGTATGTTGAAGGCATCGACGACAAGATCCCACAATAACCCGTTGCACTCATGCAATACACGAAAGGCTCCTGCGGGAGCCTTTCGTTTACATGCTTGTCCTCTCACTGAGGATGCAGACAGGAAATTAACCATGAGCAGTATTCCGCTGATCGATATCTCTCCCCTGGCGCTGGAAGACCGTCAGGCCTGGCAGCCCGTCATTGACGCTATCGATACTGCCTGTCGCGACCGTGGCTTCTTCTACGTCACCGGCCATGGCGTCGATCCGGCTTTGGTACAGCAGGTATTTGACATGTCGGCGCGTTTCTTCGCCCTGCCGGATACCGACAAGCGTGCCATCGATATTACTCAGAGTCCCAACCATCGTGGTTATGGCTCCATCGGTGCTGAGCAGCTGGAGGAAGGCAAGCCAACAGACTGGAAGGAAACATTCGATATGGCGCTGCATTTGCCTGAGGAGCACGCCTATGTTGAGCGCTGCCCCAGCATGTATGGCCCCAACCGCTATCCGCAGCTGGAAGGTTTTCAGTCATTGATGGAGCGCTACTACGCTGAGCTGTTCCCCGTGGCGATGCGTATCCTCAAGGCGATGGCACTGGCACTGAAGATGCCAGAAGACTTCTTCAGTCAGTCCTTCTCCACCCATGTTACGGTGCTGCGGGTGATTCACTACCCACCCCGCCCCGAGCAGGTGCATGACAATGGCGCAGGCGCCCACACCGACTACGGCTGCATCACCTTGCTGCGCCAGGATCAGATTGGTGGCTTGCAAGTACGCGGTGTCGATGGTCAGTGGATTGATGCCACCCCTATCGAAGACAGTTACGTGGTCAATATCGGTGACCTGATGCAGCACTGGACCAACGATATCTATCGCTCCACGGCTCATCGGGTAGTCAGCCCGCAGGCCGGAGTGCATCGCTATTCCAGCCCGTTCTTTGTGGAGCCGGACTTCGATACGTTGGTTACCACCCTACCCACATGCATCGATACGGAGCATCCATTGCGTTACCAGCCTGTTACCAGTGGTGACTGGATTCAGTCGCGGTTCAAGGCGACTTACAGCTATCGCAACAAGGAAACGAGCTAAACCCTTGATGTATAGCCAGTTACTTCAGGCTGGCAGAGAAAGTAAGACGCCCTTTGGGTGAGTAGGTCGGCTGCTGGTACATATTTTGCTCAACACTAAGCAATAAATAGTGTCCGGCAGCCGCCGTAACCCACAGGTAGATTCCATGGTCAACATCAGCGCAGTGCAAAAACGTGTTCGTCACCACTATGTTGCCCATCTGTTTGGCCGCTTCTTTACCTTTGGATTTCTGCAGCAGTCGATGCCATCGCCTGTCCCTGACAGCCTGGACAAGCGCCATTGCCTGTGTGAAGACGACGATCTGAGCTGTGGGCGCGCAGGTCAGTGTACCGATGAAGAGGCGCGCTTCTATGTAACGCCGTCAGGTGTGAATCATCGCCACGCAGCACGTGCCTTCCCGCATCCGCTGTAACATCGACAGCCTTTAATTCCATTCCAAATTACGCCGTGGTCAGCCACGGCGTAATTGTTTCTGCTGATCGGTTTCCGCTGCGGCTGTGTCGACTGCACTATGCGCATTCACGGCCCTTGCGTTGCTGCGGCTGAGGAGCTGTTCGCCCAGCACCAGTAAACAGGGGGTCAGAAACAGCGTCAGCAGGGTAGCGAAGGTCAGGCCTCCCGCGATGGCTGATGACAGCTGCGTCCACCATTGCGTTGATGGCGCTCCCCAGGCAACTTGTCGGTTGAGCAGGTCGACGTTGAGTGACAGCACCATCGGGATCAGCCCCAGCACCGTGGTGATGGCTGTCAGAAACACCGGGCGCAGACGCAGCTTGCCGGTTTCCAGGGCCGCCTCCAGTGGCGCCATGCCTTTGCTGCGCATCTCGTTGTAGGCATCAATCAGCACAATGTTGTTGTTCACCACTATCCCTGCTAAGGCAATGATGCCCAAACCACACATGACGATGCCGAAAGGCTGAGCGGTAATCAGCAGCCCCAGCAGCACACCGGCAGTAGAGAACACAATAGCCGACAGGATCAGCAGGCTCTGATACAGGCTGTTGAACTGCGTCAGCAGAATCAGCGTCATCAGGAAGAGCGAAGTGACAAAGGCCAGTGACAGAAAACGCATGGTTTCCCGCTGATCTTCATCCTCCCCCTTGAACTCAAAACGCAGGGTCGCAGGCCAGCTCTCGCCCTTCAGTGACTGCTGCAGAGCGTGGACCTGATCGTCGGCCAAATAGCCCGGCGCCACCTCACTCTTGATGGTCAGGGTGCGGCGTGTATCAACCCGGGTCAGGGTGCCGGTTTTGGGCATGGGCTGCAGCCGGACGAAGTTGCTCAGTGCCACCATCCCCTGCTGGGTATTGATCGTCATGGTATCCAACTGCCCCAGTGAACGCTGCCCGGCGGGCAGGCGGACGCGGATATCCACCTCATCATCACTGTCATCCGGGCGGTAGTCCGCGACCTTGATACCGGTGGTAATCAGCTGTACGGCGTTGCCGATGGTGACGATATCGGCGCCGAAACGAGCCGCTTCTTCGCGATCCACCTGCAGACGCCATTCGATACCGGGCAGCGCGCGGTCATCTTCTGCCTCGGCAAAGCCACCGAGACTGTTCATGCGCTGACGGATCAGAGCCACGGCCGCATTACGTTGCTCATCCGTACCGCCTGATATCTGCAGCTCGATGGGCTTGCCCTGACCCGGACCATTTTCGGCCTTGTTGAATTCCAGCAGGATACCTGCAAGGTCTGCCGTGCGCTGGCGCATATCGGCAAGAATGGCATCCGCCGGACGGCGGCGAAACCAGTCGATGAACTGAAACTGCAGCTGGCCGATGGTGTCTTCGCTCATCTGGGTATCACCCTGATTGAAGGAGCGTGCCGACAGCGCCTGCAGCTCAGTCATCCCCTGCAGGCGGGCTTCCACCCGGCGTACCAGCGTATCCTTTTCCTCGATCGACAGATCGCCACGGGCATGGATCAGGACCTGAGCAGATTCTGGCTCCACTTCCGGGAAAAACTCCACCCCGTGCCCCCAGTGGCCATAGGCTACATAGGCGCCAATCAGCATCAGTACCGCCGCCAGCAGGGTTAGTGCCGGACGGCGTAGCAGGCGTGCCAGCAGGCTGGCATAGCCCCGGGTCAGTGCTGATGCCTGGGTGTTGAGCTGAATCAGCTGCCGCGGCTGGCGGCGACTGAGTACGGCGCCCAGCACCGGCATAAAGATCAGGGCCATGAACAGTGAGGCGCTAAGGCAGATCAGTACCGTCATCGGCAGGTACTTCATGAACTGGCCCACTACACCGGGCCAGAACAGCAATGGCAGAAACACCACCAGTGTAGTGGCCGTTGAGGCAATGACCGGCCAGGCCATTCTCGCTGCGGCCTGGGTGTAGGCTTCACGTGCACTGTGGCCCTGTTGCTGCAGACGGTCAGCCAGCTCGATCACCACAATGGCGCCATCCACCAGCATCCCCACCACCAGAATCAGTGAGAACAGCACCACGATATTGAGGGTGTAGCCGATGCCGTAGAGGATCAGGATGCCGCTGAGAAAGGAGCCCGGAATGGCCAACCCGACCAGCAGCGATGAGCGTACTCCCATGGCGGCAAGGATGATGATCATCACCAGAATGATGGCCGAAGCGACGTTATTGAGCAGATCGCTGAGCATCACCTTGATCTGCCCGGACTGATCAAGGATATAGCTCATGGCCAGCGGGGCGGGCCATACCTGCTGGTGGCGTGCCACCACCTGCTGCACGGCATCAATGGTGTCGATGATATTGGCACCCACCCGCTTCTTCACCTGCAGGGTCAGCGCCGGCTGGCCGTTGACCCGGGCAAAGCCCTGGGGATCCTTGAAGGTGCGGCGCACCGTAGCCACATCGGCGAAGCGCACCACCGTGCTGCCCACGGTCTTGACTGGCAATGACAGCAGGTCGTTGATGTCTTCGATCACCCCCGGCACCTTCAGCACCATCCGCCCAGAGCCGGTATCCAGCGCGCCGGCGGCCACCAGCTGATTGTTGTTCTGCACCGTGGCGAACAGATCGGCATAGTTGACCTGATAACTGTCGAGTACCAGTGGATCGACCAGAATCTCCAGCTGTTCTTCGCGATCCCCGGCGATCTCCACTTCCAGTACACCGGGGATCGCTTCAATGTCATCACGCAGGGCGCGGGCGTATTGCACCAGCAGGTTCTCAGGCAAGGGGCCAGAGAGGGCGATGGACAGCACCGGAAACAGCGCCACATTGATTTCATGCACAACGGGTTCATCAGTGTCGGCGGGCAGTTTGGATTTGGCGGTATCGACTTTCTCGCGCACATCGTCCAGTGCTTTGCGGGCATCGAAACCGGCATCGAACTCCAGCATGACCGAGGCATGGCCTTCCGAGGCGAAGGCGGTCATTTCCTTCACTCCCTCAATGGACTTCAGCTCGTTCTCCATCGGTCGCACCAGCAGGCGTTCGGCATCTGCCGGTGCGATGCCCTCGTGGCTCAGGGAGACATAGATCATGGGAATGGCGACGTCGGGGTCGGATTCCTTGGGAATGGCATTGAATGCCATCGCCCCGGCCAGCAGCAGGAACAGCAGCAGCAACAAGGTGGTACGGCTGCGATCCACAGCCGCCCGAATCAGCGTCAGCATACCTCAGCCTCCCTGTGAGGTCAGAGTGGTAACAGCGACAGGCTCTATGGGGTCGCCTGCACTGACGAAGCCCTGACCTGTGCTGATGACGTCCACCTCGTCGGGCAGACCACTCAGCCACACTCCGTCTTCGGCGGTACGCACGATGCTGACCGGATACTCCGCTACCTGCTGACGGGCATCCACAGCCTTGATCACCAGTTGATTGCGGCTGTTCAGACTGAGTAATGCAGGGGAGAGCAAATGCGCCCTGACGCTGGCGACAGGCAACTGCAACGTTGCCGACATGCCAATCAGACGCTGGTGTTCGGGGTTAGCAACGCTGACTTCGACCCGATAGCTGCGACTGCCACTTTCAGCTTCTGTGGCGATATAGCTGAGTTGCCCTTGCAACTCGCGACCGTCGAGCAGTCGGGCGGAGGCCGCTTGGCCCAGATGCAGGCTGGGCAGATGGTTTTGCGGCACCATCGCCGTGACCTTGACTTCAGAGTCATCCACCAGCGTGGCGACAGCATCGCCGCGGTCGAGAAAGTCACCCACTTCCAGTGGGCGCTGATCAAGAATACCGTCGATGGGAGCACTGATGCGGGTATGGGCAATATCCTGCACGCTGCTGGCCAGGCTGGCACGGGCGGCTGCCAGTTGGGCGCGCAGTTCCATCAGCCGGGTATCTGCCTGTAAGCCTTTCTGCTTCAGGGTTTCGGCTGCCTTAAGCTCATATTCGTACTGGCGCACCTGAGCTTCGGCCTGTTGCCGCTGTGCTTCCCGTTCGTTCAGCTCCAGTGCTACCAGCAAGGTGCCGCTGCCGACCCGGCTGCCGCGGGCAATGGGCAGCTCTTTGACCCGGCCACTGGTCTCGGCTTTCAGGCGCACCACCCGGCGGGCCTCTACCTGACCCTGAATAATGACGTTGCGGGTGATGCTCTGAGCTGCTGAGTGCAGCACTTCCACCCTGACGGGAGCAGAGGAGGCGGGGGCATCGGCTTGCTGTGGCGCGGGAGGCTCAGTGGCGGCGGTGACGACTTCCCCACCGCTGACCAGCCAAACGGCCAGGCAAATCACTAACAGCACGGCTATCCATGTGGCGCTTTTCATCAGTGACATCTCTTGTTTTTAGGGCTGGGTGTCTGTCTGCAAGGCAGGCAGAATCTGCGTTGAGGGGCGGCAGACCGCGTAAACCCACGACAGCCATAGCAGACTGATCGTGCAGATTAGGCACAGAATTAGGCAGCAATACGCAAGTTTACAGACCGGCGGTCAGTTTAGGAGTTATGTAAAGAATTGGAAAGGACGGTTATGTAACCACCGCACTGGCAGCATGAGCCGCCCGGCGGGGTTAGTCAGACCAGACAGCCACCCGGTTGCGGCCCATGGCTTTGGCCTGATAGAGGGAGGTATCGGCGCGCTCCAGCAGCTCTTCGATACTCATGGACGGGCGATAGAAGGCGGCACCGACGCTGACTGTCAGATACAGGGTGTAATCCTGAATGGTCATGGGGCGGGTTTCGATGCGCTGGCGCAAGGCTTCCATCAGGCTGAAGATGTCTTCGTTGGTGCTGATGGGCATCAGCAGCGCGAACTTCTCGCCGTTGATGCGTCCGAGGATTTCCCCTTTGCGCAGACCAGCCTGCAGGGTATGGGCTACGGACTGGATGGCCTGATCACCGATGGCATGGCCGTAATTGTCATTGATCTGTTTGAAGTGATCGATGTCGATCATCAGCAAGGCACAGAAGGCGGGTTGGGTACTGTTGACCAGCCAGCAGCGGGACTGCTGGATAAAGGAATGATGGTTGTGCAGCCCGGTGAGGGTATCGGTGCTGGCCAGCTTGACCAGTTCCTGCTCCATCGCCTTGCGCTGGCTGATGTCATAGCTCCAGATCAGGTAAGCCGGTTCCTGCTCGATATAGAGCACCCGTCCGGAGACTACGCCCCAGTAAGGATCGCGGATGCCGATGCGCATCTCCACTTCATCGATCAGCTGCTGGGACGACAGATTGCGGCAGAAGGTACGGCCTGCATCGGCGTCGGCAAAGAAGTGGTCGAGAGAAAAGGTCTGGTACGAGGTGCAGTTCAGACGCTGCAGCAGGCGTTCGTTGACGAAATGTACCTTGCCATCGGGATGAATCAGGATGACGTCGCTGGGGCTGGTTTCCAGAATCGCCTTGAGACGCTCCTCCCGCTCCAGTACATCATGAGCGCGCTCTTCCACCCGCAGCTCAAGAAAACTGTTCATTTCGCTGAGGCTGTCGCTCAGGCGACGTTCACGGAAAATGTAGCTGAGCAGATAGATCACCAGAGTCAAACCAGCGATGCCCAGGCCACCCACGGCCCAGGCCAGCTGAATAAACAGATCGCGATAGTGATAGCGCATGCTGTCGATCAGACTGGCTTGCGAGACGTTGGCGGTGCCCGCCAGATCGTTGATGTCATGCAGGAGTTTGGGCAGCTGCTGGCGGACATCGCCTGTCAGCTGATGTAACTGGCTGTCACTGAGGGGCGTGCTGCTGGAGGCTTGCTGATCCCAGTGGTTGATCTGATCCATCATATGCAGCAGCGTGCGTTGACTTTCGCCCTTTTCATCGGTGGCGAAGGCATCTTTCTGCAGGCTGTGCACGATATCCAGCAGACTGGCGACGACCTGCAACCGGATCGACAGCTTGTAGGGATCAAGCTGACCGGAGTCGACGCCTTCCAGCGTATTGGGCAGGTCGTTCAGTTCGTAATAGGCGCGATAAAGGTGCCAGATACCCCCTTTAACCAGCAGCTTGGGTTGCGCCAGAATGTCATTCTGTTCATTGACCAGCTTCAGGGCAGTGCCTGCCACCATGGCGCAGAAAATCGCCAGGGCAAGCACCGTCACCAACACCATCCGCTGGCGTCGATCCTTCAGCATCTCGACGAACAGCTGCCAGAGATACCGCATCGTTGATTACTCAGCGTCTACAACTATCTTTTCTACCTGCCATACCATGCGGGCATACACATCCTGATTACGCAGATTCGGCTTGTCATCCAATGGGTATATGACAATCAGCGGCCCATAGTTGCGCACCGCCATATAATTGCCATCGCGCTGATAGGCCACAATCGGGTCGTATTGAGTGATATCGTCAGCAGGAATCGGATGAGAATAATTGTTCAATGCAAATACGCTGATGCCTTTGTTTTTTTCATCAACCAGCTTCAGCACTTCACTGAGGGGAATACCACGCCACTGCGAGGAATGGTCGCTGTCGTTCAGGTTGGGGAAGAAGGCACCAATGGTTTTGGAAGGCATGGCTTCCAGCTGTTGCAGGGTGAGCACAACCGGCTCATGGTGGGCCGCAGTAATAGTCAACACCGGACGATCTGCGGGATAGGGCGCATCGCTGGCCTGTGCGCCTGACAGGCCAACGGCGGCTGAGAAAGCTACCAGAACGGTAGCAACGACGCGAAGCAGTGGTCGCGTAACTGCCTGACTGACCATGAGACATTCCTGAATAAGGTTAGAGTCCACGATGTGGACCAGGGAAATGCAAAGTGCATGCAAAATGCCGTGGTCTGATTCATCAGCAGGACTGATGAAAGAAGCAGCAGCACTCAGTCATGTAAAAGTCTCAGTATTATGGATCAAAGCCGGGGAAATTCGAAAGCGCCGGGGCGTTTTGTAGAAAAATTACTTTCTTTGTCGTGATAGACACACCCAAAGGCGCCGTCAATCAGGGCATAAATGTATTTCCCGTTATGTTGTGTGTGTATGTCTATCTCCCTGCGTGTAAGTGCTTGGCTTTATTCATAAAAGTACCGGGCTGAGGTTGCTGTGGCAGCGACACATACCCATCTACTTCAGACACTCAGATACTCTTTCACCACGGCGTCGGTCAGCTCGGCCATCGGCCCCTGCGCCACCAGCTGGCCCTTGTCGAGCAGGCGGAAATCACTGCCCACCCGACGCGCAAAAGGCAGCTTTTGTTCCACCAGCAGCACGGTCAGCCCTTCCTGCTGATTGAGGGTGCGGATCACTTCACCAATTTCTCGCACGATATTGGGCTGAATGCCCTCGGTAGGTTCATCCAGGATCAGCATCTTGGGTTCCAGCACCAGCGCACGGCCAATGGCCAGCTGTTGCTGCTGGCCGCCGGACAGGTCGCCCCCGCGGCGATGACGCATCTCCTTCAGTACCGGGAACAGCTGATAGATCTTGTCGGGGATCTTCCTGCTGCGATCCTTGCGCGCGCCGAGGGAAATCTGCAGGTTTTCCTCCACGGTCAGCATCGGGAAGATTTCCCGCCCCTGCGGCACGTAGCCGATGCCCGCACAGGCGCGGGCTTCGGTACTAAGGCTGTTGACCGGCTGACCGTCAAACTCGATCTGCCCTGAGCGTATCGGTAACAGGCCCATGACGGCCTTCAGCAGGGTGGTCTTGCCGACACCGTTGCGGCCCATCAGGCAGACGCAGCCGCCTTTGGGAATACTCAGCGACAGATCCCAGAGGGTATGGCTTTCACCGTAGAACTGATTTACTGCGTTGACCTCTAGCATGGCTGAATCCCTTATTCCCCCAGATAGACTTCAATAACCTTCGGATCGTTCTGGATCTTGTCCATCGACCCTTCGGCCAGTACCGAGCCCTGATGCAGCACCGTGACAGTGCGGGCGATGGAGCGCACAAAGGCCATGTCATGCTCGACCACAATGACGGCATGGCGCCCGGCCAGCGAGGTCAGCAGTTCGGCGGTGCGCTCGGTTTCCTCGCCGGTCATCCCGGCTACCGGTTCATCCACCAGCAGGATGCGGGGGTTCTGCATCAGCAGCATGCCGATCTCCAGCCATTGCTTCTGCCCGTGCGACAGGGCGCCCGCCTGCTGTCTGGCCTGTGCGGTGAGGCGGATCAGGTGCAGTACTTCGGCAATACGGTCGCGCTGCTCACCGTTGAGTGTGTGCAGCAGGCAGGACCAGACGCCTTTATTGGACGCCATCGCCAGTTCCAGATTGTCGTAGACGCTGAGGGTTTCCAGTACGGTCGGCTTCTGGAATTTGCGGCCGATACCGCCGCGGGCAATTTCGTGTTCCTGCAGTGCCAGCAGATTGATGGTCTGACCGAAATACACCTGACCCTGATCAGGTCGGGTCTTGCCGGTGATGACATCCATCATGGTGGTCTTGCCTGCGCCATTCGGGCCGATGATGCAGCGCAGTTCGCCGTCGTTGATATACAGCGACAGGTTATTCAGCGCTTTGAAGCCGTCAAAGCTGACGCTCACCCCTTCCACATAGAGAATCGGCCCTTTGCGGGTATCCACCGGCTGATCGAACGCTGGCCTCGGCTGCATGAACTCGAACACCCGGTCACGGGGATAACTGGCCCGCGCCCGCTCCAGCAGACTGGCGGGTTTTTCCAGCACACTCGACATACTCATGATGCATACTCCTGTTGCTGGGGCAGGCCGCTGAGAGCAGCCTTGGGCGTCCGCCGCCATTTACGCTGACCGGCCAGCCCGACCAGCCCTTTGGGCAGGAACAGGGTAACCAGTACGAACAGAGCGCCGAGCGCAAACAGCCAGGCTTCGGGATAGAGCGAGGTAAACCAGGTCTTGGCGTAGTTGACGCTGAAGGCACCGGCGATAGCGCCGAATAATGTTGCCCGCCCACCGACCGCCACCCAGACCACCAGTTCAATGGAGTTCAGCGGTGAAAACTCACCGGGATTGATGATCCCCACCTGAGGCACGAACAGTGCACCGGCAATCCCTGCCAGCATCGCCGACAGCACGAACAGCCAGAGCTTGAAGTGCTCAACCTGATAGCCGGAGAAACGGGTACGGCTTTCGGCATCACGGATGGCGACAATCACCCGCCCCAGACGTGAGGTGACGACCAGGCGGCAGAGCAGATAACCGAGCATCAGCGCCAGTACCGAAGCGATAAACAGGCCGATGCGGGTGGTGTCGGCCTGTACCGGAAAACCGAGGATATCCTTGAAGTCCGTCAGACCGTTGTTGCCGCCAAAGCCTGCCTCGTTGCGGAAGAAGGTCAGCAGCAGGGCATAGGTCAGCGCCTGCGTGATGATGGACAGATAGACACCGGTCACCCGTGAGCGGAACGCCAGCCAGCCGAACACCAGCGCCAGCAGGCCGGGCACCAGCACCACCATCAGCATGGCAAACCAGAACATGTCGAAGCCATGCCAGTACCAGGGCAGATGATCCCAGTTGAGGAAGACCATGAAGTCCGGCAGCTCGGGGTTGCCGTAGACGCCGCGGTCGCCGATCTGCCGCATCAGGTACATGCCCATGCAATAGCCGCCGAGGGCAAAGAAAGCGCCGTGACCAAGAGACAGGATGCCGCAGTAGCCCCAGATCAGGTCCAGCGACAGAGCCAGCAGGGCGTAACACAGATACTTGCCGAGCAGGGTGACGTTATAGGTCGACAGATGCCAGACCGAGGTGTCACTAACGCCCAGACTCAGCAGCGGTACGACCACCAGCAGGGCCAGCAGTACCAGCAGAACGATCTGACCGCCCCGATCATTTTCCAACAGACGACGTATCAGCATGATCAGGCCTCCGCTGCCCGGCCTTTCTGCGGGAACAGTCCGCGTGGCCGTTTCTGGATAAACAGAATGATGAACACCAGTGCCAGAATCTTGGCCAGCACCGCGCCGGAATAGGGTTCAAGGAACTTGTTGACGACCCCAAGGCCCATGGCGCCTACCAGGGTGCCCCAGAGATTGCCGACACCACCGAACACCACCACCATGAAGGAGTCGATGATGTAGGCCTGACCGAGGTTGGGGCCAACGTTGGTGAGCTGCGACAGGGCCACACCGGCGACCCCGGCGATACCGGCACCGAGGCCGAAGGTTAGCGCATCAACACGGTTGGCGCGTACGCCAACCGCCCGCGCCATGGCCCGGTTCTGTGATACCGCCCGGACCTTGAGGCCGAGGCTGGTGCGCTTCAGGACCAGCATCAGGGCGAAGAACACGATCAGGGCGAAAATCAGGATATACAGGCGGTTATAGGTCAGGGACAGGATCGGGTTGATCTGCCACGAGCCACTCATCCAGTCGGGCGTGGTCACCGCCCGGTTCAGCGGCGAGAACAGGCTGCGCACGGCCTGCTGCAGAATCAGGCTGATGCCGAAAGTCGCCAGCAGGGTTTCCAGCGGGCGGCCATAGAGGAAACGGATGACACAGCGCTCAATGGCGATACCGACCAGCCCGGACACCACGAAGGCGGCGGGAATGGCGACCAGAATGCTGATGCCAATATGGTTGGGCATCAGCTGCTGCACCACCCAGGTGGTGTAGGCGCCAATCATGATCAGCTCGCCATGGGCCATGTTGATCACCCCCATGACGCCGAAGGTGATAGCCAGCCCGACGGCGGCCAGCAACAGCACTGAACCGAGGCTCAGGCCGAAGAAAATGTTCTGCAGCAGCAGGTTGAAATCAATCTTGCTCTGGATGGAGGTAAGCGCGCTGGCGGCAGCCTGCCTGACTTCGGCATCGCTGTCCTGCTGGGCCACGCCGTCCAGTCGGGCGCGCACTTCGGGCGACAGAGAACCCCGCAGCGTGTCGACGGCCAGCAGACGCAGCGCCTTGTCCGGGCTGCCGAGTTCCGCCACGGCAATGACATCACCCAGCACCGCTCTGACCTGCTCATCGGTTTCCGCGGCGAAGGCTTTCTGCAGGCGTGGCAGCTGCTCTGCGGTTGAACCGGTGCTGAGCAGGCGCTGTGCCGCCTGCAGGCGCTCACCTGCGTCTTTTGACAGCAGGCTCATAAAGGCCAGCAGGTCGCGCAGCTGGCCACGCAAGGCATTGTTGACGATCAGTTTCTTGCCGTTGGCAGTAGCGACCACGCTGCCGCTCAGGGCATCGCTGTAGGTGGTGCCCTGCCTGATCAGCAGTTGGGCGGGGTTGTCTTTGCTGCTGTACAGCTCGCCCTCAAGAAAGGCGCTGAGCAGGGCGGCTGCCCGTGGATCCTGAGTCTGTGCCAGTTGTTCCACCAGCTCGCCTTTCTGCTTGAAGCTGGCCGCGGCCAGCTGACTGGCCAGCGTGTCAAACTCGTTGGCCTGGGTGTCAGACTCGCTGGCCCGTGCCAGCGTGGTCATGCTCCACAGCATCAGCGCGAGCAGGCCGGTAAGCCAATACCTTACTGGGTTTGATCTGTTCACAATCCTGTCTGCCTGTCTTGCGGGTGGATAATGGGGGCTGTCCCTGCCGGGTAGCTGTCCTTTCCGGGTAGCTGTCCCTTCCGGGAGGAAACGCACTTTTACCTGATACAGATGTGCAGCGTGTGGCTGCCCTCTCTCAGGGAGAGAGGGACGTGTGTAGCGCCTGCGTGTCGGCTTAACAGGTCGTTGAAAATCTATCTGTGTTGCCGAATACCGCGTCAAAAACAGGCTCAA
>NZ_LAPT01000110.1 GCF_003194385.1 Pokkaliibacter plantistimulans
TCCTTGTCTCGGCGGCCTCGCTGACGCTTTTCAAGGCCTGCTAGCGGTATGCCGGTCGCGCAGCATGGACGGCGATTTACTTCGGTGCGGTTTCCGCCAGAATCCGGTCAAACACCCCGCCATCGTTAAAGTGCTTCTGCTGTGCCTGTTGCCAGCCGCCGAACGTGTCATCGACGGTGATCAGATCCAGTGTGGGAAACTGGCTGGCAAACTCCGCCGCCACCTTGGGGTCCGTGGGCCGGTAGAAGTTACGTGCGGCGATGCGCTGCGCTTCTTCGCTGTACAGCCCCTGCAGATAGGCGGTCGCCACTTCGCGGGTGCCGTGCTTGTCGACGTTCTTGTCCACCACCGTTACCGGTGGTTCGGCCAGAATGCTGAGGGACGGCACGACGATGTCGAACTCACCCTTGCCCAGCTCATTGACCGACAGGAAGGCTTCGTTTTCCCAGGCAATCAGCACATCGCCGAGGCCACGCTGGACGAAGGTATTGGTGGCACCACGAGCACCGGAATCCAGCACCGGCACGTGGCGGAAAATATCGCGGACAAAGTCATAGGCCTTGTCTTCACTGCCGTATTTCTTCAGGGCATAGCCCCAGGCCGCCAGATAGTTCCAGCGCGCACCGCCAGAAGTCTTGGGATTGGGGGTGATGACTTCAACGTCATCACGTACCAGATCATCCCAGTCCCGGATGTGCTTGGGATTGCCCTTACGCACCAGCAACACGATGGTGGAGGTATAGGGGGAACTGTTGTGCGGCAGACGGGCCTGCCAGTTATCGGGGATCAGCCCGGCCTTCTGGCGCAGGGCATCGACGTCATAGCCCAGTGCCAGGGTGACCACATCGGCCTCAAGGCCATCGATCACCGCCCGGGCCTGTCCTCCTGATCCGCCATGAGACTGGCGGATATCCACACGCTGCTGATGACTCTGCTGCCATTGCTGGCTGAACCAGCTGTTGTATTCACGGTACAGCTCGCGGGTCGGATCGTAAGAAACGTTCAGCAGCGAAATGTCAGCAGCACGTGCACTCTGGCTGGCTACACTCAGCAGCGCAGCGGCGGCCACGGCAGCCAGCCCGGCACGACGCAGAAATGTCCGGCGGCCAGCGGCCGCCGCGACGGGCAAAAGGGGTCCTGTCACCTTGCTCATGGTGCTCTCTCCATCAATCAGATCAGGTCTTTGGGTCAGCACTTCCGGTGGTCCGGTCAGCACAGGTTGCAGAAGCAGAACGAGGGCTCGTCAGCGGCTCGCGGGGTCAGTAAAAAGGGGCTACGACTGGGGGATCCTAAGAGAGGCGCAGTTTTTCACGCCTCTCCAGCTGCACCAGCTTGCCCTGGTGGAACACCAGTTCGATGGTGCCAAATTCGATCTGGCCGATCAGCTCATGCAGAGCGGTGGACAGTTGCAGCAGTGACTGCTGCCGACGTTCATCAAGGGGGGCGCTGTGCTGCAGCTCATCATGCAAATGACTGGCGCCTGCTGGGTGTCTGCTCATGCTCGGCTTCCTTATGCGGAAATCATTACAACTGGCGGGATCGCCTCGTTGCCCCGTGGCTGGGGGGTATGTAATTGCTTGAAGCTCATAGTAGGCAGTCGCGCCGTATTCCCTAACCAAGGAAATACGCATTGCTTATTCCGTTTTCTGCATAAGGCAGGCAGCCCTGTGCTGGCACACAAGCGAAGAAGGCAGGCGAAAGGCGAGAGGGGCGAGAAAGAACAGGATGCACAGAACGAACAGCAAGCGGCCGTCCTGCCAGACAGCAAGGACGGCCGCGGGATCGGCGATGGGTTACTTGGCGCAGTAGGACGCGACGGTGCTTTCCATCCATGACTTGGAGCCGACATAGATGGCATTGACGGTGTTCATCTGCTCCTCGGTGATATCCTTGAAGTCCTTGTAGAACGCCACCATCGACTCGACCTGAACCGACTTCCAGGCTTCCGGGGTCTTGGCTTCAGTGATGGATTTGAAATAGCTGTCGCTGGTGTCTTTCAGGGTGCTCAGCGCCGTGCTCTGATCGGCCTGCATACGCTTCACTGCCGCGGATGAAATCTCCTCCAGCGATTTGACCGATGACATCATCAGTTCGGGGTCGAATATATGCTTGATCATCGCCTGCGCGGTGGCCGAGGGATCATCACCGAAGCGTTCCTTGATGGAGGTAGCGATCTGCAGATAGTCCTTCACAGGCGTGATGGCCTGCAGGGTCGTCATGTAGTTGTTGACGGCATCACTGACGATCGCCGTGATCTGTTTGAGCGCATCCACGCCTTCAGGGCTGGTTTTGGCTTTCATCACAAACATCCTCTGGTTAGCTGATACGAAGGGAGCAGCCTTGTGCTCCTGCGGGTAGTGACTCTGTTGGTGGTAGTGACTCTGTTGGTGGTACTGACTTCCCTGTGGCGGCGCTTACTGCACGGGCTGGGCCAGACGATCAATCATGGCCCTGATCGCCTTCAGCTGCGGTGCGTCCCTGGTGTAGAAATCGGGGTTGGTCGGGTTGGTGGCGCTGTAGCCCCAGAAATCCCAGCAGCCTTTGGGGTTGTAGGGTTTGCCTGCACCCTGTGAGGGTTCGGCCTGAGGATAGAGAATCACCAACTTGTTGGTGTCGGCCATCTCGTTGTAGCCGGTGGTGGTGTAGTACTGGTCACCGATCACCTTGTAGCCCTGTTCACAGCCATGCAGGGCAATATGCAGACGACAGCCGCCCTGCTCACAAGACTTGGGCACATAGAGATAGGCGTTGTCGCTCATGCTGGTCATGCTGGTGGGCAGAAAGGCCTTCTGATCCACCTGCAGCAGCTCGCCGCTGGCACTGGCGGCGGGCGGATTGACCGGGCCTTCGTCGGCATAGATCTGCTGAATGATGGCATCGGCCTGCTCGGTCGGCGGACAGTAGTTGATATAGGGCGGCTTGGTCAGGCCGCAGCTGGTATCGGACGTGCTGTCGGTGATAAAGGCATGGCCAGCGGCCACATCCTTGATGTACTCGATATTGGCGGCGGGTACACCGAGCTGGGTCAGGTACTGGTAGTTGGCATCCATCACCATGGTGGTCACGGTGGTGTCTTTGGTGCCACTGAACATGTAGATATGGTCGTCACTGAGGTTAGTGGTGGGGTCAATGCTGCCTGCCTTGCTCAGCTGCTGCGTCTTGGCCAGCAGCGCCGGAACGTTCGGTCCGACCGACGGTGTCAGCGGGTTCATGCAGGCACCGGTGGCATTCTGCAGATAGGAGTTGAACGACCAGGAACCCGCACAATAATAAGGCCCACCGGCGACAATCCCCGCGCCCTTCATAATGTCGGAGAAGACGATATAGACCTGCGAGGTCATAAAGGCGCCGGACGACAGCCCCGACACCGAGGTTTCCTTGATATCGATGCCGAGGGCGGGCATCTCCACTGTGGTGGCGGCCTGTGCCGTCGTGACCAGTGCCGAGCACAGCAATACGCCCGCCAGGGCGGTCTGGACGGTACGGCGTAAAACGAGCCGGGAATGAGATAACGGACGCTGAGCTGAACGGGTATTCATGATGTCATCCTTTTATTGACTGCATGTAATACAACCAGAAGCCAGACAACCAACAGGCTTGATGAGAAAGCAGAAAAGCGGGCGAATCTCGGCAATACCTTTATTACGACAAAGGTTGAAACCGCGAATAGCACTGGCAGTCTGCATGCTAACCAGCGACCTGTGACGATATTGCGGCTATTTGCTGACAACCATTATTCAGCCATTCAATTCGGACAAGCGCGCATCACGCCAGCACCGCAAGATTGCATGCAATGCCGTTACCACCGTTGCCTTTCCACCACTTCCACCCCCTGTTTATCACGCATCTGCACAAAACGCAGCAGGCAAAATGCTTTATGACACCGGAAAGACCCCGTAAAGAAATACAACGGCATTGCAGCATATTGTTTTATCGGTGTTTTTTTATAATTACTGCCAATATGTATGTGTATATCTATTTTTTAAATAAGCGCATCACGTACGCATAATAATTTTCTATATTAGCTTCGCCATACTCCTGCACATTGCGATAAAGCACTGAATCAAATAGACAATTAACGGGTATATGGCCGGTCGGTCAATTTCCCCACGACTTCCAGCGCTTTTGCACAAAAGCCGATAAGCAATCCTGCTTTGCTTATTTCCGCTGCGTGCCGCCTCCCGCCACACTGACGCCATTCCTGCACGGTCACATGCCTGCGGCCTCCCGGATTGGAGCATCACCATGAACGTCATCACTGTACTGGGCAGCCCCCTGCCCGATTCCACCACCGCCGCACTGGCGACCCTGGCCGAGGCCGGTCTGCGCACGGCAGGTATCCACACCGAACGGTTTACGGCGCAGGACTTCGACGCCCAGGCATTACTCTTTGGCCACTTTGATCATTACAGCGTGCGTGAATTCCAGCAGCGCCTGCGTGACGCCGACGGTGTCATCGTCGCCACGCCGGTCTATCAGGCATCGTTCTCCGGTTTACTCAAACTGATGCTCGATCTGATCCCGCAGCAGGCACTGGCCGACAAATGGGTACTGCCGCTGGTCAGTGGTGGCTCGGCAGCGCATCAGCTGGTGCTGGACTACGCGCTGAAAACCGTGCTGGCCGCCCTCGGTGCCCGCCAGCAGCTGGCCGGGGTGTATGCCACCACCGCCCAGTTGCAACTGCTGCAGGATGATCCGCAGCAGGTCCGCGCTCAGATTACCGACCCCGCGCTGCGCGAGCGCTTGCAGCTGGCACTGGATGAATTCCATCTGGCGCTGCTCCGCCAGCAACCTCACCGTCAGGCGCAGGCCCGGCGTACTCGGTCAGCGGCCTTTCCATTGCACAACACACCCAGCGGTCATTTTTCGCCAGCGGCCATCAGCCGCTGACATCCTGTTTTCTTATTCAGCACAAGGACGCCATCATGCCTCTACACCCTGCCCGCTCTGCCCTGCGTCGCTGGCTGCAAGCCGGTGCTCTCAGCCTGCTGGCCAGCACCAGCCTGATCAGCCCGCTCAGTCAGGCGGCGGAGACACTTCCCGACCAGCTGCGGATTGGCTATCAGAAAGGCACCGTCAATCTGGTACTGGCCAAATCCTACGCGCTGGTGGAACAGGCATACCCCCAGCTGCGGGTCAACTGGGTCGAATTTCCTGCCGGCCCCCAGCTGCTGGAGGCACTCAACGCCGGCAGCATTGATCTGGGCGCCACCGGCGATATGCCACCGATCTTTGCTCAGGCGGCAGGCGTTGATCTGCGCTATGTGGGCTACGAGCCACCGCAACCGCGCAACGCCGCCATTATTGTCGGCAAGGACAGCCGCTTTCAGCGCATCGAAGACCTGCGTGGCGCCAAAGTGGCCGTACAGAAAGGCTCCAGCGCCCATAACCTGCTGCTGCGTGCGCTGGCCAGTGCCGGGCTGAGCATAACTGACATCCAGCCGGTGTATCTGGCCCCGGCTGATGCCCGTGCCGCGTTGGCCAGCGGCGCCGTTGATAGCTGGGCGATCTGGGATCCGTTTTATGCGGCGGCCCTGCTGCACGGCAACGCCCGCACCCTGAAAGACGGCAGTGGCATCACCGATACCGGCTCGTTCTATCTCGCCGCCGGTGCCTTCGTCCATGACCATCCTGACTTCGTCAAAGGCGTGCTGGCAGCACTCAATCAGTCCGACAGTTATCTGCGCCAGCAACCGCAGCATAGTGTGAAGATTCTGGCGGCCAGCATGGGCCTGCCCGAAGACGTCATCGAACGGCTGGTCAGCAACCGTGATCCGTCCGGCGTGTTTCCGCTCAATGACACTATCGTCGCGGCACAGCAGCAGAGTGCTGACCGCTTCTATCAGCAAAAGCTGATCCCCCGTGACCCCAGGGTCAGTGAGGTGATCTGGCAGGCACCGCAGGAGGCAGGCCAATGAGTACGCTCTCTGTTGCTACCCCACTGCGACTGCGCTGGCAGCGCCCGCTGACTCACCTGCGCCGCTGGCTGGCGCCCTGGGCCTTACCACTGGCCCTGCTGATCGGCTGGCAGCTGGCGGTCGAACTGGGCTGGCTGTCGACCCGTGTGCTACCGGCCCCTTCCGCCGTGATCGTGGCAGGCTGGCAGCTGACCGTATCCGGTGAACTGCTGACCCACCTGCTGATCAGCACCCAGCGGGCGCTGCTGGGCCTGCTGATCGGCGGCAGCATTGGCCTCGCCCTTGGCCTGCTGTGCGGCCTGTCGCGGCGGAGCGAAATCCTGCTCGACAGCAGCATCCAGATGCTGCGGACCATTCCTCATCTGGCGCTGATTCCGCTGGTGATCCTGTGGTTCGGTATTGATGAGGCGGCGAAAGTCTTTCTGGTGGCACTGGGTACCCTGTTCCCGATCTACCTCAATACCCTGCATGGCATCCGCAGTCTCGACCCCGGGCTGATCGAAATGGCCCGCAACTATGGCCTGTCAGGCTGGCCGCTGTTTCGTCAGGTCATCCTGCCCGGCGCCCTGCCCTCGATTCTGGTGGGGTTGAGATTCTCCCTCGGCCTGATGTGGCTGACGCTGATTGTCTCGGAAACTATTTCTGCCAGCTCGGGTATCGGCTATCTGGCGATGAATGCCCGCGAATTTCTGCAAACCGATGTGGTGGTGCTGACCATCGTGCTCTATGCCCTGCTGGGCAAGCTGGCCGATAGCACCGCCCGCTTACTGGAACGCCGCTGGCTGCGCTGGCACCCGGTTTACCTGAAGGAGCACCAAGGATGAGTACGTCACATCGCAGCACAGAACGGTTCGCTGCCGGGCACAGTGCAGCGGTTCAGACCCCGCTGCCGCAGGGAGAATCCCATCTGCTGCTGAACAACCTGCGCAAGCACTTTGGCGGGCAGGAAGTGTTAAAGGGGATCAGTCTGGCCATTCCCGCCGGGCAGTTTGTCGCCATCGTCGGCCACAGCGGCTGCGGCAAGAGCACCCTGCTGCGCCTGCTGGCCGGGCTGGAACACAGCAGTGCCGGCAGTGTGCGCGCTTACGGTGAACCACTGGCGACCCAGCAGCAACAGAGCCGCCTGATGTTTCAGGATGACCGCCTGCTGCCATGGAAAACCGTGCTGGAAAACGTCGGTCTGGGTTTGCAGGGTGACTGGCAGGAACAGGCCCGGGCGGTGCTTACCGAAGTGGGTCTGGCTCATCGCGCCGATGCCTGGCCATCACAGCTGTCCGGCGGACAGCGGCAACGGGTGGCACTGGCGCGGGCGCTGATTCACCGGCCACGGCTGTTGCTGCTGGATGAGCCACTGGGAGCGTTGGACGCCCTGACCCGGCTGGATATGCAGAAGCTGATTGAGCGGTTGTGGTTGCAGCACCAGTTCACCGTGGTACTGGTCACCCATGACGTGGCCGAAGCCGTACAGCTGGCCGACCGGGTGATCGTGCTGGAGCAGGGCCGTGTGGGGCTGGATCTGCCGATTCTGCTGGGTCGCCCGCGTGAGGCCAGCTGCACAGCGGCGGCCACGCTGGAGCAGCGCATCCTGCAGCAGATTCTGGCGCAGCAGGCACCGGAGCCGGTGATTCGCCCTTCGCACTCTGGCGTGCGCTGGGCACTCTAACAGGTCGTTGAAAATCTATCTGCGTTGCCGAATACCGCGTCAAAAACAGGCTCACAGCCAAAGGCTGAACGTGCTTTAGCACGGCCCCGAAGGGGCGAGCAAAGCGAGTCAAATGCTCACTTAGTTCACTAAACTCCGCTTTTCCGCCTGTTTCTTGTGCTCTAGGAGTATTTCCTTGTCTCGGCTGCCTCGATAACGTTTTTCAACAGCCTGCTAACGTTGATCCTCTCCGCGCCTTCGTCACGGCTGGCCGAAGGCCGTGGCGCAGGGCTGTTGGCCATGCCCTGGGGCATGGCCTTTTTTCATCAGTTCAGCCAGGGTGCCAACCCCGGCAGCAGCAACGGCATGGCGATCCCCGCCAGCACTGTCTGGCTGGCAATAATACCTGCCATCAGCGGGGCATCCCCGCCCAGCTGCCTTGCCATCACATAGGATGAAGAGGCGGTCGGCAGGGTCTGAAATAACAGGGCAGCCATGGCCGCCACCCCGGTCAGGCCAAACAGATGACAGGCCACCACCGTACACAGGGGCATCAGCGCGAACTTGGCCAGTGAGGCCATGCTGACCGGATGCAGCCAGCGCCGAACCGAAGAGAAATCCAGTGCAGCGCCGACACAGAGCAGACCCAACGGCAGCGAAGCCTGACCTAGTGTCTTGAGGAAGGGTTCGATGCCTGCCGGTAGCGTCAGGTTCAGCATCCGTGCGCTCATCCCCGCGACACAGGCCATCAGCAATGGATTACGCAGCAGCTGCTGCACCACCGCCCGCAGCGAAAACTCCGCCCCATGACCATAGCGGGCAAAGACCAGCACACAGAGCACATTGACGGTCGGCACAATTGAGGCATTGGCCACCGCCGCCAGCGCCACCCCCTGTGTTCCCAGCAGGCCAACGGCCATGGACACACCCACGTAGTTGTTAAAGCGCACGCCACCCTGAAACACCGAGGTGAACGCCGGATCATCGGCCTTTACCCAGCGCCGCATCAGCACCACGACGGCGGCCACCACCACCGTCGAGGTCACCAGCGTCAGCGCCATCGCCGTGACGGGGACGCCGTCCAGTCTGGCCGTTGCCAGTCCGTGGAAAAATAACGCTGGCAACAGGACGTAGTAGCCCAGCCGCTCCGCCTGCGGCCAGAAGGTCGCAGCAACAAACTCACGCTGGCGCAAGAGGGCACCGAGGGTGATCAGCAGGACGATGGGCAATAACGCCAGTAATAACGAGGCAATCATAACGCCTCACCTGGCAACAGCAGCGCTGGGCGCACGCTGGTGTCAGTGCGTGTCGGGAGCGGGAGCGAAGGCGGAAAAAATGGCAGGTGTGGCATCATGCTGGCGACTCGGTCTGAGCGATAGACGCCCAGAATAGCCCCGGCTTATATCAAGAAAAATCGATATAAAATCGATGAAAGATCAAGTTTTACTCAAGAATGGCAAGCACTACTCAAGGATAGGTGCATCACTGTGGCTGCGGATGACCTGCGCCAGCGCCATGGCCATACGCCCGGCCGGACGGTCTTCCCGCTCCAGCAACACCACCCGCCGACACAGCTGCGGCTCACCAAAGGGCAGACAGTGCAGACCCTCGCGCTGGCAGCGCTGCAGGCTGGCCAGCGGCACCACGGCCACCCCCAGACCACTGGCGACCATCTGTATGATGGCTTCCTGACTGTCCAGCTCCATATCGGTCTGCACCCGCAGCCGCTGGCGTTTCAGCTCGCTGTCGATGGTGCGCCCGGCCCAGGCACGCCGATCGAAGCGGATAAACGGCTGACTCTGCAGCAAGGCTCGCCCTTTCAGCCCGTCCAACCCCTCATCAGGAGCTAACGCCGCCGGTGCGATGATCCAGAAGCCTTCCTGATACAGCGGCGTGCTGACCAGTCCGGTAGGGTAGGGTTTGACCGGCTCGGTGGTCACGGCAGCGTCCA
This sequence comes from Pokkaliibacter plantistimulans, assembly GCF_003194385.1. Taxonomy (GTDB): domain Bacteria; phylum Pseudomonadota; class Gammaproteobacteria; order Pseudomonadales; family Balneatricaceae; genus Pokkaliibacter; species Pokkaliibacter plantistimulans. The sequence continues at coordinate 9,512 of NZ_LAPT01000110.1, forward strand.
GTTCGCCCGCATCCAGCCGAATCGCCAGCTCCGCAGACATGCCCGCACTGACCAGCACCCGCAGGCGCGGATGCTGCTGGTGCAGGCTGGCCAGTGCTGCCGGCAAGGCGCCTGCCAGTGCCGTCTGGATAGCACCCAGACGCAGCCGCCCGGTCAGCTCACCGCCCTCGCCCAGCTCGGCAGCAATACCGTCGTACAGCGCCAGAATCTCCTGCGCCCGCTGCACCGCAAGATGCCCGGCATCGGTCAGCACTGGCACCCGCTTGCTGCGATCAAACAGCTGAGCATTGAAATCCTCCTCCAGACTGCGGACATGCAGACTCACCGCCGACTGGGTCAGGCACACCACATCCGCCGCACGGGCAAAGGAGCCGTACTGGGCAATGGCAACCAGGGTTCGCAGCGCACGTAGTGACATGGGTGAAACATCCTCCGGTAATCGTCATCTGACTGTGGACTCATCCGCCCGCCTTCAGCATTTGCGGCACTGTTCCGACAGTGCCTGACGCATCAGCTGCAAGCCCCTGCTCAGGCTCTTGTCCTGTCGCATGACCAGCGCCAGGGTACGGAACAGCGGTGGCGATAACGAGCAGTACTGCAGCTCAGCCTGCGCCTCGACTGCCATTCTGGGCACGATAGCCCAGCCCAGTCCGGCTTTGACCAGCTCCTTGATAGCCTCGACACTGCCAAGCGTCATCGATACCTCAACCTCCTGCGCCTGCTCGGTCAGCCAGGCATCGACAATCCGTCGGGTGTTACCACCCGGCTCGTACAGCAACAGCGAGTGCTGCCGGAGCTGCTCGGCACTGGCCTGTTCGGGCAGGGCGACATCCCGGCGGGCGACCAGCACCTGCTCATCCTGCAGCCAGGGCGTAACATCCAGCATGCGACCTGACGCAGGCAGGGTGACCAGCGCCATGTCCAGCCGGTTTTCTTCCACGGCACGAAGCATATCCCGTGTGTTGCCGATATTGACCGTTACCTGCAGTGAAGGCCATTGCTGGCGCAGCTGCTCCAGCACGCCGGGCAGCAGGTAGATGCAGGCGGTCGCACCAGTCCCCAGCCGCACCTGCCCAAGCTCACCCTGCCGATACTGGGCCATGGCGGCCAGTGCATCCCCCACCGCAGCATCGATCCGCTGCTGATGGCGCAGCAGCTCCTCACCGGCGGCGGTAGCCATCGTGCGTCGCCCGACCCGCTCAATCAGCGTCACCCCCAGACGTTTCTCCAGCTGTCGGATCTGCAGGCTGATGGCCGGCTGAGTGACACCCAGCACATCGGCGGCGGCCGAAAAGCTGCCACAGCGCACCACTTCGGCAAAACAGCGCAGCTGATCAAGACTGAAGGTAGTCACCAAAGTTTTCCTTATGCTGTGCATAAACAGACAAAGGTTCCTTTATAGCACTGCGCCCTCTACCCTGCAGTCTTGTTTAGCTGTCTGCCATCGAGCTGTTCACCATGTCTGCCGCCCAACCGTCTCTGTCTCTCCTGTTCATTCGTGATGCCCAGCCTGCCGATATGGCGGCCGTGCAGGCCATCTATGCCCACCATGTGCTGCATGGTTCCGCCTCCTTTGAGGAGGTGCCGCCAGATGTGGCTGAAATGAGCCAGCGCCACGCTGCCGTGGTGTCCCGCGGCCTGCCCTTTCTGGTGGCCGAGTGGGAGCAGCAGGTCGTGGGGTATTGCTATGCCAGCCTGTATCGCCCGCGCCCGGCCTATCGCTATGCCGTCGAGGATTCGGTCTATCTGCATACCGACGCCAGAGGCCGGGGGCTGGGTACGGCGCTGCTCACTGAGCTGATACGTCGCTGTGAGCTTGGCCCATGGCGACAGATGATCGCGGTGGTCGCCGGCTCAGGAGAGCCGGCATCGATGGCCCTGCACCAGCGTCTGGGTTTTGTGCAGGTAGGTACGCTGAACGCGGTGGGCTACAAATTTGGCCGCTGGATTGATACTGCGTTTCTGCAGCGGCCACTGAACAGCGGACAGCACAGTGACCCTGAGCAGTGATGATCTGAGCTGTAATGGCCTGTGCAGTGATGGCAGGCGTGCTTACCCGCTGATCGAAAAAGCTTTGCCAGATTCCTTGGTTAGCCAGACACCGTCTCTCTTCTAGACTGGCCACCACAGCCACCTGTTGTGGCTGCCACTGTCAGGAGATCAGCATGAGCATCAAGTCCATCAACGTACGCAATCAGTTCCGTGGCGTCGTGCGGGAAATCATCAGCGATACCGTATTGTCGGAAGTCGAGGTGGAAACACCGGGAGGCATCGTCACGTCGGTGATCACCACCCGCTCGGTCAAGGAGCTGGGGCTGACCGTGGGGTCGCCAGTGGTCGCCTTCGTCAAATCCACCGAGGTCTCCATCGGCCTGCTGGAGTAATGCGCCCTTCTGCCAGAGCGGGTGACTGTAGCTACCACCACAGCACTCCGCTCTGACCAGCGCCGGTACATCCCCACTATTTACCCACTCTTTACCATCTATCCCGCGCCAACAGGCTATGCTAGCTGCTATCTGTATCGATTTACGTTGCACCGGCACGGGAGCCACTGATGATTCTGGAAGTTGCCATCCTGCATGTTCGCCAGGGCCAGAGCGCGGCCTTCGAGCAGGCGTTCCGCCAGGCCGCCCCTCTGATTGCCGCCACCCCCGGCTATCTTGGCCATGAGCTGCAGCAGTGTCTGGAGCAGCCTGATCAGTACCTGCTGCTGGCTCACTGGCGCACTCTCGAAGATCACACGGTGGGCTTTCGTCAGTCCGCGCAGTATCAGCAGTGGCGGGCGCTGCTGCATCCTTTCTATGACCCCTTCCCGGTGGTCGAGCACTACCGGCCGCTGCAGCACTATCCCGCCCCACCGCCGCCAGAAACATAACCGAATGCGCCTTTATCAGTTGTAACGCCTTTAAACTTGCAGCAATGCCGGATGGCTCCAATACTTAGCCCATGACAACATCAGCACTTACCTCACTCAGCGATCAGTTCCTGATTGCCATGCCCAGCATGCGCGATCCGCACTTTGCCCGTACGGTCACCTATATTTTTGACCATAACGAGCAGGGCGCGATGGGGCTGATCGTCAACCGCCCACTGGAGATGCATCTGGACGAGATTCTCGGCCACATGGACATGTCGCAGCCACGGCCGTTGAAACGTAACCCTCCCATCTTTATCGGTGGCCCGGTGAAGACCGAGCGCGGTTTTGTCCTGCACCGTAATACTGAACGCGAGTGGCAGTCCTCCTTCCGGATCAACGATCAGCTGAGCCTGACCACCTCGGTCGATGTGCTGGAGGCCATCGCTCAGGATCAGGGCCCCACCGATTATCTGATCGCCCTCGGCTATTCCGGCTGGAGTGAAGGGCAACTGGAACATGAACTGGCGGAAAATGCCTGGCTGACCTGCAAGGCCGATTACCGTATCCTGTTCAACACTCCGGTTGAGCAACGTCTGGATGCGGCAGCCCGCTCCATCGGCGTCGACCTTACCCTTCTATCGACACAAGCAGGACATGGCTGAGACGACTCTCCCCTCCCCATTCACCGTATTGGGTTTCGACTTTGGCAGTAAACGCATCGGCCTTGCCTTCGGTCAAAGTTTGACCGGAACGGCCTCGCCGATTAAACCAATTAATGCCCGTGACGGTATCCCTGACTGGGACGAATTGAGTAAAATACTCGCCCACTGGCAGCCGGACGCTCTGGTGGTGGGAATTCCCCTGAACATGGATGGCAGCGTGAGCGAGATGGCCCGACGGGCGCGTAAATTCGCCAATCGCCTGCATGAACGTTTCAAGCTTCCCTGCTTCCTCGCCGATGAGCGACTCACTACCCGTGAAGCCAAGGCCATTCACCTTGGGCGCGGTGGTTCCAGCCACTTCAGCAAAGACCCTGTTGATGCCCTGGCTGCCCAGTTGATCGTGGAGAGCTGGCTGACTGACGGCCTGTTTATCCCCGCCCATACCCGACTGGAGGACTTGTAGATGTCATCGGCCCCCATGCCTATCGATGGCCTGATCGACAAACTCGGCATTGAGATTCAGTGCTACCTGGAAGAACGGGCCATTACCGCGCCTCTGCTGATCGGCATTCGCAGCGGTGGGGTCTGGATCGCCGAGCGCCTGCAGCAGAAGCTGGCGCTGGAAGAACCTCTGGGCATGCTGGATATCAGCTTCTACCGCGATGACTTCTCCCGTATTGGCCTGCACCCGCGCGTGCAGCCCTCCTCACTCCCCGTTCACTGTGAAGACCGTCATATCATTCTGGTGGATGATGTGATCATGAGCGGCCGTACCATTCGCGCCGCCCTCAACGAGATTTTCGACTATGGCCGTCCGGCCTCCGTGACGCTGGTCTGTCTGTACGACATTGGCCGTCGTGAGCTGCCCATCCAGCCGGACATTGTTGGCCAGCATCTGTCGCTGGAACCGGAACAGCAGATCAAGCTGACCGGCCCCGACCCTCTGGGTCTGGAAATCCTGAGCAAAGCGTCTTAACTCAAATGGCCCCTATGGGGCCATATTTTCGGAAAAATCTGCCATGAGCCACCTTACAGCCATGAGTCACGCAGCGCCGCACCAACTGCAACTCAACGAGCAGGGCCAGCTCCGCCATTTCCTGACCACGGAAGGTCTCAGCCGCGAGCTGCTGACCGACATTCTCGACACCGCCGAGTCGTTCATCGACAGCAATGGCCGCTCGGTCAAGAAAGTGCCGCTGATGCGCGGCCTGACTGTGGTCAATCTGTTCTTCGAGAACTCCACCCGTACCCGCAGCACCTTTGAACTGGCCGCACAGAAACTGTCGGCGGACATTCTCAACCTCAATATCAGTACCTCAGCCACCGCCAAGGGCGAAACCCTGCAGGATACCCTGTGGAACATTCGCGCCATGGGCGCCGACATGTTTGTGGTACGCCATGCCGACAGCGGTGCTGCGCACTTTATCGCCGAGAATGTCACCCCCGACGTGGCCATTATCAACGCCGGTGACGGACGCCATGCCCACCCCACACAGGCCATGCTCGACATGCTCACTATTCGCCGCTGCAAGGGCGAGTTCGGCAAGCTCAAGGTGGCCATCGTCGGCGATATCCTGCACTCGCGGGTTGCCCGTTCAGAAATCCACGCGCTCAACACCCTCGGTGCCGAAGAAGTGCGGCTGATCGGACCAAAGACGCTGGTGCCCGATACCCTGCAGGCGCTGGGTGCCAATATCTACCGGGATATGAAACAGGGCCTGAAAGACGTCGATGTCATCGTGGCCCTGCGTCTGCAGAAAGAGCGCATGAACACCGCACTGCTGCCGTCCGAGTCGGAGTTTTTCCGCCTCTATGGCCTTAACGAAGAAAAACTGGCCTACGCCAAACCCGATGCCATCGTCATGCACCCCGGCCCCATCAACCGCGGTGTGGAAATCGAGTCATCGGTGGCAGATGGCGAACAGTCCCGCATTCTCACCCAGGTCAGCAACGGCATTGCCGTGCGCATGGCGGTGATGTCTATGGCCATCACCGGTCAGCTGCAACAGCAGCAGGATCTGGCCAAACAACAGGGTGCAGAGGGCTAAGGCATTATGAGCATGAATATACTGATCACTGGCGGCCGCGTTATCGATCCGGCCAACCATGTCAACGAAGTGATGGACGTCTACGTGCAGGATGGCCGTATTGCCAGCCTTGGTGCTGCCATTCCCGGCTTCGTCGCTGAGCTGACACTGGATGCCAGCGGCAAAGTCGTAAGCCCGGGCTTTATCGATCTCTGCGCTACCATGCGTGAGCCCGGCTACACCCACAAAGGTACCCTGCGCAGCGAAACCCATGCGGCAGCAGCAGGCGGCATCACCACTCTGTGCTGCCCGCCTACCAGCAACCCGGTCAATGATTCAGCCGCCGTCACCAAGCTGATCAGTGACAAGGCCCGTCAGGCCGGATTCACCCGGGTATTGCCCATCGGTGCCCTGACCAAGGGACTGGAAGGGGAACAGCTGGCCAACATGCAGGGGCTGTCGGAAAGCGGCTGCATCGCCGTCTCCAATGGCCGCAATGCCATCCGCAACAGCCTGACCCTGATGCGCTGCCTGGAATACGCAGCGACGTTTGATCTGCTGGTGATTTTCCAGTCGCAGGATCCGGATCTGTCTGCCGCCGGAGTAATGCATGATGGCGCCAACGCCGTCCGCTTCGGCCTGCCCGGTATCCCTGAAACCGCCGAGACCATCGCCGTTGCCCGTGATCTGCTGCTGGTGGAGCAAACCGGCGTACGTGCCCACTTCGGCCAGCTATCCACGGCCCGCGCGGCACAGCTGATCATGGATGCGCGCGCCAAGGGTCTGCGTGTCACTGCCGATGTGGCCGTGCATCACCTGCTGTATACCGATGCCAAACTCAACGGCTTCAACAGCCTCTACCACGTCAACCCACCGCTGCGCTCGGCCATTGATCGTGCCGGTCTGCGTGAGGCACTGCTGGGCGGCACCCTGAGTGCAATCTGCTCGGATCATCAGCCCCATGATGAAGCGGCCAAGCGCGCGCCCTTTGGCGCAACCGAACCCGGCATCAGCGGTCTGGAAACCCTGCTGTCACAGGCGCTGCTGCTGGTGGAACAGGATGTGCTGACGCTGGATCAGCTGATCGAGAAACTGTCGCTGGGCCCGGCACGGGTACTGGGTCTGGACAGTGGTCAGCTGGGGCTGGGCAGTGTTGCCGACATCTGCGTGTTTGATCCTGAGGCGGAATGGACACTGACCGAAGAAACCATGCGCTCCAGCGGCAAGAACTCCCCCCTGCTGGGCCAGCCCCTGAAAGGCCGGGTGTGCTACACCCTGGTGGACGGTGAACTGGTCTATCAGGCCAGCTAAGCGCTGTATAAGTTCAGCAAACAATAAGGGCGTCATCAGACGCCCTTATTGTTTATTACCTACGTTGTTTATTGCCTAAGTTGTTTATGAACCATGGATCGCGGTGCTTGTGGATCAGCAGCGCTCATCCGTTGCTTTCTGCAGCAAGGCCTGACTGAACTGCAGAAACTCATCCAGATGGCGCTGGATGATGCTGACGACGATAGGGATCTGCAACGCCTGATAATCATGTACGGCAATGTTGCGAAAGCCGACCATACGGCGTAGGCCTTCTGCCAGTGAGGGGTCGATCCAGCCAGCACTGGCCAGCAACATGAAGGTATCGCGGGCACTCTGCGGCACCCCCAAACGCTCCTTGCGAATCAGATGTTGTGCCATGTCCAATGCCGCTTCGCAGGCACGCTGGACATTCAGAATCGCAGCATCCTGACGAGTGAAGTTACTGGCAAAACCTGCCGGGTCGGCGCTGTACTCTTCACGAGCACGACGTACTGCCCTCTCAATACTAGCCGCCTTGTTGATCAGCACATCATCGACCATAAACCTTTCCTTCCTGCTCAATCTGCCTCAGCAGAGCTGCTCGCGCACTATCCAGTTCCAGCTTTTCGCTAAGCATGGCGGCCTCAAACAACTCCACCTGCAGTTGTGCCGATGGCAGACACCAATACCGGCCTCCGGTCGTCAAAATCTGATGCTGCATCACCGTCGAGGCTGCACGCATATCCAGCAGATCCACCTCGCAACCCACCATGTTTGCCAACTCATCGGTCAGATCCCATAACTGCAAGGGGTCCGTATATCCTGCCACCAATACTGCCAGATCAAGATCGCTGCCCGCACGCGCCTGCCCCTGAGAACGGCTACCAAAATGATAGAGTGCCAGCAAATCGGGCAACTTCTGTTGCAGGTGGTGAAGGATGGTTTGCAGATCGATGTTCACGGAGGCTCCAGCAATGATTCCCTGCAGTTACCTTAGCCCTGTTAACGGCTCTTCGAAACTGTCGAGTTTACGAAAGCTCGCTGGGCTCTTTGTTCAGTCGAGACGTTTTTCCATAAACACACTGAGCGGGTCAGCCTGATACTGGCCAAAAGGACCGCGCTGGCGATACCCCAGCGCACGATAAAGCCCGATGGCTTCCTGCTGGAAAATGCCGGTTTCCAGTCGCAACAGGGTGATGCCCTTGTGCAGCAGATGCTGTTCCAGCGCGGCCATGATCGCCTTGGCAGCGCCCATGCCACGGGCTTCAGGGCGCACAAACACGCGCTTTACTTCACCGTAGCGGCCATCATCGTCGAGCACCTTGACCGCACCACAGGCAATCAGCCCCTGCCCTTCACAATAGGCTCCCAGCAGGCAGGCCTGACTGCGTGCCAGCTCTTCGGGTCCATCCAGACGGTTGCTGTCATCGGGATACAACGACAGCATCAGGGTGCTGGACGCATCCAGCAGACGCTTCAGCTCAGGATCAAAGGGATCGACATTACGCACACTGAGCGAAGCCGGAACGCGGCGGGTCATGACATCATCCCTCAGGGTTGCAACAGCACCAGCGCCGCGGCAATTTCAGACAGACAGGCCACTTCCAGACTCGGCCGCTGCTGCCCTGCAGGCCAGGCAGCGCCTTCAGGATTGAACCACAGGCTGAACAGCCCCGCCGCATTGGCACCGGCCACATCATAATGCGGGTGGTCACCGACATAGACCATACGCCGGGGTTCCGAGCCGCAGGCCTGCACCAGTGCACTGAAAGCTGCAGCCTCGGGCTTGGCGGCACCGACCATATCGGCGTTGAGTACCACTTCAAAATAGCGACCAATACCGATCTGCTGCAGATCGGCATTGCCGTTACTGAACACACCCAGACGGTAGCCCGCCTGCTGCAGGGTCGTCAGCATGCTTTCCACCGGCGCAAACAGCGCCACTTCATTACGGGCAATACGAAAGGCCTCGAACGCCGCCTGACTCCAGGCTGCCGCCTGCTCGCCCTGATGACCCAGCGCCGCCATCAGCTCATCCAGCACCGTCTGGCGCAAGGCGGTTACACTGTGCGCCGTGGCCGGGAAGCGCTCACTCACCCCGTCTCTCAGTCGAGGCCAGTCGGCCACTGAATAACGCTCGGCAGCGCCCGGCACATGGCTGGCCAGCCAGTCAAACATGCGGCTGTTGGCACGATCAATGACCGGCTCGACCGCCCACAGCGTGTCGTCAAGATCGAAGCAGATCCAATCAAGATGAGGATTTTTTACGGGCACGGGGATGGGCTTGATCATAGACATGGGCAAGGTGCTGGAAATCCAGATGAGTGTAGATTTGAGTGGTACGAATATCGGCATGGCCCAACAGCTCCTGCACCGCGCGCAGATCACCACTGGACTCCAGAATATGGCTGGCAAAGGAGTGCCGCAGCTGATGTGGGTGCATATGCTGACCCAGTCCCTGCTGCTTGGCCCAGCGGCTGAGACGTTGCTGTACGGCACGGGGGCCCAGTCGATTGCCCTGCTGACTGAGAAACAGGGCGGCTTCACCGCGCCCCTTGAGCAGGGACGGCCGCAGGCTCAGATAACGGCGCAGGGCGTCAATGGCTTTGCGTCCAACCGGCACCAGACGGCTCTTACCGCCCTTACCTTCGCGCACCAGTACCAGCTGCTGTGCAAAATCGACGTCAGCGCAATCCAGATCGACCAGCTCAGCCAGACGAAGGCCCGAGGAGTACAGCATCTCCATCATCGCCAGATCGCGGCATTCGAGCGGATCAGTACTACTGACGTCCAGCAGCTGCTGCAGGTCATCGACACTGAGCACGTCGGGTAGCGGCTTATCGGCTTTGGGTGCCTGCACGCCATCACAGGGGTTACGCTGCATCAGCTGCTGTGTTTGCAGGTAGCGATAGAACGCTCGCAGGGAAGACAGTTTGCGTTGCAGTGTGCGGCTACTTTGCTGCTTCTGTCGCAGCGAGGCGAGGAAGCGACGCAGATGGGCGGCGTCCAATGTCTGCCAGTCCAGCTGCTGCTGTTGCAGCCATTGCTGGCAGTCGTGCAGATCCCGCTGATAGGCATCGAGGGTATGGTCAGAGTAGTGGCGCTCCTTCTGCAGATACTGCAAAAAGGCATCAGGCCAGACTGTCATGGGCGTATTACCGGCGGCTGACATGCGGGTTCAGCGCAACGCGGATGATCACTCGGCATTAACCGCGACAGGCGGCACGGCATCGAGCAGACGTGGCAGGGTCAGAGTCAGCACTTCACCGACGTAATCCAGAAACAGCGTCCCCAGACTGGAGTGAAACAGCTGGCGGTCGTAGCTGCCCATGGCCAGCACACCGACGGTAACATTGCTGACCATCAGTGGCACCAGTGCCACGGAGCCGATACGGTGACAGTCGTGGATGAACAGGTAGTACTTTTCCTCATCGCTCAGTTCACCACAGACGGCCCAGCGCGAATCCACCAGACTGCCGATGATGCTCATGGCTTCATTGCGTTCCACCCGGCGCACGCCCGCCGCTATCCAGGCATCCTCATCGTCGATGATCAGCAGCTCACAGCGGTCAGCGCGCAGCTCGAAGCAGAGATGGCGGTCGAGCACCCGCGCCAGCTCTTCCAGACTGGCAGACTGCAGCACACCCAGTACCAGACGGCGGGTCTTTTCAAAGATCAGGTCATTTTCCCGGGCGGTGTCGATCATTTCGTCCAACCGGTGAGACAGCGCACCATTACGTTCACGCAGCAGGTGCAGTTGCCGTTCCACCAGAGAAATTGCGGGGCCACAGGCGTGGGGAATGCGCAACTCTTCCAGCACCGCCGGGTGGTCGACGAAAAATTCGGGATGTTCCCGCAAGTAGTCGGCCACCTGTTCGGCGGTGGGGGTCTCAGGAAGAAGGCTGGTCTGCACCTTTCTGCTCATATATGGATCTGCCCTTCAAACACAGTGGTCGCCGGGCCTGTCATCCACACCGGACTGCCCTCACCTGCCCACTGGATAGTCAGGGTGCCGCCCGGCAGATGAACACTGACCTGCTCATCCAGCAGCCCACGCAGCCGCCCTGCTACCACTGCAGCACAGGCGCCGGAGCCACAGGCGATGGTTTCACCCACACCTCGTTCAAATACCCGCAAGCGCACTTCTTTGCGGGACAAAATCTGCATAAAACCGATATTGGCTTTGGCCGGGAAGCGTTCATGGCGTTCCAGCACAGGTCCCAGTGTCAGCACCGGTGCGGTATCGACGTTGTCGACGACCAGCACGCCGTGAGGATTGCCCATGGAAACGGCGGAAATGTCATACATGCTGCTGCCAGCGGCAATGCTGTAGGTCGCAGCGCGCAGATCAGCAACAAAGGGAATGTCGGCAGGCTCAAGGAAGGGAGCCCCCATGTTCACCCGCACCTGATGATCATCAGTATGAAACAGGTGAATGATGCCTTTAGCGGTTTCCACCGCAATTTCACGTTTACCGGTCAGGCGCTTTTCCCGCACGAAACGGGCGAAACAACGGGCACCGTTACCGCACTGCTCCACCTCGGAGCCATCAGCGTTGAAAATACGGTAACGGAAGTCCATTTCGGGATTACTGGGTGGCTCAACCACCAGCAGCTGGTCAAAGCCAATGCCAAAGTGTCGGTCGGCCAGCTCACGCACTTTTTCAGTGCTCAGGGACAGGCGCTGGGTAACGAGATCCAGCACCATAAAATCATTGCCCAGGCCATGCATCTTGGTAAAACGTATCAACACTTGTCTTTAATCCTGCCCAGGGCTTGTCCAGTCTGGCTGGCTGCGGTTTACCTTGCCAGAACTGTTCCACATTCGATGAGTTCCACCCCGCTTTACACAGCAGAGCGATACCTTGACTGTTCTTTGTAATCCAGATTGTTCTTTATAACCCACTCCCACAGCACCGCCAAGCTGATGCTGGAGGTTGCCACAGGCTCGCTCAGACGAGCATCACTGGCTGGTCTGCGCCGAAGACTGCTGAGGCAAATACAGCGGCCCCTTGTTACCACATCCGGCCAGCAGGCTGGTGGTGAGAATCAGCAGAGCAAACACTATGCGCATTGACCGGTTTCCTTTCTGACCAGGCAACGCCTGCCTGGGTACGGTGACATCAAGAGAGGCGCCCAGCAGGGCTTGCCACAGAGAATCACTGGCGTGCGTCACAGCTCTTGAAAAAAGCCGTTGGACCAGCAAAACAATTGGGCGATTATAGCCCGTCGCCCCAGGCGATCCCACCCAAAATGTTTATTTGTTAATCAGGAGCAGCCGATGACCGAGAGCGAATTCCACCAGCAGGTTGATGACACGCTGGAGCAGGTGGAAACCATCCTTGATGATGCCGAAAGCGATCTCGACGTTAATCTCAACAATGGCATTCTGACCGTCATCTGTGAGAACGGCAGCCGCATTATTCTGACCCGGCAGACACCGGTCAAACAGCTGTGGCTGGCGACCAAGCAGGATGGCTATCACTTTGACTGGGACAGTGACGAAGGCTGCTGGCTGGAGAAAGCCAAGGGCGGCACCCTGGCAGAACGCCTGCAGGAAGCGCTGCATGCTCAGGCAGGTGAAACCCTGACGTTTGCTCTGTAGGCCACAGCCCGGCATACCCTCCCCTTCTCAATTACCCTGACGCTGCGCCAGCAACTCAGGGTACTTGCGCAAAGCCGCTCGCAGCTGGTGGTAAGTGAGCCCCAGAGCAGCGGCAGCCTGCCGCTGATGAAAGCCATGCGCAGTCAGCGCCTGTCCAATCAGCTGCTGCTCCTGTTGCTCCAGCAGCGCCCGCAGATCCATGGGATAACGCACCGGTACAGCCTCGTTGCCACTCTTCTGCTCGGCATCGACCGGCGAAGCGGTCTCATCGTTCGCCCCGGTAAACGGATAGGCTTGCCAGCTGACTGCAAAGGGATCAAGCACGATATGCTGAACAGGCATCGCTGGTTCTTCATGACGATAGACACTGCGCTCCACCACGTTTTTCAGCTCACGAATGTTGCCGGGCCAGTGGTAGTCCAGCAGCTCACGCATGGCGGCTGGCGAGAATCCGGCGAAGTATTCACGTTGCAGCTCCAGAGACATGCGCAGAGCAAAATGCTCTGCCAGCTCGGCAATGTCATCCTGCCGCACTCGCAGCGGTGGCAGGTTGATCACATCAAACGCCAGGCGATCCAGCAGATCACCGCGAAACGCTCCCGATGTGACCAGCTCAGGCAAACAGGCGTTGGTAGCGGCAACGACCCGCACATCAACCTGCAGGGTGCGGCTACCACCCAACCGTTCAAAGCGGCCGTACTCAATCACCCGCAACAGCTTTTCCTGCACCTGCAGTGAGGCCGTCGCCAGCTCGTCGAGGAACAGGGTGCCACCATCAGCACGCTCAAACAGCCCGGCACGACTGCGACTGGCGCCGGTAAAAGCACCGGCCTCGTGACCAAACAGCTCCGACTCCAGCAGATGCTCGCTCATCGCTGCACAGTTGACCTGCAGATAAGGTTGTTGCCAGCGCCCGGACAGATAGTGCAGGCGCTCGGCAATCAGCTCCTTGCCGGTACCGCGCTCACCAATAACCAGCACCGGCCGATTCAGCACCGCAACTTTCGACGTCTGTTGTAGCACCTGATGCAAGGCTTCCGAACTGCCAATGATGTTCTGCCTGGCCGACGCCATAGTTCCTCCCTGCGACACATTGTGAAATCTGGCTGTTTGAGCCAGTTACTGCAGTCAAAAAAGCCATAAAAAAGCGTATTTAGCCAAAAATATTAATCTGAGAACCTTTAACAGCGCAGCGATGCTGACAAAAACACTTCAAAAACAGCGAGTTAAAAACACTGGCACAGCTATCGCTATATACCGATGGTCACATCCCGCTTTCTGCCCTGATCAAAGGAGAACCACCATGGGAATTTTTTCACGCTTTGGCGACATCATTAATGCCAACCTGACCGCCCTGCTCGACCGTGCTGAAGACCCGGCCAAGATGATTCGCATGATGATTCAGGAAATGGAGGAAACTCTGGTGGAAGTACGCACCACCTCCGCCCGGGTCATCGCCGACCGCAAGGAACAGGAGCGCCGGGTAGCCCGTCTGCAGCAAGAAGCCAGCGACTGGGAAGCCAAGGCCCGGCTGGCGATCAGCAAAGGTCGTGAAGATCTGGCCCGCGCCGCTCTGGCCGAGCAGCAGGCGGTAGAAGACAGCCTCAAAGCCTGCAGCCGCGAACTCACCATCATTGAAGAACAGCTGCAGGTGCTGCACGAGGAAATCGGTCAGCTGCAACAGAAACTGGACGATGCCAAGGCCAAGCAGAAAGCCTTACTGGTACGCGAGCAAACCAGCCGCTCACGCATGGACATGCGCCGTAGTGGCAACCGTGAGAAGCTGGAAGAGGCATTCCGCAAGTTCGATGCCTATGAGCGCAAGATGGACAATCTGGAAGCGCAACTGGAGTCCGAGGATCTTGGCCGAGGCCGCAGCCTGCATGACGAATTTGCAGAGCTGGAGCGCAACGACAAGGTAGAAGAAGCCCTTGCCGCCCTGAAGGCACGGATGAGCGGTGACTCACGGAGCGATAGTTAATGAGCATGCTGGTGTTCTTTTTCGTGCCGGCGGTGATCTTTCTCACCGTCGTCGCTCCCATCTGGCTGATCCTGCATTACTGGACCCGTTCACGACAGAACAAGGGTCTGAGTGATGAGGAACGCCAGACGCTGGAAGATGCCCTGAGCGTGGCGGAACGACTGGAAAAACGTGTCGCCACGCTGGAAACCATTCTGGATGCGGAGCATCCGAACTGGCGCACCGCCCGTGAGGATGACTACCGTCGAGGAGGAAGCTGATGAACAGTGCCAATAAAGACAATGGTTACCTGCGTAACCTGTATCGCAGCTCCAGCCAGGGCTGGATCGCCGGCGTCTGTGCCGGGCTGGCAGAGAGTTACGGCCAGCCAGTGTGGCTGGCTCGTATAGTAATGCTGACCCTGTTTGTATTCAGCGGCAGCCTCGGTGTTCTGCTGTATCTGGCTGGCGTCATTCTGCTCAAACGTCGCCCGCTCAGCGCCCGGGAGGCCGAACCACGCCAGCCGAAGTTTGATTACGGGCAACCCCTGACCCAGCGTGCTCGCGCCCTGGCTGAGCGGATGCGAGAACTGGATCGCCGCCTGCAGCGGATGGAGCGCTATGTCACCTCCAACCGCTTTCGCTATGACAAAGAGTTTCGTGATCTGTGACGCTGTTGGCTGAACCTCAGGCGGAGGTCGCTTTGGCCACCGCCAGCCAGACCGCCACTGCGGTCAGGCCGACACCACAGACACTCAACAGGCTGAGATGCTCATTGAACAGCAACCAGCCCTCCAGCGTGGTCAGGGGTGGCACCAGATAGAAGTAACTGGCCACCTTGGCCGATTCTCCTTCACGAATCATCACCATCAACAGCAGGATCGCGGTCAGCGACAGGCCCAGCACCAGCCAGGCCATGGCCAGCAGCAGCTGGGTTGACCAGATCACCGTGGCGCTTTCCGTACTCCAGGTCATCAGCCCCATCATCAGCGCCGCCGCACAGTACTGCCAGAATGTCCCTGTCAGCAGTGGCACCTTCCCGCCGTGGCGCTTCTGATACAGGGTACCGGCGCAGATCCCCAGCAGCGCAGCCAATGCCCACAATATCCCCGCTGGCTGCACAGCTCCTGCAGCAGCCTGACGACCCAGCACCACCAGAATGACCCCCAGCAACCCGAGCCAGAAACCCAGCAACTGCATGGAGGTCAGACGCTCAGCTAGCCAGTAGCGTGCGATCACCGCCGTCAGCAATGGCTGCAACCCGACAATAATGGCTGTCATCCCGGCAGGCAGCCCGGTCTTGATGGCGGCAAAGACACCGCCCAGATACAAGCCATGCACAAGCGCTCCTACCAGCATCTGCTGACGGGCTTGCGCCCAGCTGGGCCAGGGCGTGCGCTGCCAACCAATCAGGATGGCAAACACCACCAGCGTCAGCAGCATGCGGATAAACAGAAAGTTGAACGGCTCAATATAGGGCAGACCGTATTTGGCACCGATAAAGCCGGTACTCCACAGCAGCACAAATGCCCAGGGTACCAGCGCCAACCACGGGCTGGTCGACGTCTTGGCAGGTGTCATGGCGATATCCTCTCTGGCAGCAGCCTCTTAGCAGGCGGACCACTATAAATTGCATGCAATCTGACAAACAACGGTAAGTCTTGCTCATGCTGCCAGACGGTCAAGGGAGGTTCAGCGACAAGACATGCACAGAAACAGATAAATCCACATCTTGACCGTGCAACTGTGCGACCTTGAACCATACTTAAACGACTGCCCACCTCAGTAACAACCGTTGCTGGAAGGGACAGGCAGCACTGAGAGCATTTCTGACCCGAAGGATGGCATTGACCGTGGGCAGGTCACGGGCAACAGGTCACCACTGGCGTCTCGTCTGAGTTTTGCAGTGGATCGACCGGCGCTTGCGGGGTTAGTACAGAGAGAAGAGTCATGCAACAAACGATTTCCGATTTGGGTCTGCTGCTTTCGCTTGATCGCTTTGCCGGGCAAGCGGATATCATTGATGCCGATGCCCGTCAGCAGCGCGATGGCAGCTGGCGTTTCGATGTCACTATCTACACCAACAAGCCCACTGCCCAGCATTATGCCGACCGATGGGAGGTTTTGACGGAAGAAGGTGAAGTGCTGGCCATCACCTACATGTCACTGAACGACCAAACCGAACAGCCCTGCAATCAGACCATGACAGGCGTCATGATTCCGGACAACGTCACGCTGGTCTATCTGCGTGCCCACGACAGTCATCTGGGTTATGCAGGTAACACCATCACCCTGCCTCTGCAGCGCCTCAACTGACAGACGACCGTGCACAACCCTGAGCCTCGCGGGCGAGCCACCTCACGCCGCCCGCTGACGCCGACCTCGCCGCCACCACAACACCACAGCGATCAGGCAAAGCACCGCCACCAGCGCCAAGGGCAGGGTGGCAGCAAAGCGGCTCCAGAACTCATGCAGCCCCATACCAACCCCGACCACCACCATGCTCCAGAAGACCGCCCCGACCAGATTGAAGAAGACAAATACCCAAAGCGGTAACGGCGTGGTCCCGAACAGCGCAGGCCCCAGCGCTCGCAGACCATAAAGAAAGCGGTTCACGATAATCAGCGGTGCATGGTAGCGACTGATCAGCCGTTGCATACGCTCCACACGTGGCTGCAGGCGCGGCCAGGCATAGATCAGCCGATCGCCGTAACGTCGCCCCAGCCAGAACCAGAACTGATCTCCGATAAAGCTGCAGATGACTGACAGCAGGATCACCTTGAGATAAAGCAGCTGCCCCTGACTAATGGCCAGACCGGCCAGCACCAGCACGGTTTCCCCTTCCAGCAGGGTGCCAATGGCAATTGCGAGATAGCCATAATGACCGACCCAGTACTCCCAACCATGCATGCGTGACCCGACCTCCTTTACCACTGAAGCAAAAAATCTGCACAACGAAAAAGCCCCGAACAGGACGGGGCACAAATCGTAAACCAACTCGAATTCGGAAAATGGGAGATATTCAGGACAAAAATCGGACAGGCCGACCTGAGGCGAACCTGCTGGCACAAGTCATGATGTCGTCTTCATCATGACCTATGCGCGTCGCTTTGATGCTGAGGAATGATTTCAGATGGCGGAGCCCGACTTCCCTCGAACGATCTGAGAGAAGAAAGCTCAGCAACACAGCAGCGTAGCGACTAACCCCAGCTGGCTGAAAACGATTTACAACAAGGTCATCAGCAACGCAGTGGATCAGGCTTCGATTGCTTCGCCGCTGCGGGCGTTGTAATACAGGGTGTGATCCTGCAGGTCTTTACCGTGAATCTGGATTTGCCAGACTTCAATGCCGCCTTTCTGCACCTTGACTGCCTTACGCAGCTTACCGGGGTATGCATCTAGTGCTGCACGCTGGATACTTTCGGGGGTAACACCACTGTCTGCTTCTGCAAGACCACCGCCAGAGAACAGTACAGCGGCAACGTAAGTGGCAATAGCGCGATGTTTCAACATTTAGTAGATCCTCCTCTACGGTCTGGAGAATCTCCCCGTCCCATGCCATAACTCTCGGACGGGGAGATGACCAGAGAGTCATCTCTACTATTGCATCTGCTGTGCCAACTCCTGAAAGCCTTGATTTTACTGGGCTTCGGCTTGATCAAGAGCAAAAAGCGAGCGGGAGATGGTGGATATCAACCACCACCTCGGCAAATCGGTGGTTGATATAAACCAGTTGGGTGATATTACCCACTGCCAATGCATAACAGGTTGTTGAAAATCTATCTGCGTTGCCGAATACCGCGTCAAAACAGGCTCACAGCCAAAGGCTGAACGTGCTTTAGCACGGTCCCGAAGGGGCGAGCGGAGCGAGTCAAATGCTCATTTAGTTCACTAAACTCCGCTTTTTCGCCTGTTTCTTGTGCCCTCGGGGTATTTCCTTGTCTCGGCTGCCTCGATAACGTTTTTCAACGACCTGATAAGCG
>NZ_LAPT01000111.1 GCF_003194385.1 Pokkaliibacter plantistimulans
GTTGTTGATTTAAATACCTTTTAATTACTTGCTTTTGTGTTGGCTGATTTATTTTCTCTTAAAAACAAAGTTTTACATGGCTGCTTTTAAGATAAGGTTTTCTTAAAGGTATACCTTTTAATAATTGTTATGAGATCGAAGACCTCATGAACACACTGTTAGCAGGCTAAGCTCCCCACGAGAAGTCGACACAGGAGATAAAAGTGCATCCGCTAGATCAGTTAATGAAGTCTGTTGTTCGGATTGAGGCAACACTTAATAATGGGCAAGTTGCTACGGGTACTGGATTTGCCTACAGCTTTGCACGACGAGAAGACGGGATGCATGTTCCTGCAATCGTTACGAATAAGCATGTCATTGAAGGAGCGGTATCCGTCTCTCTACCTATAAGCGTGGCAGACGCTAGTGGTAATGAAACTGGCAATTTTGAGGTTATTACGTACCCAATTAAAAATAATGTAATTTATCACCCCGATTCGGAAACCGACTTGTGTGCATTGTTGGCAGCACCAATCCACCAATATTTCCAAAACAAAAAGAGTCAGCCTGCCTTAGTTCACTTAGATAAGAATATTACAGCCACTGATGCCAATTTTTCAGAGCTCCTTCCACTGGAAGAGGTAACAATGATTGGCTACCCAAATGGAATTTGGGATTCAACTAACAATGGGTCAATCGCTAGGCGAGGCATTATTGCAACCCTACCCGAGAATGATTATTTGGGTAAAAAACAGTTTGTTGTGGATATGGCTTGCTTTCCTGGATCTAGCGGTAGCCCGGTTTACTTAGCAAACTTTGGAAGTTATGCAGATCGAAATGGAAATCTTAATATGGGTTCTCGTATAAAACTTCTGGGTATTCTGTACGCAGGCCCTCAGCACACAGCAAGCGGTGAGATCGTACTAACGCCAGTTCCTACGCAGAATAAGCCAATGAGCTTTACGTCAATGCCCAACAATTTAGGGTATGTTATCAAAGCAACAGAGCTCGCAGCGCTGGAGTCCATAGCTCAAAGCCTGCTAACAAGGCCATGAACTTCGCGCCTTTCGGCGCCGGACAGCCTACGCTGCGCTCCGGCTGCCGGTTATGGCGGCGTTAAGTGTTCGCAATTACAGAATTCAGAGTTTGGTTCGCCAAACTGAAAACGGCTTGGGAGTATGGATTACAGCAAGTGTCGAGGTCGATGTGTCGCTCGAAATAGAACTATCAACTGCCCCTTTGGTAACTTTGGAACAGGAGAAAGCACATATGAAGAGCACTAGTAATAGCAATATTATGAAAAACGTAAAAAGTGGAATCGCGGCGTTACTGGGGTGCCTGGTGGTAGATTCTATTTCGAGCGAGTCACAAGCCAAAAATGCTACTGTCGTCTACCTGGGAGTGCGCCATGGGGGTTCGATTCCCCCGACCCCCTCCACACTTAACAAGCGGCTGTAGTCGCCGCGAAAGACGCGGCTGGGACGGCTTACGCCCCAGCCACCCCTAAACCGAACGTTAGGGATGCAAATGGAATTCGAGCAATTCTTCAATTATATGGGCATAGCCGTGACAGGAATCGGCTCGCTCTCGGGCGCTATTTGGGCCTTTCGAAAGTGGTGGGTGAGAGATGAGCATTTCCCACGAGTGGCGTTTGATCTCAAAGTAAATATAATCGATGAAATTGATGGCCAGCACATTCTGGAAGTAGTTGCCGTTCTAGAAAACAAAGGAGTTGTTCCTTTAAAAATATGCAACTTCACTTGTGAGATTCGCGGAATTAAGGTGGGTGAGGAACTGAAAATTGGCGGCGAGGTTATACGGAACCAGCTAAATTTTAACACCATCCTTCGGTCGGGCTGGTTTATTCCAACAGGATGGAAATATTCTTTTGTATATCCATCCGTAAAAACTGACTATAACTTCGTCACCACTGTCGCATCCGATACGAAGTACGCTTTGGTAAAAAGTACATTTGAGTATTATCGTCGCCTAAAAATATTCGGTAATAATAGGTCTCACCACGCAACTGTGGTGCTAAAAATCCCTAACAATTAAAGCAAGCGGGACGCCGTAACCGGTGCCCCATCTTGAGGCGTTATGTTTACATTCAATCCTCGCTAGGGAGCAGTTATGGGACTTAAGGAACAAATGGAAAACAACGCAACACTAATAGTACTTGGGTTTCTATTGGCTGGCTTTATGAGCGGCGTTGGAGCAATGACATTTCTCGAAGGCCGCGAAAAAGAGATGCGGCAGGAAATTATGGCGGAGCTTAAAGCGGAGAACGACAAGCTCAAAGTGAATAATGAAGAACTTGATGCCGCAATTCGAAAGATACTTGTTCAATATGTTGGTGCGGAAGCGATTGCAAAGGGTAAGCCTCTAGGAGGTGAGAACTCCGAAGTTAAGAAGCTTCAGGATGATATTCTCAAAGCTGAACCGGGAGAGATAAATAAGATTATTAGAGACCCAACTAAATTCATAAGCCAGCAGCTCGGGTTTTAATACATTGGCAAAAAACATAACAAGATGGTGCAGTGGAGCCAGTTACGCTCCGCATTTATTATGGTATCACTTCGTTTTTTACCATAAAAATGGTCCACTACACTGGCCCATGGCGTTAGATTTGGAGCGAACGATGACCTCTATAGCAAATGAAGCAGATTTTGTTAGATTCATGGAGACAAGCGGGCCGCCGAGTGATGGCGGTAAAAGAAACTATTTGTCTTGGCTTCGTTATATCCATGAATTATACGGGACTGATTATGACAACCTTACATCAGAAAGCGTAGAACAAATATTTAGAAGGTTGAAGGCGACACAAAGCACTCGAGATAGATACACATCAAATTCTTCCGTTTATGATATTAAGTCAGCCCTAAATAAATATTTGGCATTCATATCAAGAAGTAGTGACACATTCAATATGATTACTGATATCAGCTCTCTGATCAGCACAAATTCAACAACGACGATATCAGAAATAGAAACCAGGTTAGGGCAAGGAGAGTATCGAAAAGCTCTAATAGCCATTTGGCGAAAGTGTGCGGTAACGGAATTAGATCGCATTGACCTCCTGATAGCTTCGCACATTAAGCCTTGGAAACAATCTACAAATTTCGAAAGAGTAGACTCATACAACGGCTTACTTTTAAGCCCCGCTTTAGATAAATTATTTGATCGTGGGTATATCACCTTCTCCGATGACGGCAGAATAATCTTATCCCCTCTTCTGGAGACGAAAGATTATCTGCAATTAGGCCTGTCTAGCTCGCTAAAACTTTACAAGGTTGAGAAAAGTTGCATTCAGTACCTGAAGTTTCATAGAGAGAATGTGTTTATCAAAAAAATCTAACAATTAAACGCAGCGGGATTGTCACACGCTGTACATGCGCCAATCCCTGTTGAAGGCGTTAGCATTCTCTAGAAAATCAACTCAAAGGAGATCATTATGATATTTATCACAAGCAGATTGCCGAAAGTAAATACCGAACCGGAACTAAACAAGAATCTTGAATTTGATCTGAACAATAACGCATCAAGCCGAGTTTTTTGTTGCGGAAGAACAAACGCAAACAACTGCGAAGGAATTGGCAGTAAAGTTTTGCTTTAAAAAATTAAAGTCTCGAAATAAAAGCAGATTCTTATTTATATACACGGTATTTCAAATTCCGTGGTGCTGGCGCTTGTTATATCAATGCTGCCGCATCACAGATAAATTCCGAACAGCGGTCATCTACCCAGCATTCAATTTTTATTGTGCCAAACTCTTTTCCCGAATTTAGCTCTCTGGATATGATGACTCGCTCCGAGTTCAGAAGAGGGCCAATGGCTTCTCCGAGCTGACCGTAGCCTGAAAGTTCAATATCTACCAATGAGTGCTCTTTTCTAACTTGCAGCCAGACCTTCAAAAGTCCCTGTTCCTGTACGCGACTGGCATTTAACTCTTTTACATATTCCGGTCGTGAAAATTCAAGCAGTGTTTTGTATTCAGACATTTTTTCCTCCGGTCGAGACAACGTTGAGCTAATTTAGTGATTTAAAGTGATATTTTTTGGTTTATAGACGGCGCTATCACAAACAATATACCTGTCTTTGACACTAAATAATGACTGGTCGATCATGTTAAACGTTGTTGCAGATAATAATGGTAAAAAAGAGATAGTCCGTAGTGGAGTGGGTGCTGAGAAAGCATAGTTCCACATATCAATATGAAAAAGATCCACCTGTCTCCCGGTTAAAAATCAGCGAACATCAGGTGAATAACGCTATCAACACTATCGGTTTGCTTCAGCTACCGTAGCGGATGCTTTCAGGCAGCTTCATCACTACCCATTCTGCTACTCTTCCCAGACTCTGACATTAAGCGAACTTCACACGTCGCCACTGTCACTTCAGCCCTTACTCAACGAGAGATCCAGATATGAGCCAGCCCTATAAAGGCAGTTGCCTGTGCGGTGGTATCCGCTTTGAAGCCGAGAGTTTTGTGCCGCGTATTGCCAACTGTCATTGCACCATGTGCCGCAAATTTCACGGGGCGGCCTTTGGCACGCTGGTGCGCGCCGAAGGGCTGCGCTGGCTGTCGGGGCAGGCATTGCTGCAGGATTATGTCGGCCACAATGGCACGGTGCGTACCTTTTGCCGTGAGTGCGGCTCCAGCCTCGGTTTTCGTGTGAAGGGGGCCGCTTTCGAGCAGCTGGAAATTGCGCTGGGGGCCTTTGACGATGAACTGCCGGCGAAGGTGGATGCCCATATCTACACCGACTACAAGGCTTGCTGGTATGACATCAGCGATACACTGCCGCAGTATGGCGAAGGCCGCACCGGCTAGACGTCGCCTCCGGGCAGGTAGATTACCGGTAACTCTGCTACCATGCCGGGGTCGTTAATTTGAGGTAACCCTATGAAAATTCATCGTATTAACGCCGGTCAGCGCTGGTCCGACATCGTCGTCTACAACGGCATTGCCAAGTTTGTGGAGATCCCCGAGGGCGATCTGTCCGGCGGTGTGAAAAGTCAGGTTGCACAGGTTCTGGCTCAGGCTGAGAAGTCGCTGGCTAAGGTCGGCAGTGATAAGTCCCGCCTGCTGTCGGTGACCATCTACATCACTGACTTTGCCAATATCAACGGCCTGAACGAAGTGTGGGATGCCTGGTTTGCTGAAGGCACCGCACCCAGCCGTGCCTGTGTGAAGGTCGAGCTGTCCAACCCCGAATGGTGTGTGGAAATGGCCTTTGAAGCGGCTGCTGGCGAAGACTTCGCTGGCTGATTCTGCTGTTACAGGGCTGCTTGATGCGGCCCTGATCTTTCCACAACCGTGCTGCCTGCACGTTTATGGTGGTTGTCCACAACCTCTGCTGTCTGCCCCCACCTGCCGTTATCCACAGACACCTTAGCCGTCTGGCTCGGCTGCCTGTCAGACTGCCGCTGCCTTCACACAAACAAACAGCGCATTGCCGGAGTTACCCTGCCAGGGAGTGATGGTGTCGTAGTCATGCTCGAAAATATGGACTTCAAAATAGTGCGCCAGCAATGACGCCAGCTCAGCAAAGTTCACCGCTACCATGGGGTGGGCATCCTGCCAGGATTCGGTGACGCCGTCGGTGGTTTTATCGATGCTCAGTTGCAAGGTCTGGCCATCGCCTGTGCCGCGGTAATGCCAGCCAGACTGAAAAGTAAAGTGGCTGCCCTGATAGTCAACGCTGTGGCGGGCAAAGGAGGCGTTGTCGATCTGATCTTTATCCACCGCATTGAAGATAAACACGCCGCCGTCGCGCAATGCCCGGTGCACGCAGGCCAGACTGGCCATGAGGCTGGCAGTATTGCCGCTGTAGTGCAGGGAGTAGAGAAAGCAGGTGATCAGATCCAGCGGTTCATCAACACGGAAATCGCACATATTCTGGCAGCTGAACTGCGCTTCAGGGCAGCGCTGCTGGGCACGGTCCAGCATCGGCTGGTTCAGATCCAGCCCGCTGCTGTGATAGCCGAAATCCAGAAAATGGCGCACATGGGGGCCGGTGCCGCAGGCCAGATCCAGATGCTGCCTGCCCTGATTGCCGAACAGCTGATGCAGACGGCGCGCACTGTGGCTCTGCGCCTGATAGTCAATATCGGCACACATCAGGTCATAGTAGCCAGACAGGTCGGTGTAGAGGGCATTGGTGGACATGGCAATCCGGCTCGGGCAGGTAAAAAGGGCGCACAGTATAGCAGCGGGGGAGGGGGCCGCTGCAGGAAATATCGTCCGCTTTCCCCGCTGGGCACTGCCGTGCAGGCCGTGCTCTGTTGATGTGTACAATGCCCGAGATGATCGCACCTGCCGGGTATCGTTCAAATTCTTAGGCTGAGACGGTCGGATATATGTGATGGAATGTGAACATCATTTGGCCAAAGATAAGTAGCATTCCTCGTCGCCAACGAGCTGTGAAAGGCTCCCGGCGGCAAAACTGACACCGGCGCCATCCTGCGCCGGTACCAAGTGGAGACAGAATGATGGGACTGCTGATCGACGGTCAATGGCACGATACCTGGTACGACACCAGCAAAAGCGGTGGTCGTTTTATCCGTAAGGATGCCTCGTTCCGCAACTGGGTAACGACCGATGGCCAGCCCGGCCCCACCGGCACTGGTGGTTTCAGGGCGGAGCCCGGTCGTTATCACCTCTATGTCAGCCTGGCCTGTCCGTGGGCCCATCGCACCCTGATTATGCGCAGCCTGAAAGGTTTGCAGGAGATGATTTCGGTCTCGGTTGTGCACTGGCTGATGCGTGATGAAGGCTGGACGTTCCAGCCCGGCCCCGGTGTGGTGGAAGACTCGGTCAATGGTGCACAGCGCCTGTATCAGGTGTATCAGCGCGCTGATGCCCGTTACAGCGGTCGGGTCACGGTGCCCATCCTGTGGGACAAACAGCAGAACACCATCGTCAGCAATGAGTCATCGGAGATTATCCGCATGCTCAACAGTGCCTTCGATGGCATGGGCGCCCTGCCGGGTGATTACTACCCCGAGGCGCTGCGCAGCGAGATTGATGAGATCAACACGCGGGTCTATGACACCCTCAATAACGGCGTGTACAAGGCCGGTTTTGCTACCACTCAGTCAGCCTACGAAGAAGCGCTGGTGCCGCTGTTCGGCACCCTCGACTGGCTGGAAGAACGGCTGCAGGGTCAGCGCTTCCTGACCGGTAACCAGCTGACCGAGGCGGATATTCGCCTGTTCACCACGCTGGTGCGCTTTGATGCGGTCTATGTGGGGCACTTCAAATGTAATCTGCGCCGACTGGTGGACTACCCGGCACTGTGGGCTTACACCCGCGATATCTACCAGCAGCCGGGGGTGGCCGAGACGGTCAATCTGCAGCATATCAAGCGCCACTATTACGAGAGCCACGGCACCATCAACCCCACTGCTGTAGTGCCGGTTGGGCCTGTGCTGGATTTCACCGAGCCGCATCAGCGCCATAGGCTCGCATGCTGATCACCGGCAGCTGCGGTAGGGAAAGCGACCTATTCCTTACAAGCAGGATGACAGCAATGCCCTATATTGCCTTTGAAGCCGGTCAGATGAGTGCGGAAGTGAAGCAAAAGCGGATTGAGCGCCTGGCCTAGGTATCGGCGGAAGTGACAGGCATCCCCAAAGAGCTGCTTCTGGTGTCCATGCGTGAGTTACCGGATGAGCATATTGCCGTCGGTGGCAAGACGGTCAAACAGCTCAAGGCTGAACTGGGTCGCTGAGTTATCTCTGCGTGGCGGCATGGTCGGACCCGTGTTATCGGTAACAAGGTGCTGACGATCTGCGGCATGGTGCTCCAATAGCCCTCAGCTCTGCCTGATCCGCACCACCTTCATGAACTCAAACTCCATCCCCGCCACCGTCTCAGTTTCCGGGTAATAGGTCAGATTCACCCGCGCGCCCTTGAGGCAGCGGTAGTGCTCTTTGCGCCGGTATTTGAACGGCACGTCACAGCCCTCCACCATCAGGGTGTTGAGATACCACTCGCCATCGTCGCGTTGCACGTGACTGGTGACTTTGCGGTCTTCGGAATGAATCAGGTTGCTGTGCGTCTGCAGCAGCTGCTTGGCAGCGGCTTTCTTGCGGGTGGGCTTTTTCATGGTCGGAAGGGGCGTGATAACCGGGAAGCCTGTAAGTCTAGCAGTCTGTCAGATTTTGCCCAGCTAAACTGAGCAAAATCTGACCAGATGCTGGCTCAGCTAAGTGGCAAGTCAACCTCACTGAGGGACTTACCCTTCTTGTCAAAATAGCGGACACGCAGACCGCTGGCGGTCACGTTGACCTGAGTGAAGTTGTCCTCCTGACAGAAATAGCCTGCCGTGTAGTGCAGGGTGATCGGCCCCTGTGAGGTCTCAAAGATGAACGGGTCCGGGTACTCCTCAGTTTTAGAGTCATGCACGAACTCTTCCGGTTCGCCATCGGCAAAGGAGAAGGGCCAGTAGAACGCCGACGAGGTAATGTCGTACAGCTTCAGTGGCAGCTTACTTCCATCGGGACGTTCCAGAGTCATGCTGGCACAGTTGGAGCAGTGCACATCGCCGGTCAGAAACACCACATTTTGTACACCGTTTTCGACGATGGTACGCAGCACCTGGGCGCGGGTCGTGGGGAAGGCCGCCCAGGCATCGTCTTTGAATTTGCCATAGTCATCCTTGGCGGACTCCACCGTATTGGGGCTGAACACGCTGGAGCTGACCACAAACTTGGGCAGGTTGCCCACGGCCAGCTGGGTATTGATCAGCCACTGGCAGAAGTCATCCAGCTGGCTACGATAATCTTCATTGGGGTTCTTCTTCGGTTTGCCCAACAAGTGATGCTCCTTGCGGATCGCCTCTCCCCAGTCTTTGAAACGGCCAATGGAAAACAGCTGATCCACTGTGCTTTCTTCATGGCGCAGGCGCTTACTGCGGGCATCCAGCACGAAGAATGGATACTGGCCGTAGTTGAAGTGGTAATACAGGGCGTCACTGCCGTACTCGGTGGTAGGGCTGTGCAGCCACTGGTAGCTGCGATAGAACATCATAGCGGTGAAGAACAGGTTGCGCTTGTCCGGGTCTTTCTTGATGCGACTGAATGACCAGTTATCTTCCACCTCATGGTCATCAAGAATCATGTAGGTTGGGGTGCTGCTCAGCAGCGTGCTCATATTGCGGGTGGTAAAGGCATCCACATAGCGCGAGCGGAACTCCTCCTCGGTATCCGCACGGGCAATGGGAATGTGACGATTGAGCAGATCGGCATAAATCTGGTCGCCGATCATCAGCACAAAGCGAGCCTTGTCGGCTTCCGCCAGTTTCTCTTTTGAGTCTTCATCGTGGCAGCGCTTGTAGATGGCCTCAAAGATGGCATCCGACTGTTTCTTGCCCCACAGGGTTTCCGGATAGCGGCAGGAGCCGAAGATAAAGGAAAAGTCGCCGCTCTGGACCGGGAAGGTGGTAAAGCTGGCCTGACAGTGCTCTTCGGGCATGCCGCCCAGCTCGTCCAGCCAGGCGTCGGCAGCGGGCAACTTTTGGGTGATCTCTTCAAGGCTGCTGGTTTCCATCGGGTCCACATGGTCCAGCGCCAGTGATGCCAGCCTGACGGTATAGCGGGTGCCGGGCTGCAGGCCAACAAAGTCGGTGGTGCCGGTGCGGTCGTATTCCCGTTGCAGGCGGAAGTAGCGCGTGCTGCCCTGAACGCCCTTATCACCCTCGAACAGGGCGGCAACACCTATGGTGCGTGCGGCATCGGCGTTGTCGTGGGCACGAGCCCAGATGCGGGCGCTGCTGGCAGTGGTATGGCCGACGATGGGGCCGACACTGACGGGGTGAAGCATACTGGTCATATTTTTATTCTCCTCAGGGGGCGCATTCGCGTGTGAAGGCATTCGTAGAGCATGTTGCTAGTCCGTAGCGCTCCAGCGCAGGCGGCCCCGTTCGTCATACAGCCGCTCGGCGATGTGCTCGCCATCCAGCTGCAGTTGCAGATAGCCGTTCAGTATCCGTAGCGGATAACCGTCATCGCTGGCCGATTCGGTCTCCTGCCAGAGCACGGTCGGTTTGTTGTCCAGCAGGCTGGCACGGCCATAGGGAATAGCGCCGTGGCCGATGCAGCGGGCCTTGAGACCCTGCTGCTCGGCATAGCAGATGACATTGTGCAGATGGCCCCAGTACCAGTAGTCCGGCACGCGCCCCAGGGCCTTGACCACCTGCGTGTACAGGCCGGTCTGCTGGCTGCCGTCCATGCTGAAACCCTGATGGTGAGACAGCAGTAACAACCGCTTGCCCGCATGGCTGGCGGCCAGCTGGCTGAGCCACTGGCACTGGCTGTCATTGAGGGCGCCGTCCATATAGAGGTTGTCGGTTTTGGCGTCGTAGGCACTGTCGAGGCCGATTATCAGCCAGTGGTCGTTGTACAGGCTGAAATAGCTGCAGCCTTTCTGCAGGGGGAAGCGTTTGCTGAGCTCGGTAAAGTAGCCGAAGGCGCCGTTGTACATTTCATGATTGGAGTTGAGGGTGAACTGCCCCAGATGCCCGGCAGGCCAGCTGCTGAAGTCGTTGTCTTCATCGGAGCCGACGCCTGCGTAATACACGTCACCAAGGTGGATGGTCACATCCGCACCGAGCTGGTTCATGGCCGTGGCGACCCGCTGGGCAATGTAGTCGCCGGTGCCCCAGTCACCGGCGATGGCGATATTGACCTGCGCGGGCAGGGCAATGCTGGCCGGGCTGGTAATGAAGTCATGGCGATGCCAGATATGTTCCAGCCACTGCACCAGCGCTTCGGCCCATTTGGGATCGAGCAGCTCCCACTTGCGGCAGCCCAGCAGGGTGCCGTCATCCATCAGACGGGTCGGGAACTGGCTGCTGTCGGTGGGCAGCAGATCCTGACCGGCGCTTTTGTCCAGCAGCGCCAGCCCGTGGACGAACTCCCAGGGAATGGAGTTGGCCTGGGTGGAGCCGGACTGGACGATGTCCAGCGCCTGCTGATGGGACTGGCGAATCAGTTCCAGCACCCGGGTACGATGGGCATCATCCTCGAGGGTGCCAAGGGCGGACTGGATGCGGTTTTGCCATTCTTGCAGTTGCATCGCACACCTCCTAAAGAGACTTCATGTATTCGATCAGATCCCACTTCTCGCTGTCGGACAGGTCCGTGCCGTACAGGTGACCGGCATTGCTGTTCCCCGGCAGGCGGGTGTCGAACAGAAAGTAGTGATCACTGTCGGTGCCGGGCTGGTCACTGACGTAGCCGACCTTGCGGGTATCGATCACATCATTGCCGCGATAGAAGGTGACGGGCCGCTGCTCAGGTTTCTGCAGCAAATCCCACAGGCTGGGCACCGAGCCGTTGTGTAAGTAGGGGGCGCGCAGCCAGATGCCGTCGGTGGGGGTGTTGCTGTAGCTGTAGGTCTTGCGATAGGCGCCAAAGTCGAAGGGCGGCGTCTTGAACTGATGGAAACGCTGCACCAGCCCGACGGTGAAGGAGTTGACCCGGTACGGGTCGGTACCCAGCTCGCTGAGGCTGGTGGTGACTTGCCCGGTATTGACCTTACCGAACTCATGGCAGCTGGCGCACTGGCCCTGCCAGATGACCTGGCCGCGTGCTTGCCGTTCGTTATCCAGCGCATAGGGCCAGCTGGGCGGCTGATGGGTCAGCAGCCAGTCGGTGACGCGCTTGAACTCGTCCGGCAACACGGAGTTGGGTGTGGCGCCAACCGCCATGGCGGCCGCGTAGTTGCGTTCACGAATATCGTTGTTGTTGCCGTCCCAGTGCAGATACATGGATTCACGCGGTTGCTGGTTCCAGATCTGTGGCAGGTCGACCGTGCCGATGGTGGAGTCATCGGGGAAGCCGAAGATCACCATCTTGGTGGGGTTAAAGGTATCGGTGCGCCCCGGCCCTTGTTCAGGGCGAATCTTTTGCCAGCCATATTCCTTGCCCTGCTTGATCAGCGAGGTGCGGGTCATGGGGACAATCAGGAAGCGGTAGAACAGGCTTTCAATCGGCCCCAGATCATACTGGGCGTTGATCTGCTGCAGGGTGTTGCTGACAAAGTCGCTGCTCGCCGCGCAGTCGTAGAGGAACCACTGAAAACGTTCCAGATTGAGGAAGGTGGCCGGTGCGGTCGGCACCGCCGTGGCCACTTCATCACTGCTCTGGCGGTAACGGCCGGTGTGGCACAGGGCGCAGTTGGGCTCCACCGAGGGGTAACCGATCTGGCGCTGGGCCAGCCCAACCGGCAGGCTGTGGCCGGGCTCAAAGATAAAGCCGAAGGCTTTCCAGCCCTCTGCCGCGGACGCAGTGGGCATCTGCTGCGGGCAGACTTTCGGCAGCACCGAGAAAATATACAGCGGAATGCGCGCCTCCATGCCGAGGCCGATGGGGGCGTACTTGAAGTGCTCCTCATCAGAGCTGAAGCCGGGTTGCGGCACGACCCGCAACAGGTTGTACCACGCCTCAAACCCGACAAAACCGACCACCAGTAAGGCGATGATGCTGTACTTGCGGCAGCGGCCACTGAACAGGCAACGCAGCCCGGCCAGTACGGCACACAGCCCCCGTTGCAGCATGGCCTGTGGCCGGTAGGCCGGACTGACCCCCAGATAGAGCAGGAGGCCAAGGGCCACAAACATGAACAGGTCGGAATAGAGCAGCGGGGTGAAGGCGTCCGGGTAGGGTGAGCTGCTGATCAGATACAGCCAGAACAGCACCGCGACCAGCCGCGACAGCACGCACAGCCAGTCATACAGCGGATAGCGTGCCGCCCAGAAGCCAGAGGGCAGATAGAACAGGCTGATACCGATCAGCAGCATGCCGGTGTTTTCCAGCCACGGATAAAAGGCTTGCAGCGGCAACCCCAGCAGGGTGTTCAGCTCGTTGGGAAACAGCAGGGCGGGGATGGCAAAGGTCATATTGATGACGACGCCGATCCCTATCAGGATCCGGTACCAGCGTATCGGCAGGGGGTGTTGGATCACGGTTTCCATGGTGTGCTCCTTGCTTCAGGCATGATGAGCGCGGTCACGATCCCGGCCGCAGACCGGCGGGATCGTGAGCAGGCTCCCGGGGAAAGAACGACAGGCCTGTCAGCCTGCCGCGCTCTTCTCCAGATGGCTGAGGATGTGCGGGTAGACATCGTTGATGGCATTGCGACCGAAGATGCAGTCGATATGGCCGTAGTCAGGCACCACTACCCGTGAGTAGTTGTCCGGCCCGAAGCGCTCGACCAGACGCTGATAGGTTCTGGCGGTGCTTTCCGGCAGGTAGCACTCGTTCTCGCCGCCGCTGATAAACAGCATCGGCATGCTCAGCCTGTCCATGTGCGGCATGTAGATATCCTCACCGTCGAAGCTCAGCAGGCGACCCTTGCGGCACATCAGCGCCAGATGCTCGAAGGTGCGCATGTTGGACTCGGCGAACAGCTCGTGCAGGTTGTCGTGCAGGGTGTTGTTGAGCTGCGCATGACGGTAGAGCGGGGCATACATGAAGGTAATGCGATGGCATACCGGGTTATCGCAGTAACCCTGCGCCTCAAGCCGGGCATAGCCATTGAGGGCGGTGTCATAGAGCTTTTCGTACCAGTGCTCATGCTCTTCGGCATAGGCGGTCAGTGACTTGATACCGAAGGCATCCAGCACCGAAGGCAGATGCAGCCCCACTTTCACCTTGGTGGCGGTGGGCACCACGATATCGCAGGCAATCTGCGAGCAGACCACCGAGCGCACGCCCTGCAAGCCACCCAGCAGCGACATGAAGAAGGTAGTCGCGCCGTAGCAGTGCACCACACACTGCACATCTTTGGCGCCCGTCAGCTGCTGGATCTGGCTGATGGCGGCGGCGTAGTCATAGCGGGCAATCTGGTCACCGTCCCACTGCTGTTTGGCCGCCTCCAGCAGGATGCTGACGCGGAAATCCAGCAACCAGACGTCGTAGCCGTGGTTGTACAGATACTCCAGCAGATTGGTGCCAATGGTGTCGGTGGAGAAGATCGCCGAGCTGACGCCAAGGCCGTGCACCAGCATCACCGGCCCCTTGCTGCCACCCTGATAACGGCTCAGGCGCAGCGCCACACCGTCTTCGGTCAGAAAGGGGTGAAGGGTCGGCGGGGCAGTGTTGAGCAGGCGTTTTTTTCGCGGCGGCAGATCCTTGTTGAAGTAGGTATCACCGGCGAACACGCCGCCATAGCTGTCCCACAACACCCCGGCAAAGAACTTGCCGAAGCGGGCCATGGCGGCCAGCCGGGTCTTTTCATCGGGAGCGTTGAGCACCTTCATGGTGGTCATCTGTTTGGCAAAATCGGTGACGGCGATGTGCAGCACACCGCTGCCGACCACTGCCCCCTGATTGTCACTGCCCTGATAGACCGTCACATAGAGCGTGCTGGTGTCGGGCCAGATATGCAGGGCGCCGTGATCGAAGGGAATCGACTTGAAGCCACTGAAAAAGTATTCCGTCCCGTCGGTGGTGGTCAGGCGCATGTTGTAGTTCATGTGCCGCTCACCGACATCGTTGTTGTCCTTTTCAAACAGATTGAAGGTGCCGTGGCTGACCACCATGGCGGCGGGTGACAGTGCCGGGGCCATCAGGGTGCCGACAATGGTGGCGCTATGGCTGGGCTCGGCGAGCATTTTCTCCATATCAGCTGCGGCAATGGTGAGGGTGAAGGCCATGGTGGAACCGGCCTGCTGCCCGGCTTCGCTGGCCTGCCGGTAGCGTGGCAGGTCTTCATCGGCAGGCTGGGTGAAGGCGGTGGAGAAATAGCCCTGCATGGTTTCGGTAAACTCGATGCCGAGGGTGCTGGCCACCGGTTGCCGACGTGGGGCGGAGGGCAGGCTGTAGTCCACCGTCCAGCCGCGGTCGGCGGCCAGCAGGGCCATGGCGCGCTCGCTGATGGCCGAAATGGTCAGCAGCGGATTGACCGCCAGTGACGTCGGGATCACCGCCCCATCGGTGACGTACAGGCTGTCATAGACGGCATCGCTGCTGTTGCCACAGAACACCTGATTTTTATGGTTGACCACACCCTGCCGGGCATCTTCCCCCATCACGCAGCCGCCGAGCGGATGCACCGAGATCAGGCTGTGCTTGAACAGTTTGGTCCACACCGGGTTGGGCACATAGGTGCCGCCGAGGGCACGAGTGGCCTCCAGCAGGCGGGCGTTGCCGATTTCGAAGTTCGGCTGGGTGCCTACTCCTGGCCAGTCGATGCGCAGCTGATCTTTGTCATCCAGCACCATCTGCCCGGCTTCGTCGTCATGGCTCATGATCAGGTAGGTTTGCAGATGGTTGATGGCGCCGTGGTAGGGGCCGCGGATGGTGCTGTCCAGCTTGCGTGCCGCCTGCCGCGCCAGCGCCATGACCCCGGTTTCGGTGCGGATACCAATATCGTCAGCGGCCAGTGCCATGGCTGGCACCATCAGTTTGCCCAGCGCGCCGGGGATCGAGCCTTCTTCAATCACCATGCGCTTGTCGTACTCGGCTTCATTGCGCATGTCGATGACGGAAGTGATGCAGGGGCCGACTTCACCGGCCTGTTCCACGCTGTGGGTGCCAAAGCCGATGCCGTTGATGCGCACATCGTTGTTATAGCCAAAGCCCAGAATGTCGCCGTTGCCGCTCATGTGCTGACCGAGCTGATCCGACAGGGCCAGCCCCTGTTGCCGTGAGCGCAGCAGAATTTCAGTGGTGCCGAGGGTGCCGGCAGAAACGATAACGATGTCAGCCTTGACGAACAGCAGCGGCGCATCGAATTTTTCCCGCCCGGTACCGACGTACTGGTAGTACACCAGCCACTGGTCGCCATCGCGCTTGAGATAACGCACTTCCGCCTGACAGAAAATCTCTGCGCCATGATTCCAGGCATCGGGCAGATAGTTCATCAGGGTGGTGTTCTTCGCCTTGTTATTGCAGCCGGACACACAGTCGCCGCAGTTGTTGCACGGCAGCTGCTCGACGCCAACATGGTTGGTGTTGTCGGGCAGCGGCTCGAACGTGACGTTGATGGGCGGGCGGTAGAAGTTCTGGCTTTGCTGCATAAAGGCGGCGGACTGCTGATGCGCCTGCAGTTTGTCGGGCGTGATCTTGGTGGTGGGGTAGGGGTTGGGTTTGAGCATCTCCCGCGCCCGGCGGTAGCCCTCCTGCAGCAGGGTATCGGTGTGGGCACGGATACCAGCGGGCCAGCGCGGGTCTTCAAACACTTCGGGTTTGGCTTCGAGGGCGACGTTGGCGTTGATCAGGGAGGTGCCGCCAAGACCGCAACCGACCACCACGTTCTGCTGGGCGTTGACGTGAAGATCATAGAGCCCGGTGCGCGAGCCGATATGGCCATCGGGATGATGAATCTGAAACTCGGTGGTGGCTTCAAGCTCGGTGTCGGGGTATTCGCCGGGGACGATCTCCCGGCCCCGCTCCAGCAGACACACCTGCCGCCCGGCACGCGCCATACGTGAAGCGGCGATACCGCCACCATAGCCGGAGCCGATAACAATGACCTCGTAGTGTTCTTTTATCTCTGCCAGCGGGCTGGAAATACGTTTCATGTTCACTCCCTCTGCGGGAAAGCTGGCCTGCGTCGGGTAACAGGCTGGCCAGCCTCCCTTTCGGCTCAATGACGGTTCAATACTGCCTGTCTGAATCTGGTGTACAGCATGCGGTTAATAGCGAAGTGAGAGCGTCGCTATTGCCGTGCTTTATATGTTTTTATTCAGCGCTTTAGCGTTGTTTTTATTGTTTATTTTCATAATTAATCGAAATTGGAATGCACGGTTTGTTTTTCTTGTTTCTATTTAATTTTCAATTGTCTGGCTGGTTTTATGCTTTTCCGTTCAGTAATCACGACCAAGGCGTAACCGTGATGAATATTGAATTATTCCAGCCATGGCGTGGCCATTCTGGCGTTTTTGGCACCAGCCGTTTGGTACATGACGGTTTTCTTTTATATGACTAATGATTGTCTAAATTTGTGAAAAATCAATTCTCATTTTTACGTGAACCTGTACTGAGACTTTTTAAGCGATGTAGTCATTTATCTGCGGGGGTTTAATTCTTTTCAGATATATCAACGATGGCTGAATAACGAGGGTTTAATTGCGCCAGTTATTTATGGGATCAGCTCTTTGTATGCCCCGCTTTTTATATGAACAGCAGAGCCTTACCCGTGGCAGGTCGTGTACCGCCAAGGCCGACGCACTGCAGACCGGGAGCAGGTGCTGAGGTGGGGCCGCGTCGCCAGTCTGCCCCTCCGGCGGGCACTATAAATTTCGCTAATAGTATCTTTTTGCCCAAAACGAAACTGGTTGCGCGCCGTGTGCCGGACCTTCTATAACCCTAGGCACTTGTTGAACGTGAACTCCGTCAGATGCAGGTTGCCTCTGACAATTAGTAAAACGGCAAGCCGGTAAAGCGGCCACCCAGCAAAACAGCAGAATAAGGACAGGGGCGAGAGATGATGAACCCGAGAGATGTAAAGACGGTAGAGGATGCCAAACGTATCGTTGAAGAGCGCGGTCTGTCCCATGTGAAGGTGGGCATCTTCGACAATGACGGGGTGATGCTCGGCAAATACATGAGCCGGTCGAAATTCTTCTCTGCGCTGGAAAGCGGCTTTGCCTTCTGCGACGTGGTGCTGGGCTGGGATGTGAAAGACCAGCTGTACGACAACGGCAAGTACACCGGCTGGCATACCGGCTACCCCGATGCTCCGGTGCGGGTGATCCCGTCGAGCTGTCGTGAGCTGCCTTTTGAAGAGGGCGGCATGCTGCTGTTCATGGGTGAGTTCGATCAGGCCGCCGAAGCGGTCTGCCCGCGTGGCACCCTGCGCCGGGTGCTGAACAAGGCGCGTGATCTGGGCTTCGATGCGTTTGCTGCGCTGGAATACGAGTTCTTCATGTTTGATGAAACGCCGCAATCCATCCGTGAAAAGGGCTTTCGCAACCTCAAACCCTTCACCCCTGACTGGATGGGCTATTCCATCATCCGCAATACCGTTCATGCCGATCTCTACCATCAGATTCTGAAAATGGCGGAAGACATGGACTTCCCCATCGAGGGGCTGCATACCGAAACCGGCCCCGGTGTGCTGGAAGCCGCCATTGCCGTGGACAACGCCGAAGCCGCTGCCGACAAGGGGGCGCTGTTCAAAACCTTCATGAAGGTGCTGGCCCAGCGTAATAACCTGATGGCTACCTTTATGGCCAAGTGGTCAGCCGATGTGCCCGGCCAGAGCGGTCATATTCATATTTCCCTGCGCCACCGGGAGGGGGCTCAGCAAGGCAAGTCCGCCTTCTACGACCCCAGCCAGAAACACAACATGAGCAAGCTGCAGCGCCATTTCCTCGCCGGTCAGCAGCGGCTGATGCCGGAGTTCCTGTGCATGGTGGCACCGACCCTGAACTCCTACCGCCGCCTGATTCCCGGCTACTGGGCGCCTACCGATGCGACCTGGGGCGTGGAAAACCGCACCACCGCCCTGCGGGTAATACCCGGCTCCGACAAATCGCAGCGCACCGAGTACCGTCTCGGTTCCGCCGATGGCAACCCCTATCTGGCGCTGTCAGCCGCTCTGGCTTCAGGGCTGTACGGCATCATGCACGAGTGGGAACCCGAGCCTGAAGTGACCGGTAACGGCTATGCCGTGCGTCACGCGCCTGAGCTGGCCCTGCCGCGTACCCTGTGGGACGCCGCCCAGCGCCTGAAAACCTCAGAGGCCGCTCGCGAGCTGTTCGGCAATGAGTTTGTCGATCACTTTTCCGCCAGTCGTGAGTGGGAGGAGCGCGAGTTCCGCAAACATATCAGCGACTGGGAACTGGATCGCTATTTCGAAATCATCTAGCAGATCGTTGAAAATCTATCTGCGT
>NZ_LAPT01000112.1 GCF_003194385.1 Pokkaliibacter plantistimulans
CCGATTTGTGCAACAAAGCCGACCCCAACCAAGAGCACATTTACTTTATTCGGGAATATACATATTTAGGAATCCGCAGTTCCTTTCCTTGCTTACTCATTTCATTAACATAAATTTGATAATATCTAAGTGCTTCAACCCTCTCATTCAATTCCCACAAAACATCAGCAAGATTAACATACATAACCAGCCGATCAGGACTCAATTTCTCAACCTTTCGCAGAACATGTTTTGCAGCAACGTACTCTTTATTCAGATATAGATAATACCCAACATCATTTAACAAAATAATATTTTCACTATCTTTAATAGCAGAGTAGTCATCCGAAATAGAAATAACATTTTTTAAAAGCTCTTTTCCAACCCCCTCCTTACGCTCATATTTTTTCCTCAAAGCCTTAGCGACATAGCCTAAAATATTGATTTTCTTGATATCTATTTCATCATTGTATTTATCAATATACTTTGCATTATTTAAACTATCAGAAACACTATCAACTGTCTGAATATCATAACAATAACCCATCCCATCATTTTTCGGAATTTTCATTAAGGCATATATATTTTCACTACCACGTTCATGAAATGGAGAACAGTAACCTATTGCAGACACTGCAGACTGATCTTGAGATGAAATTAGCGTATCTCTATCAACCAAAGCTGAAGCCGATATATATCTCGACAAAAAGTAACTACCATTCCTATAACTGTAAGAGAGAAAGCTATTATCCATAATACTGCCGCGAGATTTACAACCAAGAATAAGAACATTATCCAAAACATCAATCGAATTGAACTCAAAATAGCCATCACTACATGATATAAGTCCTTGTTGATCTATATATTCAATATCAGTGGATGCAGATAATCCAGAAGAAAAAAGCATCACAAAAAAAATCACAAGTGAATTTTTATATTCCACAAACCACCCCATCAACAATTGCATCAAAATTTATATTACCACGCATAACTACATAGCCATTCTCAGATACTTTTACAGCCTTCTTATTAATTATACCTAATCGCCTGCTTATACAGTCAGCCACATATTGTGATTTAGCTTTTTTAGCTCTTTCCATCACACACATGGTCAAAAACTCAATCTGACTTGCGAACGCCTTAGAGGCGGCCTTCTCTGATATTTCCGTTTTTGCTGGAGTCAAGCTATTCTGTTGGTTGCACAAGTCATAGATAGCCACATACGTCACAACCTGCACTTCAAGCATTAACTCAGGCTTGAGCTTGCGCATAAATTCTAAACATTGCATTGTGTTTTCGTGATTACGCATTGCATGCTTTATTTGTACTTCATTAAACTCACTCACTCCACCAATATTTCTAAATGTCTGCACCCAAGCAGATTTACGACTATTCTGTGCATCTACTGCCCATTGAATTTGACTGCCGACACCATTGTCAAAAACCGCTTTTTTGAAAGCACTAAACTCTAACCCTTTCTCAAAGCAAGCCTCAAATTTTTCCGAATCTATGGAGTGCATATCTTTTAATAATCCAGCCAAGGTATTTTGTCCGAAATTCCACTGTAAAAATCCAAAAGACATACCCTGCCCGTCACTATTATCAGCAACTTGATCATATGCCAATTTCCCTTTAAGGGCTTTAGCCTCAAAGCCTGAAGTAATCAGCATTGTTATTTCTTGTACCGTCTTTAATGGAACACAGCATGATCCCAACCACTTCACCAACTCAAACGGTTCAAAATGCCAAAGCCCTTTGCCAGCGTTCACTTCCGGCACCTGACTTAGAAACTCCAGCTTTTCAATACGCTCTACTTCGGTTTTAAACAGCGCCTTTACACCCTCACTCCAGCCACCACGCTCTTCACCGTGCTGACGGCGCTTTTCTACCCATTCTTTAATGGCTTCAATAGTGGGCTGATGCCATTCGCTGGGATGACGGGGAACGATGCGGTTAATCAATTCGCGCAAGGACCGGTTTTGAAAGGCCAGCTGCAGCTCAGACAAACTCACGTCACCATCGTGATCGGTGTCGATGGCTTTAAACAATTGCTGAAAAAAGGGCGCCACCACATCGGAATCACTATTGGCATCCTGCTTGTAGAAGCCATCTGCACGGTTGTTACTTTCAATCAGCGTCTGATAGCCGAGCTTGCGCAACTCGTACTGATTGATCACTTCGCCCGCATCGGCACTGATGTATTTGCCCTGTTCGGCAGAGGGATACCACACTTTGCCCTGATCATCCGTGACTGTCGCACCACTGCTCATCTCGATCAGCATGGGCACACTGGACCCTGCCACCGACTGTTCAAAGCTCACGGGCTGGTGGGTGTCAAGCATTTTGGGTGGGCTGCCGCTGCTGCCAGGATCCTTGATGGCCAGATAAATGGGCCGCTGCGGGTCGTCGATAAGCTTCAGATACTGCTTGCCGACATTGACCTGAGCCGCATTGTCGAGCAAGGCATTGATGGCACCGTCATCGGCGTCGCTGAACAACTCAAGGTGAGTCCAGTAGACGCTGTTCATCTGCTGCCCCGTAGCCGTGGCGGTCTGCACATCGTAGCGACTGAGATAACCCACCGGATCACCCGCTTTGATCGGGATGGGTGGCGAGCAGTGATGCACCTGCGACTCCGCCCCCGGATTGGCATGGTCAGGAGGGGCGATGCCCTGATCTTCCACGCTGTTATGAATCTCACCGGGCAGCAGCTCCATCCAGAAGCGTTGCCCCTGGGTAGAGCGCCGCCCGTTAAAACCGGCGAAGGCATTTTCGTCCAGTACGGTACAGCGAATGAGGTCGCCACGATTGGGGTGAGCACAGCGGCTGGCCGGTTGATAGCGGACGCGTGTACCTTCTTTAAGCCAGTCCACCGGCGCCTTGGCGTCATCAAAGATATTGCGTGTTCCCTTGGTAATACCCTCCCGTTGCTCCACCCAGTACAGCGGTATTGGCTGCGTCGGCTGGGCGACATCCCTGACATGACTCAGCGCTACATAGCCGGTTTGCGGGTCGTCATGCCAGCTTTGATCAGCGCTCTGAATGAGTGGTGTCACCCTGACAAAGTCCTGTGCGCCGTTTTTACCTGAAATGATGGCGGACTGACTGCCACTGGTTCGCCGTACCCGACTGCCCGCAGGCAGGGTTTTGATTGGCATACTGGCCAGAATCAGCGGATCACCGCTGCCATCCTGCAAGGCACGCAGACGGACATTGCCCGTCACTTCCATGATGGCGCCTTGCAGCCGGTGTTGCTGCTCCCAGGCTTGGTAGTCCTCATAGGGTGCCAAATGCATATAGAGGCTGTAGAAGCGCAGACGATTCTGTTCCCCTTGCGGTTTGGCAGCAGGGCTGGCAGGGGCGTTCTGCTGTTCTATCAGATCATCTTCGTGCAATACGGGAGGTGGTGCAGGCAAAGGCTCCGCACGCAGGTTTTGCTCAATGATATTCAGCGTGTCGCCCACCTGAGCCACCCGACCCTGCGCATTCGCCGGAGTCGCCGCCGCGGTCACCCTGACGGGTAGATAGGTATAGGTCTTGCCATTGCGCGTCGCCTTGACCGGCACCTGCGCAATCAGCTCCACCACAGAATCCTTGCCCACCTTGATGACGTCATCACCAGCAGGATCAATGCGGCCGTTACTGTCCGCTGTCACCACATGGCGGGTCGCCAGCAGGTAGCGGGCAGGCGCATACACGTCGTCACCGATGACTACGGTGCTGCCAGCAGGGGTGCTTTCCACTCTGACCTGATAGTAGTCCATGCCGTTACCGCCTTTCCGGGGCACACCATCAATCACACTGACACGGCTATTACGGGGCAACTTCCCCTTGTTGCTGGCCTGATCAAATACACTGCTTTCCAGACTGCGGCGGATGGTCAGTGGATCACTCTGGGTGTTAACCAGATAGCTTTCACCGCTTTTTACGGCAATAGCGGCAGGCGCTGCGGGTGGGCTGGCCTTGGTCGCAGGCGCCTGCTCCGGGTCTTTGCGTTTCGGGCTGAGGTAATCATGGCGTACCAGACAGAAATCCAGCGAGGTGCAAAGCTGGCCTGACTCCGTGGTGCCAGCGTCATTTAGCAGGGGCTGGCGAAAATACTGCTCATTGACGCGATAGGCGATCACTTCGCCATCAGCAATACAGCGCAATGGCGTTTGATCTTTATGCTGAGGGAAACTGTGGCTGTTGAGATGAATGCCGCCGTGCCAGAAATTGTTCAGTCCAAACAGATAGAACCCCGCCGGATCAGTGGCGCGCTTACGCTGAGCCTCATCGACGGTTTTAAAGTCCTTCCCGTCATCCTGTACTACCGGCAATTTGAACTGCGTGGGTTTGGGCTCAGGTTGAGCCTGTGCGCTGCCTGAGTTGTCAGGCGATGTTGCTGAAGTCATCACTGAACATCCTGTTCGTGTTTACGCTATCAATAGCTGAATCCGTAACTATCTTCCGAGTTTTGCCCCAGTCGACGGCTA
Source organism: Pokkaliibacter plantistimulans (assembly GCF_003194385.1). Lineage (GTDB taxonomy): Bacteria > Pseudomonadota > Gammaproteobacteria > Pseudomonadales > Balneatricaceae > Pokkaliibacter > Pokkaliibacter plantistimulans. Next base: position 4,455 of record NZ_LAPT01000112.1, read on the forward strand.
AAAGTGTTTTTCTCCTCCGGCTCGTCATGATCGACGTAGCTACCATCACGGCTGTAGCTTTTATTGCCAATCAGGACCGTACCGTTTCCTGCCACGATCTGGCCGCCATGTGCGGTTGCATCTCCCATGCGTGCAGCTGGCAAGCCGTTAATAAAGACGGTGGCTGAGCCTTCGACGATAGTGTCGGGTGGGCCATTGCATACCAGCTTGTCGCCCAGCCTTGCTGCTGGCAGCCCACCAATCAGGACATTGGCTGAACCCGCCGCGACCGGGCCGCCGACATGAGGCGTATCGCCACAGTACGCCGGGCATGTATGAAAGTGGGATACCGTAGCTGCTGGTTTACCCATGATGAAACCTCCGTTGTCAGATACTGTCATTCCCTTTGGCCGCGTGCCAAAGCACGCCACCACACCAGCCTTGCTCGGCAAGATCAATTTGAAGTACTGACGCCCCGTTTGGCATCTCACACAGTGGGAGCTGCTGCGCTATCAACCATGCCTTTAGTAAAGATGCCAGACTGCCAAGCCGTCCCCATGGCAACAGGGGAATCTGCACTTGTACATTCGCTTCTGCTGTATCGAGAGCACTCCACAGGCTGCCGAACTGGCGTACAGATATAAGCCCTTCAAAGGGGTCGCAAACGAGCGCATTAATCTGGCCAGAGTCGTGTTTACCCAATGTCTCAGCCAGACTGGCGATGCCTGCATCAGGGTGGAAGTGCCGCCGCTGTTGCGAAACGCCATGCCAGGTGCAGCGCAAACCGCACTCCTGACTCAGGCTCGCACGTATCAGCAGATAGCCTTCTGTGCATACCTGCCCCGCCTCGGTCGGCAAAGGCGAATCCAACGCCAATAGCCAGATATGAGAATAGTGCTGCAACAGCCTTTGCAGCCGTGCAAGGCACAATGCTAACGAGGCTGACCCAACAAAGTAGGGATAAATCTGCTCACCTTGCCTGAGCGCAATACGGCCACCACGCCCTAGCCAATGCTCAGCAAAAGCCTGATGCCCGGCCAGCACTGCAGGCATCAGCATCAATACCGGCTTTCCATCTAGCACCGCCAGAACATGGTGATCCACCACAGCTAGCAAGGACTCGATCCGCTTCTGCGGACTGATTTCTGAGGACAAAGCCGCACAGGGAAGCAATTGATAGGCACTCCCTTGCCAGCACGCTTGTAGTGGAGTTGTCTGAGGCGCTTGCAGAAAAAATGCCGGATGACTTGCACCGCCGACAGACATAGCCTCGACCGTCATCTGCAGTGCTGGTATCACCACAACCCGCCGCCTAACGCTGTCGGGCTGAGCCATTTATCTGATGCACCCTGCCTGTTCCAGAAATCAGCCAGTGCCTGTCGATGCCCTTGATAGCCACTGTGCCAGAGTGAATCCACATCACTACGAGTCAGATCCACGCCATTAAGCAGCCCTTCTGCCAGCTCAGAGTGGTGAGCCGTAAACCAGGCGAACAAAGGTTCTTTAAGCTGACGCGCAGACGCGTCGTGCTCTTCTCCGTCACCGAACAACGCTGCAAAGAGGCTCGCTGGCAACGCAGCCCCAGCAATAAGCCAAATCTGACGGCGTGCAGTTCCGACTGTATCTCCTGCGATCTGCTCGATTGCATCGCGCAGCTGGTACTTGTTCAGTGGCTGCGCCCCGTACCAGCGCAGTGCAGACGATTCAGGCTGCAACGCCCAATGCTCTATAGCCGCACTGCCACCCCAGCGATATAAGAGCTGTGGGGACAGCCTTTGCGCTCGCTGTAAACGCAGCAATCTCTCTTCACCTAATGGTAACGGACCACCCTGCTCCAGCTGTTGCTCCACCACCAGCATGTCTTCAACGAGCTGATCGTCATCATAAAGCGCGGCAATATCATCCAGGGTGTCGGCATTTTTTAGTCCGGGGCAGGCATGGCACATTTGCAGCCACAGCGTTGCAAAAGACCAGGACGACAATGCCAGCTGATCAGGCTGCATCCCCCACAGGGCATATACCCTGACGAGCCAGCGATTGAAATGCCCCGCTTTGAACCCAGCTCGATAGGCATGGCAGCTCTCAACTATCTGTGCGGGAGGTATGTTCTGAGTGTGCAGCCACAGCTGCGTCAGATACAGCAGATCATTCAGGCTCAAACGATGGCTAAGTGTTGCCAGATGCTCCAGCGCCGAGATGTCGGCAGACAGTAAAAATTGCAGCTCCGGCTCTGCGTCCAACAGTTCAGATGGCTTGATGAACTGACAGCAGGTTGTCAGCAACGTGAGAATCCTGCTGTCCATGGTCTGCAACTGCGATAAATGCAGAAAAGGATTCGCTGAGCAGCGTAAACGCTGTTCTATCCCTTCCTGCAGAAAACCAAGCATTGGCTCCCCATCCATGGGATTACGCTCCGTGTAGTGGTGATGAACCTCAACTATTCAGTTGAATAATGGAGGCTTTCTTGACGATGGTGGTGCCCTTCTCAGACAGGTTGTTCCCTTCGATATTGATGGTGCCGTCACTCTTCAGGGTGATCTTGGCACTGCCTACCTCCAGCCGGATCTCACTGCCAGCTTTCAGGGTGAGCACCTTGCCCACCTCGAGCGTATCGTTGTTCTTGATGGTGCTTTGCCTGTCTTTGCCCACCTCCAGCAGCATGTTATTTTTCACCAATCCCTGCTGATCGCGCTCAGCCTGGGTGAAAAACAGCTCCTGTCCTTTCAGGTCTTCAAACAGCAACGCGTTGTAGTTGTCTTGCCCCCCTTCCTTGCTGGAGCGTGAAATAAAGCCGCTCTGCGTCTTTCCATCGGGCAGCGCAATGGGATGGACATTTGAGCCGTTGTAGACACTGCCGGTAATCAGAGGCTGGTCAGGATCCCCCTCAAGGAACTGCACGATGACTTCATCACCGATACGGGGGAAAAAGAACGCACCTCGCCCGTTGCCAGCCCACATTTGCGACAACCTGACCCAACAGGAGCTTTGCTGCTCCGCGTCCCAGTGGAAGCTGACATGAATACGACCGTACTGGTCGATATGAATTTCCTCACCGTCCTTGCTGTTGGCTTCCGCCACTACGCGGGCAGTCTGCACACCGTGAATCAGCGGTTTCTGTGCAGCGCGCATGGGGCGGAAGGCGATCTCACTGGGCAACACCGTCAGTGCATTGCTGTAGCTATCCCCTTCCTGCCCCTGCTCTCCGATATTATTGGCGGATGAGGCTTCAATATGGATGGCAGAGATAACGTAGGACTTGCCTACCTCGCTATCATCCTCGTGCCGGTTGAAGCGAAAGATACCGCCGGGAAAGAAGGACCGGCAGTTTGACTCTGCCCTGCCATGCATTTGCTGTAGCTGCTGTGCTTCCAGCTGTGTCTGTGCGGTCATGGCGGTACGGCTGATATTCTCGGCCTCAGCAATATACTCATAGACCTCAGTGACACCCTGCTGCTCGGCAAGTTCAGCGTTTTGCGGCTGAGCCTGGGGAAAGGCAGACGGTGAGAGATAGTTATATCCTCGCTGCCGCACACCACCACTATCGACCTGATGGCAACCAGACCAGGTATAGATATGAGCCTCTGCCAGTTCCCCCGTGAAGTAAGCGACCTGTGACTCCAGACATTCGGTATAGACAGAGACCTCATCTGCCAGCACAAAGGTATGCTCACCGTCTGCGTGCTCAATCAGGAAGAAGATACCTTCATGCTGCAGCAGGCGATAAACGAAATCCCAGTCAGATTCACCGTACTGCACCTTATAGACGAAGCTGGGATAGCTGCGGGTGGTACGATCATCCACCTTTACCCCATGCTCCTGAAGCACTTGAGTCACGATCTGCAGCGGTGAAAGATTCTGAAAGATACGCGACTGTTGGCGCTGCTTCAGGAAGTAGGCGCGTGGCACGATGGTGATCTGGTAATCCCTGAACACCTCATCAATGGCCTCAGCAGGCGTCCGCGAGCCAAGTGAAGCAACGGCGAGCACTACGCCATTGTAGTAGCGCTGATCCATCAGCCCGTAGTCGGCGTAGATAGGAATCGTCACGGTTACAGGCTGACCGAGCAGTTGTCTGGGATCGACCGCTGCGGCGTTGGTGTGAGCGTAGGCAACGATACGGCTGAGTTGTGAGAGCCCTTCGTCAATGACCACCTTTTCCAGATAGAGCTGATCTGTACCAAGAGGCGTAGAAATGGTGATGTGTTTATCCGACTGGATAGCACGCATGGCTGTTCTTCCCTGTGGTAATCACACTGCGGTGATGCTGTCCCTTTGCCATCTGTGTGGCGGCCAGCTTTTAATAGATTGCCGGACAGGCCGTTATGCAAGACGCTATCTACGGCCTCGCTAACTAAACACAAAATGTAACGAACGAAAGATAATACTTTTCAGTATGTAATTTTCAATAGCGATTTCGTACTTCCTTAATCTGCGCGACTACTTCCCTCCCAACGCTGCTTCCAAGCCACATAATAAAATGCCCACCAAAAGGTGGGCATCAGGAACGCAGTCACTAACTCGCTTTATGCAGGTTAAGCACTCATTTCCAACAGCAGCTTGTTCAGACGGCTGACGTAGCTTGCAGGGTCTTTCAGCGTCTCACCTGCGGCCAGGGCAGCCTGGTCAAACAGAATATGGGCCAGATCGGCAAAACGGTCTTCGTCAGGTTCCTGATCCAGTTTTTCCAGCAGCGGATGCGTCGGATTGATCTCGAAAATGGGTTTGGCTTCCGGCATGCTCTGCCCTGCCGCTTCCATGATCTTGCGCATCTGCATGCCCATGTCGTTGTCACCGATGACCAGCACCGCCGGTGAGTCAGTCAGACGATGGGATACGCGCACTTCTTCAACCTGATCGGTCAGCGCATCCTTGATCCGCTTCACCAGGTCTTCACGCGTCTTGGCCACTTCTTCCTGTGCTTTCTTCTCGTCTTCACCTTCCAGCTGGCCCAGATCAAGATCGCCACGAGTGATGTCAACAAAGGCCTTGTCTTTGTACTCGCTCAGGTAGCTCATCATCCACTCGTCGATGCGGTCCGTCAGCAGCAGGACTTCAATGCCCTTCTTGCGGAACACTTCGAGGTGTGGGCTGTTCTTGACCTGGCTGAACCGCTCACCGGTGAGATAGTAAATCTTGTCCTGACCTTCGCCCATCCGCTCAAGATAGGCATCCAGAGCAACGGTCTGATCTTCGGTGTTGGCATGAGTCGAGGCAAAGCGCAGCAGGCCTGCCACTTTTTCACGGTTGCTGGTGTCTTCAGCTGGGCCTTCTTTCAGTACCTGACCGAAAGTCTTCCAGAATGTGGTGTACTTCTCTGGCTCGTTTTTCGCCAGTTTTTCCAGCATATCCAGCACACGTTTGGTCAGCGCTGACTTCATGCTGTCGATTGCAGGATCTTTTTGCAGAATCTCGCGGGAAACGTTCAGTGACAGATCACTGGAGTCCACCACACCTTTGATAAAGCGCAGGTACAGCGGCAGGAACTGATCCGCCTGATCCATGATAAATACGCGCTGAACGTAAAGCTTCAGCCCTTTGGGCGCTTCACGATTCCACAGATCAAAGGGGGCCTGACTGGGCACATACAGCAGGCTGGAATATTCCAGTTTGCCTTCAACCTTGTTATGGCTCCAGGTCAGCGGGTCAGTGTAATCGTGGGCGATATGCTTGTAGAACTCGGTATATTCCTCGTCCTTCACTTCGCTGCGGTTACGTGTCCAGAGCGCGGTCGCCTTGTTTACCGATTCCCACTCAGGTGCTTTTTCTTCTTCCTGCTCTTCACCGAAGTTATCTTTCAGCATCTCTACAGGGACAGAAATATGATCGGAGTACTTGCGTACCAGTGAGCGCAGCTTCCAGCTGTTAGCGAAGTCTTTCTCACCTTCTTTCAGATGCAGCACAATGCGGGTTCCGCGTTCAGCAACATCCAGCGTGGCGATAGTAAAGTCACCCTCACCCTGGGAAGACCAGTGCACACCCTCGCTGCTATCCAAACCCGCCTTACGGGTGAATACGTCTACCTTGTCGGCAACGATAAACGCAGAGTAGAAACCAACACCGAACTGACCAATCAGCTGGCTGTCCTTACGCTGGTCACCAGACAGGTTTTTAAGGAAGTCTGCGGTGCCTGATTTGGCAATGGTGCCCAGATTGTCGATGACATCCTGACGGCTCATGCCGATACCATTGTCAGCAATAGTGACCGTGCCTGCCTGCTGATCAAAGCTCAGACGCACTTTCAGTTGCGGGTCATCTTCATACAGGCCGTCCTGATGCAGCGCCTGAAAACGCAGTTTGTCGCAGGCATCGGAAGCGTTAGAAATCAATTCGCGCAGGAAGATCTCCTTGTTCGAATACAAGGAATGGATCATCAAGTGCAGCAGCTGTTTAACTTCGGTCTGAAAACCAAGGGTTTGAGATTGAGTTTCAGTGGTCATGAACTGCCCCATCCAAAAGAATCTTGTCGGCGGAAGTCACAGCTCGCTTCCACTATGGAAGCGAGCCAGCAAATTTAAGTGACTGCCAAGATGGGGATCAGGAATCAGGTTTCAAGACCTGAGGCAGGCAGAAAAAATTCAACGTGCAGAGAGAAACGGGCAGTAGCGATCAAATGCGGCTTGGATCGCTGGTGACCAACTCCTGTAACGTACTGGAGCGGAACTCACGCTGATACAGCACGTATACCACCAGCGTAGCCGAAAACATCAGTAACCAGGGGCTGATAAACCAGCCCAACAATGCCAGACCGAAGTAATAGGAACGCAGACCAAAATTGAAGTTATTGGCAGCCATGGAGCAAATCTTCGCTGCGCGGGCAGCCAGTATCTGCCGCTCCTTATCGCTGACACTGAGGTCTCGCGGCATCGGCGCACCACCGATCAGCACCGAGCAAAAACCATACTGGCGCAGACTCCAGGTGAATTTGAAAAAGGCATAAACAAACAGGCAGATCATGACCAGCAACTTGAGCTCCACCTCTGCCTGGGTCGAGGGCTGCACCAAAGGCAGGTCATGCAACAAATTGAGCGCTTTCTCCGAAGTTCCCATCAGCGTCAGAATACCCGCCACGATCAGCATGGTCGAAGACGCAAAGAACGATACACTGCGCTCCAGATTGGCAATCAGACTCATATCTGCAATGCGGTTATCGCGCTCCAGCATGCGCTTCATCCAGTCATAGCGATAAAGATGCATGATGGAGGCCAGACTGGCAGTAGTACGGGTTTTGTGAATGGCGTAGTGGGTATAACCCCTGAAACAGATTAAAAACCAAGCCAATGCCAACAGATTCTGCCAGTTCACGCTGGACCAGATGGCTACAACTTTTTCCATAGATTTAAAGTGATGTCCTTAGGCTCTTTTACGTTGGGGCGGCGTTTGCTTTTCAAGCTGGTCGGCGTCATCAGCCTCGGCATCAGCCAGATCAGGCTCGAAATAACTAATGACATCCGCATAAGACAGGGCTTCACCCAACTCCTGATGCAAACGGATCAGGTGCAGCCTCAGCAGGTTTTTGGAGTAGTCGAGTAACGCAGGCGAGGTGAGATGCCGTCTCGAAGGCATCTCCGCATGCAGCCGCTGATAGACACGAAGATAGTCCAGCATGATGTGATGCTGGTTTCTGGCAAGAATTCGGAAGTTACCCAGAGGTGCAGGCGTAAAGAGCTTCTGTCGCCGATAACGGAACAATGCCTCCTGAGCAGCTTCTGCATTGGCAAAAGTACGTGGCAGGAAGGTTGCGTCCATCACCCAAAGGGTAGACCACTCGCCTTCCACCTTCTGCTCGACCTGATACGCCACAGCCCTGTCTCCCTTCCGCATTCGTTGTACTAGAGTCTGAAAATAGTCACCTGTTGATCAAAACCGATACAGCTCAACAAGCATAAATGCCGATAGAAAATGTGCAATGAAAAAGGGGCGTCATGATGAGATCCATGGCACTTCAAACAACCACTTCGAGGATGCTCCTCTCTGCAGATTGAGATCACCAATGAAAGCACATTGAAGATAAGTACGCGTTGAAATGTGATTTAAAAACAACAGGCGGCCTTAAGCCGCCTCAAATGCAAAAATGTTGATTAGCGCGCAGGTGTTCTCATCGTGACAAACTCTTCTGCCGCAGTGGGATGGATACCCATCGTGGCATCAAACACCGCTTTGGTGGCACCGGCTTTCAGTGCAATACCGATACCCTGGATGATCTCCCCGGCCTCCGCTCCTGCCATGTGCACACCGACAACCTTATCAGTTGCGGAATCGACGATCAGCTTCATCAAACAGCGTTCATCACTGCCACTCAGGGTATGACGCAGGGGCCGGAACTCTGAACGGAAGACCTTGATGTTGCCATAGCGCTCTCTGGCCTGCTCCTCACTCAAGCCCACGGTGCCAATATTGGGATGACAGAATACCGCCGTGGGAATGTTGTCGTAGTCGGGCTCAGGGCGCCCTTCCCCGTACAGATGATGGGCCAGGAAGGTGCCTTCCGCCAACGCCACCGGCGTCAGCTGCACGCGGTCAATAACATCTCCCAGCGCGTAGATGGAAGGTACAGAGGTCTGGAACTGGTTGTTGACCTTGATCGCACCTTTGTTATCCAGGGCTACCCCCGCGGCCTCCAGCCCCAGACCCTGAGTATTGGCAACTCGGCCCGTCGCGTACAGCACCTGATCGGCATGGAGTGCAGGGCCATTACCCGTGCTCACCTGAATTCCCAGTGAGGTTTGTGACAACTCAGTCACATCCGTATTGAAATGCAGTCTGACACCTTTCTTGGCCATTTCAGTGGCGACGTATTCACGAATCTCCTGATCGAAACCGCGCAGGAACAACTCGCCGCGATACAGCAAATGCGTTTCAGCTCCCAGCCCTGCGAAGATGGACGCAAACTCCACGGCAATATACCCCCCACCGACGATCACAATCCGTTGAGGAAAGCGTTCCAGATCGAAAATTTCGTTGGAGCTGACGGCCAGCTCCCGACCAGGAATGTCAGGGATAAACGGCCAGCCGCCAGTGGCCACCAGAATACGTTCGCTGGTGTAGGTTTTGTCTCCCACCCTGACGGTGTGCTCATCCACCAGCGAGCCGCGGCCGTCGATCAGTTCTACACCTGCATTGCCCAGCATATTCCGGTAAATGCCATTCAGACGGCTGATCTCGCTCTTTTTATTGTCACGCAGTGTGGCCCAGTTGAATCTGGGCTGCTCCAGCTCCCAGCCAAAGCCAGCGGCGTCATGAAAGTCATGACCGTAGTGCGCCGCATAGGAATACAACTTTTTCGGTACGCAACCGACATTGACACAGGTTCCGCCCATATAGCGGTCTTCACACATCGCAACGCGGGCACCCAAGCCAGCAGCCATACGCGAAGCACGCACACCACCCGATCCGGCACCAATGACAAACAGATCAAAATCGTACTGGCTCACACATCACTCCTTTCAGCTTGAAATCTGTCATTTATCAGGTCTCTGAATGCGCTTTCAGCGACCCGTCCGAGTCGATTGCATTACACTTCGACTCTGTTACTCTTCAGCGCCAGAAACTGCACCGTAAGCATTCCTTAATCGTTCCACTTCAACGAGTTGCTGTCCGTTGAACTCACAAAAACAGTGCCATGCATACTAAAAACGTTATCTATTTCAGCCAGGCCGACACCATCCCTGCGCTGTTCATGGAACGAGTAAAACGTAATCAGGCAGAGGGTATTGCCTACTGGATTCATCAGCCTTCGACCCGCCAGTGGCATTCTCTCAGCTGGCAGGCAGTCCATGATGCCGCTGCACGCTGGCAGCAGGCCTTCCTGCGAGAGGGTTTGCAGCCCGGTGACCGGGTGGCCATCATGCTCAAGAACTCCCTCGACTGGGTACTGTTCGATCTCGCCGCACTGGGTCTTGGGCTAGTCACTGTCCCTCTTTACGTCAATGACCGGCCCGGTAATGTCGCCCACATTCTCAGGGAAACCAACACCCGGCTGTTACTGTTGAGCACCGCTAATCAGTGGCAACAACTGCAAGATATGCAGTTGGATGCGCCTGATTTAAAGCGTGTACTGTCGCAGCAGCCCAACGAACATAGTGACGTCATGGCGCTGGAGGACTGGCTGGGCACAGAGGATGACACTTCAACGCCCGTCAGCTATCAAAACCTGCAGACCGATACCGATGCCCTCGCCACTATTGTGTACACCTCCGGCACTTCTGGCCTGGCCAAAGGCGTCAAACTCAGCCACCGCAACATTCTGAGCGATGCCTCTGCTGTTTTGGAAATTATTGATGCCTATGAGGAAGATAAATTTCTTTCCGTGCTACCACTGTCACACATGCTGGAGCGCACCGCAGGCTACTACATTCCGATGATGATCGGTGCCAGCGTGGCGCATGCCCGTGGCATTGAAACCCTGGCACATGATCTGAAGCAGGTCTGCCCAACCGTTCTCATCGCTGTTCCCCGACTGTTCGAGCGTTTCTATCGCAAGGTAGCGGACAGTCTCAATCAGCAGCCACGCAAACGCTGGTTGTTCAATCTGGCCATCAAGGCTGGCTGGCGCCAGTTTATGTATCAGCAAGGTGAACAGCGCTGGCACCCATTGTGCCTGCTGGCGCCGGTGTTGGTGCCCAAGGTCAATCAGGCAGTGATGCAAGCCTTCGGTGGCAAACTGCGCCTGGCCGTCAGCGGTGGCGCGGCACTGGCCAATGAACTGGCAGAGGTATTCTGCAGCCTGGGCCTTGATCTGCTGCAGGGGTACGGTCTGACCGAATGCAGCCCGGTCGTGGCCGTCAACCATCTGGATACCAATCACCCCCACAGTGTCGGCAAGCCCCTGCCCCATCTGCAGATCAAGTTTGGCGATAATCAGGAGCTGCTGATCAAGGGTGACAGCGTCATGCTCGGTTACTGGAAACATGATGACGCCAGTGCTGCCATTTTCGACGAAGAAGGCTGGCTGCGGACAGGTGATCTGGCGCGCCTCGATCACAAAGGCAGGCTGCATATCATGGGTCGTGCCAAAGACATCATGGTGTTGTCCAATGGCGAGAACATTGCCCCCAGTGATCTGGAGCAAAGCATGGCCCTTGATCCCGTGGTCGAACAGGTCATGGTCTACGGTGATGGCAAAGCCTTTGTGACGGCACTGATCGTGGTGAACCCTGACCACTGGAAAACGTTGTGCAAGGACGAGGGCTGGGACGCTTCACTGATAAACAGTCCCACACAGGAAATGCGAAGCAAGCTGGCACGTCGCCTCAACAGCCATCTCAATGCGGTCCCGGGTTTTGCCAAGGTCAAGCAGGTCATTCTGACGGATGTGATGTGGAGCGTGGACAATCAATGCCTGACGCCTACGCTTAAACTGCGCCGGGAGCAGATCATTGCCCGTTTCGAGCCTCAACTGAATCAGCTCTATCGCGCGCTGTTGGGCTGAGAACGTGTTCACGATCTCGCGAACTGGGCCTGACAGGGGATGCAGCGGCGTGTGGCACGCTCTGACGCCATGGTCAGCAGAGTCAGCCCTTTATATCCCCGGCGTTGATGACTATTAACTGCTGGGGATGGAGAGGCGAAGACCACGAAAGCAGCGCTATTAAATGATGTTCGTCGCGCTGCCGCGTTAAACAGCAATTTAAGGATCCAATCTATGAGAACCAGCTTGCTTACATGCGCTCTGCTACTGGCGGTCAGCTCCAGTAGCTGGGCGGCCAGTCTGGTGGAACAGGGAGATGCTGCCAAGGCAGCCGGACACTATACCCAGGCGACCCAGTACTACCGTCAGGCCGCTGAGAAAGGTGACAGCGACGCCCAGTACAAGCTGGGCCGCTGGTATCTGAGTGGTGAAGTGACCTCCCCCGATTACTCCGAAGCCATCAAATGGCTGACCATGGCGGCCGATGGCGGCAAAGTTGAGGCACAGACCGACCTCGGTGAAGTTAATCTGTTCGGCCTCGGCATTCAGCCTGATCCGGTCGAGGCTTATAAATGGTTCAGTATGGCGGCCTATCAGGGCAATGCGGTTGCCCAGTTCAACCTTGGTCTGATGTATCAAAACGGCCGTGGCGTCCCACAGGACATCAATGAAGCCCAGAAATGGTATACCGACGCTGCCAAACAGGGTCTGGCCAATGCCCAGTACGCGCTGGCCAGCGTGCTGTATTCACAGCAGAAATACAGCAAGGCGGCCATCTGGTATGAGCGCGCTGCCAAGCAGGATCTGGTCAGCGCCCAGTACAACATCGGTGTGATGTTCATGAATGGCACCGGCGTAAAACAGAACTTCAAACTGGCCGCCGGCTGGTTCAAGAAAGCGGCCGAACAGGATCATGTGGGAGCGCAGGTGAATCTGGCCAGCATGTACCTGACAGGTGACGGCGTGAAAAAAGACGGCCAGCAAGCGTTGAAATGGTATCAGCTGGCCGCCCGTCAGGGGGATCTGAACGCCCTCTTCCGCATCGGCAAAATGTACGAAGAAGGTCAGGGTTTGCCGGTGGATATGGACGAAGCCATCGCCGTCTATCGTCAGGCAGCCAAGAAGAACTTCCCGCCTGCCATGTTCACCCTGGGTCAGCTTTACTCTGAAGGTAAAGGCGTACCGCAGGACGACAGTGAAGCCGTCAGCTGGTTCACCCGTGCCGCCGATCAGGGTTCCGCCGAAGCGCAATTTACTCTTGGTCAGATGTTTGGTGCCGGCAAGGTCGTCAGCAAAAACCCTGAGAAGGAATTCAAGTGGTATAAGCGCGCAGCAGAGCAAGGTCTGCCTGTGGCGCAATACAACGTCGGCTGGATGTATGCCAACGGCGCCGGCACCTCACAGGACTATCAGCAGGCCTTCAAATGGTATGGTCTGGCCGCCAGCCAGCAATATGCACTGGCGCAGCTGAATCTGGCGATTCTCTATCAGAATGGTCAGGGAACCACCCGGGACATTAAAAAGGCCATCAAGTGGTATCGACTTTCTGCCAGGAATGGCAATGAACAGGCACAGAGCATCGTGGAGCAAATCAACAAGCAGTTTCCGCCCGGCCCTGACGACGAATAACCACCTTTCTATTCAAGAAAAAACCCTCGATGACACAGCCACCGAGGGTTTTTTATTACGTTTGTTACTTGTCCATTCCCTGGCTTACGACGCTGTCAGCCAGCACCTGACAGCGCGGAGTTAGATCGCGGCACGCTCTAAATACCCGCCGCAACCATCTCCCTTATCTTGCTGGCCTTCTCGAAGTGGTCTAACTGATGAGTTTCGATCCACCAGCGGGCAGCCTCCATAAGAACATCAGGCTGATCATTCCTGTTTTTGAAGAAGGCATAAAAAGACAACCCGACCTCTGAACCCTTTCTTTCCATTTTCTGATTACAGGTGTCGATGATTTTTTCTCTGAGCTCTTTGCGCATATCTGCACCTTCCCCTGGCTTCACACGTCACAGCAAGCTCTGGCATCAACCTGACTGACCGACCGTACTTTTGTCAGCCTCAACATCACCTTCTAATGGCTTGCGGCTCCAGTATCCCGCCAGCAAGGAGCCAGAAATATTGTGCCATACGCTGAACAGTGTGCCGGGCAGCGCGGCTACCGGCGTAAAGAACTTCATCGCCAGTGCAGTGGCCAGACCGGAGTTCTGCAGACCCACCTCAAAAGCAATGGTTCTGCAGACCTTGCGATCAAAGCCCAGCAACGCTGTAACGCCGTAACCCAGCATCAGACCAATGCTGTTGTGCAGGATCACCGCCAGCGCTACGACACCACCCACTTCCGCCAGCTTGCCCGCATTCAGAGCAACCACAACGGCGATGATCATGACGATGGCAATCATGGAAACGTAGGGAAGCAACGGCTCGGCCTTACGCACCCAGCGTGGCGACAGTACATTGACGATCACGCCAATGGCCACAGGAGCAAAGACGACCTGCATCAGGCTGATCAGCATAGGCTGCACCGGCACATCAACGCTCTGGCCGATCAGTGACGCTACCAGCACAGGCGTCAGGAAGACACCGATCAGGGTGGAAATAGCCGTCATTGAAATAGACAGCGCCGTATCACCCTTGGCCAGATAGCACATAACGTTAGAAGCGGTTCCACCTGCCACGCTGCCTACCAGCAGCATGCCCACGGTCAGATCTGCATCAAAACCGAACAATTTGGCAACCAGCCAGGCCGCAACCGGCATGATCAGAAACTGCAGCAATACACCGGTGCCCAAAGCCTTGGCATTTTTCATCACATTGGAGAAATCCCTCGGCGTCAGGGTTAGACCCATCGCCAGCATAATCACTGTCAGCAAAGGCACGATCTGGCCCTTCAGCGGCACAAATAAAGCAGGTTGGAAAAAGGCCAGCAAGGACAGCAGGACGGCCCAGACAGGGAAGAGTTGTAACACCATGGCGGCTCTCACATCACAAAATGACGACAGTTGAGTTATTTTTCGCGCCGCAATTGGTAACACAACTAAACAAGTTAAACAAATCAATTCATTGCAGCCGCTTACACATGGTGGCTGCTAATAAGAGAAAGCGAGAGGCTGGGAGCATGAGTGGGGAAAAGGGAGGCTGATATCGCCACCGTGTCATCCACATGCGGCGATATCCAGAACAGGACGAGTAAAGCAGATCAGAACAGCTCAACTTCTCCCGCTGCCATGGATTGCTGGCTGACAGGCTTGACCTTGTGCCGCTGCTGGCTGCGCTGATGGATATCCTTGCACTGCGCCAGCAGCTCTTCGACAGAGCCACTATTTTTCTGCAACACATCGGCAGCCTGTGACAACGCCTGCACATGGAAGGCAGCCGTCTCGACAGTCTGCAGGGTAATGTCTTCAAACTGCAGGGCACGGATTGCATTGGCAACCGCTGCATGGATATCGTTGGCCGTGTGGCCGACCACCTGCATCTGGCGATTCAACTCTGCATTGAGCGCGTCAACACCCTCCAGCATCTGCTGCATTTCTGCCCGGCGCTGACTGCTTTCCGCTGTGTCACTGCGGGCAACCCGACTGACGGTGGACTTCAACTGCTCAATAGTCGTTCGGGCATCATTCACCCGTTCGCGAATTTCGCTGTTGAGCTTGGCCGAGCTGACCGACAGTGATCTTACCTCATCTGCCACAACCGCAAACCCACGCCCCGCTTCGCCTGCCCGTGCCGCTTCGATACTGGCATTGAGCGCCAGCAAGTTGGTTTGCCCCGCCAGCTTTTCGACGTTCTCGATCAACTGGAAGATGCCATCAAGCTTGACCATCATGTCATCAATGTTGGTCACGGTTTCCTGACTGTTAGCCGAGACCTGCTCCAGAACCTCACTTAGCTCCTCAAATACCGTGCCCACATTGCGGGTGAACGCCTTCATGGAGTTGCCGCTGTGACTGTCAGCACTGCCTGACATGGCATAGCTGATGGCATCATTCTGCTGACTGGAGAGCTGCTCCACACTGCGAAAGCTGTTGTTCAGGGTCCTCACGGCATCACTCACCAGTCGACGTACTCGCTGCAGTTCACTGTCAATCAGGCCAGACTCTCCCTGCAACAGCTTGCCCACTTCGCGCAGCGCTTTGACAGGCGCTAAAGCCGACGTCGTCTCAGCCTGTGGCAACGGCGGAGTGGCAACAGCCGGTGATGTCGTCAGCGCCAGTACGATAGAAAGCAACAGTGCCACCGCCGCAAACAGCAGCGTCAGCCACATGGGGGCAGCAAAGTAAACGCTGGCCATGACCACCAGCATGAGTGCAGCCCCGGTCCATTGCATCAATTTATTCGGCATTCCAGATTCCCCTTTACCTCTGCATCGTCAGTGGAACAGTCCGACGCCGCAGTCCATCTGTTTGACGGGTTACACACTCATTGCGGCAAGTTGCTTCCAGTGCTCAATCACAGCGCTCGCCATCTGCGACAGAGGCAACACCGCAGCCACCGCGCCCAGCTGTACTGCTGCAGCGGGCATCCCCCAGACCATACTGCTCTGCTCATCCTGAGCCAGGGTGTAGGCACCGTTATCGAATAACTGCCTCAGGCCCTGTGCGCCATCGCGCCCCATTCCAGTTAACAACATCGCTGTTACATTTTCGGTTTTGCCGTCCAGCAGCGAATCGAACATGGCATCCACTGAAGGGCGGTGACGATTGACCGGATCACCCTGATCAAGACGGATCATCATCCGCCCCGCATAACGATGCAGGCGCATGTGGTAATCGCCCGGCGCAATATAGGCATTGCCCGGCTGGAGCACCTGCCCGTCCGTTGCCTCCTGCACATGCATGCGACAGCAGCCATCCAGGCGATTGGCAAAGCGGGCACTGAACATCGGTGGGATATGCTGGGTAATCACAATAGGCGGGCACTGCTGCGGAATCGCCATCAGCACATCCCTGATGGCTTCCGTACCGCCAGTGGAGGCACCAATAGCCAGAATCTGCTGGCGCCTCAGAGGCTCCGGGCATTGCCAGTTCAGCGCCTGCGCTTCAGCAAGTGCTTTGCGCTGCATCAGAAACCGTCGTGAACTGGCCGCCGCCTTCAGGCGACTGATCAGCTCCCAGGCGAAGGCTTCCAGATTGCCATCACTGAGCAGTCGTGGCTTGGCCAGACAGTCAATGGCACCGCTTTCCAGTGCCTCGATGGCAATTTCCGCGCCTTTGGTGGTCAGTGTAGACAACATGATGACCGGCATGGGTCTCAGGCGCATGAGGTTCTTGAGAAAAGTGATCCCATCCATGCGGGGCATTTCCACATCCAGCGTCAATACATCCGGGTTGTGTACCTTGATCAGCTCCCGCGCCTCATAAGGGTCACCGGCCTCAGCGACCAGCTGCAGTTCCTTGTCCTGTCTGATGATATCTCGCAGCAAGGCACGAATGGCTGCCGAGTCGTCTACGATCAGTACCTTAATCATCTACTCTCTCCAAGCGCACCGGCTGGCTATAAAAGCCGGCCCGGCAACGTCAGCACCTGCTGGTAACCCATCCGTTGCCCTGTGCACTCTCAGAACAATTCGATATCGCCAAGATTCAAACGACGCTTGATTCTTGCCTGCAGCAGACGCTCCTGCGCTGCCAGATCATCCTGATCAATCTGCTGCAGCTTTTTAACCAGTAAACGGCCGCCCGCCGGGAAGAACAGCACCTTGCGGGGACGCTTGCCGCCAATATCGGCTGATACCACATTCAGCTGCTCCGCATCGGCATAATGTTTGGCAAAGGCAATATTCATTTCCCCTATCTGGCGCTGAAAGCGGATAACCTGCGCTCCGCCAACGATCTTCAACCGCAGCTGGCTGCGATCTGCCCCCAGGTGCAGAAGCGCATTCATCAATACCTCCATGACGTAGCTGCCATAGCGGCTGGTGGTTGCAACCGTGTCATCCTGACTGTCGGGCAGAATAAAGTGGTTCATCCCCCCGATTCCGGCACACGGATCATACATACACACCGAAACGCAGGAGCCCAGCACGGTCATCAGGCACTCATCCTGACTGGTGACGTAAAAATCGCCGGGATGCAGCTTGATGACAGGAGCCGCCATACCGGGTTGTCGAACAGGCGCGAAATTGCGCGAAGCTATCACTGGCATCGTCAGCGCTTTCGATAGATCGTTTTGCCGATGAGCTCGAATCGATCCGTGACCCGGGTGGGTGACTCGGAATGCCCGACAAACAGTAATCCCCCTTCGACCAGATGATCAGCCATCCCTTCCAGAATGCGACACTGCGTAGGCGGATCGAAATAAATCATGACGTTGCGGCAAAAGATCAGCTCCAAACGGGTATTCAGCTGCCAGGGACGCGTCAGATTGATCAGGCGAAAATCAAGCATGGCCTGCAGTTCTGGCTTCACCCTTGCCATCCCGGCGTTTTCACCCTTGCCACGCAGAAACCAGCGCTTTCGCAGCGCTTCGTCTATACCGTCAATGCGAGGCAGATCGTAGACGCCAGCACGCGCCACATTGAGCACATTGGAATCAATATCCGACGCAATCATGCTGATCGGCCACTGGCGGGTGTCGATGTCCGGATGGTTACGTAACGCGATGGCGATGCTGTAGGGCTCAGCACCGGTAGAGCAGCCCGCCGACCACACGCGAATCTGTTGCTGCCCTGTAGCCTGCCGGGCGGGAAGGTATTCGTTGGTCAGATAATCAAAGTGATGCGGTTCACGAAAGAACGCTGTGAGATTGGTCGTCATGGCGTTGATAAAATTGCCCAGCTCGCCCTGATGTGCCTCCAGATGGCTTAGATAGTCAGCGAAGGAAGACAGCTTCAGGTCTCGCAGACGGCGGGTCAGGCGGCTGTAGACCATATCCATTTTATATTCAGCCAGACTGATGCCCGCAGCGTCATAAAGCATCTGCCGCAAGCGATCAAAATCGCTGCGCGAAAAGGCAAACTCTCTTTGCTTGTCCTGTGCCTTTGCCAGCATGCTGGTGATGTCCGTTTGCTCTAATGGGGTTGCCATGAGATTGAGGTCTCAACGATGCCAAACAGTGCCTGAATAAACGCTCAGATAATGAGGAGTCAGAGCGGCAGGGGTATTCGGGAAGCACATATCCATCCGTACAGCGCCTCCTTCACGCCACTCTACCCGTCGGCCCTGCACGGTGAGGTCATGCAGACATTCTCCAAATAAGAGCCGATCAGTCAGTCTTCAGAACACCTTAACAGGCTGTTGAAAAACGTTATCGAGGCCGCCGAGACAAGGAAATACCCAGAGGGCACAAGAAACAGGCGAAAAAGCG